>NZ_JAFEUX010000006.1:0-246332 GCF_016901055.1 Alteribacter salitolerans | reverse complement strand
CTGACGTCAGGGGAGCAAGCTCCCCATCAGTCCGCTCGACTTGCATGTATTAGGCACGCCGCCAGCGTTCGTCCTGAGCCAGGATCAAACTCTCCATAGAAAGTTTGATGTCTCTGACATCATTTAATTCATTCATTGACGGGATAATTTGTCATTATCCCACGTTTCGCTTGGCTTTTTGTTTAGTTTTCAAAGGTCAAAAATGGTGGGCCTGAGTGGACTCGAACCACCGACCTCACGCTTATCAGGCGTGCGCTCTAACCAGCTGAGCTACAGGCCCCCGAGCAACTTTCCCATCATATCCTGTATGACAGCTGATTGCAAGAGGTTTTTAAAAGTATTTTATGGAGCGGGTGATGAGAATCGAACTCACATCATCAGCTTGGAAGGCTGAGGTTTTACCACTAAACTACACCCGCATTATTTTAAGTTAAAAAATGGTCGGGAAGACAGGATTTGAACCTGCGACCCCTTGGTCCCAAACCAAGTGCTCTGCCAAGCTGAGCTACTTCCCGTATAAATTAAGTATGGCGCGCCCGAGAGGAGTCGAACCCCTAACCTTCTGATCCGTAGTCAGACGCTCTATCCAATTGAGCTACGGGCGCCTATTAAAATAGGCGTATATGTCATTCGTTACATATCAATAATGAATATGTATGGTGCGGTCGAGAGGAGTCGAACCTCCACGGGGTCTCCCCCACTAGGCCCTCAACCTAGCGCGTCTGCCATTCCGCCACGACCGCTAAAAATAATATGGTGCGGGTGAAGGGACTCGAACCCCCACGCCCGAAGGCACTAGATCCTAAGTCTAGCGCGTCTGCCAATTCCGCCACACCCGCACATGAAAAATGGCGGTCCCGACCGGGATCGAACCGGCGATCTCCTGCGTGACAGGCAGGCATGTTAACCGCTACACCACGGGACCATCATTCATAAGAATGGTGGAGGATGACGGGCTCGAACCGCCGACCCCCTGCTTGTAAGGCAGGTGCTCTCCCAACTGAGCTAATCCTCCGTATGCTGTTGTCTTTGAAACTCTGTAAACAAAAAATGGTGACCCGTACGGGATTCGAACCCGTGTTACCGCCGTGAAAGGGCGGTGTCTTAACCACTTGACCAACGGGCCAGCTTAAAAAAGAACTGGCGGAGAAGGAGGGATTTGAACCCTCGCGCCGCTTGCGCGACCTACACCCTTAGCAGGGGCGCCTCTTCAGCCACTTGAGTACTTCTCCGTATGGCTCCACAGGTAGGACTCGAACCTACGACCGATCGGTTAACAGCCGATTGCTCTACCACTGAGCTACTGTGGAATAATGTTTTTTAGCGACTTTTTATATTTTAACGGAAGTTAAAAGCAAAGTCAATATCCTTTTTCAAGGTCTTTCGAGCCGCCGTTTCAACGCTTGTCCGTTTCAGCGACTTTTATAATGTACCACAGTTAAAAATAAGCGTCAATGTTTTATTGGGAAATTGTTTTTATTTTTTCGAGACGCCCTCTGCACCTCCCGCAAACAAAACGCTTCAAGTCAATTTGGCGCTTTCTTCTAAATTGAATCCCGCACTTTTTACACGTGTAGATGTGAAGAGTTTTCGATCTTCGGCGCATCCCCGGAACAACCTGGCAGAACCTTGATCCTCCCACCTTTTTAAGAAGTTGTTTGAAGTCGGCATCTTTGTGCTGATACCCTCTCCCTTCTATATGAAGATGGTAATGACAGAGTTCATGCTTAACAATTTTAATAAACTCCTCTTCCCCGAACTGCTCCAGCTGTTTCGGGTTCATCTCGATATTGTGGGACTGGAGCATATAACGGCCGCCGGTTGTTCTTAACCGGGGGTTAAAGGTGGCTTTATGTTTAAATGGTCTGTTAAAGCTTGCCTCCGATATACCTTCCACAAGCTTTTGAAGTTCCAAGTCAGTCATACTCCAACCCCTCCGCTGTTCGTCAGTCAGACAAGATTACTTTATTACAATAACACAGACAAACCCTACGGCATATAGTATGTAATACTAATGAACATTTCAACGTCCATAGGCCAATCTCCATGTAAAGGAGGATTCTGGATGCCCGCGTGGCTGAAAAAGCAACTAAAAGAAGCCTACTACAATAAGGACCGCCGGAGAATTAAAGTACTGAACCAATGCTGGTTTTATTACAAAAGCAGTGATCAGGAAACATGATCTATGCTCAATAAAAATTACTCTTGAATGCAAGGAGAGCCTCAGAGAAAGTAAAAAGACAATGGCTTTGCTGCCGCCCGTCCGGTTACACCGGCGGCAGCATCAGCTCATTGCCTGATAACAACGGAAGAGAAGTGCACGCTATTCCTATTCACTTTCATTATGTGGTCTGTTTCTGCGGCTCAAGCATTGTCAGAGCAATACGGCCTTTTTTATGATCCACGTCTCCCACCCATACCGTCACCACATCACCTACAGAGACAACCTCCATTGGATGTTTAACAAAACGGTTCGTGAGTTTGGAAATGTGGACGAGCCCATCCTGCTTTACACCGATATCAACAAAGGCACCGAAGTCCACCACGTTTCTGACAGTCCCTTTCAGTTCCATCCCTTTCTCCAGGTCCTCCATTGAAAGAACATCCTGCTTCAGCACCGGAGGCGGCACGTCATCGCGGGGGTCCCTGCCTGGTTTAGCCAGCGCATCGAGAATATCCTTCACTGTAGGCAGTCCAGCTCCAAGAGTATCTGCCAGTTCCTGGGCATTAATCCCCTTAAGCTTTTCCGTAACCGCCGATGTCCCAATGTCGCCCGCTCCGATGGACAGCTTCTCCATGATCTCTTTAGTCAGAGGATAGCTCTCCGGGTGAATGCCGGTCTGATCAAGAGGCTGTTTTCCATCGGCGATCCGCATGAACCCGATCGCCTGTTCGTAAGTTTTCGCACCAAGGCGGGGCACTTTTTTCAATTGGACACGGCTCGTAAACCGTCCTTCTTCCTCTCTGCGTTTTACAATGTTAGTAGCTACAGACTTCGACAGCCCGGAAACATATTGCAAAAGAGAGACAGAAGCCGTATTCACATTCACACCAACCTGGTTAACCACTGTTTCAACGACAAACGTAAGAGAGTCGTTCAACTGGGACTGGGTTACATCATGCTGATACTGTCCTACCCCTACTGACTTAGGATCGATCTTCACTAGTTCAGCCAGAGGGTCCTGCAGGCGGCGGCCGATGGATACGGCACTTCTTTCTTCCACCTGAAGATCCGGGAACTCTTCTTTTCCGAGTTTCGAGGCGGAATAAACACTGGCTCCAGCCTCATTCACAATTACATAAAAGACCTCCTGATCAAGCTCTTTAATGGTATCTGCTACGAACTGCTCCGTTTCACGGGAGGCTGTTCCATTACCTACGGCAACCACATTCACCCCGTGTTTTGCAATCATTTTTTTCACTACCGTCCGCGCTTTATCCACTTCATTTCGTGGAGGCGTCGGATAGATGACGGCAATATCGAGCACTTTACCGGTACCATCAACCACCGCCAGCTTACAGCCTGTTCGGTATGCGGGGTCTACGGCAAGAACGACCTTATCCTTTAAGGGCTGCTGCAAAAGAAGATTTCGCAGATTTTCCGAAAAAATGTGGATCGCTTGTTTTTCAGCGGTTTCTGTTGCCTCTTTTCGGATTTCCCGCTCAACAGCCGGTTCGATCAGCCGTTTGTAACCATCTTCAATCGCTTCTTTCAGGTGTTCTGCAGCCACCGTCGTCTTAGGAATGTACTGTTTTTCAACAAAAGCGACAATGCGTTCCCGGGGCGGGCGGATCCCAACCTTAAGTACTTTTTCCTTTTCCCCCCGGTTCATGGCCAATACCCGGTGAGGGACGATCTTTTTTACAGATTCCTCGTATGTATAATACATTTCGTAGATGCCCTTTTCGTCCAAAGACTCATCTTTCACCTGGGAGACGAACCATCCTTCATTGCTCGTAAGCTGACGGGCCTTCTTCCTTATTTCAGGATCATCAGACAGGACTTCACTGATAATATCCCGCGCTCCCTGCAGAGCATCTTCCTGATTCACCACTTCTTTTTCTTCATTAACATACTTCTTCGCTTCTTGATCAGGATCTCCGTTTTGAGGCATGGAGAGCAGCCATTCCGCAAGAGGTTCAAGGCCTTTCTCTTTTGCCATCGTTGCTTTCGTCCGACGTTTTTGTTTATAGGGTCTGTACAGGTCTTCAAGTTCCTGAAGTTTTACTGCAGATTCAATTTTTTTCTTCAGCTCAGGCGTGAGTTTCTCCTGTTCATCAATCAGCCTGATCACTTCACTCTTTCGGTTAGCGAGACTGTTCGCATACTCCCACTCTTTTAAAATAGAACGGATCTGCTCTTCGTCCATTCCTCCGGTTAGTTCTTTACGGTATCTGGCGATAAAGGGAACAGTGTTCCCTTCCTCGGATAAATCAATTACATTCTTAACGCGGTTTTCCTTTAATTTCACCGCATTTGTCACATGTTTAAGCAACGTATGCTGTTCATCGGTCCATTCCATTTGTTTGGCCTCCTGTCCCGTTTCTACTCTTCATTCTATCGGAGAATAAAAGAAAAAACCACCTGCTGTGCAGGCCCATTATTGTAAATCGTTCGTCAGTGATGGTCTTTATTCAGCTATACGGATGCCCTTCATAAGAATTAGGAAGGGTGTTACAACCCTGCATCGTAATCCATTTGTTGAACGGAATACATCCCCTTTCCGCGGGCGGTCCGGGATCCTCCTCAGCGCTGCGCTATCCTTGTGCGATATACCCAAACAGAAAGAAGGTATCTCCCCTACACGCCGAGAGATACCTTCCCTATTAAAATCGTCGTATCGTCTGATGTATCAGCCATTCCACCGATCACTTGTTCCATCGCTTTTTTCGTCGACGGGGTTTTAGCCATGAACTGATGAAAAACAGGATCGAACGTCAGTCCATCAGAGTAAAGAATAAAGGTCATTCCTTTTTCAAAGCTGATCCGCTGAGCTTTGAACTTCTGTCTTTTACCTGACAAATACCCTCTAGAGGGAATAGGCCTTACCAGTTTCCCAGAAGGCGGATAAAAGATACATCCGATATTGCCTACATTACTGTAGATGATCTCCTGTGTGCGCTGATCAATCTTCATGATCGTCATCACAGCACCGCGTTTTTGCCATAACTCTTTGTTGGACTTATCCATAAGTACTTCAACGCTTTCATCCTTATGTGCTTCAATCACCTTAATGACCGCCGAAGAAGCCTCCATCGCTTCCTCTCCGCTGCCAAGCCCATCTACCACTGCACAGATCACATACTCATCACCGCTTGAAACATAAAAGGCATCACCCGAACACCAGTTTCCCTGTTTCGCGGTGTAATAAGACGTTATTTCAATGTCGTTCAGCTGGTGGTGTTTAATCATTTACAAGCACTCCGATGGTTCAATACGAATGGATTCTCTTAACTTCTGAAGGGCTCTCCTTTGCAAACGTGATACATGCATTTGAGAGATACCGAGCTGTTCGCCCGTTTCTTTCTGGCTCATGTTCTCAAAATACGTGTAATGAAGGATTTGACGTTCACGTTCGGTCAACACGTGGAAAGCTTTCTGAAGAAGCATCTGCTGATCAGTTTTCTCGTATCCTTCTTCAGTAGAGCCTACCAGATCAAGAAGGGTTACTGCGCTGCCCTCATCATCAGCTTCAATCGAACGGTCAACAGAGAGAGCCTGATAACTCTTGCCCATCTCCATCGTCTCAAGGACTTCCTCTTCAGAAACACCGATCTGATTGGCAATCTCCTCTACACGGGGAGAGCGCTGAAGGTTAACAGTAAGTTCTTCAACCGCTGCTTTGATTTTCGGACCGAGTTCCTTGATCCTCCGCGGAACATGGACACTCCAGGTCTTATCACGGATAAACCGCTTGATCTCACCTACGATGGTAGGAACCGCAAACGATTCAAAACTCCTTGCAAAAGCAGGGTCAAAACGGCGAAGGGCCGCAATCAGTCCGATCATACCAACCTGGATAAGGTCCTCATCGTGCCGCTGCCCTTTAGAGAATTTTCTCGCAAGGGAATGAACAAGTCCTTCGTATTCCATGACCAGTTTGGTCTGGATTTCTTCATCCCCTGTTCTTTGAAATTCGTCAATCCATTCGTAGATATAGTCCTTATTGTTGCGTTGTCGATGTTGAGATTCCGTTGCCATTTCGTTCCACCCCATCTCTCTGAAGGAACTTTGTCATCACAATGATGACCCCTGAATCTCCGCTAATTTCCACTTTGTCCATCAATGTTTCAATCAGGAAGAGCCCAAGCCCTCCTTCCTTAAGTTCTTCCACAGGCTGCTCGGCACTTACCGGCCCGAGGTTCTGCTTTAATGAATCAACATCAAAACTGTTTCCTTTGTCAGCAACCATCAGTTCCAAACGATCTTCGTACACGCCACATCCGATCGTCATCACCGGCTCGCTGTCGGCTTCACCTTTATATGCATGATTAACAACATTGGTACACGCTTCAGCTACAGCAATTTTAATATCCTCTATATCATCGTAAGAGTAACCGAGACGGTTCGCGATTCCAGAAACAGTCAAGCGGACCACCCCGACATACTCGGGTTTTGCAGGAAGCTTCATCTCAATGAAATCAGGTTTCGTGGTAGACATCCGTTTTTACGCCTCCTCTCTTTCATTAACTTCAATTTCAATCACTTCATCAAGACCTGTGATTGTAAACAGACGGCGCACCCGGTCGTTGACACCAGTTATCTTCAGCGAACTCCCGCTCTGGTCTGTTGCTTTAAGGGCACCGATAAATACACCAAGTCCTGTACTGTCTATATAATTAATACCTGAAAGGTCCACAATTACTTGTTTATTCGGCTCTTCTGTTACAGGTATGAGTTCTTCTTTAAGTTTCGGCACTGTATAAACATCAATTTCACCGGCCAATGATACGTATCTTTCTGGTCCGTTCTCTTTTATATCAATATGAAGATTCATAACTTCCCCTCCTGAATTGCGAATATACTCATAGTATGGCTATATACCCTTTTAAATATCAGGCTAAACACTTCTTCTTAAAATTAAAAGTGTGAAATCGTCCTTCAACTGGAAGTCCTGCATCTTTTCAAGCTCCCGGTACACAAGGTTCACTATATCCTGAGCCGGCAGGTCAATGTGTTTTCGAATCATATCGGTGATCTGCTCACGTTCAATAAAACCGTCTTCCGTCCTGCACTCTGTCACCCCGTCGGAAAGCAGCACAAAGAAATCACCTGGTTCTACATTTTTCACATACTCCTGATAGGTCACTTTTTGTGACAGTCCGAGAACGAGTCCTTTTGTTGTCAATTCTTCAAAGGAATCGGTCTTTTTTGAGTAATAGAAACCAGGCTCATGACCTGCTCCTGCATAGTAGAAACGGTGATTTCGAGGATCGTAGGAACCATAGACCATGGTAATGAACATGTTGCTGTCAATGTTCCGTTCTACAACACGGTTAAGGCTCTCAAGAAGAGCAGCCGGCTGCAGCCGCTGTTCAGGCATGCTGTCCATCGCGTACTTAATCATGGACATACACATGGCTGCCGGGACTCCTTTTCCGATTACGTCCGCGACAGCCAGACCAATGCATCCGTGGTCGTCCTGGATATAATGATAATAATCGCCACTCATTTTACCGGCAGGCACACTGATAACACCAAGGTCCACTTCCGGTGCACTGACTTTATCTTCCGGCAGAAGTGACTGCTGCATCTGGGCAGCGACATTAATCTCTGATTCGAGCTGCCGCTGCCTGTCTCTCAAACTCTGATGCTCACGGTATGCCAGACCATAGCCGATCATCACTTCGAGGAGAAGGTCGAATGAATCGACAACCTCTTCAGGAAGTTCCGGGACCATTTCCTGAAACACCGACATATGCAAGCTAACCATTTCCTCAGGAGACATGTCTTTTTCCATCATCTCTTTACTGAATTGCTGAGCTGCATATAAAGCATGTTCGCTTTTTGAGTCCAGATACGTATTTAACATGTCTTTGTATAATTGATACATGGATAGCTTTGTCTTTTCCAAGTTCTAGAACCTCCTTATCGGAGCCACTTTATCGCACTGATTGTTGTACCTTCATCGAGTTCAGAATCAATCTTGAACTCGTCCATTAACCGTTTGACTCCGGGTAATCCTGCACCTAAACCTCCGGATGTAGTATATCCGTCTTCCATAACCCTGCGAATGTCTTTGATTCCCGGACCTTCGTCAGCAGCGATGATTTTAATTCCACGTTTGCCGGAGGAGGTGACTTCTTCAATATAAATTTGTCCTTTATTTGCGTATAGGTAGATGTTTCTCGCAAGTTCGGAAATCGCCGTCGTCACTCTGGCCTGATCGACAGATCCAAACCCGATTTCTCGGGCTAATTTACGACCAGCTTGCCGAGCAGCCACGATCCCCCACTCACTGTGAATATCTACATGGGTTTGGACTTGCATTCATCACCCCTCCAATTCTTGCTGGAGTCTGTCTAACCCCTGCTCAAGATCTAAAGCTGTCGGCACTTCATCCAGAACGATTCCCATATCAATTAACGTGATCGCAACCGCCGGCTGTATTCCCGTCAGAACTACTTTTGCTCCCATAAGGTTGGACATATCGACCACATCCCCAAGGACTTTTGCGATAAAAGAGTCAATCATATCAACGGATGTCAGATCAATTACTACACCTCTTGAACCTTCCAGGTGTATTTTGTTTAAGACGTCTTCCTGAAACTGCAGTGCGGTTTGGTCATCTAAATCAACCTGGACCGAAATCAACAGATAATCATGAAGTTTTAAAATTGGGATTCTCAAAGCAAGTTCCTCCTTACTCGTTGATCTCTATGATTTGTCGAGATGTCATTTCCAGTGCTGCTTCAATTCCTTTTTTCAGGCTGCTTTTCGTAGGGAATTTCCCCAGATCAATACCCAGGTTTACGATTGTTTGTGCAATTTCAGGGCGTATACCAACGAGGATACACTTTGCACCCACTAGGCGGACTGCTTCTGATGCCTGAATGATATGGTGAGCAACCATCGTATCAACAACAGGAACCCCTGTAATATCAATAAGGACAACCTGTGAACGGTGCTCAATAACCCCCGTAAGCAGGTTCTCCATAATCTGCTTTGCACGCTCCGTATCAATCGTTCCGATCAGCGGCATAACACTGATGTTATTAAAGACCGGAATCAAAGGAGCCGAAAGCTCTTTTAATGCCATCCGTTGTAAAAATACAGTGTTTTCCCACGTACCGGAATAATGACTCACTACGATATTAACAATCTCATCGGTCCAGTCTTCTATTTCATCATACACATCCCGGTACCGGTGTTCTTCTTTTTGGTTCAGGGTCTCAATCGCTGCTTTCCGGAACTCCTGAAGGCCCCGTGTAATATAATTTAACGGCCACCCTAGCTGAATAAGCCGGTCGGTGTATTCACTGATTGATTCTTTAACCTGCTCTTTGTCACGATCCATCGTCTGAAAAAGCATGTCCACAAATTCACGATTTGTGTTCCGATAAACGGTGTCAGAAATGTTTTGCAGGTAATCATCTTCACGAAACTTTTCTACTTCTTCCATCCATTCATCGGTAATTGTAGACTTATACTCATGAATTAATGCACGGATCTTATGGTTCATTTAGACTTTCCCCCATTTTAGGCAACATAATTACTTTCATTATTTCACTGATTAACAGTGAATGCAATGATTGTCTGTCTGCTAGTTAATGTAAATTGGTTTTTTTCGCCAGATTTTTCTGAAAAAAGACAGTGTAGTCCCCTGGCTGAGCCTGCCTGTTCATCTGCCGGCAGCAGACAACCATTGAAAAAAACCGGCTGTTTTTCCGCCGGTGTTCGTCAGGGGAACCATAAGTGCCGCCCTGTGCCCCAGGATCCTGAATTTTGCCCACAAAAAAAGTTGCTTTCTTCAATTGAAAAAGCAACTTTTCCCATATGATCTGCCGGCTTAAAAATCAATAAGACCTAAACTAATCATGAGAGCATCATTTACTTTCAGCATCATATCATCATCAAGATGTGTAATCTTGTCTGTGAGACGCTGTTTATCAATGGTTCGAATCTGTTCCAATAGGATTACGGAATCCCTGTCAAAGCCGTAGCGCTTCGCATTAATCTCAACGTGAGTAGGAAGCTTGGCTTTTTGAATCTGAGCGGTGATTGCAGCGACAATCACGGTAGGACTGAAACGGTTGCCGATATCATTTTGAATGATTAAAACCGGTCGAACGCCTCCTTGCTCGGAACCAACGACGGGTGATAGGTCCGCAAAATAAACGTCACCGCGTTTTACAATCAACCGTTACACCCCACTAACTAAGCGATCTAAAGTGTGCTCTGCCTCCTCCTCAACAAGAAAGGCTTCCGTCGCAATGTTAAGATTAATTTTTGCCATTTCCATGTACCCTTGTTGCATTGTTTCACGAATCTTGCTCTTCTTTCGTTCACGAAGGTACATTTTCGTTGCTTGATGAATGATTTCACTTCGGTTAACATCTTCTTTGTCTTCGAGTAATCCGTCCAATTCATTCACTAGATGTTGTGGCAAACTTACCATTATTCTTTTTGTGTTCTCTTCAGACACAAAAAACACCTCCAACGCAGCTAACACCCTGATTTTATTCCTATTTCATCATATCACTAGCCAGCGGCCTTTGCAAAGTGGCATTTGTAATTTTACAGCGAATCGTGTTTGGTAACCGAAAAGAATCGAGGCCTCTTCACGCTTATGCTGAAACACTGTTGCCGTCCTTTTTTCCGGTCTGAAAAACACGCACTATAAACCATATTCTCTGCCGATGTGAAATATCCTTTTTTTATTTTGCGGAATTTGTTCAGGTTTAGTCATTATCAGCCAAATTTACCTTTTATACGCAGGAGTGTGTTAAACTCCCGTGTGGCTTTACGCTCATTGCGCTTTCCCCGGACCGTTCGGGAGCCTCCTCGACATACTGCTTCTTCCTCTGCAGCTATGCTCTGCAGTAGCCTGCGTCGAATCATCTCTCGTGTCTGCCGGGCCTCTCCGGAACTACTTGCTTTTCCCGCAGGAGTGTCGCGCACTTGCTACAATCAATCACTTTTATAAAATACAATGATTTTTAACACACCATAAATTAAAGCACTAAAGTGGCGACGGTATTTTCAGCGCGGTTCTGGCGCGCACAACCGCCGATGTTTTCGGACATTCCGGCTGCATCGCTTCTTACAATAAGCCCGTTAAAATACTTCGTTATGAAGGTGGATCAGTTCACCGTTTTTATAAATCGCTCGTGGAACGCGGTAGCTGATCATACACGGGATTTCGTAATTGATCGTTCCGAGGCGTCTTGCAACCTCATCTGCAGAGACTGTCTCAGCACCCTGGCTGCCAATTAATGTAACCTTCGTACCCACCGGCACGTTTTCATGAACCGCTATCATAAGCTGGTCCATGCAAATACGGCCGATGATCGGCGCGCGCCTGCCGTTAACGAGGACCTCCCCGCCGTTTGCGTTCGCTCTGATCCATCCGTCAGCATAACCGATTGGAATCGTGGCAACCCATTCCTCTTTTTCCGCACGGTACGTAGCTCCGTAACTGACACCATCTCCTTCAGACAGCTTCTTGCAATGAGTGACCCGGCTGTGAAGGGAAAAGGCTTCTTTTAAAGGGACATCAATCTCCTCTTTCACTTCCTCAGAAGGCGCCAGGCCGTACATGGATATTCCAACCCGGACCATATTATATGAGTATTCTTTGTACCGGAGTGCAGTAGCACTGTTCCCGCTGTGAATACAGGGAGGAGCCGTTTTGAGTTCTGCCTTCATCCAGCCGAGGAACTGTTCAAACGTCCTGTGCTGCTCATCAATATAGGACCTGCCTTTCTCGTCAGCCGTGGCAAAGTGCGTGTAAGCCCCTTCCACTTCAAAAAGGGAACTGTTCTGCCGGAGGAACCCGAGGAGTCCCCGTCCCTCATCTTCCGTCCGAAAACCAATGCGCCCCATCCCCGTGTCAATTTTCAGGTGGAGATTCAGTTTTCCATTTCCTTCTTCCAAGTGAGGCAAGGCATCCTTGACCCAGTCCTTTTGAAAGACCGTGAGTGTGATGTTGTATTTCTTTGCAAGAGCCGCATCTGCCGGTCTCACGTAGCCAAGAACAAGGATCGGCGCCTCTATTCCCGCCTGGCGGAGGGCCAGTGCTTCATCCAGGATGGCGACGCCTAAATACGACGCTCCGGCTTTAAGTGCTGATCTCGCAACGTCTACAGCTCCGTGGCCATAGGCATTCGCTTTCACAACTGCCATGTACGCGACACCGTCCGGAAGACTCTTTTTGATTGCCTGTACGTTCTCTTCTATTGCATTTAAGTTTACTTCTGCCCACGTATCGCGGTAAAACTCAAGTAACTTCCCCAAGACAAGCACCTCTTTTTTCGGTCATTCTTCACTGTATTCCATTTTAATTGGTTTTATAGTCGTGTCAATATGCAGTTGAGCCCGGACTCGTGGCTTCCTGCAGGACTCCGGCAGAGTGATCAAACAAGTTAAAGAGGTGTTTAAACAGGTTAGGTCTTCATTTAAACAGGTTTGTTCTCCATTTAAACAAGTTAGATCTCCCTTTAAACAGGTTAGATCTCCATTTAAACAGGTTAGCCGCCCGTTTAATCAAGTTACGCCCCCGAACTCCTACCCCATGCGCAAAAAAGACCCCGGCAGCCCGCGCCGCCAGAGTCTCTTCTCTGTCTTATTTCTCTTCTGTTCCATACACGCTTCTTGCAATGCTCAGCATTTCTTCGTCACTCAGATGCTGGGAAGCGAGGAAGAAATCAGTCCCTTCATAGGACCACGACACGTTTGTCGTATTGCCGTCACGGGAGATTGCGCCGATGGTAAACCCTAAATCAACCGGCGACCCGTCTGTAATCTGTACCGGCGTACTTGCCGTTACCTCCCGGCTTCTCTGCTGAACGAGGGTAAACGGCTGTTCACCATCATAAGAGAGGATCACACGTCTGCCGTTCTCTGTATCAAGCTCACGGGACTCGTTATACGCGGTTCCCTGCGGGGAGTACATTGGGAAAAAGACCGTGAACATCTCTTCATCTGATTCCTCAGCACCCTCTTCTTCCACAACGACCGATTCCCCGTCACCTTCTCCACCCATGGTTGGTACTTCAGAGTTCAACTGGGCACCGGTCATGTTGCGGTCCATATCGAAATCTCCTTCATCAAAGGTTGAGTTCAGCTCAAAGTCGCTGAAGTTCACCTCAACGAGAGTCTCAAGATCCACGTCCATAATTCTCACCGATGTCGGTGTCAGGCTCTTTTTATCAAGCATGATTTCCTGCTGGTTCAGGTTTTTGTTCGTGTAATTTGTGTTTGTCTGGAATACATAGTGTTCATCCGTTGCTGTAAACGTTCGTTCAGGATCCATTAAAATATCATTCACCAAAGATTCATAGAGATAAACCTGGCTGTTATTTTCAGGCCAGTCACTCTGGAACCGGAAGCTCTTGTTCAAGGCCGGAGTCAGAACAAACACCCCTTCATCATTTCTCAGGATAATCTGACTCTGGTCACTTTCCGCATTGCTCAGTGCCACTCTGTAAAAAGTCGGATACTGATACCACACATCCACTTCATACGTCTGCGGCTCTTTGCCCGTCTGCAGCGTCATGGAAGCGGTCGCCTTGTACCCTTGGAGATCATCCAGGTTTTTATCAAGGGCTTCGATCACATCTTCCTGACTTTTTTCCCCACAAGCAGCAAGCACCATTGCGAATGCAGCTAACAATAGAAGAGACATTATCTTCTTCATTTACTCAACCCCTCTGTGTCATTTCGACGACAAAGGAGGGATACGATTAAGGGTAACGGAGCGAATGAAATGCCCGAGGCAGCTGGTTAATGACATCCGATGCCGTCACGCCCAGCTCATCGCGCTCATGAATCAGTTGGTCCGCTGCATGTCCGTGGACATAAACAGCGTTTAAAATGCCTTCAATTTTGTGACTGTGCTGAAGTACAGAAGCCAGAATCATCCCGGTCAGAACATCCCCGCTCCCTCCTTTAGCCAGAGCCGGGTTGCCCGACGTATTGACCCACTGCTCCCCCTCAGGTGTGGAGGTAATAGTATAAGGCCCTTTCAGGACGACAACCATCTGATGCTCTCTGGCAAACTGGCGGGAAATGCTGAACCGGTTTCTTTCAACCTCTTTAATCGTTTTCCCCGTCAGTACGGCCATCTCACCCGGGTGAGGGGTGATAACGGTCAGTCTGTCACGGCCATCCTTCCAATTCTCCAGTTCACGGGAGAGATGGTTCAGTCCATCTGCATCGATCACGACGGTCCCTTTAAAGTCGCGAAAGTAGCCGTATAAGTCATATCGGTGGGCTCTTCCCATACCGGGACCGATGGCAACACCGTCGTAAGGAGTCAGATCAAGGGCTTCAAGCCCGTCCGGAGCAATCTCCCCGTCTTGTGAGGGCAAATTCACCAAGGTTGCTTCAGCAGCATTCTGAGTCACTAATAATCGAATGTCTTCAGGCAGAGCCACTGTACAGAGGCCAATGCCTGTTCTAAGAGCCGCTAATGTAGTGAGACTCAGAGCTCCCGGCATCCCTCTGGAACCGCCGACAACAAGACCTTTCCCGTTTGCTCCTTTATGGACGTTGGCTTTCCGCTTCGGCAGTGTACGGCATACATCACTTTCACCCCGGACATACTTTGTAATCCCGCTGTTCTTAAATGAACAATCAGGAATCCCGATGTCCGCCACTTCCCATTCTCCGAAGCTTTCAGCATACGGAAAAAGAAAAGTCGTCTCTTTCGGTGCCTGCAGGATCATCGTCCGGTCAGCACGGATACCCGCAGCAGCCGGAGCTCCCTCTTCAGCAGGAATTCCGCTTGGCATATCAACAGAAATGACACAGGCATCCGTGCGGTTAACAGCATCAACCACTTCCTGATAAGGAGATCTCAGTTCTCCTTTTACTCCGGTGCCGAGCAAACAGTCAATGACGTGAGTATAGGATGTCAGCTTTTCATAAAAGAGTGAGCTGTCCTTTTCAAAAGAACCATACCGGTGTCCGCACTTCGCGAATACATCAGCATGCCCTTTTGCAGCCCCCCTGATTTTTTCATCAGGCGGCACCACCCATACCTCTGTCTCAAATCCTGCTTCCATCAGCTTCCTTCCGATCACGAAGCCATCCCCGCCGTTATTCCCTGTTCCGATCAACACCAATACCCTGCTCCCCGACGGTTCAATCCGTTGTAAAAGACGGTTAAACACCGCACTTCCCGCATTCTCCATCAGCATCATGTCACTTAATCCAACCTGATCCATGGTAAACGCATCAATTCGGCGCATTTCATCACCCGTTACCACGTACATGTCTGCGTTCCCTCCCATCCGCAATAACACTATATGAGACTGTCCAACACAATATGCAGACTAGCCATGACAAGCTAGCATTCCCAGATCACCTGGGCCGCTGCCACCGTCTGAGTATGGGTAATGGAGACGTGCATCACGCCCTCCACTTCTTTATGTAAAAAAACAAGAGGCTTTCCTTTTTTATCTGCCAGTATGGATGCATCCTGAAACGAAAACGCTTCGCCAATGCCACAGCCAAGAGCTTTAGCCAGGGCTTCTTTGCCCGCAAACCGTCCCGCTAAAAATTCCGTTTTTCTCTGATCTTCAAGGAGCTCAAACACCGCCTTCTCTTTCGCAGTTAAAATACGGTCTGCAAAACTGTTTTTTCTTTTATACAACGCTGCAATTCTCTCAAGCTCAATAACGTCAAGTCCGATACCTTTTATCACCCGGCATCCCCCTCCTGAAATGTTTCGTCCATCCTCAAGCACCTTCATAAAGGCGCACCGCTTCTTCATATGATAAACTAGAAGTGCATTTCTGACACTCTTAAATCAGTTTAACGTTGCTCATTAAAAGGTTGTTGCTTATTGTAAATACAGTTGAAGCCTACGTGCCCTTCGCTTTCCGTGACGGTGCCGGCAAGCAGGGAGAAATAGCTATTTCGTGGTGTGAAACGCTCGTCACTGCCACAGGAGTCTCGGGCATTTCGGCTTCATTACCTTCTATAAGTACGAAAATAGCGTTTTAACCAAAAACCTGATCCTAAATCAAAAGGAGTATGCTATGTTCATACGAAACGAAAGTTTTGAGTCCTATACTCGTTCTTACCCAATTGTCACAACTCTAATCGCCATTCATTTCGTCTTGTTTCTATGGATAAACTTCCTGCCGGGTCTCGGGGGTTTTTTCATCTACCAACGAGGTGTCGGATACAACCTCGCTGTTATGATGGGGGAATACTGGCGGCTGATTACACCGGTTTTCCTGCATGTATCTCTCATGCACGTGGCATTTAACTCCTTTTCCCTGTTCTTATTCGGCCCGGCCCTTGAACAGATGCTCGGTAAATTCAAATTTATTGTTGCCTACCTCCTAACGGGCTTTCTGGCTAATATCGCCACCCTGATGATCGGCGGTGTAGATTATCCTCCTCACCTTGGAGCATCGGGCGCCATTTATGGCCTGTTCGGTATTTACCTGTATATGGTACTGCAGCGAAAAGACCTGATCGACTCAGGAAATGCCCAGCTCGTGGTCACGATTCTGTTTATCGGACTCATAATGACATTCCTGAATCCCCAGATAAACATCTACGCCCACATATTCGGACTCATCGCCGGAGCCGCCCTCGGTCCCCTGATCCTTCACCGGGTAAGTCCGTTTAACCCATGGGCCGCGGCTGCTGCGAGGTCGAGACCTGACGATAACGATATCGGATTCGATCCGGACCGTTGGAACAAAAAAGCCCGGAGCAAAAAACGGACACAGGAAGTCCTGTTTGCTGTGCTCGTTGTTCTTGTTCTCATCGGGATCTTATCGAGATTCATATAAATTTCTATTCCCCCTTTCGTCAGGGGGAATTTTTGTTTTGCATGGATTAATCAAGTCAGTCGAGTCTTTAATCGAGTTAGCCGAAGCTTTAAACAAGTTAGCACTGCGATTAATCAAGTTAGAAACCCAATTAAACAAGTTAGCCGCGCAACCCCCTCAAAAACCAAAAAAGGAAGATACCATTCAGGCACCTTCCCCAACTCACTTTTTACTGTTGAAAAACTTTCAGCTGCTCGTCTGTCGGCTTTTTCGTCACCATACTTACACCGATGACTACCGCAAATGAAACGATGATGGCCGGAATCATCGATGGCAGACCCAGGGGCTCCTGGAGAATATACCACACTAAAGCTGTCCCGCCTCCGCTGATGACACCCCAGGTACCTGCGGCTGCAGTTGCGCCTTTCCATAAATAGCCGGCGTAAAGAGGAACAAGCAGACTTGCGCTGTACATTGTATATGCAAAAACAATCGCTGTAACAATATCAGGCATTAATACGGCGAGAATAAATGCAAATGCGGCAAAGACAACAACAGATACCTGTCCGACTCTCATCATCTCTTTACTTGAAATCTCCCGTTTGGCAAACTGCTGATAAAAATCCCGGGTCAGGTTTACACTTGAACTAAGCAGGATCGAATTCGTCGAAGTTACAATAGCAGCAATAATTACGGCAATCAGAACGCCGCCTATAAAGGGAGGCATTAAGCTTGTAATGACAGTGGCAAAGACATCGCTCGGAGGAATATCATCTCCCAGCATAGACCGGCCGCTGAAACCGACTAATGCTACCAGGCCGTATCCGATCAGCGCTGTTGGAATCAGCCAGACCAACCCGCGTTTCGCCGTTTTTGCATCTTTAGCAGAGAATACTCTGGAAAAAATAAACGACTGTGAAACAGCTGTTGTTCCAAATGCAGCAATAGCCATTCCGACTGCCCCCAGTACAGTAACGTCAGTAAACGGGGTAAAATAACCTTCCGGAAGAGCACCGAAAACGGCTCCCGGGCCTCCCCCAAGATTAAAAACGACACCCACTCCTGCAATCAGACCAAACAGAATCAGGACTGCCTGGATTGAGTCTGTAAACGCCACACCTTTCATCCCTCCAAAAAGCGAGATGAGTGTAAAAGAGACAATACTAATGATCATGGCAGGCATTCTCTCAATATCGGTAAAAGAAACTAAAATCCCTGTCATTGCAAGTATCTGGACAGTCACTATGGCGATGTCACCGATAATGATCATAAAGGAGCTTACAAAGCGGGTACTGTTGTTATATCTGAGTGCCAGCATGTCAGGGACCGTAAACTGCTTCAAATTTCTAAACCTTTCCGCCAGCAGGAAAGTCGCTGCAGCAATACCCAAAATAGCTCCCAGACCACTGAACCACCAGTCTATACCTAATGAATAAAAGCTTCCGGTCCACCCTACTACTGTGGCACCACCAATATATGTAGCAAACAATGTTCCCAGGAGGACGGGAGTGTTGAGGTTCCTTCCAGCCAGGGCGAAGTCTTCCATATCCTTCACTTTCGTCTTGAAGAATACTCCAATAGCTACTACTACGATTAAATACATTACAATCATTACTGAATACATCGTTACTCTCCTCTCTCTTTATAAGAAGGGGGCCTGAATTTCAGAATCTGATTCCACCCCAGTCAGTAACCTTTCTTCTAGACTCCCAAAAGCAACTCCTGCCTGATCAGGCTTTATAAGAAAGAAGTACCTTACTGTAAACCCCTGCTTAGAGCGGAGGTCATAGCTTCCATAGTACATTCCAGAACAAAGGATACGCGGTGAATGGTTTTTCCAAATCCCCCAACTGGCGGTGCACGAACTAACCAACTTAGATGAAGAGTTTAAACGAGTTAGTCCACATATCTTTTAAAGACAAAGGTACGCAGAAAAGAACATCTCATAATGAGTTAATCAAGTTAGCCGAAGCTTTAAACAAGTTAGCACGACCATTAACCCAGTTAGACATCCAATTAAACAAGTCAGCCCCACATCCCCCTCAAAAACCACTAAAAAACCGGCTCCCCACCAAGGGGAACCGGCCACACCTCAATACTTCTTCAACAAATACTTCAAAGGAATAATCGACAGCAGAATAATGAGCAACGCCGCCGGTGCCGCACTGTAGTATATCGCTTCGCTCGTGTCCACCCAGATCCGCACAGCAAGGGTATCAAATCCTGCCGGGCGCAAAAGGAGCGTGGCAGGAAGCTCTTTGATCGAACTTACAAACACAAGAGCTCCCCCTGCCAGGACACCTGGCAGAATCGATGGAATGATGATCTTGATCATCACTTTCCACGGCGGATAGCCAAGACTTCTCGCCGCTTCATCCATTCGGGGCGAGATCAGACTCAGTGATGCCTCCCCCGCCTGCATCGCCTGGGGCAGAAACCTTACCACGAAGGCAATCGCAATCAAGTAATAGGTGTTATATAAAAACGTGAAATACTGACTGAAAATAAAGATAATCCCAAGAGCCACGATCACACCCGGCAGGGCATAACCTGAATAGCTCAATTTATCAATTACACTTGTAAGAACGCTCGGGTAGCGGCTCTTCATGTAAATAATCGGAAGGGCAAGCACCATACATAACAGCGCTGCAAGGCCTGATACGCGCACACTGTTCCATGCATACTTCCAGAAATCCCAGTCAACTGCCCCAAATGAAATCCCTACATAGGACCAGTAGATGAGAACCCCGATCGGCACGATGACAGACATTGAAAAAATCAGAACCACGTAAACAAGCGTCGGCCATTTCCACCGTCCAAGACTTAAAATATCCGGAGCTTTGTACGTATTGGTTGTCTGGTAGTACTTCTGTCTGCGCCTGCTCTTACTCTCGATCCAGAGAATCACAAGCGTCAGGGCAATGAGCACCACGCTCAGTACGGTAGCCGATAACGTATCAAAACTTCCCATCTGATAGTAGATGGCAGCAGTAAACGTGTTGTAACGAAGCATCGCAATGGCCCCGAAATCAGACAGCACATAAAGGGCAATCAAAATCGCCCCGGCTCCGATCGCCGGACGGAGAAAAGGAAGATTGATCTTCCAGAAGATCTGACGGGTCGTCATCCCCTGGGATCGGGCTACTTCCTCGTAGTTCCGGTTCATCTTACGAAGCGACGCACTGGCAATTAAAAACACGTACGGATACGTAAACATGGTCAGTACAAAAAAGACACCCCAAAATGAGTAAATGGAAATGGGGTAATCTCCGAACAATGCCTGAAGCCATCCCGTGTCATTCCACATCCCCCGAAGCCACCCGGTAGGACCGGCTACAATAATGTATGCCACCGCGCCTACATATGGAGGAATAACGAGCGGCAGTGCGAGGAGCCACTGCCAGGTTTTACGCCCCGGCAAGTCGGTACGGTTTACAAACCAGGCAAGGGAGACACCTATAATTACCGCAAACAGGGTCACCATGAACGTAAGTGACAGGGTATTCCAGAGAAGTCCCGGAATCCGGTCATCCAGAAGCCGCATCCAGCGGTCCACTCCCGCAAACAGAGAGCGCCAGACCACATAAACAATGGGAACAGCCATGATAAAAGCCGTGACAGCTCCGAAAAGAAAGAGGACCAACCCTGGTGGATTCCCATTCCAGATCATCAGCCAAGTCTGACGAAAATACGACTTCGGTGAGCGTTTATTCTTTTGAGGTTGGTTGTTCGGTTCTTCGTTGCTGCTCATCGCTATGACAACTCCTGTATAATTGCACTAATCTGTCTTCTGCTATAACCAACGTCACAGTCAAATAAAAAAATCATGCTTTTTCTCTTGACATCACGGATTTTATTTATAATAATTATCATTAAATAAACAATATAATTAATATCAGGAAGGTACTGCCCATAAAAAAAGCATCTAACCTCTCATTTCAGAGAAAAAGAGGTTAAATGCTCTCCGTTACGCTTCATCTACTCAACAAGGGCAACCAACTCCGGCTTAATATCAAACGATACAATCGAGCCAATCTCCACATCCTGTTCAATTGGTGCATAAAGGACCATCGGTTCTCTCGAGAGCATCTCATCCGATTGCAGACGTACATAAAGTTCCTGATATTCTCCCCCGTAGGTTACACGCTCTACCTTCCCGCAGTACTGCCCTTCTTTTGCAAGACGGCACCCTTCCGGACGAATAGAGAGCTTCACACTGTCAGTTTCAAGACGTTCCTTCCATTGTTCAGGAAGAGCGACTTTCCCGATATGGGTATGGATACACTTCTGCTCGTTGTCCATTGTTCCTGTAAGAAGATTCGTCTTTCCTACAAACTGGGCTACGAAGCAGTTTTTCGGACAGCGGTACATTTCCTTCGGCGCGGCAATCTGCTGAATGACACCTTCGTTCATGACAACCACACGGTCAGACACAGCAAAAGCGTCTTTCTGGTCGTGTGTGACGATAATGGCAGTCGTGTTTGCTTTACGTAGGATGTTTGTTACGTCATACCGCATCTTTTCACGAAGCCCCGCATCAAGGTTACTGAACGGCTCATCCATCAAAACAACGTGAGGTTTCGGCGCAAGAGCCCGGGCAAGAGCGACACGCTGCTGCTGGCCGCCGGATAATTCCGTCGGATATCGCGTGGCATAATCCTCAAGACCAACAAGCTCCAGTACTTCCTTCGCCCGTTTTTTCTTTTCCCGGGTGCTCCATTTATTCAGGCCAAACATGACGTTTTTTAAGATGCTCATATGAGGAAACAGTGCATAGTCCTGAAACACCATGCCGATTCCCCGTTTTTCCGGAGGCAGGGACTGTCCCGCGTTAAATACCTCTTTATCATCAATAACAAGCTCCCCGGTTGAAGGCTGTTCAAAGCCGGCAATCATACGGAGGGTTGTTGTTTTACCACAGCCGCTCGGACCGAGAAGGGTAATGATTTCCCCTTTTTCAATAGAAAGATCCAGAGAATCAACAGCGGGTTTTAATGTTTTTGGAAAGAATTTTGTTATTCCTTTTAACTGAATGAAACTCATATGTGTACCTCCAGTTCGTTCAGTTCCCATAATAAAGGCGCAGGCAGCGTTCCAGAGCGCCTGAACTGTATGTGTTTCTATTAATAATCTTTTAAGTCATATCTTATTTAGAATTATTATTAGTTAGTTGAGAATGATTTTCATTATATATGGATTATAGCACACGGCTTTTTTTAACGTCAACGAAGGAACTGTGATTCGTCGAACTATTTTGTATACGCTTCATTTTTTCTCCTTGGTTATGTTAAACTCTGGTGTTGATTTACGCTCTTTGCGCTCCCTTTCCGCGGGGCACCGCTCAGTCGCTGCAATCCACTCTTTTAAAAAAATCAACAAGGTTCCTTAACACATATTTCTCATTAAAGGTTCACAAACCCCTCCACTATGAGTGTATTATCCGCTCTTTTGAATATGATAATGTCGTCTTCCTCCTCCTTTTTCATGATTCTTTTTTGTTGTTGGAAGAATAATGCATAAATCCCAACCAACGTCGCACGATAAAAAGA
Source organism: Alteribacter salitolerans (assembly GCF_016901055.1). Lineage (NCBI taxonomy): Bacteria > Bacillati > Bacillota > Bacilli > Caryophanales > Bacillaceae > Alteribacter > Alteribacter salitolerans. The sequence goes on along the minus strand of NZ_JAFEUX010000006.1, from coordinate 223,830 downwards.
GCTTGTATAAAGAGGAGCGGTGAAAGATGGATGAAGTGTTATTAGCAAGAATGCTCTTTGGGTCTTCCATGGCGTTTCATATTATTTTTGCAACATTAGGTGTTGGTATTACCCTTATGATTTTAGTAGCGGAAATCACCAGGGCCATTAAAAAAGACGACCATTATGGGGTTATGGCCAAACGCTGGACGAAAGGGTTCGCCGTTCTCCTCGGTGTGGCTATTCCATCAGGTACGATTGTCGGCGTCATGCTGTCCTTATTGTGGCCTGGATACATGGCCATCGTAGGACGTGTCATCGCCCTTCCTTTCCAGGTGGAGATCTTCGCTTTCTTCCTTGAAGCGGTGTTTATGTCTATTTACGTGTACGCAGCAGACAGGCTGTCAAATTCCATGAGGATTGTGAGTGTGGCCCTGGTCGCCTTAGGTGCTACTGCTTCTGCTGTGCTTATTACCGATGCACACGCCTGGATGAACACACCCCGGGGCTTTGATGTCGTAAATGGTGAAATTATGAATGTACGTCCGTGGGAAGCCGTTTTCAATCCAAGTGTGTATGTAACCGTTCTTCACGTGGTGAGTACAGCCTATATGGCAGGGGCATTTGTAATCGCCTCCATCGCGGCTTTTAAATTAATGAAAAACAAACTGTCCGACAGCGAGCGTGCGTATCACCGGAAAGGACTGACCATCTCTTTGATCATCGGGGCAGTCATGAGTCTTTATACGGCTGTGAACGGACACGATACGGCAAAAATGCTGTATGAATATTTACCTGTCAAACTGGCAGCTGCTGAAGGGTTGTTCGAAACCCAGGACAACGCTCCCCTTGCCATTTTCGGCATCCCCGATCCTGAACGGGGTGAAGTAGTAGGGGGAATTGAGATACCCGGTATGCTCAGCTGGCTGGCCTCAGGGTCTACGGACGGGGTCGTCCAGGGCCTTAACGACTTCCCGGAGGAGTACTGGCCGCCGCTGTTTGTTCATACGTTGTTCAACATTATGGTAGGGATCGGCTTCTCACTTCTCGGACTCTCATTCGGGGCACTCTTCTACAGGTTTGTTTTCCCCAGAAAGGCACTGCCCAAATGGATTCTCGCTGTTCTCGTTACGTCCGGGCCTCTTGCCATGCTTGGCATCGAAACAGGCTGGATATTCAGCTGTACCGGCCGTCAGCCTTGGACCATCTACGGGGTTCAGCTTACGAGTGAGGCCGCAACAAATTCCGGGAATCTCGGGTTTTTATTCGCTCTTTTTATTGCCCTGTACGTCACCCTGCTCGTCCTAACGTCTCTTGTGCTGAAGTTCTACTTCGGCCGCAACCCTGTGAGTAAAGAACTTGAGAATATGAATGTGTAGGAGGAAACGGTAATGACTGATCCCTATATTGCGATTACGATCATTTGGGCTTTTCTGTTCGTCTACGCTATAGCAGGCTCCATCGACTTCGGAGCAGGATTTTGGGCTATGTACTATACCCGGAAGGAAAATACGGAAGCCTCCGTGATCGCCAACCGTTACCTCTCTCCTTCCTGGGAGGTAACAAACGTTTTTCTCGTGCTTCTCGTCGTTGCTCTTGTGGGCTTTTTCCCAGGGGCGGCATCCTATCTCGGGACACTGATGATTCTGCCGTTCAGCTTCGTCCTGATTTTACTCACTATCCGCGGGACCTTTATGGTGTATGCCTATTCGTCTAAAAAGTACTCACGGATGCTGACGATTATTTCCGGAACGACAGGACTGTTTATTCCCGCCCTCCTCGTAGCCACCCTGCCGATTGCAATCGGCGGTTTCGTATCTATCGGAGAAGGGCGGGACTACCTTCTTTTTAACGAGATCTTTGCCTCCCCGACTCTTTATACACACATCGGGTTCGGGCTCAGTACAGAGCTTTTCCTTGCTTCTCTTTTACTGAGTGACTACTCAAGGGAAGCTCAAAACGAAAAGACTTACCTCGTATACAGGAAAAACGCATTGTGGCTCGGACCCGTCACACTTCTTTTCGCAGTGGCAGCCACATTTACCCTTCTCCCGGAAGCCGGATGGATGGTAGAAAACATGATGAACGTCTGGTATTTGTTCGCCTTCTCCCTTCTAGCTTTTATCATCGGGTATGCGGCTCTTTTCATCCCCTCTGGTAAAGAAAACCCGGGCAGACCCCGGCTCAGTGTCATTTTCATCGTCATTCAGTTTGGTCTTGCAAGCTTCGGGTACGGTTTTTCCCACATGCCGTATATTCTTTACCCTGACCTGACTATTCAGGACGCGTTTACCGATCCCACCATGTTCCGCTGGCTACTCGTCGGTTACGGTGTCGGCCTGGCCATCCTCGTGCCCGCATTCGTTGTCTTCTGGCGCCTGTTTATGAAAGACAAACGGTATCTTCAGGCGGAGAAATAAACATTTTTTGTATAGAATAATGCAAGTCGTGTTTGTTTTATAATACAGAAAGTATAGATGAAGCCTGCGGGCGGTTCGTGAGCCTCCTCGGCGCGCTGTTGAAAACGGGTTGGCGGTCTTTTCGGCTGACTTTTCTCTCTCCCCTGATTTTCACCACGCACCACGCGCAGTTGAACAGAATACGTGAGACTCCTGCGGAAGCACGAGACAGACGAGACCCTGCAAGCGCACAGCGCTGAGGAGGCTCGGCCCGAGTCCGCGGAAAGGGAGCGCGTTCAACGAAGCTGAGTTTCAATAAAGGTTAAAACACTCTAACAAAATCTTCTTCATCGCAGCCTGTTATAGTAACCGTGCTCCCTCTCTCCAACAGCAAGGTAATCCTGCATTTTTAGAGCAGTGCGGTGCAGGGGAAGTTATCAGGTGAAATCCGGGTTTTATTCACAACAATTGCGGCTATATCCAAGACAATCAGCATTGTAACCATAATGCCTGCAGAATGGCATCTCCCGTCGGGAAAAGTTATGATAAGCTTTCGTAAAAGAGAGTGCTATTGGCGCCTGAACAATGATACGATAAATAGCGTGCTGAGTATTTACGGAGAGGAGCATGCGTAGTGGATCCCACTCGACTGACAGTCTTAACAATCAAGTATTTAAAAGAAGGAAAACGAAGTGCTCTTCAGACGATTTTGGAAGAGCTTCATCCGTTTGACTTCGCCGAACTTTACCGGGCTTTACCCGAGAAACATCATTATAAATTTCTCACCTATTTGAACCCGGACCAGCTCGCCGACCTCATCGGAGAACTGGAACCGGAATCACAGATGGAAATGCTCCATAAACTCGGCATCGAAAAATCTTCTAAGGTCATGGACATCATGGATAACGATGACCTTGCCGACATGCTTGGAGAATTGAGTGTGGAGCGCCTGGAAGAGTACCTCGCTTCCATGAAAAAAGAAGAATCCAACACCGTCCAGCAGCTCATGAGCTACGAACCGGAAACCGCCGGGGGGATCATGACCAATGAATTTGTCTGGATTCGCGATCACTATACTGTAAGAGATGCTGTTGAGAAGTTTAAATCTTTCGCAGAACTTACCCGCAATATTTACTACTTATATGTTATTGATGAAAACAAGAGGCTCGTAGGGGTTGTGTCATACCGCGATCTCCTCCTTGCAGATACGAACGAGCAGATCAGCGATATCATGTTCAACCGTGTTATTTCTGTCCCTGTGAACATGGACCAGGAAGAGGTTGCCCAGATTATTCAGCGCTACGACTTCCTCGCCTGTCCTGTAGTTGACGAAAACAACGTGTTAAAAGGGATCGTTACTGTTGATGACGTCATTGACGTTTTCATCGAAGAGGCAAACGAAGATATTGAAAAGCTCTCTGCTTCCGGTAAAGACATTGACTTTAACACAAAATCCTATGTGGCTGCCTACCGCCGTTTACCCTGGCTTGTGCTGCTGCTCTTTATCGGTCTGATTTCAGGAAGCATCCTCGACGGCTTTGAGGATACCCTGAATCAGGTGGTGGCCCTGATCTTCTTTATGCCGATGATTGCCGGCATGACCGGTAACACCGGAACCCAGTCACTGGCTGTTGTCGTCCGGGGCCTTGTCACAAACGATCTGGACAAAAAGACCGTCATGAAACTTGTATTCCGGGAATTTAATGTAGGCATTATTATTGGGATTACCTGCGGGATTCTCGTGTTTCTGATCGCAACCGTCTGGCAGGACCCGATGCTCGGATTTGTTGTAGGTATCTCATTGTTTACAACGTTAATTATCGGAACACTTGCAGGCACGGTCATCCCACTTACACTGTATAAACTCGGCGTCGATCCGGCAGTTGCCTCCGGTCCGCTAATCACGACCATCAATGATATCTTTTCACTCTTAATCTACTTCGGCATCGCATCCGCATTGCTCTTTTACTTAATTTAACGATTTAACCGTCCATCCGGACGGTTTTTTTCTGTCCGATAATCTGCCATACCTTTTAAAACGAGATCTTCCTGCGTGTAAAATAGATCGTAGATATTACGCTTGAAATTTCCTTATTCAGGGTAATGAAAACCATCATAACGTTGTTTTACTTTTACATAGAGTTAACAAGAACAATTGAAGGAGGCCTGCTTTACTTGGACAGGAACGGACCACTCTCCATTTATTCTGAAATAGGCAACTTGGAAAAAGTCATTGTAAAAAGGCCCGGCTATGAAGTTGAAAATTTGACGCCAGATACATTGAAAAGACTTTTATTTGACGACATCCCCTATCTCCCTGCCATCCAAAAAGAACACGATGCCTTTACAGACAGTATGAGGGAACGAGGGACTGAAGTGCTTTATCTCGAGCAATTACTGGCCGAAACCCTTGAAAACCCCGCTGTCCGGTATAAGTTTCTTGACCAGCTTATTACGGAAAGCAAGGCAGACCTCTGCTGTTCGAGACAGACCCTGACTGAGTACCTCAGTTCCTTCCCGGTTTCTGAAATGGTGGATAAAGTTATGGGGGGCGTACGAAAATCTGAGATCAGTGAGGAGAGAAAGACAAACCTTTACGAACTGATGGAGGATCACCAGCCGTTTTACCTGGACCCGATGCCGAACCTGTATTTCACACGCGATCCGGCATGCGTGATAGGAAACGGGATTTCGATTAATACCATGGCCGAGCCTGCAAGAAAGCGGGAGTCCATGTTTATGGACTATATTATAAAGCACCATCCTATGTTTAAAGAAGATGTTCCGTCCTGGTTTGACAGAACATCACGCTTTTCCCTTGAAGGCGGAGACCAGCTGATTTTGAACGAAGAAACCATCGCCATAGGCGTAAGTGCGAGAACAACTCCCCAGGCCATCGAGGAGCTTGCGAACAACCTGTTTGCCAGCAGGCCTTCGTTCACCAGGATTGTAGCCATTGAAATTCCAAAATCAAGGGCATTCATGCACCTGGATACGGTGTTTACGATGGTGGATAAAGATCAGTTCACCATTCACCCGGCCATTCAGGGACCTGATGGCCGAATGCGCATCTATATTATTGAGCCTGGTGAAGAAAAAGGGAAAGTCACGATTCAGGAGCGTCACCACTTAATCGATACGCTTAAAGAAGTACTGGAGCTTGGTGAGGTCAACCTTATCCCTTGTGGTGGCGGCGATGAAATTGCCGCCGCCCGGGAACAGTGGAATGACGGGTCCAACACTCTTGCCATTGCCCCCGGCGTTGTTGTCACCTATGACCGGAACTACGTCTCAAACCGCTGCCTCCGGGAAGCCGGTATTGAAGTTATCGAAGTGCCAAGCTCCGAGCTCTCCCGGGGACGTGGCGGCCCAAGGTGCATGAGCATGCCGATTAGACGCTCCCCGGTGTAAAAAGTCAGTTCATTTTTGCGAGTATCTTCTTGAGTGTCATATGTATGCTGTGAAGACTCATAAGCACCAGGCCGAGCATCACAAACGTAATGATTTCTCCTGTAAAAAAGGCAGCCACAGTGAATACAACCGCCATAAGAAAATAACCGATGTTCTGGATCATCGAAAAACCTCCTGTATTGGGCAACTGTTCCAATGATAGCATCTCAAACCAAAAAGAGCTGCCATGCGGCTGCTCTTTTTGGTTGGTTTTTCATTTTAATGGAAGCAGATCTCCAATTCTTAACATTAAGGGCGTAATTCTTAACATCCAAAAAAACACCCCGGTCCGGTCCTGCACGGACACCCGGGGTGCTTTGCGATCTATTAAAGCAGTTTCTCTCCAAACAGAGAACCGATCAGACCGACAGCAGCTTCAGCCGTCTGATTTTTAGAGTCAAGGATCGGGTTGACTTCCACAAACTCCACACTTGTCAGAAGGTTACGTTCAGCAAGCATCTCCATGGCAAGGTGCGTTTCGCGATAGCTTGTTCCGCCAATAACCGGCGTTCCTACACCTGGTGCATCGTGCGGGTCAAGAGCATCAAGGTCAAGGCTAAGGTGAACACTGTCGGTGTTTTTCGACACATGCTCGATCGCTTCTTCCATCACTTTTGTCATGCCCATACGGTCTATTTCGTGCATAGTGAAAACTTTGATCCCCTTCTCGCGGATCAGCTCACGCTCACCTTCATCCAGAGAGCGGGCGCCTACGATCACAAGGTTCTCAGGTTTAATCTTAGGCGCATATCCTCCGATTTCAGTAAGGGAGGGATGTCCGATTCCAAGGCTCACCGCAAGAGGCATACCGTGGATATTACCTGACGGTGAAGTATCTCCCGTATTCAGATCACCGTGAGCATCGAACCAGATCACACCAAGGTTCTCGCACTTGTTGGCAACCCCTGCAAGTGTTCCGATGGCGATACTGTGATCACCCCCCAGGATCAGCGGGAAGTCACCTTCGTCTACAGCTTTAGTGATTTTATCAGACAGAACCTGATTGGCTTTGACAACTTCTTTCAGGTCTTTTAAGTTTCCTTCTTCGACAACATCATATTTTTCAGGACGTCCAATTTCAACGTCGCCGCGGTCATTCACTTCATAGCCAAGATTTTCGAGTCGTTCGACTACACCTGCATAGCGAATCGCACTTGGTCCCATATCGACACCCCGGCGTCTTTGGCCCAAGTCCATTGGTACACCGATGATTGAAATCCGTTTGTTGTTCATTGACACTGCACCTCACCTTTTCAATTCGTATCATTATCGTAATCTTCGCTCTAAAAACGACCATTCCGTCCAGAAGATAACCGCGTAACCGGAGAGATGATGACATTCCTCCAATTCCACGAACGCTCAGCTGGCGAATGATCGCTTAACTTATCCCTTATTTAGTATTACGAAGTCTTATGTCTTTTAGCAAACGTGATAGAGTGATGTATCGGGGCATAGCCCCAGTCTGGCCGTGGTGAAGTACAATAGGCTCACCAATTCATGGCTTTACTTGGAAAAGAAGCCTCTAAGAGCAAATGATACATTCTGAGGACGCTCTGCAAGACGTCTCATGAAGTACCCGTACCAGTCCTCACCAAATGGGATGTAGACGCGCATTTTATAGCCTTCGTCTGCGATCTCCTTTTGAAGTTCTGAACGGAATCCGTACAGCATCTGAAACTCAAACTGGTCCCTTGGAATATTTTGCTCTTTTACAAATGCTTTAATTTCATTAATCACATTATGGTCGTGGGTCGCAATGGCTGCGTAGCTCCCATTTAATAAGTGAACCTTAATAATGTTCAGATAATTTTTATCGATATCCTGATCCCGCTGATGGGCAACCGATGGTGATTCCTTGTAAGCACCCTTAATCAGACGGATGTTTGTACCTTCAAGGTTGCGGACATCCTTTTCAGCACGGAACAGGTATGCCTGAATAGCGGTCCCGACATTATCGTATTGCTTTCTGAGATCATCCAGTAAATCAAGTGTCGGCTGTAAGTGGGAGTAGTCTTCCATGTCAATGCGGACAAAATTGCCAAACTTTTTAGCCGTTTCTAAAATACGGACCATGTTGTCACGGCAAAGGTTCACATCAACATCCAGACCGAGCTGCGTCAATTTAAGTGAAAGGTTACAGTTTACGCCTGTCTCTGCAATCGCTTCCAAAGTTCTGATACAATAATCAGCTGATTCGATCGCTTCCTCGCGGTTAAAAACAAATTCACCAAGATGGTCCACCGTACATACAAGACCGTCTTCGTTTAACTTTGCGGCTGTTTCCATCGCTTCTTTAATGGATTCACCGGCAATCACTTGCTTGGCACCTAATCTCGGGCCCCATTTTGTTGCTTTATTTTTAATAAATTTGTTTTGTGCCAGGAAGAGAAAGAAATTTCTTGTGATCATCTCCATCCATGAACCCCCTTACCCTTCACGCAAAATGCGTGAATCTGATGTTTTTTACACTACTGTCAGCATATTTGTGTTTTGGTCAGTTAAGCACGGCGGCTGCCTCTGCCTACTTATCCTTTTCACTGTTTTCAATCAAACTAAACCCATCTGCTTTCCCCGTAAGCAGTCAGGCCACCAGCTTTTGTGAAGCGAAGGGCGGTGATAGACACCTCCCCCGCCTCCTGTGGCATTATGCCGATAATACCTTACGGATTCGCTCCAGCGCCCAGTCAAGATCTTCTTCAGAAATCACAAGCGGCGGTGCAAAACGAATCACGTTTTCGTGGGTTTCTTTACACAGAAGACCCAGCTCTTTTAATTCTTCACAGTAGGAGCGGGCCGGTTCAGTAAGTTCAACACCAATGAACAAGCCTTTTCCACGAACTTCTTTAATTTTTGGATTGTCGATTTTTCTAAGCTCATCCATAAAGTAATTGCCGAGCTTAAGTGAACGTTCCACAAGCCCTTCTTCTTCAATGACTTCAAGAGAAGCGACAGATACGGCACATGCAAGCGGATTTCCTCCGAAAGTGGAACCGTGAGAACCCGGCTCAAACACGCCGAGTACGTCATCGTTGGCACATACCACGCTGATCGGCATCACTCCGCCGCCAAGTGCTTTACCGAGAATGTACATATCCGGCTCGACATTTTCCCAGTCGCAGGCAAACAGTTTACCGGAGCGGCCCAGACCTGCCTGAATTTCATCAGCCACGTAAAGAACGTTGTTTTCCTTACAAATGGCGTATGCTTCTTTCAAAAATCCTTCAGGTGGCATGTTAATGCCTGCTTCACCCTGGATCGGCTCAAAGATAAAAGCTGCGGTGTTTGGCGTAATCGCATCTTTCAAAGCCTGAGCGTCACCGTATGGAATCACTTTGATCCCCGGGAGCATAGGACCGAAGTCCGCTTTATACTCTTCATTTGAAGAAAGGGACACAGCAGTCATCGTACGTCCGTGGAAGTTTTCTTCACAAACGATAATTTCCGCCTGATTTTTTTCTACACCTTTGACACGGTAAGCCCAGCGACGGACAGCCTTAACTGCTGTTTCAACCGCTTCTGCACCGGTGTTCATCGGTAAAATCATGTTTTTCTTTGTCATCGCCGTTACTTTTTCATAAAACGGACCGAGCTGGTCGTTATGGAAGGCACGGGATGTAAGGGTAATACGATCCGCCTGGTCTTTTAAAGCCTGAATGATTTTCGGGTGACGGTGTCCCTGGTTAACAGCAGAGTATGCACTGAGCATATCGATATAGCGGTTCCCTTCAGGATCTTCCACCCAGACGCCTTCCGCTTTTGAAATGACAATTGGCAGTGGATGATAGTTTCTTGCACCATACTTTTCCGTTAAATCAATAATTTCTTTTGTTTTGCCCATTGAGACGCCTCCATTCAATAAGTGATAAACGTTTCAAAAAGACCGGGGTCAGCCGGTCTTTTTGATGTTCAGTGACCCGCTGATTAGAACTGGTCAGTTACTGTTTTTGGCTGCAGGAAGTGCAATAGGTAGTCAGGTCCTCCGGCTTTGGAGTCTGTTCCTGACATGTTGAATCCGCCAAACGGCTGGTATCCAACGATAGCTCCGGTACATCCGCGGTTGAAGTAAAGGTTTCCTACGTGGAAATCCTCACGGGCCTGCTCGAGGCGTGCACGGTTGTTCGAGATAACCGCACCTGTGAGACCGTAGTCTGTGTTGTTCGCAATTTCAAGAGCGTGATCGTAATCTTTCGCTTTTGTAAATGCGACAACCGGTCCGAAGATCTCTTCCTGCATGAGGCGGCCTTCCGGATCAACGTCTGCGAAGATTGTTGGTTTTACGAAGTACCCTTCAGAGTCGTCTCCTTCTCCACCAGTCATCAGGCGACCTTCTTCTTTTCCGATTTCAACGTACTTCATTACTTTATCAAAAGCAGCCTGATCGTTTACAGGTCCCATGAAGTTGCTGTTGTCATTGAATGTAGCACCGACAGTCAGCTCTTTTGTAAGCTCAACAGCACGGTCCAGCACCTGGTCGTATACATCCTCGTGGATAACCGCACGGGAACATGCAGAACATTTCTGTCCGGAGAATCCGAATGCAGAAGATACGATCGACTCTGCAGCAAGCTCAAGATCTGCTTCTTTATCTACAACAATCGTGTCTTTTCCACCCATTTCAGCGATGACACGTTTCAGCCATTTTTGACCTTTTTGTACTTTTGCAGCACGCTCATAAATGCGCACCCCTACGTCACGGGATCCTGTGAAGTTGATGAAACGTGTGCGCGGGTGATCTACAAGGTAGTCCCCGATTTCCGCACCGCTGCCCGGGATGTAGTTTACTACCCCTGCGGGCATCCCCGCTTCTTCCAACACTTCCATAAACTTGTACGCCACAACCGGTGTAGTTGTTGCCGGCTTAAGAAGGATCGTGTTTCCAGCTACCATCGGTCCGGCAACTGTACCTGCCATGATGGCAAAAGCAAAGTTCCAAGGAGAGATGGTTACACCTACACCCAGTGGAATATAGTTAAACTGATTATCTTCAATTTCACGTGAATTAATCGGCATGCCGTTCTTCAGACGATTGATCTGACGGGCATAGTATTCAAGGAAGTCAATCGCTTCAGCAGTATCAGCGTCCGCTTCTTTCCATGGCTTACCTGCTTCGTATACAAGGTAAGCAGAGAACTCATGCTTACGGCGACGAATCATGGCTGAAGCACGGTAAAGAACGTTAGCGCGGTGCTCAGGCTTCCACTTTCTCCAAGTTTCAAACGTCTCATCGGCAATCTTATGAGCTTTTTCTGCGTGATCCTGTGTTGCTTTAGACACATATCCGACAACCTGTTTGCGGTTACCAGGGTTTTCAGATACAAATTTATCTTCAGTCATGACGCGCTCTCCGCCAATGATCAATGGATACTCTTTACCAAGCTCTCCACCAACCAGTTTCAATGCTGCTTCCATCTCTTTACGGTTTTCCTCAATTGTGAAATCCGTGAATGGTTCGTGTTTGTAAGGTACTACCATGGAAAATCCACTCCTTTTAAAAAGATTCATCAAAATGATAATATTGACACTTTTCTTATAATGCAAAAAACGTGCCAAAAAGGAAACCCTTACATGAACAGGTGCTCAGTCACTTTTTATGCAAAATTGATTTGCACTGAAAAAATATTTTGCGCTTTTTCCGCAAAATGTGTTTGCGCCCTGTAAAAAGGGAAGGGTAAAATATAGCTAATGGATTGTGATGGGGAGGATGTTTTATGTACGAGGAGCGTTCATTACCGAAGCTGGACCATATCTATCATCAGTTGCTCGATGCCGTTGACGTGGGAATTCACATTGTCGATGATCAAGGCGTAAGTGTCGTTTACAACCGTAAGATGTCTGAAATTGAGGATATGGATAAAATCGATGTTCTTCAAAGAAACATAATGGACATTTTCATGTTCACAGGTGAAGAGGAAAGCCGCCTGATGCAGGCGCTCCGAAAAGGCGACTTGAGGAAAAATGCCAAGCAGACGTACTTTAATTATAAGGGACAGGAAATTACAACCATCAACGATACCTTTCCCCTCCGCAGTGAAGGCGGAGATATCATCGGTGCTGTAGAGATTGCCAAAGACATCACCCGTCTCGAGCGCCTCACCAGGGAAAACGCCAGGGATAAACCGGACGCCAGGTATACGTTTGATCAGATTATCGGCAAAAGTGACGCCATCCTGGATGTCATCGACAACGCCAAGCGTGCGACAAGAACCACCTCGTCTGTTTTGATTACCGGAGAGACCGGAACCGGAAAAGAACTGTTCGCCCAAAGCATACATAATGGAAGCGAACGTTCATCCAAGCCTTTTATCAGCCAGAACTGTGCGGCACTTCCTGATACCCTCATTGAGAGCATTCTCTTCGGAACTGTAAAAGGGGCTTTTACAGGCGCTTCGGAGCACCCCGGCCTTTTTGAGCAGGCAGACGGGGGCACCCTTCTGCTGGATGAGATCAACTCCCTGAGTGCCCCGCTTCAGGCAAAGCTCCTGCGGGCGATCCAGGAAAAGAAAATACGTCGTATCGGCGATACAAAGGACAGACCGGTAGATGTACGAATCCTTGCTACGGTTAACGAAGACCCTCTCATTTCTATAAATAAAAACGATCTCCGGGAAGACTTGTACTACCGTCTGAGTGTTGTCTCCATCGTCGTCCCTCCCCTCCGGAAAAGAAAGAGCGACCTGGAGTGTCTGGTTGACCACTTTATTGAAAAATACAATTACCGTTTTCAGTTGAAAGTGCCCTGCGTATCGCCAGGCGTTATGGAACTTTTCAACGAGTATGACTGGCCGGGAAACGTCCGTGAGCTTGAACATATGGTCGAAGGAGCCATGAATTTGATTCAGTACGATGAGGAAATTGACTATACTCACCTTCCTCCTCACGTGCGCCACAAGTTTCCTTTATACGCTACCTACTCGTTTGCCCCGGTCCAGGCCTTCCCTCCGGCTGCAGAAAAGAAACCTAACCGGACGCTTCAGTCATTTATGGAAGAAGCAGAGCGCGTATATATTGAAGAAATCCTTCATCAGTGTGAATGGAATGTGACACAGGCAGCAAAAGAACTCGGCGTGAGCCGCCAGAGCCTGCAATACCGGTTAAAGAAATACGGTCTAAAGAAATAAATCAGAGGTTGATCCAAAAGGTAAAAATCTGCCTTTTGGGTCAACCTCTTTATCCTTCAATTTTAAACTGCTGATTAACAAAACTCCGGTACAGCTCATTATTTTCATACAATTCATCATGTGTCCCCCTGCCGCTTACACGCCCCTTTTCCAGCACGATAATCTGATCCGCCCCTAAAACCGTGGAAAGGCGGTGGGCAATCACAAGCGTTGTCCTCTTTTTCATTACATTATCGAGTGCCTCCTGTATTTTTTGTTCAGACTCACTGTCCAGACTCGATGTAGCTTCATCGAGCATCAGTAAGGATGGGTTTTTCAGCAGCGCCCTTGCAATTGCAATTCGCTGCCGCTGACCACCTGATAGCTTAATTCCCCTCTCTCCCACTTCTGTGTCAAACCCCTCAGGCAATGACAGAATATATTCATCGATGTTTGCCAGCTTGGCTGCTGCAACGAGTTCATCCTCAATCACTTCCTTCTCAAGGCCGTAACTGACGTTTTCCCTAATTGTTCCGGCCATCAGCGGACTCTCCTGGGACACATAGCCAATTGATTGGCGCCATGTTTTCAGATCAATATCGCGAACCGGCGTTCCTCCCGAAGCTATAACACCTGAAGCTGGCTCATAAAACCGTTCAATCAAAGAAAATAAGGTAGACTTTCCGCTTCCGCTCGGGCCGACAATCGCCGTTACCTTTTGCGCGGGAACCTCGAAGGAAACATCATGGAGGACAGTGTCTCCTTTTTCGTACTGAAAAGTCAGGTTACTAAAAACAAGAGAACTTCCGTTCACCTCTCCTCTTTCCCCCAGGCCGTATCGCTCTTCTTCCATATCATAAAGTGCACTGATTCTCTCTGTAGCTCCCATCGCCTTCTGAACTTCCGCAAAAAATGAAGCAAACCGGCTTACAGGAACAACAATCATGAAGAGATATAAAATAAATGCCACCAACTCCCCTGCTGTAATCTCACCAGAAGCAACACGCACGCCTCCATATCCGATAATAAAGACGAGCATGGCCATCATGGCCAGTGAGATTAACGGATTCAAAACCGCAAACACCTTCGCTTCTTTCAGCCCGAACCTGAACAGCCCCTCAACTCTGTCTTCCCCGCTCAAGGCTTCTTTTTTCTCAGCGCTGTAAGCTTTAACGAGTCTGATCTCAGACAGTACCTGTGTAAGCACCGTTGTGAAGCTTGCCATTTCCTTTTGAATCGACTTGGAAATCCTGTACATCTTTCTTCCAAGAGGAATGATGATGAACAGGATCACCGGCACCGCCGAAAGCATAACAAGAGTCATCTGCCAGTCGAGAAAGAGAAGAATGACTACCGCACCAGCAATAGAAATAACCCCGGTTACAGCAGAAACAAGGTGATTCGTTATCAAGGCTTTTACAATATTCGTGTCATTTGTAATCCTGCTGATCGTTTCCCCGGTCCGGTTTGTATCGTAATACGATACAGGCAGCCGTAAAACCTTATTCCAAAGGCGTATTCGCAGGCTTCGTACGACATATTCCCCGACATAGGTTAATAAATAAATGGAAAAACCTGTAGAAACCGCCTGTACGATAAACAGGACGATAAATCCGATTATCAGACCGGTCCCGAGACTCCCGGTGGCAAGCTGATCTACTACTCCTTGTGTAAATAAAGGGATAACCAGGCCAACTCCTGTTTCAATCAGGCTGAGGAGTAATGCCACAGCTACGATCCACTTAGGCGGATTTGTCTGTCTGACCATTTCCCAAAAAGCGCGAAAGGTTACTTTTTCTTTTTGATTATGTAAATTGTTATCATCTGCTGTGTCGTTTTTCATCTTTTTTTCAGCACTCTCCCTTTCGACATGAACATTTCCCGGGAAACACTCTTCGACTTCCACTTATTTGTGCCGTCGTTTCCCGTAAAACAGCGCTAGTGGTCACAGGATTGCTGCTTTTTCGCCATCAGCATACATTCCAGGCGGGAAATACAATTTTATTTACGGTGAGGAATTAATTTTGTTTCAATAACCCTCGTTGTATTTTTTTAATCGTTATCTGACACAAAAGTCTTAAGCACTTCATGGTTCATGAAGATAAGTATTCAGTCTTTTTTTCGGACAGATTAGCTCATCATTTCCCAACTCATTGTGGGTGTTGAACGGAATACGTGAGACTCATGCGGAAGTGCGAGGCAGGCAAGACCTTACATCTCACCGGGGTGGCTCGGAGCGAGTCCGCGGAAAGGGATCGTATTCCGTTCAACGAAGCTTAAGACATAATGAGAAGTTGAGAATTCCCATGTAGCCTAAATTAAAACAAAAACAATGACCTCCACTCTCGCTGCTGGAGAATGGAGGTCATTGCTTTCTTATTGTTCATAAGGTGTCTCATCCGGATAAACTTCCTCGCCGATGGTAATTCCGTGTACCTGTTCAGCACCTTCTCCTTCAAATACAACAAAGTCATAACCAAATTCGGCTGCTGTATATAAAAGAGCCTTCAGCATCATCGCCTGCTCTTCGGAATTTTCATCAAACGTATATTCTTCATCAAAGATAACGGTAATTCCCCCGTTTTCCTCTGTAACTTCTGTTATCAGCTCACGCTCTTCATCAAATTCAGGCATCGGTGACTGAAGGTCTGATCCTTCTTCAACATCCTTCATCCACTCAATGGTTTCTTCAAAGCTTCCTGGTGAAGCATCTTCCTGAGATGCCTGGGAGCTGTGAACAAGTAAGGTTTCCCCGCTCTCTGTCGTAAAGAGCATGTAGCCAAGAGGTCCTTCTCCGTTTCTAAGCTCCCACTCTTCCGTCACTCCGTCTGCCCCGAATGAGAAGCCGTCTTCTCCTTCAGTGGTCAGAACGATGCGTTTAACGCCAAGAGCCAGGAACATTTCCTGAAGACCTTCACGATAATAATCGGTCTCCATGCTGGAGAGACTCTGGAAGCTTTGTTCCTCTTCATCGGTAAAATCAAGCTGGACTGTTTTTTCGTCAATAAACACAACGTCATTCAGTCCCGGGAGAGTGAGCTGGTCACTCTCGCCTTCCTCTGTAAGCAGGTTTATCAGAAGATCTTCCAGTTCTTCATCCGTTTCAATCACTTCATTTTTTATCGCAATTACAAAATCAGTAGCGGTACTGAAAACATATGGAACCGGGAGCGTTACCATTCTCGTTTCCTGCTCAGTAACCTCAGCCTCAGCCTCTTCCTCTTCATGAAGATCTGCAGATTCAGCCTCACTCTCCTCATCCGCAGTCTCATCACGCTCACTCGCTGCATCAGCGTCATAAGATTCCTCCTCACCGGCGTCATCTGGAGGGGGTTCGTAGCTCTCAGGTTCAGGAGTAGACTCCTCTTCTTCCTCTGATTCCTCAAACAAAGCGGTGGATTCCCCGTCTTCAGCAGAGTCCCCGTCATCGGATGAATTGAGGATCAAAGACTGTTCATTCTGACTGGATAAAAAAGAAGGAACAATTAGTACAAGAAGAAAGATGGCGGCCGCACTGGCCATAACAGGATAGAGCCAGGGCTTCTTATTACGGCGGGACGAACTTCTCGTGGCAGGCTGCTCTTCTGCCCGCTTTTCAATTTTAGTGAAAAGATCTTCTTTAGACTGCCTGTCTTTTATAGGTGGGAGATCTTTTAATGTATTTTCAATATCCGTTTCATCCCAGCGAGACTTTCGGGTCATCTTCCTGCCTCCTTCTCCATTTCTTCTCTCTGTAAGTGTTTCTTCAATGTCTTGATTGCGCGGTGCTGCGTTGTCTTCACTTTACTGTCGGTCCACCCAAGAACAGCTGCCGCCTCCTGAATAGACATGGATTGAATATATCTTAGAATGAGCACTTGTTTTTGATCCTCTGTACAGTGCTCCATCATTTCATAAACATGCTGAACATCATCATTTTGTTCCACAATTTCGTCAGGAAGCGGAGATGGATCGTGTATTTCAAACGCTCTTTCTGAGAGCTCATACTGTTTTCCAATCCATTTTCGCTTCTTTCTGTTCTGGCTTCTCATCCAATCGATAGCGACGTGCTTGGCTATTGAATAGAGCCAGGTTTTTTCTGAACTCTTTCCTTCAAATCCATTGTAGGAATGAAGGACTTTTATATAAACTTCCTGCACTAATTCTTCTGCCGTTTCACGGTTACGAACCATGTAAAACAGGTACTGGAATAACGCATGATGATAGGTTTCATACAAGCGTTCAAACTCCTCCCGCACAGTTTTCCCTCCCTGTCACTATAATTTGTCGATATAAAACGTTGGATGTTACATCTTTTTTCATATTTATTTGTTTTTATTTTGAAAAAACCCAGACCCAGTATAATGACCCGGCGATAAACCCGATTATCAATAACAGGATAAATAACTGAATATTCTTTTTGCGCATGATGGTATGTCCGCCTTCCTGTATAAAAAATACGATACTCGTTATTATACCAAACGATAATTTAAGAGGACAGACCAGGGTTCTTTAAAATGGGCAATCCGTAAGAAAACAGACTTCAAAAAAGACAAAACCCCTGCCGGAAATAGCTGCCGGCAGGGGTTTACGTCTGATTTCTTATTCTTATGGCCAGTTCCGGGTCGTCTGTAATAACGCCGCTTACATTTAATCCTATAAAATAGGCGAGCCATTCAGGGTCATTAACGGTATAAGGCCTTACTGGTATACCCTGAAATTCAATCTCTTCAATTTCCTCCGTTTTTAACATTGGAAAGTAATAGTGAAAGCTGTCAAAGTTATGACTTTTCACATATTCACCTATATTTACAAGTGCCCCATGCACCAGAGCTGCCCGTTCCACTTCAGGTGCAATTTCACCAATTCGTTTCAATGCAACATGATCAAAACTTGAATAAATAATCCGTTTTTCCAACCCTGACTGAGCCACAAGTTCTGCCGTTTTTTCTGCGAGAAGGTCCCGGTCCCAGGACGGGCATTTCAATTCAATATTAAACAGAAGATTGTTCGACACTGCCCATGTGAGTACATCACGCAATGAGGGGATACCTTCTTTTTCATAAACAGATGCATACCAAGCCCCGGCAGAGAGCTGCTTCAGGTCCCCAAGGGTATGTTCTCTCACTAATCCCGTTCCAGTGGTGGTGCGGTTTAACGTATGGTCATGAATGACCACCACCTCTTCGTCTTTGGTTAATTGAACATCAAGCTCAATCCCGTCCGCTCCTGCATCCGCTGCCGCCCGAAAGGCAACCATCGTGTTTTCAGGCAAAAATGCCGACACCCCTCTGTGAGCAAAAATCAATGTAGACACGCCATCCCTCTCCTCCTTCTATAAATGCCGGACATTCATATCGTTATTTACTTCCTTATAATATATGTTTATTTTCCTGCGGGATCGTTTATCCTTGAGGCCCTTCATTTATATTGTTTTCCTCCTCTATTTTAACCGGAGAGTATTTATCATTAATGAAGAATATATTGTATTTTTGTGATTTTTGTTTAAGAATGCTCATTTTTATAGGTCTATCTACGATAACCACCTATGACTTTCGACATGTTTTGGCATGTTTTTTAATAAACAGGATGAAAAATATGCTAATCTTGTAACGGATTTCTTGTTATGACGACTTACATATAACAAAAGAAACGATATGAAAGAAGGGGTCACTATGAAGAGAGCAAAATGGTTGTTTGTAACATTAAGCGCGGCATTGGTGTTAGCTGCCTGCGGGCAGGGAACAAATGAGGAAGATGTATCAGGAGCCGAGGGCGCTGATTCTGAAGAAACTGCAGAAGAAGTTGAAGACACTGAAGAAGATGAGGCTGATGCTGAAGAAGATGACGCTGAGGACGCTTTAGAAGAAGAGGAAGATGCTGAAGAAGCAACAGAGGAAGAGGAAACGGATGGAGCCGGTGAAGACGACAGTGCCGGTGAAGACGAAGCCGCTGAGGAAGAAGCCTTCGAAGAAGACGAAGCTCAGGAAGATGACGTTGCTGTGCTGAACAGTGTCACCTACTATTTCAGTGACGATCAGCTTATGGAAACCTACCGTGTCACAACGGACCAGTCTGTTACCCAAGACGAACAGGGGGCAAAAGAAGTTCTTGAACAGTGGATTGCCGGTCCTGACCGTGACGGGTTGATGGGACTTGTTCCTTCAAACGTTACTGTTCAGGAAGTCAGATTTGCTGATGGTGTTGCCTATGTTTCTTTCTCCGGAAACATTGCTGAAGCAAACCTCGGTTCATCCGGTGAAATGATGTTTACAGAGCAGCTGGCTATGATGATGGCGCAGTTCGGCTACGAAAAAACACAGCTTTTAATTGATGGTGAAGTGCCGGGAGAATTCCTCGGACACATGGACGTAAGCGAACCATTCGAAGCTTCTGCTTCTTCTCAATACAGTGAATATTAATAGACAGTGAATATTAATAGACAGTGAATGTGAAAGCCGTGCTCTGGTGAGTGCGGCTTTTATGTTGATTTCTCTTGCGAAACCCTTGAGAATTAGCCTAAAAACTACATTTCTTCTTCAACCTCTCTTATAATAGAGTCAGACAATTCATGAAAATCCGAAGGGAAGAAGCTATTATGCTGAAAAGTACAGATCAGACCGTCATGCACAGCTACCCGGGGCTCGTTGCCCTCGTTACGGCAAAGCATGAACACACTCAAAACATTATGGCTGCCGGCTGGCATTCTTACATATCATTTGCCCCCCCTATATACGGAGTCGCTGTCGCAGAGGAACGTTTCACTCACCATCTCATGAAAGCATCGGGAAGCTTTGCTGTTAATTTTGTTCCTGCTGAATTTGCGGCCTATATAGATGGCGCAGGTAAACATACGGGAAAAGACGGTGATAAATTCAAGGCTCTCGGCATCGAATGGAAGCCGGGCGAAACCATTGACGCACCGGTTTTGAAAGAAGCCTACGTGGCTTATGAATGCAGTATAATAGACATCAACCGGTACGGAGACCACGACTGGTTTGTGGGGAAAATGACAAAGTTTCACCGGGACGACACAAAGTTCGGTCCTGACAGACTGCCTGACTTTGAAAAAATCAAGCTGCCTTTATATCTTGGACGGTCCCAGTACCTCATTGCAGATGAAAGGACGAGCATCCTTAAGCTCAAAAAATAATACGGTGCCCGACACTGTAAAAGGGTGACACGATGACAGAAACCTTACTCATAAACGTTCTTTTTCTACTCACACCATTGATTATGTATCTGATCTTTCTTGAAGACACCTATCCGATTTCCAGTAAGAAGCTCATGATTCTTCTTTCAGCCTTTTCCATGGTGCTCTGTATGAGCTTTCCCATCACTCTGGAAATTGGATTTATCTTTGACCTGCGCTATATTCCCTTTATTATCGCCTCACTATACGGCGGCGTTAAGGTGGCCCTGCCTTTGTATGTCATATTAAACATATACCGTTTTTTCATTGGTGGTGAAGGTGTGATTCAATCCTTCTTGTTTTCAACAGTCATACTTCTGATTGTGATTTACCTGGGCAGAAAGTTTCTCACTCACCCACCCCGTCAACGGATTACAATCGCTACATCCCTCTCTTTTTTTATGGTCAGTTTTTTCCTGGCTACATTAATGCCATTTTACGGTGCAACTGCAACGTTTGCCGTTATTTCTGCCAACGTACTTTCTATTCACATCCTTGGTACACTGGTCCTTATGCTGCTTGTTGAAAAAATCATAACAAACGCGAAGGCACGGGAGTCGCTCATTCAGTCAGAGAGACTGAATACAATCAGTGAGCTCTCTGCAAGTGTGTCTCACGAAATCCGGAATCCGCTCACCGTTTCCAGTGGTTTTTTGCAGCTGTTGAATCAGTCAAAAACCATCCAGCCTTCCGATAAGCGATACGTTGATCTCTCTTTACTTGAAATCAAGCGTGCAGAAAAAATTGTGACTGATTTTCTATCTTTAGCCAAACCACAAGCGGAAAACATGGTTCGTTCCAATCTGGAGGAAGAGTTCGTTTATGTAAATAGCATCATGTCTCCATTTGCAAAGATGCATCAGGTCGAACTGAATTATACTTTCGACAACTCCATCGCTCTTACTTATGACAAAAACCAGATGCAGCAGTGTCTGATCAATCTATATAAAAACGGAATTGAAGCCATGAAAGAAAATCCCGGAACCCTGATTGTAGAAGCAGCCGGTCAGTGCGATACAATTACGATCAGGATTCAGGATGAAGGTACGGGAATGACCAAGGAAGAAACTGCACGGATGGGAAAGCCTTATTATTCTACTAAAGATAAGGGCACAGGCCTTGGAATGGTTGTTGTGTACAGCACCATCTATAAACTTAAAGGGAAAATTCATGTGGAGAGTGAAAAAGACAGGGGCACAACATTTCACATAACAATACCGGGCACTGAGTAAGTATCAGTGCCCGGATTTTTACTGTCTGTTCTGCTGATTTGGAGCTGATTGTACGATGAACCCCTTTGCCTCCTCAACTTTTCACCCGCAAAAACAATCTTCCTATCTCTTTATCTTCATTAACCTTAAGCTGTTTAATGTTACGAGCAGCGTCGCTCCGATATCGGCAAAAATCGCGATCCAGAGGGTAAGAAGACCGAATGGAACGAGCATAAGGGCAGCAAGCTTCAAAACAAAAGAGAAAATGATGTTCTGTTTAATAACCTTCACCGTTTTTCGGCTGAGGCGGATCGTATAGGGAAGCTTGGTAAGATCATCTCCCATGAGTGAAATATCTGCTGTTTCCAGGGCTGCATCGGTTCCTCCTTTACCCATGGCGATGGAAACATCCGCTGCCGCAAGAGCAGGGGCGTCATTGACACCATCTCCGATCATACCTACATTGTACCCCTTAGCTTTTAACTGCTTGATGACCGAAAGCTTATCTTCCGGCATCAGTCTTGCCCGGACATCCGTAATGCCGGCCTCTTTTCCTGCTGCCTCGGCTGTGTACAGGTGGTCTCCCGTAAGCATGACAATCTTCTTTATTCCAAGTTCTTCCAGATTTTTGATCGAATCATAAGCGTCTGTCTTCACTTCATCCTGGAGAGCAAACAGGCCGAGTACTTTCTTCTGTGATCCAATTACGATAATTGTTTTTCCTTCTTTTAAAAGATTCTCGACTTTAGTCTCTACGTCCTTGCTGTATAAACCCGGGAAGGTTTCCATCACATATTCCGGACTGGCAGCAAATACTTCCTCGTTTCCTGCCTTCCCTCTTATACCACGTCCCGGAAGATTCTCAAGCCCTTCTATGAGCACCGGATTTTCCGTAATCTCGGGATCTTCCTTGTCCGTATATCGAACCACGGCTTTACCGAGAGGATGATTCGAATATTTTTCAATAGCGTAGGCAAGAGGAAGAAGATTCTCTTTTTTTTCACCATCCGGCATTACCACATCCGTTACAGCCGGCTCCCCTTTCGTCAGGGTTCCCGTCTTATCAAAAGCGACAGCATTAATTTTTCCTGCCTGTTCCATATGAAGTCCGCCTTTAATCAGAACACCTTCATGTGCACTGTGGCCGATGGCTGTCACAATGGCAACCGGTGTGGAGATAATTAAGGCACACGGACATCCCACAACGAGCGTCGCCAGTCCCAAGTAGATCCATTCACTCCACGATGCCTGGAACAAAAGCGGTGGAACCATAGCGATCAATGCTGCAAGGATCATAATTGCCGGCGTATATACCTTTGCAAACCGGTCAATAAACTGCTGTGCAGGAGCTTTCTCCTGCTGGGCTTCTTCTACAAGATGAATGATCTTAGCCAGGGCCGTATCTTCCGGTCCTTTTGATACTTCAAGTTTAATCAAGCCTTCTTCATTCAGCGTTCCTGCAAAAACCTCGTCTCCGGTCTTTTTAAAGGCAGGAATACTCTCTCCCGTTATTGCGGCTTCGTTTATTGTCGTAGATCCCTCTGTTACGATCCCGTCTGCCGGAATGTTTTCACCCGGTTTTACGATCAAGGTGTCAGAGATACGGATATCTTTAACCGGAACCGTTATCTCCTTATTCCCTCTTACTGCAACCGTATAGCGTGGAGCCAAGTCGATCAGGTTGCGAAGTGACTTTCTCGCTTTTTCCATCGAATAGCTCTCCAAAGCTTCACTGAGGGCAAAGAGAACAACAACGATGGCTGCCTCTCCCCACTCTCCGATCAGCCCTGCCCCGATAATGGCGATAGTCATGAGTGTACGCATCGTAAATTCAAGCTTTAAAAGGTTGCGAAGCCCCTGCCAGAACAAACGGCAGCCTCCGATGGCAACCGCTATCACAAAAATGGTAATCGTGAGGGGGTGTGATTCTCCGGCCTGAAAAAGCAGGACCCAGCCTGCAAATGTAAGTACAGCCGCGATCATGACCCTGATATTCTTAGCCTTTTTCCAAAACGGGGTGTGGTCTTCTTCAATCCTTTGGTCTGCTTTAAGTATCTTTAAGTCTTCAAATGCACCGGCTTCCTCGATTTGTTCTATGGTCGCCTCACCTTTCACCGTAACTTTACTGGCGGCAAAGTTTACTTTTGCCTCTGTTACACCGTGGATGTTTTGAACATTACGTTCAAACTGAGAGGCACAGTTTGCGCACGTAAAACCACGGACGACGTACTCTTCCTTCTTACTCATGACCTTTACCTTCCCGTTGATGAAGCATAGCCAGATTGATTACATCCGTTACATGATCATCATCCAGACTGTAAAAAACAAGTTTCCCTTCTTTCCGTGATTTCACAAGACCCTTTTTATGGAGCGTCCGGAGATGATGGGACGCGGTGGCAGTGGATGCGCCCAGCAGGTTTGCAATGTCACACACGCACAATTCCTCAGTAAGAGTCAGGGCATAGGCCACAGTAAAGCGTTTTTCATCGGCAAGGACTTTAAAGATCTGACTCGTTGCCTGTACATCTGTTTCGTTGATTTGTTTTTTAAGAGAATCAACTTTTGCCTGGTCGTATGTGTATACTTCGCATGTTTCTGTCGTTTTCATCTACAATCACCTCTGGGTTTACAATATTCAAATGCTGGTTTGAATATACCTCAAAAGGGCAAATTATTCAAGTGTTCGTTTGAATGTTCTGCGTTTTGTGGTTGTGGTTTCCATTTAAATGGGGGGGAAGATCTGAAATTATTAACAATTACTTCTCTTACCGATTGTTCAAATTTCTCCTGGAAGAATTAATTGGATTTTTGATTGTATTATTTGTTTTTTCGATAGTATTAATTTTGTTTTTGGCACAATTATGATGGTTTTTGATAGTATTACTTCTCTTCCCGCTCATAAGCCAGGATTTTTTAACACCAACCACCGCCCACACCTTCCCTTCTATTTCACAGGTTGTACGAATAGGGATAAAAGAGAACCGAAAAACCGGGAGGGGGTATATTGCAATGGCTCTGGTACTTCTGATTGTTCCATTGGGACTGTTTTTATACTTCAGTGTGAAGCGTGGCAATGGCCTGACGCTAATGGAAAAAATGATGAATGCAATGGCAGGGGCAATGCTTACGGGGATGGTGGTCGGATTTTATTTCGGAGGCATCTTTCACGGGACATTCACCCACTCTCTCACCGCTTCCGTCGCGTCCGGGGCCATAGCTGGTGCGGTGATCGGATTACCTTATAAAGGTCTTCCTGTGGTTGAAGGACTTGTCTCAGGAAGCATGGCGGGGATGATGGGTGCAATGACAGCAGAAATGCTACCTATATCTTTCGTGTCATCTGCAGTTGTAATCTTAGTGCTCGCCACAGTCGCCGCTTTTCTCTGGATGAGTCAGCGGACCATCGACGGAGACGCTGTAATCAGAAAAGAAACAAGCCACGCGTATTCCAGCACCTGGCTTGTTTTCACTCTTGTATATGTGGGCTTTTCCTTTTTTCTGATGGCAGCAGAGCCGCCGTTCAATGTGGAGACGCCTGCTGAACCCCATCAGCAAAATCACATGCATACCCCTTAAACAGCAACCCTAAACTTTTTCGAGCAAAAGTTCACAAAATTGTGCGGGGTCAGACCCCACGCGGATGCGGAAGGTGGTACCGGGAGCAAGTATAAGCTGGTCCCGGATTTCTTTTGGCATGTAGAATGAGCCGTTATCGTTGATATGACTTTGAATGTCGAGTGATTCGTCTATACTTTTGGTCGATAGGAGGATTGCTTGGTTATCAACAACGAGAATAACCGTACTCATCGGTTCGAGCCCGAGCTTTTCCCGCAGTTTTTTTCGTATTGTAACGGCATAGGCCTTGTTCATTTTACATGTCAGGTTTGTATCAATCCATTCTTGAGAGGACTGTGCACAAGAATCCGTTCCCATAAAGGATACCTCCTTATGTCTCTTTTTCCCTTATGAACGATGTTAAACATAGACAGTTATCATGGACGACCTTTCCGGACTCAGGATGATGCCGGAACAACAGTTTTAAATTTCTTCAAACGAAGGGTATTTAGCACAACCGATACTGAACTGAACGCCATGGCAGCACCTGCGAGCATCGGATTTAACAGCAATCCGAAGAATGGATATAAAAGTCCTGCTGCAACAGGAATTAAAACAATGTTGTACCCGAAAGCCCAGCCAAGATTCTGCCAGATCATCCGCATCGTGGACTTAGACAGACGCACGGCAGTGACAATGCTCATTACATCGCCGCGCATGAGCGTAATATTAGCCGTTTCCATAGCGACATCCGTCCCGGTACCGATGGCAATGCTAATGTCAGCCTGGGCGAGCGCCGGGGCATCATTTATTCCGTCCCCGACCATGGCCACTTTTTTCCCTTCTGCCTGAAGCTTCTTCACGTACGATGCTTTATCTTCAGGAAGGACCTCAGCTTCAAACCGGTCAATTCCTGCTTCTTTCGCAATCGCAGCAGCGGTACGCTTGTTATCCCCTGTTAGCATAACCACTTCGATTCCCATACCCTTCAGCATACTCACAGCGCTTTTTGCATCCTCTTTTAACGGATCCGAAACCGCCACCATGCCGGACAGGGTTCCCTCTGATGCAATGAACATCGGTGTTTTACCTTCTTCAGCAAGTTTGTGTGCGGATTGATTCAGCTCATCCGTGGAGATACCTTCCCTTTCCATAAGACGCGCGTTTCCAATAAAAACACGCTTACCTTCCCAGTCAGCCTCAATACCATGACCAGAAACCGCTTCGAATGATCCAGGCTTGGATAAAGAGAGACGCTGCTCTTTTGCAGCACGTACAATCGCTTCACCGAGAGGATGCTCTGATGCCATCTCTATTGAAGCTACCATTTGAAGAAGCGTTTCATTTGTCCACCCCTTCAAAGAGACAAGATCCGTCAAAGCCGGACGCCCTTGCGTAATTGTTCCTGTTTTATCGAGAAGAATCGTGTCGATTTTATGAGCCTGTTCAAGACTTGAGGCATCCTTAATTAACACACCGTTTTCTGCTCCTTTTTCAGTCCCCACCATAATTGCCGTAGGTGTCGCCAGCCCGAGGGCACAAGGACAGGCAATGATCAGAATGGCAATAAAGGTGGTAAGGGCAAAAATAAAGGATGGGTCAGGACCGAATACGAGCCAGATGAGAAAGCTCAGTGACGCAAGACCGACAACAGCAGGGACAAAATAAGCCGATATCACATCAACCATTCGCTGAATTGGCGCTTTGGACCCCTGGGCGTCGTTTACCATCCGGATAATCCCCGCTAAAGTGGTGTCTTTACCTACCTTGGAGGCTTCGAATGTAAACGACCCTGACTTATTAATCGTCGCTCCAATTACCGGATCGTTTTCTTTTTTTGAAACCGGTA
This sequence comes from Alteribacter salitolerans, assembly GCF_016901055.1. Taxonomy (NCBI): domain Bacteria; kingdom Bacillati; phylum Bacillota; class Bacilli; order Caryophanales; family Bacillaceae; genus Alteribacter; species Alteribacter salitolerans. The sequence continues at coordinate 197,119 of NZ_JAFEUX010000006.1, read as the reverse complement.
TTGATTCACCGGTGAGCATGGACTCATCCACAGTGGACGATCCGTCGATTACCGTACCGTCTACGGGTATTCTCTCACCCGGACGAACGAGAATGTGATCACCCACACGCACCTCTTCCACTGGAAGCTCCAATTCCTGTCCGGACCTGATAACCCGGGCCGTTTTCGCCTGAAGGTTCATGAGCTTCTTAATTGCAGTGGATGTCTGCCCTTTGGCTTTCGCCTCAAAATACCGACCTAAAAGGATAAGTGTAGTAATGACCGTCGTCACATCATAGTACAGCTGGTAGGGAAAACCGGCATTCGTCAGAAAACCGGGAAAGAGCGTCATCGCTGCGGAATACGCCCAGGCAGATGTGGTACCCATTGCCACCAGTACATTCATATCCGCTGATTTACTCCGGAGAACTTTGTAGCTGTTTTTGTAAAAACGCCAGCCCGGTACGAGCTGTACATAAGTGGTGAGTATAAGGAGGAAGAACGGATTGGACATCCATCCCGGCACCCACGATCCCCACGTATGCATCATATGAGGAATACTCCCGATCAGGACAATAACTGTAACCACTGCTGCAAACGAAAAGTCACGTATTAGTTTCTTCGACTCCGCCTCTTGTTTTTTGGACAAATCTTTTTCTTTTTCATCCGTCAGCGGCTTTGCTCCAAAACCGATTTTTTCAACAGATGAAATGATTTCACTGATCCGCTCATCTGTAATATCACCAGTGACCTGAGCCTGGTGGGTTGCCAGGTTCACATTAACAGCTTCCACACCGTCTACACGGGATATTTTCTTTTCCACCCGGTTTACACACGATGCACAATGCATCCCTTCTATTCCAAAGCGTACTTTTGCCACGGCAAAGTACCTCCTGTCATTTTCAAGTTGTGTTTCCTTACACCAATATACCTCATGGGGGTATATACTGCAAGTAAATGAGCTTAACTGAAAAACAACAGGGAACAAAACTCAGTTAAAAAGACTGGTCCTAACTGCTGGTGATAGAGATTATGATGTTTATAGCGTTGATTGTTCAAAAATACACTTACTTGCCGCGGGCAAGGCTTCAGCTAATCGGGGAAAAACCACCCCGTTGGATCTTCAGCTCTTGCTTTTCCCATGGGCGTCTCGTGATTTTTGAACAATCAACAGATTTACTATCAAGTTTTAAAAATGGATACCTTCTGAATTAAGGTAAAGTCACCAAATCCAGACAGGATCAAAGGTCTCTTAAGCCTGCCAAATTTGACCAACAAAAAAGGTTCCAATTATCAATTTACGATAATCGAAACCTTCTTTTGCTTTTTATGACTTTGACCCAACCTCATTATCACTATTACTTTGCCACAACCTGTCCTGCCTCGATAATTTTCTCCCACGAATCGCCGCCGTCTTCACTCAGGTAGCCTTCTCCATGGAAAGTGGTGAATACCATTTCGCTGTCATCCTGAGGATTCACCGCAATATACTGAATGGCATCCTGTTCCTGAAGATCGGGACGTTTTAACACCGTCGTTTCTTCTCCATCATACCGGACAAGCTGTATTTCCCCGTCCCAAATGCCTGCATATACATCGTCTTCATAATAGGTGGCTGCAATAACAGGATTTCCGAGCCCTGTACGCTCAAAAGTGCCACCTGAATCGTTCGATAAGAAAAGCCCTTCTGACGTTCCTACCGCTAACGTATCTTCGTCAGACGGATGAACTGCGATAGCAAAGTTAGGGTAGCCTCCCTGGTCGTATGACGCTTCAGGAAGTCCTTCCCCTTCTCTTTTTTCCCACGTCTCTGCATCGTCCAGCGTACGGTAAAACCCGGTCTCCTCCAAGCGTTCGTTGCCTTTTGGATTATAGACATATATCGCATTGGAATAGTATCCGGTTCCCTTTACGTGAAAATCTGTCATACCGAGGAGATCAAGCGTTTCCAGTGTTTTTCCCCCGTCCTTGCTTTTTACAAGACCGATCGGATCCACATCAAAGGAAGACGCTTCTCCCGGATGGCCACTAGTATAAAAACCATCCTCCACAGCGCTGAATCCCATGTAATCATTACGTTCTTCAGACGTTTCGTACCAAATTCCATCATCATACAAAGCCAGTCCGTGGTGGGTAGCCACATAAAGAATGCCTTCGTTTCCCGCATATCCCAGACCGTGGATATGCGTAATATCCAGTTCATCATTCTGTATAAAAAAGTCGCCATCGCCGCTAAGATCAACGGTTTTTTGGTCACTGTGTTCTGCTTCTTCCTGAGACTCATCAGGCTCTGCAGTCTGTTCTTCCTGGTCTTCTGCTTGACAGGCACTGACCAGAAGAACACCGCCCAAGGCGCTCAGCCATATTGTTTTTTTCATCTTTTCTACCCCCTGCAGTACAATGCCTTTAGTGTAAGAAAAAGTGAAGGAAATATCAAGCTCGTCCACAACCTGCCTACATTTGAGTTGCAATGGCTCCATTCGGTTGTGCGCCTTTTACGAGAAACCCACTCGTAACAGACTTTAAAAAAAGCAACCGTTACGCTCATTGCTTAGAAGGCACTGGAAAAAGGTCCGACCTTTTTCAGTGTCTTCACATTTGACGGGGAGCCTTGATCCCTAAAAGTCTCAGTCCTTCCTGTAATACAATGCTAACAGATGCTACGACAGAAAGACGATCTCCCAGGCAGTCATCATTTTCGAGAATCTTTACCTTCCCGTAGTATTTATTAAAAGCTGACGCGAGAGAAAGAAGATACCTTGCGATTACAGAAGGTTCGTAAGTCTGCCAGGCTCTTCTGACCACATCGGGAAATTCATGGAGCTCTTTTACAACCGCCCACGACGCATCATCCTCAAGGCCTTCCTGCGGTGTCCCTTCAGCCCGGGCTTTCGTTAAAATGCTCCGGGCTCTGACATTCGTATACTGGACATAAGGCCCTGTCTCCCCTTCAAACGTCAGCATCTGTTCAAGGCTGAATTCCACAGAGTTCATTCTCTCGTTCTTCAGATCATGGAACACCACAGCCCCGACACCCACTTCCCTGGCCGTGGCCGCCTTGTTTTCGAGAGCTGGATTTTTTAATGCAATATTTTCTTCTGCCTGACTGATGGCATCTTTTAATACATCTTCAAGCAAAATGATTTTCCCTTTACGGGTACTCATTTTTTTCCCGTCCTTTAAGATAAGTCCAAAAGGAACGTGCACCATGTCCTTCTCCCACTCACGCCCCATCTTACGGAGAACGTTTTTAATCTGGTCAAAATGAAGCTGCTGCTCCGCCCCTACGACATAAACACTTTTGGCGAAATCAAAAGTTGTCTTTCGATAAACAGCTGCGGCCAGGTCTCTTGTGGCATAGAGGGTCGAACCATCTGTTTTTGTGATTAGGCAGGGCGGCTTACCGGGGCCGGTTTCAACGACATAAGCCCCTTCAGATTTTGTTAAAAGTCCTTTTTCTGTGAGTTCTGCCACTACAGGTGTCATTTTGTCGTTATAAAATGACTCTCCCTGCACATGATCAAACCTGATACCGAGGAGATCGTAAACCCGCTCAAACTCTTTTAATGACTCGTCCCGGAACCATTTCCAAAGCTTTGTCGCTTCGCCATCGCCCAGCTCCAGTTTTTTAAACCACGCTCTCCCCTCTTCCAGAAGGGAAGGATCATTCTCTGCTTTTTCATGAAAGTCCACGTAGTATTTCATCAACGTTGGAATGGGGCTCTTTCTCACATCATCTTCCGCCCCCCATCGTGTATAGGCACACATGAGCTTCCCGAACTGTGTTCCCCAGTCACCCAGGTGATTAATACGGACGGAGTTAAATCCATTTTTTTCAGCAATATTGGCAAGTGCCTGCCCGATAATTGTAGACCTGAGATGTCCCATCGAGAAAGGCTTCGCAATATTGGGCGAGGAAAAATCAAATACGGTATTTCCCTTTTCCCCCGTGGTATTTGAGCCATACTCAGCCCCTTTTCTTAAGATCTCTTCTAAAATTCCTGCACTGATTTTTCTTCGTTTGAAAAAGACGTTCACATAAGGTCCCGCTGCCACTGCTTTCTCAATTTCTTGTGAAGCAACGACTTCTGACAGTTCCTGTGCAATCATATGCGGCGGCTTCTTCATGCTTTTAGCCAGCTGGAAGCAGGGGAATGCCAGGTCTCCGTGAGCTTCATGTTTAGGGTGTTCAATAAGACTGGCAATCTGGGGTTCTGAGAGTTCGTTTTTCAACGGCTCTTCCAGTGCTTTTGTGAAAATGTCCTTCATGTTCATCATTTTTTCCTCCTGATTATTAAGAACGATATTTTCTCTGCCCGACTTAGACGGATAGTTAATTTCCTCTCACTTGGTCTATCTTTTTATTCTTTTCATCACTAGAATTGTGGTTGACGCATACGGGCCCTACGCTTTCCGTGGCGGTGCTGGCAAGCCTCCTCGGGCTGCGCCCTGCGGGGTCTTGCATTGCCCCCACGGCCACAGGAGTCTCGGGCCCTTCTGCTTCAACTATTCTTGTGTAAAACAACAACCCTTACAAAAAACAGCTATCTTTTAAAAGAGTGTGAACGGAATACGCGAGATTCCGCATGACCGAAGCCCGCAGAAGTTCGCCACGAGTCCGCGGAAAGGGAGTGTATTCCGTTCAACAAAGATGTATTTCAATTCTTTTTAAAGCAGCGCAAATACAAAAAGTCCCGCCTCTATTTGTAAATAGAGACGAGACGATTCCCGCGGTACCACTCTGATTGTTTTTAAACCACTCAACTTGATAACGGGGTTCTCCCGAATGTATACCATTTTCTCCGAAGTGCGGTTCGCAAAGAAGGTTCCGCCGGTCTTCCACCGCCACCGGCTCGCTTTGGGCTTCTTTTTTGCTACTCTCTTCATCACCGAATATCATTTATACCATTTTTTGTATCATACATAAATTCTTTTATAATGGCAAGTATGATTTAAGGACAATCCATGTGATTTTTAAAAGGATCGTGGTAAAATAATGTGGATTATGAAAGGGGCAGGATCATGAGTGACACAAGTTTCGGGCAGATGATGACCACTGAAAAAAAAGAGATTAAACAATCTGTTCAAATAAATGATTCGTATTATATAAAAAAATGGAGCCAGTCTAAAGCTCCTGAACGATTTGCCGGTTGGAACTGGGCAGCCTTTATTCTGTCACCGTTCTGGTTCTCATACCGGAGAATGTTCGGATGGGCAAGCCTTTATTTTCTCGTTTTACTTGTCTACAGCTTTGCGGACAGCTTTATTCCCTATGTCCAGTATGTAACAGGCATAGAAGACGCTTCCGTGCGTGTGATCGGCTGGCTGTTTGTGATTGCGGCTCTTCACCTCATTTCGGGCGCATACGGCAATGCTTTATATGCTAAAAAAATTAAAAAAAGCATTCTGGCAAAACGAAACCAGAAACCTGACCGTGCACAGGTGCCGCTTTTTTCACAAAGCGGCGCGAGCATTATTTCCGCTATCGTTGCCCCCCTGGTGATTGTGATCTTTGCTTTTTATCCGTTTATCATCTCGGCAGAATGGGAGTACTCCCCGGGTTTTCCTAAAGGGGCCTTTGTCTATCTCGATGAATACGGGGCACCTGACACGCCATGGGAGTTGGAGCAGGACCCTGAATATTACCTTTTCAGCTCAAGTCTGATGCTGTTTTACGAAAACAAGGAGCCAATCGGCCGGGGCGGTCTTGAAATTGAAATGTACAAAGTAGATGGAGAAGGTGGCCGGGAGCTGATTCTTGAACGATCCGAAACGTTCTTCCGCTCGAGTACCGTGAACATTCCCCTTCTCGATACAGGTCATGCTGATATTTCCGCCGGTGACTATGAAGTGGATGTGTATGTAGAAGAAGAACTTCAGGATACCGCCACATTTACAATGGTATCTCCTCATTCGTAAACGCTCTTTTCGTATAGATTGTTGTAATGGTACAAAAACATAAACACAGCTATTATAGATGAAACCTGCGTACCTTGCGCTTTCCGCAGAGGTGCCGGTGACTCCTAACGCTTCGCCCTCCGGGGTCATACCCTGGCGCCCACTCCCGCCGGAGCCTTACCCGCACGCCTTTTTTGGCAGTGCGGGTTTTGTGGTTTTTTGATCCAGTAACCTCTCATTTTTCACTTCGATATCTTATTTTTCACTTTTTACTGTTAATTTTTCATTATAGCGCTTTTATTTTTTACTTCCTGCTGTCAGTCACCGCAGCCCCGTCACCCTACCTTCGTTCCTTCAGGAATCTTTTCATCTACGTTAAGTAACACTACATCTCCCTCACCGGGTACACCGCCCATTACAAGAACTTCTGATTTAAACCCTGCTACACGCATCGGAGGGAAGTTTACCACCGCTACGATCTGCCTTCCCACTAACTCTTTTGGCTCGTAACGTCTGGTAATCTGGGCACTCGATTTCTTCAGCCCGATCTCTTCTCCGAAATCTATTGTCATCTTGATCGCGGGCGTTCTTGCCTCAGGAAACGGTTCAGCCTCTTTTATCGTTCCTACTCTCATATCTACTTTTAAAAAATCATCAAATGTTATTTCCATACCTCCGCTTCCTCCTTGTACATCTGCTTATACAACTACATTCGCTCTGTATAAGCATTTCCCTCTGTAAATTGAAATTAACATTTATTTTACTGACTTCTGCTATTTTTATAGTTATAAAGGATTATTTTAAGCGCTCGGAAGGTTATCTTTTGACTATATCAAAGAAACCTTTTATATTTAATGTATAATCTTTGTTCAATAAGTGTTTAACTAATTTATAATTAGGGTACTTGATGAACAGGAGATAATCCTACCAAAAATGAAGGAGTGGTTCTTTTGAAGTTAAAACGTTTAATGACGTCAATGCTGGCTGGTGTAATGGTCTTTTCAATTTTTTCGGTAACAGCTCTTGCTGATGATCATGGAGATGATGATGCCTGGGTACGAATTGTACACGCCTCCCCTGATGCACCGGCTGTTGATGTTACAGTAAACGGTGATGTTGCTGTCGAAGGTGCTGCATTCAAAGACGCTACGGATTACTTAGAGCTCCCTGCAGGTGAGCACGATGTTGCCATATATCCTGCTGGTGAACATGATGAGCCTGTAATCGAAGCGACGCTGGAAGTTGCTGCAGGACAGGCTTACACAGTTGCTGCAATCAATACCTTAGAAAACCTTGACCTTCATGTCATTGAAGACGAAACATCTTCTTCTGAAGGAATGGCCTGGGTACGCGTAGGCCACTTATCTCCTGATGCACCTGCTGTTGACGTAACAGCTGGCGGTGACGTATTGTTCGCCGGTGCCGAGTTCCCATCTGTAACAGGTTACGAAGAGGTTGAGCCAATGACTGCTGACCTTGACGTACGTGTAGCCGGAACAGAAGATGTTGTTCTTGAACTGCCTGGTACAGAGCTTGAAGGCGACATGCTTTACACAGTTCTTGCTGTAGGCTTTGCTGATGGTGAACCTGGACTGGACACAATCATACTGGCTGATCCTTCCCACGACGCTATGCCTTCTGAAATGCCTGCAACAGGTATGGGTGGAACAGCTGACCAGAGCTCAAGCTACATGGCAGCCGGTATGCTGATTGTTCTTCTCGCATCTGGTGCTTTGTTCTTCTTCTTCCGCAGACCGGCCGTTGAAAATCAATAAACTCTTTCCCTTCGCTGTTCTCCTCGCATTGATAACAGCGTGTGGAACCGGGGACCCTTCTTCTGGAGAAACTGGAGAGGGGGTTTCCTCTTTTCCCGAAGCAGAAGCCACTGAACAGAGCGAAGAAGAGGAACAGCTTGTCCAACCTGCTGAAACGCCCGAACAAAGCGAGGACCCTGAAGGTGCGGAGCCTGTTCAAAGTGTTGCAGTCACCGGCATTGAGCCTGCTTCAATTGAAATTCCTTCTTTAAATATAACTGCTGATATTGAGTCTCTTGGTCTCACAGAAACAGGGGGCATGGACGTGCCTGATGATGGCGAAACCGTCGGCTGGTACAACCGTGGAGCTAAACCCGGTGCCCGTGGCAACGCGGTTCTGGCCGGGCACGTGGATGACTACACCGGCCCCGCTGTTTTCTTTGATTTAAAAGACCTGAATGTAGGTGATGAAATCATTGTTTACGGGAAAGATGAGATTCTCGTTTTTGAAGTGAAAATGATGGAGAGTTACCCCTATGAAAATGCACCTCTCAAACAGATTTTCGGCTACACAAACAGCCAGCGTTTGAACCTGATAACGTGTACCGGGGAATTTGACCGGGAACAGCGTACCCACCGTGAGCGCCTGGTTGTTTATACAGAACTGAAACAGTCCTGAATCCGGGTAACCAAATAGGCCCTGTGAACAGTACGTTGATTAGCCCCCGCCTGTCAACTGGTTCACAGGGCTTTTTTATTTTGGGGTTTTAATCCACTCAGTGACTTTGTAAATCTATTTTCCTGTAACGCCCATCCCCTTCCCTGCCAATCAATTAGTTTGATTTCTAAAGTTTAGGGGAAAGTAGGAATAAGGATTTTTTATGCATCTTTCTTTACGGAATCGCAATTGTTTGATATCGTCATTACTTCAGAATTTTGAAAGGAGGACCATCCGGAGAAAGGTTCCGGATGAACCTAAATGTGAGCAAATACCAATACGAAACGAAGAAACCTAGTATTGTTTTCTACATCTCAGCAACATTGGTAGCCCTTTTCGTATTATGGGGTGCCCTTGGTCCGGCGTCACTGGACGCATTTTCAGGGGAGGCCTTAGGCTTTACACTCGATAACTTCGGCTGGTTCTACATGCTTTCCACAGCCTTTTTCATCGCTTTTGTACTCTTTTTAGCCATTAGTCCGTTTGGAAGACTGAGGCTTGGAAAACCTGATGAGAGACCTGAATATAGTTTTTACACCTGGATCGGCATGCTTTTCTCAGCCGGTATCGGTGTAGGATTTGTTTTCTGGGGTGTGGCAGAGCCCGCTCTTTACTATCTGGATCCCCACCCGGATTTTGCAAATGCAGACATGGCCTCTCAGGCTGATGCAGGCCTGCGCTATGCGGTTTTTCACTGGGCACTCCATCCTTGGGCCATTTTCTCTCTGGTTGCTCTGACACTTGGTTATGTACAGTTTAGAAAAGATCAGCCTGCACTTATCAGCTCTGCCTTCCAGCCTCTGTTAGGAGACCGAACACAAGGAGCGTTTGGAAAAGGTATCGATACGCTGGCTGTACTCGCTACTTCAACAGGGGTTGCGACAACATTTGGTTTAAGTGCCATGCAAATTACAGGGGGACTCTCATACTTAACCGACGGTGCGATTCCCAATACCGGATTTACTAACTTTGTGATTATCTTTATTGTAACGATTTTGTTTATTTTCTCCGCTGCTACCGGAGTAAACAAAGGAATCCGTATTTTAAGTATAATCAACTTAACAATCGCAGCGATCCTGCTCATCTTTGTCATTGCAATGGGACCAACACTTTTCATCGCCGAAAGCGTTGTAACGACAATAGGTGGATACTTAGCAAATGTAACGCAAATGAGTCTCGATCTTGATCCTTTCGGAGAAGGTGAATGGCTTGGGACCTATACGATTTTCTTCTGGGCATGGCATATTTCCTGGGCTCCGTTTATGGGTATTTTCATCGCAAGAATCTCCCGCGGACGTACAATCCGTGAGTTTGTTGCCGGGGTGTTAATTGTTCCTTCTTTACTAGGAGCAATCTGGTTCACCGCTTTCGGCGGAACGGCATTGGATATGATTATCGGCGGTAACGACCAGCTCGGTGACCTCGTCCTTGATAATGTAGAGGTAGCTCTTTTCGCAACATTAGGTGAGTTGCCTTTGGGAATGATTATGAGTGCCCTGGCTGTACTGCTGATTCTGATCTTCTTTATTACATCAGCAGATTCCGCTTCGTATGTCCTTGGTGCAATGACAAGTAACGGCAGCCTTGAGCCACGCCTTTCCGTAAAAGTAATCTGGGGCTTCCTGATTGCCGGGACAGCAAGTGTGCTCTTAATCAGCGGCGGATTGGAAGGCCTGCAAACCGCCTCCATTGTGGCAGCCCTCCCATTTGCAATCATTATGGTTGTTATGATCTTCTCGTTATTGATCATGATGGGACGGGACATAAAAGTGGAACAGAAACGACGATCCAAACGTCAGACTAAGCGCGTAAAAGAAGAAGTATACGGTGACATGCATGACAACATGAAAGACCGTGTCTATGAAGACCTGAAAGAAGACATGTATGAAGACATTAAAGAAGAAGTATACGATGATATAAAAGAAGAAGTATACGAAGAATTTAAAGAACGTGTCTACGAAGATCTTCGGGAAGATCTGGGCGACCAGTTAAACGGAGAGCTTGAAACGCCTGAGAGCGAACCGAAGAAACCGGACGTTGATCCTGAAGATAAAAAATAGCAAAAAGGTGTCTCCATCCATTCAGGATGGGGTCTTTTTGTGCGTGTACAGGTGCACAAAGAGTCGTGTTTGATTTCTTCCGGGAGAGCTGGAATCCTTAACATAAATCCGGAAATTCCGGAAATTGTTAATATTCACCCATGAATTCTTAACATTGAGCCGTCATATCTCAAACCAGATAATTAGAACTCCGGCACTTGGTAAAACACAGTGCTTTTTAACATTTGATGCTTATAAGAGTCGAATATTTCCTGTTTAAACAAACGTTTATTCAACAGAGCACAATTCGGCAATATCATTTATTTTTCATTATTAACCGGGCAAAAAAAATAAAAATACACCCCCTTTACACTTTCGTTTTAAGGGGGTGTTACTTTTCCGGATTTTTGGAATCTTTGTTGTCGTGCCATTTGTTATACTGAATAAACCTGATGTAGTTTCTTACCTCTTCTTTACTCACACCGCTCTCTTTTGCTTCCTTGATAAGTCCGAGCCACTCGTCGTCCAATACTTCAAGAATCGATTCTCTCTCTTCGTCTACCATTAACAGTTCAAGTGGAATCTTCAGTACTTTGGAAAGTTTCTTCAACGTCTCTACGGATGGATTCTTACGTTGATCACGCTCCAGGAAGCTGATATAAGATTTCGCTATTCCGCTCTCTTCAGCCAGTCGTGATATTGAGTAGCCTTTTCTGAGACGATATTTTTTTATACGATTTCCGACTTCTCCCATGCGTATCTATTCACCGCCTTAGCTCGAACATTTGATTTGGTTCATTATATCGAACAAAATACGATTTGTCTATCCTTTATTGTTCGATATAGGAAACTGAATGTTATAAAAAGAACATTCTTTAGCAGGATGTCCTCTTCCCTCTTTGCCCATACTTTTATTTCCATAATTTTGTATAAAACACTGTGAACATTAGCCTTCCCATCCATTTAATCATCCCAACTGACCGGGCAGTAAAACAAAGAAAAAGGTGCCTCGAAGTCTGTGGCAGACTTTTCGAGACACCTTAGCATTTTACACTTAGCTATCCATTTCTTCTTTCATTTTATCGGTAAAGCCAAATAGATACGTCAGTGTGAACGCAACACCTGCTGCAATAAGGTTTGCAAGGAGGTAGAAGAAGATCTCAGGCCCCAGGTAGAGAAGTGTTCCCGGTATAACGGTTACAGCCATTCCTGAACCAGCCAGTCCTACAAGTGAGGCGAAGAATCCTCCTGCCGCTCCGCCTACAAGACCCATAATAAAAGGTTTCATATATCGAAGGTTTACACCGAAGATTGCAGGCTCGGTAATACCCAGGAAAGCGGAGAATGATGACGGCAGTGCCAACGCTTTAAGTTTCTTGGATTTTGTTTTTAACCCTACTGCCAGCGCAGCTGCACCCTGTGCGGCAATCGCACAGGAGATAATAGCGTTAAACGGGTTTTCTGCAAGCTCGTTTAACAACTGAATTTCAAGGAAGTTAAAGATGTGGTGCACACCTGTAATAACGATAATCTGGTGAAGTCCACCAATGATCAGACCACTGATACCGAACGGCATGTTCAACAGTGCTGTCGTTGCTGCCATAACTGCAGCTTCCACTGCGTGGAAGACAGGTCCGATAATAAACAGAGCAAGTGTGATCATAATCAGTAACGTCAGGAAAGGTGTAAGAATCAAGTCCAGTGCTTCCGGTACACGCTTTCGAATCCATCTCTCAAGCTTCGCACCTACAAAACCGGCAATGAAGGCTGGAAGTACAGACCCTTGATATCCGATAACCGGGATAAAGCCGAGGAATTCTAATGCAAGATCCGGGTTCTCCGCAACATCCCAGGCGTTAGGAAGTGCCGGACTCACAAGCATCAGACCAAGGACAATACCGATGATCGGACTTCCTCCGAATACTCTGAACGCCGACCAGGCTACAAGCGCCGGCAGAAAGGCAAATGCAGTGTCTGTTAATACTTGTGTGAATAACAGAAAGTTTTCCGAAATATCTTCAGGTGCCAGGCCAAAAACAGCCAGGATTTCTTCCTGGGTAAGCAGGCCGCGAAGACCCATAAATAAACCTGTTGCAACAAGAACCGGGATAATCGGTACAAACACATCACCAAACGTACGGATTGCCCGCTGGAAAGCATTCCCCTGCTTTTTCTGCTGCTCTTTCTGCTCCCCTTTGGAAGACTCGGAAGCACCGAGGTTTATGACCTCTTCGTGAATTCTGTTGACTGTTCCTGTACCGAAAATAACCTGGTACTGACCGGAGTTATAGAAAGCTCCCTTGACCTTATCAATCTCTTCTACTCTTTTCTGATCAATCTTTTCCTTATCATTGACCATGATGCGCAACCGCGTAGCACAGTGAGCAACGGAATCAATGTTTTCTTTTCCGCCGATCGCTTCAATCAGTTCTTCTGCAATTTTACGATTTTCTGACATGGTTAAACCCCTTTCCTCTCATTGAAATTATGTCCAATTCTTTATGTTCCATTCAGGAAGTATGTGCATTATGGAATCGATTCCACAATGATTAAAAGCAATGGAAGCGATTAATGTAATCGATTCCATAAATTATCTTAAACTATCTCTTATCATAAGTCTATAGTCCATCGATAATTTTCTCATTTTACCTGCATTACCGTTAATTTTTTCAAGGAGCAGCTTTGCAGTTTCCATTCCCGCATTTTCATTATTGTAATCCACTGTAGTCAGGGGAGGCGTAATATACGAGGAAATTTCAGATGCGCCTATACCGGCCATAGCCATTTCGTCAGGGACAGAAATATGCTGTTCTTTTAAAAACTCCATGGCACCTATGGCCAGACGGTCTGTTACGGCAAAAGTGGCTGTGGGTACCTCCTTGCTCTCAGAAAGGATCCTTTTCATCGCACGCCTGCCTGATTCAATGTCAAACTTCCCTTTTTGAATCCAAGACTTCTCAACAGCCAGACCTTTTTCATTCATAGCATCGAGGTAGCCTTCTTTCCTGAGATATCCGACAGCACGGTCTGTTTCCGGGACCCCGATGAAACCGATTCGTTTATGACCCCGGTCAATAATGGCATTCGTAAGGTCTTTCGCTGCGTGATAATCATCATAAACGACTGACGGGACATCCGGGATATCCTGGCCGAGTGCAACGAGGGGAACCTTCAATTCCTTTATGGCACTGAGAAGTTTCTGTTGGATATTCGTAGCCAGGAGGATGATCCCATCAACCCGTCTGCTCTCAAGAAGCTTCATCTGTTCAATTTCCTTGTCTACCTGAAGGTTTGCATTGGATAAAAGAATCTGGTATCCCTTTTCTCTTAAAATATCGTCAATCCCATTCACCACTCTGCTCGCTGTTTCCGTACTGATCTTCGGCAGGATCACGCCGATAACCTTCGTTTTTTTTGTCCGCAGGGATTTCGCCTGTTCGCTTGGAATGTATCCCGTCTGCTCAATCGCTTCGAGAACCCGGGATCTCGCTTTCTCACTTACATATCCCGAGTCGTTGAGGACTCTTGACACTGTCGTTCTGGACACATCTGCAAGCTTTGCAATATCCAAAATCGTAACCATCTCTTTCACCTCATTCTGCACCCATTATAGCCACTCTCCTGTAAATAGTAAATAAAGGTCTCATAGGGCTCGTCCGGACCAGGACTTTAGATGAAGCCTGCTTTTCCTGCCGTTCCCCCCCTTTGTACGGAAAGCAAACAAAACAGGCAGCCGGATGGCTGCCTGTTTTAAAAGGGGGAATAGAAATGTCACTTCAATTGTCTAGCGGATTTCCAGATCGAGTCCTGACTGCTCAATCAAGGTACGTGTATCTTCCCACACCTCACCAAGCTGACTCAGCGGCATGTCATGGGTTTTGTAATCATCAATGGATGCTGCACCTTCAACCGCTTCTACTTCAGGGTTAATCGGTACTTCAAGAGAGTTATATGAGAACTCACGCTGGTTTTCGTTTTCAAGGATCCAGTCCAGGAAAACTTCAGCGCTGTGCTGGTTTGGGTTGTCAGCAATATAACCAATACCTGCTGCGTTTACAACCGCTCCCATTTCATCATCTCCCTGGTCGGGATAGATGACACCTACGTTATTGTCCGTTGGCTCTTGAAGCTGCTGGTGATAATAGTAGTTGTTTACAAGACCGAATTTGAATTCTCCGGAGCCGACAGCACGGCGGATGTCTCCGTGTCCTTCAAGGATGGTGCCAGCATTTTCACTGATTGCCTCCAGCCATTCACTTGTTTTTTCGTCTCCCCATTCCTGACGGAGAGCCGACACATGACCGATCATTCCACCGTTACCACCGCGGGTAATGGCAAATTCGTCTGCATACTGCTCATCCGTAAGATCCCAGATGTTTTGCGGCATCTCGTCCTCTGAGATAAGGTCCTTGTTGTACATTAATACACGTGTACGGGCCGAAAGGGCAAACCAGGAGTTATCGTCAGCCCGGTAGTTTTCATCAATTGATTCGATATTCTCAGGATCTGATTCCTGAAGGAGTCCTTCCATTTTCAAGTGCTCCAGGGCACCAACATCGTTGGAAATGAAGATGTCTGCCGAGATATTTCCAGCTTCTGCCTCTGTCTTCAAACGGTTGATTGCATTATCATCACCGTGAAATGCCTGAACTTCAATGCCTGTATCTTCTTCAAACTTTGCCAGAAGTTCGTTAACAAAAGTCTCGTTACGGGATGAATAAACAACCAGTTCTCCTGTTTCCTCAACAGCTGCGTCATCCTCAGATCCGTTATCTCCATCTGCAGATCCCTCTTCATTATCAGAACCGCAAGCCGCAATCCCAAGAGCCATAAGGGCCATTGACCCTGTCATAAACCACTTCTTCATTATGCTTCCTCCTATGTGTATGTAGTGATAATGATTATCAATCTCGCAACTCTAATGATAAGGCGATTGAGAATCATTGTCAATTACTTTTTTATAAAAAACTTTTTTAAAAAGCTGTTTTCGGAAACATTATTGCTTTGTCAATATTAATGATGGAGCGAAAGGCGGTGATGCCCGCGGAAAGCGTCCGCCTGTAGCGGAATTTACTTGGTAAAAGCAACAATCTATACGAAAACAGCTTAGTCCTCACAGGTATAAACGACGGGACATTAATAAAGCGCTAACTCCACACACCACCATAAATCACTTGATTAACAGCCCAATCTGAAAAAAACAGGCATATTACCTCCATCACTTGTCCAGTCTCTTTTCCTCTTTGCACATAGTTTATCAGTGAGAGGTAAGGTACTTCTCAAATAAACAAACAAGGAGGAGAAAACATGAGCTACTACAACGGAAGCGGCTTCGCTTTAATTCTTGTGCTGTTCATTCTTTTAGTAATCATCGGCTGCTCTTGCTTTAACGGTTAAGAGTAAGCTCCGGCCCCCCAACTCCACTTGCCACCCAAACCTAAAGCAACCTCCTTTGCTTACTTTGTGTGTATCAGGTAAATGACGACAACCTTGCAAAACCAGACATTCGTGGTATTCCTTTAACTCTCAAGTGGACGCCGACTTGGGAGATCCCCTCAAAATGGTGAAAAGGGAGTGATAAAAAGATGTATAATAACACATTCGCTTTTGTGGTTGTAATCTTTATACTGCTTGTTATTGTAGGCTGCACTTGTAACTTTTAGTCAGCCGGACTCCCCTCCCAAAAAGCCCGCTCCCCCGGCGGGCTTTTTATATTGTCCCGGATCTCAAAAAAGCATCCATACATGAAAAAAGTACCCATACCTTATACTGATTCTTCAGGATTATCCTACTTTTTTATAGCCCTTTTTAGCCAAATTGATTGAGTTTCCTTTCATTTGGAAAGGAATTTTCATACAATTAGGAAAGCAGTATGCAGTCGGACACTATAAAAGAATGAGGGATTGGATGAACACAGTTATCTCTAAGTTTGAACAGTTGACTTCTTTTTTTAATCACCTGAAGCAAATAGACGATGAAACGTTTTATGAACCAATAGGTGAAGGCAAGTGGTCAACAGCTGCAATTGTTGCACATTTTCACTACTGGGATCAAATCATTTCCGAGGAGCGGCTTCCTGGTATGAAAAAAGGCGAAGTCCTGCCCAGTTTGAAGAAACGCGTGGAATTAGTAAACAAAGATGCAGAGCAATTCTCTAAAACCATTCCAAAACATACACTCCTGAATAAAGCTATCGTATCCCGCCTTAAACTCGCCGAACAACTGCACTCAGTAGAGTTGTCTGTATCCTTTTCTGTGGGGGAGACTTCCTACACATTATTAGAGTACATCGAAGGGCTGTGCAAACATGATGAGAATCATGTGAAAGAGGTCGCAAGTTTCTTGTACTCTTCTTACATCGGCGAAAGTATCCATTCTCTGCAAATGAAGCATTAGCACATACATTGTTCCTCTCTATCCAGAGAGGTTCTTTTTTTGCTTTTCAGGATGTTCGCACATTTAAGATGAGCCGTTGGTTTTGACTATACCCTTTCATTTTCTTTTCATAGACTATCATGTCACCAGAATTTCATTTGAAAGGAGGCGGTCATATGGAAACCAATAAAAAGCTGCTAGCTATGCTCGTAGAAAAGACATTCAAAAAACATGGTGTAAAAAACGTCCAATCAAACCTTACAAAGGAACAAAAAGTAAAGCTCCGGTCCATTGTTAAAGAAATGGAACAGGAGGTAAAAGCGTTCGTTGAAAAGGCAGAAAAAAAAGAAGTCCATCAGGGAAACCCTCAAAAATCTGCTCCCTCCGAAGTCAATCCCCCACCCTTTTCTGAAACAACAGAAAGTAAACCCTATGTCTACCGCAAAAGAAATAGAAAAAATAGATAGAGTAACCGGATAGTTTGTCCAAGCAAATCTTTTCACTCTTCATACTCTGGTAATGAAAGGAGGTGAAGTCATGAAAGGTTACTATGTAAATAATGGAAGACCAGTAGGGGGCAGCTTTTCCCAGTCTCCCAACAGCTATTATGGAGGTGGCTGGAGTCCTATGAGTGGGAAACCTCATCCACTAAGCTGCTGTAAGAAAGAAGGTAGCGGCGACACCATTCAAAACAAGACAACTCAGTTGTCTGAAGAGCTTATTGTTGTGCGCAACTCCTGTGATGTTACTGTAACAACTACCGACACAAAAGCAGCTGTCAACCTTCAGGCCGCTCTTCAGGCAGCCATTGTGATCCTGATCAGCATTTCTGTTGCTGACTCTGATCAAGCGGAAAGAATTACTGACGACTTAATGCAGTCTGTGAAGTCAAAACAAATCTCCTACCAGCAAGTCATCATTGAAGGCTCAAAAAATGTTAACGTTACTACTACAGACACTCAAATCCTCATCAACATCCAGCTTCTCGTTCAACTTCTTATTCTCGTCTCCGCCCAGCTTAACATCGCCTAATTCAACAGTATGTCAAAATGACCTTCTTAGACCGACCGGGTACAAGCCCGCCTTTTCCCGACGGCTTAGAAGGTTTTTTTACATAAAAGCAGGAGTTTTCACCTTCCGTCCGTAAGTAATGAAAGAGTCAATTTATTTAAAGGAGTGATGGTGATGAAATTGGAGCAGTTAACCATTCGTGATTCCTCTAGATCGTTGCTGAAAGAAACATTTGAAGGTCCGGCTAAGTCAGGAAGTTTCTTCACCAATACCGAACCTGATACCGGATTGCTTGGAACTATTGAGAGAATCAACGCCCGGGAAGCATCAATGATTCTTCCTTCTTCTGAAGCATCTATCGCCGCTCATGTGCACCACACACTCTATTTCCTGCAAGTATCTGCTGCTCATATTTTAAAAGAAGATCGTCATGTTGACTGGGGAATAAGCTGGAAAATTCATGAAGTTGATGAGGCAACCTGGCAGGCATTCAAAAGCCAGCTTCGTGAGGAATACGAAAATTATCTCAGCCTTCTTGATCACATTGATTTTTCCGGAGAGCAGGTCGAACAGGTCATGGCCTCTCTTGCACATTCTGCCTATCACCTTGGTGCTCTCAGACAGCTGGTCAATCAACTGTAGATCATTAGAGCAGGATGAAAAGATTTCAATAAAACGACGCTGGGACAAAACCCAGCTAAATAGAATGGCCCTCACCGCTGGTGAGAGCCATTTCTTTTTTCAATATTTATATGAGCGTTGATTGATCAAAAATACACTCGCTTGCCGCGGGCAAGGCTTCAGCTAATCGGGGAAAGATCACCCCGATGGATCTTCAGCTCTTGCTTTCCCGCAGGCGTCTACGTGATTTTTGTTCAATCAACTGATTTAACATCAAGTTTGAAATTGTGTACACAAAAAGGATACCTTCTGATAAAGTTAAGTCACCACAGATCGATGTGGAGCCTGTCTTCGGATTTCTGAAGGCTAATTTGCATTTCACCCGAATGTCGGTGAGAGGCAAAGAACAAGTGAAAAACGAAGTAGGATTTGCGCTGATGGCGTGAACCTGAGAAAGTACACCGCCCGACAGCCTCACAAACACCTTTTAGATCAACAAAACGGTGCCAACTATCGAAAAGCGATAATTGGCACCGTTTTTTACTTAATTAGAGACTGTTTTGTCCCAGCCTCTTCTGTATTTTTGTTTTATAGAACTAAATCAGTTGGTGCATCTTTAACGACTACAATCACTTTTCCTTCGTCAAGCTTCTCTTCAAGGGTGTGAGCTTTGTCGCTTGAAAAACCAAGTTCTTCGAATTGGGCACGAAGCTCGTCCCCTTTTTTACGGAAAACGTTTTTAACAGATGTATCCAAACCCTGCTGGCTCATGCTGACTGTATTTGCATCTGCGTTATCTGCAACACGGTCAGTACGGTCATCGTCATGTGTCAGGATAAACACGTTATCATCGTCTACCCCTTTACTTTTTAACGTTTCCACAGCACTTACAACTTCTTCGTCATTGTAAAACTCTTTGTATAATGGTTCCATCTTATATCGCCTCCTGGAATTTGAAATACCCGGTACCTCTTTTTTTCAAACAATCAGATCATGAAAATTCCATGACAAGTCTGTTACAACAGGTTGCATAAGTTAACTCAGAAGGTCACAGTAGCTTGGCAATGGCTACGCACGTTGCTCCCCCGGCAGGAGAAAACCCACTCCTTCCGGGCTCTTTAAAGAGGGCAGCGGCTCCGCTCATTGCTTCGAGTTAAACTGAAAAGGTAAAAAGCGACCTTTTCAGTTTAACTCTTATTTTCTTTTTTTATCGTACTGCATGTAAGCCACCGTTGTCTGGAGATACTCTTCTATCCCGTACTTCCCGTCGGCTCCGCCAAGTCCTGACTGACGCCAGCCTGCATGAAATCCCTGTATGGCTTCGAAATTCTCACGGTTAACAAAGACTTCTCCAAATTTCAGTTCATTAACAGCACGCATCACCTCGTGATAATTCTCCGAGAAGATGGATGAAGAGAGCCCGTAATCAGAATCATTGGCAAGTTCTATCGCTTCATCAAGATCACCGAAAACAGCGATTGGTAAAACAGGTCCGAAAATCTCTGATCGCATGATGTCCATTTCCTGTTTCGCACCACTGATTACAGTTGGTTCAAAGAAAAACCCTTTTTCAATGTCTGCCCGTTTCCCTCCAATGAGAACATCGGCTCCATCTTTTTTTGCTTTTTCTACCGCTTCTTCTACATCTTCAAGCTGTTCTTTACTTACGAGAGGACCAAAGTCCATCCCTTCTTTAAGCGGATCCCCAAAGGAGAGGTCACGCATTTTCGTCGTCACTTTATCAATAAAGGTATCTGCAACCGACTCGTGCACATACACACGCTCCGCATTTGTACATACCTGTCCAGCATTTATAATCCTCGATTCGATGACTTTTTCGGCTGCAAGGTCAAGGTCTGCATGCTCCGTTACAATGGCCGGGGCTTTCCCTCCAAGTTCAAGATTCACTTTGATGATTTTTTCAGAAGCCGCCTCCATCACTTTTGACCCGGCAGGAAAGCTTCCGGTTAAACTTACCATTCCGACTTTATTATTAGATGCCAGCTCTTTACCGACAGACGATCCTGATCCCGTGATCAGGTTAAAGACCCCCTTTGGAAGGCCTGCATGTTCGTGGAGCAGCTCTGTGAATTTAATCGCAGTAAGAGGGGTCTGCTGACTCGGCTTTATGACAACCGTACAGCCGGTCACGATTGCCGGAGCTACTTTTCTTGCTAAAACCATCATCGGGAAGTTCCATGGAACAATACCGGTAACTACACCGATTGGTTTTTTAAGCACGATAATGTTTTCATCCGGGTTGTCGCTTGGTACAACATCACCTTCGATCCGTCTTGCCCATCCGGCCATATATCTGAAATAGTCAACAGTCATCCGGATTTCCCCGGTGGATAGCGCAAGCGTTTTACCCTGCTCTTCGGTAAGCAGTCTGGCGAATGATTCTTCGTTTTCTTCAAGCTTGTCTGCGATGACGTTCAAATATTCCGCGCGCTCGGAAGCCGGCTTCTGTTCCCAGCTTTTCTGAGCTTCGTAAGCAGCATCGATCGCTTTTTTCGCATCATCCTCGTTGCCTTTTACCACCTGCCTGATCGTCTCTTCTGTAGCAGGATTGATAACATCAATCATCTCCTCTGATCCGCTTTCTACAAACTCACCGTTAATATAGATCGAATTCGTCAAACCGAGCACCTCCGCTTTTTACTTACAATTTGTTAGTTATCACCCTTTTCTTTTACCCGATCCTGTACTGTTAAAACAACAGTGGTTTTGAAATTCTTTGTACCCACGGGCTCCTTTGTGCTGGTTTTAAAGGTGTCTCTCTCAGAGGGTCTCTTGTGCATCGTCTCTTTTTCTTTTTGGAAGAATTATTCGGATTATCGGTAGAATTGTCGGCTTTTCCTGCAGAATTAATGCCTTTATTGATAGAATTCAGAGGACTATCGGAACAATCACTTCCCTGCTCCTGGACTCTTTTTTCTCTTTGGAACCCTATTTGATAAAAAAGAAACGGTCTTAAAGAAGGATAGCTTGCGCCCCTCTTTAAAACCGTCTTTTTTCAGCCCTTATTTACTTCTGGTTCTCCGTACAAACTGTTAATCGTGTCTATATTCATAAACCCCTTCACTGCCCAGTGGCTTCTTACGTTAAATTCTTTGCACACTTGTTTTATTTTATTGTTGTCAAGGGTGCCGCCCTCTGATTCAAGGATCTGAGTGGCACGATACAGCATACCGCTTCTTACGATCATTTTGGAATTCAAGCTGCTGGAAATACGCTTTACAGGTTCCAGGTCCCGTATCATTTCGATCCTGTTGTAGATTGTGTACTGACTCACCTTTTTATCATGCTTTCGGTTTGTCTTACCGGTTTTCAGGACAAATTCAGTTTCATCTGATCCTGGCATTTCCACCGTTGTTTTCACGTTCTTGGTCTGGGCCATATCCCCGTTCTTTTTAACATATTCGTTTTCCTGGTGCGCCTCTTCAATCAGCGCAATGGTCTCGGCATCAAGTTTGACAATGCGGGGACAGTCCGGGTTTTTATCGTCAGTCACAACGACCTCTCGCTCCGCTTTGTCTACATCATGAATCGTTAAATTTCTGATTTCTGATACTTCCGTCCCCTGTACACTGAAGAACAGCAGTTTGATAATAATCGCGTCCTGTTTATTAACAAGAGTATTTACGATTTTATCCACATCGCCCTTCGTTAAAAAAGCAGTTACCTTTTTTCTGTTTTCCGTTGTATTTGTTTTTTGAATACACATATAACCCCTAACCCCTATTATAAAATCTTTGCTATTCTTATTCTTACATTTTAAATACATATTTTCCACTATAAAGCTTTTACGATCAAACAATTTCAGCTGCAGGTAATATTCCTGATTTCACCATATTGAGGCACACTTGATGATGAAGGGGCTTAGCAATATAATATCCCTGTATTTTTTCACAGCCCATTTTTTCAAGCATGTGCAAATGATCTTTTGTTTCCACACCTTCAGCAACGACTTCAAGGCCAAGCTTATGTTTCATCGTAATAAGAGAATGGACGAGCGTATAGTGTTCGTTGTCCTGCTTCATCTTCTGTAAAAACAGACGGTCCAGCTTAACCCCGTCCAATGGCAGACGCATAATATAATTTAGCGAACTGTATCCTGTGCCGAAATCATCAAGATAAACAGCAACGCCCATTTCCTTAAGCTTTTCAATGGATTTGACCGTCTCCTTCTCTCTTCTCATGAGAGTCGTTTCTGTGAGCTCAATTGTCATCCATTCCGGGCTGAACCCTGTTTGAGTCAGTCTGTCTTTTACAAATAGGTGGATGTCAGTCTGTTCAATATGTTTCATGGACAAGTTTACCGACAGTCTGACAGGCTCGGCCAGTGACTCATTCCACTTTTTCACTTCTTCACATGCCGTTGTCACTACCCATTCTTCCAAATGAGCAATCTCACCGATATCTTCAGCGGTCGGTATAAATTCCCCCGGTGAAATAAGGCCCAGTTTGGGATGATCCCACCTTACCAGGGCTTCGACTGCCTCTATCCGGGCTGAGACTGTATTAAGAATCGGCTGATACACGAGGAACAGCTCGTCGTTTAAAATGGCATGGGGCAGGTCTTTTTCCAGCACCTTCTTTCTCTCCAGACGTTCTTTCATTTCCGGTTTGAACAATTGAATCTGGTTTCTGCCATTATTTTTTGACTGGAACATAGCGTAGTCTGCATAACTCACAATTGCAGCCGGCTTTTCATCTGCTATCGAATGAGCGAAGCCAATACTCGGTGTCATGTAGCACAGTCTGCCCCCTACTTGAATAGGTTCCGAAAAGTCGTCAAGGAATTTCCGGCAGGCATTGACTAATGCCTCTTCATCTTCTCCCGAATAAATCATTGCAAATTCGTCCCCGCCGATCCGGGCTATGGAAAAGGGTCTTAAAAACCGGTGCTTCATTCGTCTTGCCAGCTCTTTCAGCAGCAGGTCACCGTAATCGTGTCCGTAAATATCATTGATCCGTTTAAAGTGGTCAAAATCAATCATCACGATGGAAAAGGGATGATTAATTTCCTCCAGTTCAACAAAGAACCCCCTGCGGTTTTTCAAGCCAGTCAGGTCGTCGTGAAAAGCGAAGTGCTGGATTTGCTCCTGATACTTTTTAGGATCGGTCTGATCTTTCAAGATAGCATAAGCAGCCGTCTGACCTTCAAACTCCAACGGCAGAAGTGTCACCTGAAAATAACGGTCATCTGCCGTATACAGATGAAACTCACTCCCGATTCCTTCAAATGCCTGCTTGAGGTAGCTTTTTACCTTAACGTATGTGCGGCTTTTCAATACATCCTTGAGCGCAAGGGAAGGAGGCAGCGTCGCCTCTGTCTGGTTAAGCGTCTGCCTCGCCGTTTCATTCATTCTGATAAAGCGTTCTTCCCGATCAATGGCAAAAACAGCATCCGGGTGATTAAAGAACAAAGAATGGTACTCTGCACGGTTTGTCAGAAGTGCAAGCTTTGTTTTTTTACGCTGGTTATCTCCTAACAGGTCCGGTACCAGGATGAGAACAATGAGCGCAACAATATTGATCAGAAGGGCAAAAAAGATCGAGTCAAAGGTGAGGGTTAAATTCGTCAGTTCCTTCCCCACTGTAAGAGAGGCTTTAATCACATTCGGTATACTGGCTAAGGCAATGCCGATGGTGACAGCGCCGGCAAAATGCCATTTCTTTATTTCATCAAGTTCTGTTTCATTATTCAGGATCAGGAGAAACCGAAGTACGGCCCCTGCTATGCATCCGACCAGCAGGTAACTGTAAGTCAGAATCAATCCGTTGATATCAAGGGTGTCTGCAAAAGCAAGCATGTACAGTGTGACATCAAGTGTGAATATTATCGTCCCTATAATAAAACTGCCCAGGAGGAACTGAATTGATGAAATTTCTATTTTTGCTCCCATAGCCAATGCAACCCAAAGGGCCGCACAGGTGAGAGGTACCGTTAAAACCATAAGAAGAATGGTCGTTTCCGTTAAGGTAACGGTCCTTTCAGATAACAGAATCAGAGGGTGGACAACCCAGAAGCTGATCCCATAAATGACAACAATTCCAAGCTGCTTTTTCCTCGTGTAATCCTTGAATGCCAGGCGGTGTGTAATACACATAAAGCATGTACAGATACATAACAGATACGCAGCGGCGAGGGTTACCATTGCCAGCTGATCGGGTATAATAACATCCAACATGACTTTCCTCCTGATTCTTAAGGCATGATATCTTTCATTTTATCACAATATTCACCAAATTTTGCGTACGATTTATGACTAATTCTAAATTGCTGGTAAAAGTATAATCGGTTTGACTATGGAAATAAGATTCGGCTAAAAAACAAAAAAAAGAGATGTCCCCGTGCCGCTGCACAAAAACATCTCATATATTTATTCAAATATCCTCTAAAGGTTTTTGGTTTTTTTACTGTTGAAACGATAGCCGGACTGCTTCATAAGCATCTGCATATCCTGCACCCGCTTCCCACGACGCCCTTCCTTCCATCTCAGACGCTGTGTCCTGAAGGATTGTTTTCACCTCGTCCGGCGAAAGATCAGGATTTGCTTCAAGCATCAATGCAACAATACCGGCTACGTGAGGGGTTGCCATTGATGTTCCGCTCATGGTTGTGTAGTAAGGGATATGCTCAAGGTCAATGTATTCCAGGTCTTTTTCAATCGCTAAAGCAGAAAGAGGAGCAATGACCCGTGTGGAGATGATATCCACTCCAGGGGCTGTGAGTGTCGGCTCATCTTTCCACTCCCATTCTTCGCCGTCAATTTCAAAAGAGCCGCCTTTACCTTCTGTTCCCCGTGAAGAGAAATCAGCCAGGGTACCATCTTTGTTACCTGCAGCTACTGAAATCACCCACGGCGCTTTTGCATAAGGGTTATGGGTATTCTCTTCGGGTCCTTCGTTACCTGCTGCAAACAAGACAACAATACCGGCATCATACGCTTGTTTACTTGCAATGTTAATCGGGTGGAAAGGATCGAAGTCTCCAGATGATCCCCATGAGTTAGTAATCACCTGAATACCATAGCGTTCCTGGTTGGCAAGGGCATAATCAAAGCCGCCGATCCCATCCAGCATAAGAATGACTGCGCCAGATCCGTATCCAATGAGGTCTGCCCCTGGAGCAACACCTTCGTATTTACCATCTGACTTTGCACCCGTTCCTCCAACCGTACCTGCTACGTGTGTTCCGTGACCGGAATTCGTATCCGTGTTTGGTACGTTCTCCAGATAGGTTACAGGTAAAATTCCACTCAAGCTGTTCAAGTTGAATGTCCCAAGAACGTTTTGTACAAGATTATCACCGAATTTATGATCCTCATGTGTCCCGTCCACACCGCTGTCATTGACGAGAACACCGACACCTTCACCGGTAACTGGAAGGCCGCCGTTGTTTTGTTTGAACCCTTCATCACTTCGCACTTCGTCCACTCTTGTTATGTCTCTTGAGTCGGCGTTATAATACGTAAGTTCTTCATTCAGGTAGACAGATAAAACATCATCCATTTCAAAAAGAGCATCTACCTGGTCTTTTGTTACAACTGCCCCTGCCATCGGCAGGTTTTCGAAGGTTAATAAGTCAGTTAAGCCGATGCCTTGAAGGAGTGCCAGTTCACTTTCTGCCAGTGCTTCATCACCGTGAAAAGTAATAATAACTTCAGCAAGTTCTGCCCCCTCTAGTTTTTCCATTAACTTGGAATCAAGTACCGGATCCAAGGATAGGAGCGGTCCCGTTATCGCCTTGCTTGTTGTGCCCGCGGGGAAAAGCAGGGCAAGCACCAGGACCAGTGAAACTGCGCCTTTTATTAAGTTTTTCATAAACGTCCTTCCCTTCATGCGTAGTGTAATTTTAGTATGAAGGTTTAGAATTTTCTTTACAATTAAGCAAAAGAGGTAAATTATTGACGAACAATACTACTTTTGAATTAGCCTCTTCTATGATTGACAGCCTATGAATCTATTCGGGAATAGAAACCAGCTGGTGCTGGATCGCATGGATAACGGCCTGGGAACGGCTTTTCACACCAAGCTTTTTAAAGATATTGCTTACATGGATCTTTACTGTTTTATCACTGATTAGAAGCTCCTCTGCCACTTCTTTGTTGCTGAGCCCTTTTACAAGGCAGTCAAGCACTTCCTTTTCACGTTCTGTGAGTTCTTTGTCTGCTTTTTCCTGCTCTGGCTGCTGATGCATCGTCAGTAACGTTCTTGTCATGGATGACGGGATGACCGCCTCTCCCGTCATCAACGTACGAACCGCTGTGACTACTTCCTCCGACGGTGCATCCTTCAATACGTATCCGTCAGCGCCATTCCTTATGGCTGCCATAAAATATTCTTCATGCTTATGCATCGTTAGGATAAGCACTTTTATTCCTTTGTACTTTTCCTTAATTCTTTTAGTCAGGTCCACTCCGTTTTCCCCTGGAAGATTGATATCCATAATAATTACATCCGGTGTGATCCCCGTAAGCTTTTCCATAGCTTCTTTGGCTGTTTCCGCTTCCGCCACAACTGTAAAATCGTCTTCCATGGAGAATATCGTTTTTAAACCATCTCTTAACACTGCATGATCATCAATAATCATAATCGCTGGCATTCTCTAAAGTCCCCTCTCTATCTGTGAGGCCACTGAAAAAGTACAAAACAACTTTCTCACTGCCTTTTATTTGAGTTGCAATGGCTCCATTCGGTTGCGCGTCTGCTACGAGAAACTCACTCATAACAGGCTTTTTAAAAATGCAACCGTTACGCTCATTGGTTAAAGGGCACTGGAAAAAGGTAAAGAGCGAACTTTTTCACTGCCTTTATCTGTCTGCAGGTACTGAAAGTGTTATCTTCGTTCCTTTACCGGCTTCACTGTCTATTTGAAAGGAAGCGCCGTTTCTACCTGCTTCTTCACTCATATTTACTATGCCAAAGTGTTTCCCTTTCCTGGCTTTAATTAACGCTTCCTTAAGGACAAGTCCCACACCGGCATCACTGACTTCAAGGATGACTTCATCCTCAGTTGAAGTAAGGACAATGTCTGCACTGGCTGTTCCTGCATGCTTTAATGCATTTTGGACACTCTCTTTAAAAGTCGTATAGACGAGTTTTTCTTTTTCCGGCTTAAGGATGGGGACATCCCCTTTTATAGTAAGGGTAATCTGCGTTCCTTTTTCCAGGCTTCTTACCCGGTCTGCCTCTTCTTTAAGGGCCTGCACAAGACCGTGCTCTTCTGTGGGAAAAGGGCGCAGAGCATAAATGGATTCCCGGATTTCAGATAAGCTGCTCCTCAATTCAGGAATGACCTGATGAAGAAGTTCAAAAGCTTTGTCGGGCTTCCCTGGCGCCTGGCGTTTTGCCACTTCAAGCTTCATCACGGCCGCTGCAACTGACTGTGCAATGCCGTCATGAATTTCCCTTGCGATGCGGTTACGCTCCTGAAGAATCATCCGGTGTTCCCTTTCATCGATCAGGCTTCTCCCCTTCATCAGGACCTCAAGCTGGTTTACCAATGCTTTCATCATTTTGCTTTCTTCCGGACGAATCCGACCGGACCTTGTTTTTCCGATCAGGATAAACCCCGCCGTGTCCCCTTCTACTTTAAGAGGGCACAGTACCGCTGTTTTTACATAAGGATGAAAGCTGTTTCTTACCTGCTCGTCTTTTTGTATAGGTGAAGGGGCCACTGTAAGCTCCCGGTACTTCTCTTCGAACGAATCAAGATTTGTCCGCTCTTTCTTTGGATCTGCTATCCCCAGACTTAACTGGTTTGTCCATGTGCTCCCTTCTTTAGTCCAGATGCCGATCCCGTCGTACTCAAATAACTTGGACAGGTTTTTTTCCACACCTGCGAGCCATTTTTTATCCGGTATCCGCTCATTTAAATCCTCGTTTAGATTCACAAGCCCCAACAGCCTGTCCTTTTCTCTTCTTAACTTAACATTACTTGCACCAATGAGAGACAGGGCTACAAGAGGCGAGAAGAAAAAGAAGAAAGAAAAAATATCAACGACCTCTCCCCGGTTCTGGTTGCCGAGTAAAAAAAACAGTCCGAGATAGACGATGGAGATCATCATCCCTACGGATTCAACAGTTGTTTTCTGCTTCCAGTCACGGAACCTGTAGGGCTGGGGTCTGATCAGCAGGACCAAGTCAACGAAGGTATGGTTGATTACGTAAAATAAAAACGTAAACAACGCTGTATAAAACATCGTTTCGGGGAGCGTTTCCAGACTACGTCCCAAAACAGGCACAAAGATAAGCATCAGGCCTTTTGCACCAAGAAAGCTGATCACAAGCTGTGCTGCATTAAAAGAAAGAATATGAACGGAACGCTTCTGCAATGCGTTCACACAAAGAATAACCACCCCATATACAACCAGGGTTAACGGCAGCCCAAACAGTAAATCCATTGTAAAAACAATAGGAAATCCAAGGGTTGTAGCTCCTTTCCATACAGGAATTGCAAAAAATTCTGTAATAAAAAGAAAGGCCACCAGCAAAAGAAAAATTGACCATGAAAAAGGCAGTGCCGCCTGAAAGCCTGCAGCCAGCATCACAACAAAACCAAGGATACTCGTTACAAGCATGAATTGTTTTGCTTTTTGTTCTCTTTTTTCCATTTTATGAATATCCATACGCGCCTCCGTGCTCCATAACCGAAGGCACTGAAAAAGTTCGGTCTTTACCTTTTTCCAGTGCCTTCTGAGCAATGTGCGGAACGGTTGCATCTTTTAGAAGCCTGTTACGGCGCGCAACCGAGTGGAGCCATTGCCACTAAATAAAAGGTACTGAAAAAGTTGGTTTGTATTTTTTCAGTGTCCTCCCAATAACTATTCGCCGGGATTCCCCTTTTTCCTCCACTTCCTGCAGGAAAGGGGGAAGATGCATGAAGTTACAGACATTTGGCAAGCCTACACATCGTACACAGAAATGACCTGATTTAAGATGTTTGAGTTTTTTTGTGAGCGGAAATAGACTACATAACACGCCATTATTGAAAAAGGAGAATGAACAATGACCGGAAAAGACGACAAATTGAAGTATACTGAGAACATGGAAAAAGGCCTCCGTCAGAACCACGGAATCGGACACGAAAAGCTCAACAGCAGCCTTGACAAAAAAATTGAAGTGGAAAAGAGCCGTGAGAAAGACCATAAACAATCACAAAAAATAGAGCGTGAAATCTCGAACGACCTTCACCACTCCAGAGAATAGCCCTTCATTTTTGACTGCCGGGAAGACTTCCTCTTCCCGGCAGTCTTTTTTCTTCCCCCTTAATGTTTAGGAATACGAAAAATCAGGAACGGACTCTATATAGTCACAATTAAACGGAGGGATTTAAAAATGGCAAATACAAAACAGCAGGCAGAAGAGAAAATTCAGGCGATGCCCGAGCAGAAGAAGGAAGAAATTCTTGACAGCTTCGGAAGATTCCAGGACTACCTGGCTGATAAGATTAAAAAAGGAGAAAAAGTCGGCTTAAGTGAAGAACAGATCGCCAAAGGAGCCGAACGGGTGGCAGAATACCTTAAGAACCATGAAGAGCCAAAAAACACAGAAGAAAAGCTTCTGCAGGAAATGTGGAAGGTAGCAGACGATGAGGAAAAACATCAGATCGCCCACGTATTGGTGAAGCTTGCGAAAAAAGAAGGGAATTAATAAACAGGATGACCCCAAAGGTAAAAACCGACCTTTCGGGTCATCCTGTTCTTTTTGGCACAGAGTTAAAGTGTACTCGTTTCATCATTCAAATGATCAGCTGTGACTGCCAGCTGGCGGATCGCTTCATTCTTTACAGGAGAATACAAAAAAGCTTTGACATTCCCTAAGAGGAATCTCAAAGCTTTCCTATATCCTAATCTTCAGCTCTTTTCTAAAAGAAAATTGATACAGCCACCTTAATACATAATTTCCTGTCTGCTGTGGGTGCTGCTCAGGAAATCTTCGTCAGGATCGAAGTAGTCTTCAGAATAGCGGAAGACAAACTCATCTGTTTCACTGTCAATGTACCCTGCTCCCCAGGTTGGGTCCATTTCAATCCATTCACCGTCTACCTTAACTTCTACCCATGCATGACGTTCCCTCGACATCAAACCGGTTGTCGCCATACCGCCCACGTAGTTGGCTTCCATACCGATGGAACGGAGAAGGGCAACCCCAAGAAAGGCATAGTCCTGACAAACCCCTTTTTGCAGCTCAAGGGTCTTTACCGCACTGTCATCAAGCTCAAACAGACGTTCGTTGAATTTTTCCACATCATAGGCAATGTTATTGGTGAGGTAGTCATAGACTGCCTTCGCTTTTTCACGGTCAGAATCAAGTCCTTCTGTTAAATCCTGAGCCAGGCTTTGAATGTCTTCATGATCCGACTCAATCCCCCTTGAAGGCAGAAGACTCCGCTCATCTTCGACCCCTGTCACCTGATGTTTGAACTGGGCAACTCCTTTATACCTGAAAAAGCTCTCTTCCTCATCCTCAAGATCCGGCACACTGACGGTAATCTCGTATTTTCCTTCTCCAAAACGGAGCCATACGTCCCCGTCAAACTGGTAGTTTTCTACCGGGAGATAATATGTCGCTTCTTCTTCCCCTTCGAATTCCGTTGTTACAATCATCTGCTCAATTTCGTCAGCTCCCGGAATGTCAGGGTCGATTTCACCGGCGAAACGGTATGTATTTTCAGAAAGAGTTAACGGCTTCAATGCAGTCGGATAGGTTAATGTTACACCACGGTCAAAGTAATCACGGAAATACTCCACCTCTGCAAATTGTTCATCTGACTGATTATAAACAAAGATGGTCGCCGCTTCATAATAAAGCTCATCTTCAGGGTTGTACACGCTTAAAGTGATTTCGTGCCAGGCTTCACCGAAATAAAGAGGGACCTCACTTTGGAACGCTCCATTTTCAATCCCGATCCTCAAATCCTCGCTTTCACCGGGCCCTTCTCCCTTTACAGTAGCGATCAGACTGTGATCATCTTCCGCCAGTGGCAGTTCTCCTGAAATAGTAAAGGTGCCGTCTGCCTCAATCAGCCCGGTCTCCGGCTGATGAATCACAAGCTCGTGTTCAGAAGCAGAAGCGGTTGTTTCAATTTCTCTATCTAGTTCATCTGACATTTTGGCAACAGTTAGTGTCGTTACATCATAATAACGGTTTTCTTCTCCTTCTGTCGTACTTGGAGCCCGGACAATCACCCGGTGGTCCCCTTCACCACCGTGGAGGAGGACCTCTTTGGAAAAAGAACCGTCTGCCTCAATGGGAATATAGTGATCCATCGTGTTGTTATACGGAAGGTCCTTATTTCCTGTGTACCTGATGTTTAACCACATCCGCTCACTCTGAAGGTTCTCCGTATGTTCAATATGGCCTTCAATTTTAACTTTATTATTCGTTGCATATTCCTGGTATACAGGAGATGTGAGGGTAAGGCCGATCTCTCCGGCATAACGGGCCAGATTTTGAGGCTTTGTCTCAACCCCCGCCTGGGCACTAAGCCGTTCAATCTCCTCATCTGCCAGAACCGTTTCCTCTTCCTTTTCTTCTGTTTCTTCCTCTGTGGCACCCGTATGTGTCAGTTCTTCTGTAGCAGCTTCCTCTTCATCGCTGCAACCCGCAAGCACAACTAAAGATGCCGTCAGAAGCCAGGCTTTCTTTTGAAAATGACCCATCTTCCCACTCCATTATTTGTTTTTCGATTACTTATTAACTATAGTTTAAAGGCAATCCTCCTATCATTCTACCAACTTTTAGTTTATTTTTCCTATATGTTGAATTTACTGTTTTTTGTTAATAACCCGTGACTATATTCAAATTATGTTCTTACTATCGAATCATCTGCATGCTGTGGCGATAAAAATGAAAGACATTCGGAATCTGCATTCCATCCCATAAGAAGCAAAAAAAGGAGAGATCAATTTGAAATTTATCACGTTATTTAAATGGTTAGGAGCCTTATCCCTCATCTTAGCTGCAGCAATGGTTTTCGTACTGATTTCTTTTTATCAGAGTATCCAGGAGTATACGGGGACAACTGAGCGTGAAAAAGAGTGGCAGTCGCTGGGAGCAGAACTTACGGCAGCATCCGATTATCTTACAAACCAGGCCAGACAATTTGCTGTTACAGGTGACACGGTCTACTACGACAATTACTGGAGAGAAGTAAATGAAACGCAGACCAGAGAAGCTGTTATCAGCCGTTTGGAAGAAATGAACACTCCCGAGGAGGAGCTTGCCTTACTGGAACAGGCCAGTCAAATGTCCGATGCTCTTGTCAGTACCGAGGATACTGCCCTTCAGGCTGGACTGTCAGGTGATCTTGAAACCGCAACCGACCTGATGTTCAACAACTTTTACGAAGAGCAGAAGTCTATGATCATGACGCCGGTCGAAGAGTTCCAGCAAATCGTTAATACCCGGGCCTCCAACGAAGCAGACGGCGCTCAGGCCCACATGAATCTTTTACTTATGGTAGCTGCAATCATCATAGCTCTGTTTCTGTTTCTCATTTCATTTACGTTTATCACTCTTTATCTGAGGGTTCTCAAAAAGCTTCCAACGATCATTTCCTTTGCCAACAGGGTAGCTGAAGGCGATTTGACAATTGATCTGCTTAACGATGATGGTAAAGATGAAATGGCCGAACTCTCCACCTCTGTTAATAAAATGGGGCTGAACCTGAAGGCCCTGATCGTCAGGATTGCTGCCAGTTCGAGCAACGTGTTGCAATCTTCCATTAAAATGAATATAAATGCCACTGCCACCAACCAGTCCGCTTTGGAAATGGACCAGGCTTTTCAGTATATAACAGAAGGTACCAGGCATCAGCTGGCTTCCTCGAAAGAAATCCGCCAGACAATGGATGAAATGACTGCGGGTATTCAGCGTGTAGCCGAGTTCGCCGGTGATTTATCCGAACGAAGCGTGGATGTAAGCAACACAAGCGCCCAGGGTCAGGAATTAGTGGACCGGAGTGTAAGCCAGATGGAAAAAATTAATGTAAATTCTGAGCAGGCCGCTGAGAAGGTAACGGCTCTCCGTAACGACTCGAGGGAGATCAGCCAGATTATCCAAATGATTACCGATATTGCTGACCAGACAAACCTTCTTGCACTTAATGCTGCCATCGAAGCGGCCAGAGCAGGTAATGCGGGAAGAGGTTTCTCTGTAGTTGCTGAAGAAGTGCGCAAGCTTTCAGAAGAAACGAGAGGCTCCGCCGGTAAAATTAAATCCCTGATTACGTCTATCCAGACGAATATGGATGCTTCTCTGGAGAAAATTGAAGAAGGCGCAAAAGAAACTTCTGAAGGGACAGCGTTAATTAAAAAACTCGATACCATGTTTGTTTCCATTCAAAAAGAAATTGTAGCCTTATCAACCGGTGTGACCGACATGTCGGCAATTTCTGAAGAGATGTCAGCCAGTTCAGAAGAAATTAATGCGTCGGTACAACAAATGGCGGATACATCCACCCAGTCTATGGAGACGGTAACAAATGCCTCCGACCATGTAGACCATCAAGTGAAACAGAGTGACGAGATGACGCAATCCGCCAGTGAATTAACCTCTCTTGCCCAGGATCTGAGAAAAGAAATCGAGCACTTTAAATATACAGAATCAAACCGTGAAGAATCTATTTCATCAAAAAACCTTGAGATTAGTCCGGAGGCAGCAAAGCAAAAATCAGCATAAAATTATGAGGTTGATTCAAAAGATAAAAACCGGCCTTTTCGGTCAACCATCTGCCTCCACGATAAAAAACTGCCGCTCCTTCTGGAACGGCAGTTTTTGTATCCTCACATTATTTTGAGCTTTGCTGCTGGGCGGCTTCAAGGTAAGGTGTTATATCCACATTCAGTTTTTCAGCAAGGGTTTTCCCAAGCTCTTCATCAGCGCGGTAAAAGTTACATACAACTCGAAGCACCGTTTCTTCTGCTACCTCGCTCAGGTCATCCGTTAAATTACGGATCACAGCCTCCTGCTCTTCCTTGGAATAGCGGCGCCATACATGCCCTGCCTGGCCGAAGTCATTTTTCTTTTCAATGGGCTGACGGCCGGTTACCCCTTCAACAGGAGCCCGGTACTCAGACTGGGACTTATCTTCTTTCGGTGTATCTTCATAGCGGTTCGGCTCATAGTTGATACGGCTTGTCTGCTGGCCGACCGGCATAAATCCGTCACGCTGATTATTGTTCACTTTCGCAAAAGGACAGTTGATCGGAAGCTGGAGGTAGTTTGGTCCTACACGGTGACGCTGGGTGTCAGAGTAGGAGAACAGACGTCCCTGAAGCATTTTGTCTTCCGATGGCTCGATACCAGGTACAAGCACTCCCGGGTTAAAACCGACAGATTCTGTTTCCGCAAAAACGTTGTCCGGGTTTTTATTCAGCGTCATTGTTCCAACATGATGATACGGAAAGTCTTCTTCAAACCAGTCTTTTGTGGTATCCAGCGGGTTGAAGTCATAGTTATCAAGATCTTCCGGAGCCAGAAACTGGACATAAAGATCCCACTCAGGATAATGACCATCCTCAATTGCGTTGTAAAGATCAATTGTTGCATGGTTAAATTCTTCACCCTGAATTTTTTCCGCTTCGTCTGCAGAAAGATTCTTGATGCCTTCTTTCGGTACCCAGCGGAGTTTCACATAAGTCATATTTCCAAATTCATTTACCCATTTGAAAGCATGAACACTGGATCCCCGCATGTTCCGGTAGGATGCCGGGATACCTTCGTCTGAGAACAGATGAAGCATCATATTTGTTGATTCCGGACGCAGGCTCATGAAATCCCAGTAACGATCAGGATCCTGAACATTGGTCCGGGGGTCAGGTTTTAACGAGTGAACCATATCCGGAAACTTCATCGCATCGCGGATGAAAAAAACGGGAAGGTTGTTTCCTACAAAATCATAGTTTCCTTCTTCTGTATAGAATTTGATAGAGAACCCTCGCGGATCTCGGAGAGTCTCAGGAGAATGCGTACCATGGATTACAGTGGAAAAGCGCACAAAGACAGGCGTTTCCTGTCCTTCATTCTGCAGAAAATGTGCTTTCGTGTAACGCTTCATACTGTTCTTCACTTTAAAGACACCGTGTGCACCGGCACCACGGGCGTGTACAACACGCTCAGGTACGCGTTCACGGTCAAAGTGCGCAAGTTTTTCGATGAGCTGATAATCCTCCAGCAGTGTCGGGCCGTTCTGGCCTGCCGTTCTCGAATTCTGGTTATCCTCAATCGGGACACCCTGGTTTGTGGTCAGTTTCTTGTTTTCCATTCGTGCACAGCCTCCTTCAAAATAGTAAAGATGATAAGTATGGTTTCGAGAAAGAAGGTGACCTTCTTTATATCCCTTATTAGATTATAATGATTTTCATATAATATTTTCTAGTGATATGCTCACACATGTTAATTCTTTACATCACAAGGTATAAAACCTTTTACAGTTGAATCCTCTTCCATCCCTTTATCGATTAGCTGCCGTATTCTTCAATTGTCGATAACCTATCACTTTAATTCTTGAGGCAGATCTCTTGTAACATAGGTTCCTGCTATCAGATCATGTATGGCTCTTTTATCTGCTCTTACCGCGACCATGATGGCACTTACAATGACAAGAATGCCGAAAGAGACTGTGTAGAGGATCAGCCCGATGACGACACGGATAATCATGACACCCCAGGTCACCTGTGAACCATCAGTCTTCACAGTCCGCACCCGTACCGCTTTCTTTCCAAGCGTATAGCCATACCATAGAACCGGCAGCACAATCAGATAGCCTGCCTGGATGGGAAATTGAACAGACTGATACCCGATGCCTTCATCAAAAACCGTAATACCCATCGAAGAAGTAATGATTGTTACGACAAAACTGATTAGAAAAGCGTCCATAATCCAGGCGCCTGTCCGCCTCCAGAACCCTGCAGGATTGTTTACCTCCACCTATACCGCCTCCAGTGCTTCAATGATTAATGCATATACAGTTCTAATACCTTTTACCTACATCTGTTAAACGTAAAAGCTTTTTTATAAGGCTGTAATTTCGGGCCATTCTCAACCTCTTATCGATGTTCTAAGCTTCATTGAACGGAATACGCTCCCTTTCCGCGGACTCGCGCCGAGCCTCCCCAGTGCGATGTAAGGTCTCGCCTGTCTCGCACTTCCGCAGGAGTGTCGGTTTTCCGTTCAATTCCGCGCGATGCGTTGTGAAAATCAAAGGATGCAGATCATCAAAAGAGACGCGTATGTGTTCGTACGCTTAGGCGCAAATAAAAATGTAACCGGCAGAGGAAAAAGCGGGAGTACTTCAGAGGAAGCGCCCTCCCGCGGAAAGTGGAATGAGCGGAAATCAACACCAGAGTCCTTTCATAAAAAAAGTGCCTCAGGTGGTGCACGCAGCACCTCTGAGACACTTTATTCCTATACTTGCGGCAGCGGGGCCTCCACGATCACTTCTACTCCGAAGTGGTCAGAGACGACCGGTCTGTTTTTTCCGTTAAAAATAACAGTCGATCCGTGGACGGGCAGGCTCACATTCGTAAAGATATAGTCGATACGAAGTCCTTTTTCATTTCCATCCCACCCGGCAATGTCACCGACAACAGTGGTTCCGTTATCTTTGGTGACCGCCTCGGTGTACGTATCCGTCAGTCCTTTAGACATGAGGTAATCATACCCTTCGCCGTCCGTTGACGCATCATTGTTAAAATCCCCAAGGAGGAAGTATACATCATGTTCGCTTGCCTTCTCCACCAGCCGGTCAGCCTGATTCTTATAACTCTCCTCGTCATCTCCCCACCAGCCGAGGTGACAGGAATAAAAGGTCAGCTCCCTTTCCATATACCGGATCGTGGCTCCGACAATTTTTCTGGCTTTCCAGAAAGATACGTCTTCACTTTCCGTTATATAAAAGCTTTCTGTAGCTGTAACCGGATGCTTCGTGAGAATGGCCAGGCCCTCTTCATAAACATCATATCCGAGGTGAGCCACGTCCCACACCATTGTGTAGTTATGATTCCCTCTCTTTTTCAATTCTTCGATCAGTACATAGGCAAAGTTGTCTTCTTTTACTCCGCCGGAGAGCTTGTTTGCATGAACATGCTGGCTCACTTCCTGAAGGGCGATGACGTCATAGTCATTTTGATAAATTACTTCTGCAATCGTTCTGATCTTTTCCCACTGGTTCTCTTCCTGCCAGGAATGGCAGTTGAGAGTCAATAGTTTCATAGGTTATTACGCTCCTAGTCGGTCTTGGATATCAGATTTTAATACGTCTGCTTTTGGACCATATATCGCCTGAACACCACGGTTCTTTCTGATCAGCCCAAGAGCTCCGTTCTTTTTCCACTCACCTTCATCGGCAACAGCTTCAAGATTTTTTACTGTTACACGAAGACGGGTCATACATGCGTCCACGTCTTCAATGTTATCACGGCCGCCAAGAAGTGCGATCACCTGTGCTGCCTGTGAATTATCCTCGCCATCTTCATTTGTGGCAGTTGTTGGAGATGAACCTTCTTCCCCGTTGTCAATGTAATTACCATTTCGACCTGGTGTTGGAAGGTTAAACTTGCGGATCATAAATGTGGCAACACCGTAGTTCAGTCCGAAGAATACGGCACATGTAATCACAAAGTTAATCAAATCACGTCCAATACCCGCGTTAATCATGAGCGGTGTACGTGTCAGTAGCTCGATAATTCCAAATGAATGAACACGGAGGTCGATCAAGTCAACCACTGCGAATGCCATTCCAGTCATGATAGCATAAATGATGTAAAGGACAGGAGCCGCAAACATAAACATGAATTCGATCGGCTCTGTTACACCTGTTAAAAATACGGCCAGTCCTGCTGAAAGGAAGACAGATTTATACTTTGCTTTCTTATCTTCGTCAACGTTTTTATACATGGCGTACGCGATACCAATTAAAGCAGCCGTAGATGTAATCACCTGTCCGGCTTTAAAGCGGGCAGGAGCCACATCTTCCTTAAGGTCGTTGTATGCTTCCATATCTCCCTGGGCCAGCCAGTTGTTTAAATCAGTAATCCACGCGAGCCACAATGGATCCTGTCCCGCAACGATACGGCCTGCTGCTTCACCTGTCTGAATCATGTACGTTCCGCCAAGCTCCGTATAATTCATCGGAACCGTAAGCATATGGTGAAGGCCAAACGGTAAGAGCAGGCGCTCCAGAGCACCGAAAATAAATGGTGCAATAACCGGCGCTGTGTTACGGGACGTGGCAATCCACTCCCCGAAATTATTCAGAGCGGTTTGAATCATCGGCCAGATCAATGAAAGTAAGAATGCAACAATCACAGACCCTACGATAACCGTAAACGGCACAAAGCGCTTTCCGTTAAAGAAAGCAAGAGCCTGCGGCAGGCGGTCAAAGTTATAAAAACGATTGAACAGTGCAGCCCCAAGGAAACCCGAGACAATACCGATAAATACACCCATGTTAAGGGCCGGTGCACCCATTACACTGATAAAGTAATCAGATACAACAAGTTCGCTGCCAAAGATCGTCTGGACTGTTGCGTCCGGATCGTTCAGCATTCCTTCGTTTACACCGAAGATGGCTCCGGTAATGCGGTTCATCAGGATGAATGCGATCAGGGCAGCAAATGCACCCCCGGCGCGCTCTTTTGCCCATGATCCACCTATGGCAACTGCAAACAAAATATGAAGGTTGGTAATAATCGCCCAACCGATATCTTCCATAATTCGTGCAACCGCTTGCAGTAAAGCGAAATCAATATCGATCATTGCAAGGGCTTTACCGAGCGAGATCATAATACCGGCAGCAGGCATTACTGCCACCACTACCAGTAAAGATTTTCCGAACTTTTGCCAAAAATCAAAGGACAGAATTGGCATGTTTTTTAATTTTCCCATTGTGCTTCTCACCTTTCTGGATGACTGAATCTTGTGTATCAAAATGTTTTGAATCGTATGTAATGTGCAAACGCTTGCATCAAATGTATATACTTATGTTAAATGAAGTGCTTTCAAAATGCAAGAGGGTATTTGGGCGGATGTTTCCAGGTACTTTTATTAAAGATTTTTTTAAACCCACCTCTGCATCAGGACCCGCGAAAGGTCAGCCTCCTTTAGTTTTAAATGGGAATAATTATTATCCATTTTTATCCTGTTGCAGGCAAACGCAAAGGCTGCTTTCGCAAAAATTGTGGCTTTTCGTAAAAGGGTGAAGAAGCCGGAGTACCCGAAGACTCCTGCGGAAGTGGGCGCCAGGGTGAGCCCACGCAATGTGAAGCATGAGGAGGCTCACCGGCACCCCCGCGGAAAGCGCAGGGTACGCAGGCTTCATCTATAATAACTGTGTTTATGGTAAAGTTCACATAGCATCAACCTATACGAAAAGAGCAAACGCAAAAGGCCGCCCCTGGAGGAGCGGCCTGTTCGTTTATTCATTTCAGGTAGATACTGCCTGTTTCTGCACAGGTTGCACATCGTCCTCTTTTGTCCTGACAAGAAAAGTCCGCCGGTCCCGGTAAAGTAGAACAACAGATAGAGTAAAGGCGAGAACGTCCGCTAATGGGAACGCAAGCCATACCCCCGTAACCCCGAAAAAGTGAGGCAGAATCAAGACAAGGGGAATTAAGAACAGCACCTGACGCGCCATGGACAAAAGAAGTGCCTCTTTTGCCATTCCGAGCGCCTGATAAATCCCGCCGCTTACTACTTGCACACCAATCAAAATGGCTGCGGCAAACATGATTCTCATCCCATCCGAACCGGCTTCAATGGTCACCGGATCAGCTGTGAATATCCGCATAAACCAGTGTGGGAAAATCATGACCAGCAAAAAGACCATAACGGAAAACACTGTAACGACTTTCAGACCGAGCCAGACTGTTTCTTTTAATCTGCCATACTGCTTTGCGCCGTAATTGTAACCAATAATCGGCTGCATGCCCTGGAGAATACCCATCATCGGCATAAGGGTGAACATAGCCACCCGCTGAACGATTCCAAACACCCCTACGTGAAAGTCCGTGCCGAACCGAAGCAGCATGGCATTAATGGCAATCATCATGACACTGCCTGCCACCTGCCGAACAAGAGCCGGCATTCCAATGATCACGACTTCCTTTATCACACGGTACACCGGCTTGAAGTCACCTAAAGAAGGAGCCAGTGTACTTTTGCCCATCATGAAATAGCGGATCACAACAACCGTAACAGATGCCTGGGAGATCACAGTTGCAATTGCTGCGCCTTGGACCCCCATATCAAGCCAGATGATAAACACAGGATCAAGAAGAATGTTCAGAACCGAAGGAATGATCATCGTCATCATGGCAAACCGGGCGTTTCCTTCCGAACGGATAATGGCGTTCGTCGTGAAGGCAAAAGAGAAAAAGATGGTACCGAGCATGATCGGAAACATGTAGTCTATGGCATATCCCAAAGTCTCTGATGTGGCACCAAACAAGCTAAGAAGCGGCTCGAGGTATGTGAATGCACCGATAAAGGCAAAGGCGCTGAAAATGATGATCATGGTGAGGATGTTACCGAACACCTGATTTGCTTCATGCCCTCTTCCTTCACCAAGTCGCCTGGAAATAACAGACGCCCCGCCAATTCCAACAGCAGCAGCAACAGCCATGATAATGAGCATGACCGGAAAGGCAATTGTAACCCCGGCTACACCTTCAATCCCCACAAACCACGAGATAAAAATCGTATCAACAAGGTTGTACAAAGCCATAACAAACATGCCGATCATGGCCGGTATGGATAAATTTCTGAGAAGCTTCGGGATCGGCTCCGTTCCGAGGCGTTTACTCTGTTCTTTTTGCGTCACTCTCTTTCCTCCCTTCCGTTTGTTCATGAATGTTTCCCTGCAGTTTTTTCAACCAGGAAATGAGCAGTT
Source organism: Alteribacter salitolerans (assembly GCF_016901055.1). Classification (NCBI taxonomy): domain Bacteria; kingdom Bacillati; phylum Bacillota; class Bacilli; order Caryophanales; family Bacillaceae; genus Alteribacter; species Alteribacter salitolerans. The sequence goes on along the minus strand of NZ_JAFEUX010000006.1, from coordinate 155,818 downwards.
TCTGTTCCTCTTCACTCATGCCTTTTGTAAGGTCACCGTCAAGCTGACTGATCACATTCCACAGCTTTTGTTCCTGCGTCCTGCCTTTTTCAGTAAGCTCAATCACTTTTGTACGCCGGTCCTTGGTGCTGTCTTCTTTTATGATAAGTTCTTGTTTTAACATGGATTCAACAATGCCGTTCATCGTTGACCCTTTTACATAAAGGAGCTTTTGCAGGTCTGACTGGGTCTGGGCTCCATGATTTACAAGATGATAGAGAACCTTCGCCTGGGACACGGTGAGTCCGATCTCAGAAAGGTTTTTATTATAGCGGTTTTTAAGGAAATGGGAGACAAGATTTACGTGATAGCCTACCATCTGATCCATTTTTCTCGACATTTTTATTAGCCCCCTAATAAATATACTTTTTTATTTAACCATATTTACGGTTTTTTATCTATATATTTGTTTAGGTAACTAATATTACGGGACAAGAAATAGTGGCGCGTTCGTTTATTGGATTTCGAACAGGGGTAAGATGAAATTGTGAATAACTCTTCACACATATGACACTGGAGGAATGAAAACATGAAGAAATTTGGATTATCTCTGGCAACGATTGTACTTTCTATTGGTCTGGTGGCTTGTGGAACGGCAGACGACGATCAAATGGATGATAACGGTACTGCAGACGAAAATGGTACAGATGATGCCGACATGGGTGACGACGGCATGGACGATGATATGGATGACGATATGAATGATGATGGTGCTTCAGATGATGCTGGTGACGGCGGTACAGGAGACTGGTATGAAGACCTGACTTTCTATGACTTTGAATTAGATGTGGAATACAGCGACGGTACGTATGAAGCAGATTATGAATATAACGATGGAAATCCGGAAGCTGAAATCGAGGATACCCGTGGCGGTGAAGACATTGAAATGTCCGGTCAGGAAGCACTGGATGAGATGGAAGGTCCACTGACAAGCCTGGACGCATCCAGCGACATGTCTGATGACGAGCTTCGCGAAGCAGTAATGGATGCCTTTAACCTGGATGAAGGCTATGACGAGTTTGAGCTTGAGATCGACTTCTTTGACGAAGATGATGTAGAAGTAGAGGACGAGTAATTGTTTGAATTAGCAGCCGGCTGCATCGTGCAGCCGGCTTTTCTTATTGGATGAAATCTTCCATCTCCTGTGCCATACTATGGGGACACTCATTTTAGCAAGGGAGCGTTTCACGTGAAAAAAACGATGAACGAGGTAACAGGCAAAATTACACCGGACGATGGTGTGTACAATTTAGAGAACGTGACACCTAATGAGATGGCCATTCTCGACCTGGCGTTAAAGGATCGGGCAGACATCATGCGCCAGGTGGCTGAAATCGAAAAAAACGACACCTATCTTCAAATGGCGGAAGAAGCGGAGAAACTCCGGGAAGATATAAAGAGGTAGGTGAAGGGAAGCGGCTTTAAACGAGTCAGGTGAGCCTTTAGTCAAGTTAGAGTTTGATTTAAACAAGTTAGACAGCCCTTTAATCAAGTTAGGGACTGATTTAAACAAGTTAGAATCCCATTTAAACAAGTTAGCTCAAAATTGCCCTCCTCCCTCGTTTAACCCCGACCCCCGCCGGGGAATAATACACCCAAAAAGGAGGTTCTCTCCATTGGCCTTTGATTATGATCTGGACTTTGACAATACCGATTTCAGAAAAAACCCTGAAAAATACCGGGTTGGCCGGGGTGAACAAGGAGTCCTTCTCGTTGAACCCTATAAAAGCGAAATTCTTCCCCACTGGCGGTTTAAAACACCGGACATTGCAAAGGAATCCTCCGAAAAGATCTATGAACTTTTCGAAGAGTACAAGAAAGACGATGACTTTGCAGGGATGGACATGGCCCGCAAGTTCATTCAGATGGGCTATACCCGTGCCCGGCGCTATGCCAATTACAAAGGCGGTAAAAAGTACGATGATGAAGGAGAGATCAACGAACGGGACATCGACGAGGAAAAAGCCGAGTCTGCCCGTATCTTTGAAGAAAAGTGGAAGGTTGTCCGAACAGATGAAGAGTATCTCAAGAAGAAAAAAGCCCATCAGAAAAAATACGGGTAAAAAAAGTGCCGGGCACTGTGTGAATTTTTGAACACAGTGCCCGGCACCTTGTGAATTTCATCACTGATTTTTGATTAACAGGAACCCGTGAACCATGAGCCCGACGCCGATCCCGACACCGATTCCCATGAGAGCTCCGAGCCATAGCGCGTTGATTAGCGTGCCGACCACGAATCCGACGATCTGTCCGAAAATGAGAAACAGAGCGTAAAAAAGCACCAGTGATTTTTCAAGCAGTTTCATTAATGTTTCACCTCACTGTACTTTTCACTCGTAAGACCGAAGCCTCTCCATGTCAAACTCAGGAACGATGCCTTCTTTGGCCGCCCGTCCGAGCAGAGCTTCAATGGCGGCGTAACCGTCCTCACCAAGGTCTCTTGTGAACTCATTTACATACAGGCCGATGTGGGCCTTTACCACATCGTCACTCATCTCCTGAGCGTGCTGCAAAACATAATCCCGGCACGCTTCGGGATTTGCCCAGGCATATTCCACAGAGTCCCGAATCCAGCCTTCGATCTTCTTTAAATCAAGAGACCGGCGCGCAATAATGGCCCCCAGCGGGATCGGAAACCCTGTGTCCTTTTCCCACCAGTCTCCAAGATCCGTAAGCATATTTAAACCGAAGTTCTGATACGTAAACCGGGCTTCATGGATGACAAGACCCGCATCGATTTTACCGTCCCGAACAGCAGGCATAATTTCGTCATAAGGCATAATCTCGATTTCACCGACGCCTCCGGGCACGTGATCCGCAGCCCACAGCCTGAACAGTAGATAAGCAGTGGACTTTTCACTCGGAACGGCTACACGTTTACCAGATAAAGATGCCGGATCGGTCACTTCTGCAGTAAGCACCAGCGGGCCGCATCCGCGCCCAAGCGCACCTCCGCATGGAATCAGGGCGTAATCGTCCAGTACCCAAGGCAGGGAAGCGTAGGAGATTTTCATGACCTCGGGACCGGTTTTATCAATGGCCCAGTGGTTTGTTATATGTATGTCCGCATACGTGACATCAATCTCTTCAGCTCCGGGTACGAGCCCGTGAGCCCACGCATGAAACGTGAATGTATCGTTTGGACATGGTGAGTATGCGATTTTCATCAAAGTACCTCCTTCATGAGTCGGCTTGCTTCAGTTAATCGTGCGAGAGCTTCTTTTATTTGCCACGCTCCTCGGTCTCTCGGCCCCACAGGGTTTGAGATGGACCGCACTTCCAGATATGGTCTGCCTGCCTGTTTTGCAGCCGTGGCCACACCAAAGCCTTCCATCGCTTCGCAGAAAGCATCCGGATAACGGCCCAGGAGCCTGTCCGCCGTATCCGCTGTTCCCGTCACCGTGGACAGGGTAAGTACGGATCCTTTGTGAACGGGTAAAGAACGATGGTTGCACTCCTGCCAAAGGCTGTCTCCTGCTTTTTCATCACATTCGATCACGGCGGATCCAAAGCCCAGCTCATCGATGGATATGAAGCCTTCCTCTGACTCCGCTCCTAAATCAGCAGCCGCACTTTTCGTGGCGATCACAAGATCACCGACGGCTGCCCTGCCTATAAAGCCCCCTCCGATGCCCATGTTGATCACCAAATCATATGACCGGGCAGCTAAAGCCGTGGCAGTACTGGCTGAAGCCGCAGCGATTCCGACGCCACCTGAAATGACGTGAAAACGAGAATCCCCTTTAAGACCGGCTTCTGCCGCTGTTTTTTCTGCATCTACAGATGTTACAATCAGTATGTTTGTCATAGCCGTTCTCCTTATGTAAATGGCGCTACTATCAGTTTATCAGTAGTTCTGCCGTTTTTAAAGAACTGCAGATCAAAGGTTCGGTGCCAGGTACTTTGTGAAATGTTGAATAGCTTTCCTGTCACCACAGAACGACACCGTTCACCTTTTAAACAAACGTTTATTTAGGTTGCGAGCCGTGACGAATCACCTCATTAAATCACATATAAGAGAATGGTATAAAGAAGAACCCCGACACCGAACGCCCAGAAGTTACTCTCCCTTTCCTCGGGAAGCTCTTCTTTTAATACGTTTAGGATCATCGTTCCCGCCAAGATGGAAAACAGGAGGGCAACTCCGTGTTCGCTCACTTCAACAAAAATACCCGTCAGCCACCCAGCTGCTACTGCACCAGCGAGCAAATACCGCCCGTAAACGTCGTATTCTTCTTTGTGCGTCTGCCTTAAGGCGTGATCGTTGGAGACGAAATGAACAGATAATGCAAAAAAGTACAGGAAAAGCTCTGTGGGATCACGGTTTTCCCCTCTCAGAAGCAAATAGCCAATCAGGAAATTGTAAAAAAAGAACGATAGAATGTGCGTCCTGAACACCCATGGATTCTCGTCCTCTCCCCTCTTCCCCTTCTCAATCGTCCCTTTCGCCATCCTTTCCAGGCCGTAAAAGGCTGACAGACCGAGAAGAGAAGCCAGATAAACATGATAATCCCCTAAACCAAAGAGGTGGAATTCACTAGTATGCAGCTCATCCTGATACATGTGGAGTTCAGGGAGAATGTGCATGAATACATAGGCAATTGAGACTCCCCCGGCCACTGAGAGCACTTTGCTCCGTGGAATCGTATGTAAAAAGGTCACGTGTCTCGAAAACAGATGAACAACAATGAAGCCGGCCACACAAAGAAAACTAACGAGATAAATCATACCCGCCCCTCCCTTGCGTTTCTATTCCCCCTTGTCAAAAATAAAAACGGTGCCGGGCACTGTGTGAAACAATAAACACAGTGCCCGGCACCCTATACCCACTCCAGAATTTCAATGCGGTTCCCAAACGGATCGTCCATATAAATCCGCTTCGCCCCGGGGAGATCATCATCTTCTTTATAGGAAACTTCATGTTCGTCCAAGTGCTTTATCAGCCCGTCCAGATTATCAATCTCAAAAGCCGGGTGGGCTTTTTGGGCCGGCGCAAACGGTTCTTCAATCCCGATATGTACCTGATAGGATCCAAAAGCAAACCAGACACCGCCACGCTTTTTCAGCACCTCCGGCTTCTCTACTTCCTCAAACCCCAACAACCCTGCAAAAAAACGTCGCGCCTCCTCCTCACTTCCCTTTGGTGCCGCCAGTTGAATGTGATCAATCGACTTAAATTTAAATGACATATTGGTCCCCTCCACGTTTTTTATAAAATGTACACAGCCATCTTCGTAACGGTCCACCCTGTACCCGCAGCTTCGGTAAAGAGCGATGGCACTTGTCCAGTCCTCATTTGTTTCCATCACAAACGATTTATACCCCATATCCTCTCCCCACTCTTCCAACCGGCGAAGCATCTTCCGGGCAAGCCCCCGACGACGGTACCCGGCTTTTACACTCATCCGTCCGATACGCCCCACTCCCGGGGATTCATAAGAAAGCGCACCGGTACCGACAACCTTCCCCTCAAAAATGCCCGTCAAAAAAACATACCCGGTCCGGTTATAAAATGCCCTGATGGGCTGAAGGTCTTTATTCAGAGAGTGGTCGATGCTGCCAAAGCGTTCTTTCATTCCCTCAAATATGAGATTCTTGGCTTCTTCTTCACGACTGCTCTGTATTTTTACTATTTTCACAGGCTCTTAAACCGTCGCCTTCCAGATCGTCCAACGATCTTTTTCAATGACCTCACCGCCAGGCAGCTGCTTATCAATATGACCAATCAGCTCTTCAATCTCACCATCACTCAGCTCATGCAAAATAGACCGTCCGTTTCTTGCACGAAGGTCTTCATATAACTCCTTTTTTGCTGGGTAGCGATGTCTTGTTTCCCAAAGGGTGAGCTCTTCAACTTGCCTGAATCCGGATGTCCGCAGCTCAAGGGAAACCTTTTCACTCCTATGACGTCTTCTTACTTCTTTTTCTACAAGACGGGGAAACAATGAAAACAAGTAGCCTCGAATATGCTCCTCACTTCCCGCCAGGAGACAATCCTCCGGCGTGCGGTCCTGGACAACGATAACCCCACTCTCGCCCAGTAATCGCAGGGCTTCGAAAAAACTCGGGCGAAGGTCACTTAAGTGATGAATAAGCGCTCTTTGCAGCACCAGATCACAGCACCCTCTACTGAGACCTGTGTTTTCAGCGCTCCCTTTTTGAAACCGAATGCGCGGGTCATCCCCGCAATTGTCACGGGCTCCTTCAAGCATCGCTTCAGAAAAATCCACTCCCGTCACCGACGGTACCCCAAGATCCGCTAACGCTTTTGTATAAATTCCTCCGCCGCAGCCAATATCCACCGCATGTTTACGCCCGGTTGGGGAAACCAGCCTTTCTATTGTATCCTTCCAAGTCTGATCCGCTTCCCTTGTTGTATAGCTCGCTTTGTTACGCTTGTCATGAAAATTGATGCCCATACAATCAACCCCATGTGTGAGATACCTTAAGTTTAGCATAAAATTCCATAACCAAAGAAGCGACACGTACTGTGTGAACCGATGAACAGAGTGCCTGACCCCATGTGATCAAATACACATAAAAAAGACCCCTGACAGGGAGTCAGCGGTCAAATCTCTTACTCCTCCAATACCAGCTCTTTCAATATCTTTTCTACTTCATCTATTATTTCTTTTCTCTGCTTATTCAGACAGTCACTCAGCCCGATATTAAAAGCGAGACGTTCAGGTTCTATACCGATTACAACTGTATTTTTTCCAATTTGCTGCAGCACATGAAACAGGTGCAGGTTGTGTGGAGAGACCGGGATCGTTTCCATAGCACCCAGTTCCAATAAGGAGTAGACGGTAATTTCACCTGGCTTCTTTCCACCAAGGATGGCATCAATCACGATGACCCTGTCCGCTCTTTCCACAATCGAGAGGCAACACTCGATATCGGACTCCCCTACTGCATACTCTTCCGAAGAAATTTGCCGCCGCTCCATTAACTCCTCAACAACGTAAATGCCTATTCCGTCATCCATCATCAGCTGGTTTCCTATACCTAATACAATTGTTTTCCCCATTAGAACACCTGTATTGTTTTGACTTTTTTGCCTGGCACGTATACGTGGGTAGCGCATGACATACACGGGTCAAAGGACCTCAGGATCCTTCCGATTTCGGCAGGCTGATCAACGTTCTGAATCGGTGTCCCCATCAGCGACTCTTCAGCGACTCCCCGGTACCCCTGGTCATCTTTTGTGGAAAAATCCCATGTGGAGGGGGTGATAATCTGGTAAAAAGACAATTTTTTGTTTTTGATTTTTAGCCAGTGCCCTAATGCTCCCCGTGTGGTATCGGTTAACCCTCTTCCCTCTGTCTCATCGGGAAGTTCATATTTCTTTTGGACGTCAACACCCGGAACGAGTCTGCCAAGAAGGGTTTCCATAATGCCGGCAATTTTTCGGGCTTCCAATGCTCTGGCCAGGGTCCGGTCCATCGCTGAGATGCCGTTCGTATACGCTCCGCTTAAAATCAGCCGTGCCAGCGGGCCCACTTCCATCGGTTTTCCGTCATACCTTGGTGCTTTAACCCATGAATAGGCTTTTTCCTTTCCTCTGTCCGGCTCCGCCATCGTTTCATCAGGCTTATACTCCTCTGTTTTTGAACGGTACCAAGAGTATTCGATCTTTTCTTTAATCTTCGCTTCCTCAAACGGCTCGAACCCACGATTCATGGAAACAAGAGGATCTACATATAACGTACCCAGCTCCTTATACTGATCAAAGGCACCGAACGTTAACAGATTTCCGTACCCTCCCCCAAAACGGTAATATTCTGGATAATACTTCGCAATGTCATAAACATCCGGTATCATTTTTTCTTCAATGAATTGTGTTACCTGCTTTAGAATAGAAGCTAATTGGACGATGGTTTCTGCGGTCACCTGTGTGGTCACACCACCGATAAAAACACCGTGGTTATGAGGTGCTTTCCCACCTAAGACGGCAAGCATCCGATGGGCAAGGCGGCTTATTGTAAGTGACTCAAAATAGTGTGTTGATATACGACTGCTAATAAGTTGAGGGATCCTGAAGTCATCATGATCTGATTGAAAAAGAGGGTTTTGCTCGATCTTCACAAAATCGGGAACTGTGTATTGATACGTATGGCGAATATGATTTTGTAAAAATTCACAGCAATGGATGATGTCTCTTAAGTACCTGCCTTGTTCAACAACTTCAATTCCAAGAGCGTCTTCCAATGCTAATGAAGACGCCATGGAGTGTGCAGCAGAGCAGATGCCGCATATCCGTTGTGTAAAGTAGACAGCGTCGAAAGGGCTTCTCCCTACGAGCATCTGCTCGAATCCCCGAAGCATGTTTCCTTTCGTTTTCACATCCACTACTTTGTTTTTTTCCACGGTCACATCGACTTCCATAAAGCCGCTGATACGGGTTAAGGGGTTGATTATGATTTTTCGTTTACTCATCCTCTACCACCCTTGTCGTGTCATAACTGATGAACGGAGCCATGGCATCAGGGAAGCCGAATTGTGAACACCCTATACAAGGGGTATTAGCCCCAATCGGCCAGTTCACATGGCCATTCCACTGCCTGGTCGGGCAATCGATCCTGGTCACCGGCCCCCGGCATCCGAGTTTGAACAAACACGTTTTGTCTCCCAGTTTCTCTGCGAAAATACCCTTGTCAAAAAACGGCCTCCGGGGACAACGATCATGGATAAGCGTACTGTAAAACATAAGAGGGCGCCCCAGGTTATCCGTCTCCGGCTCTCCATATAGTAAAAGGTGTGCCAGTGTTCCTAAAAACCAGTCCGGATTAACCGGGCATCCGGGTAATTTAATCATCTCTTTATCAGGTAAAACATGCTGGAGACTGACCGATTCAGAGGGGTTCGGCTTAGCCGCTGACACTCCGCCATGGGTAGCGCATGCTCCTACAGCCAAAATACGGGATGCTTTTTTTCCAAGCATCGTTGCTGCTTCAAGACCTGTGAGTGGCTTGCCGTTAAAGCTGCCGATCACGTTGTACAATCCATTGTCTTTTAAGGCAACGGCCCCTTCAACAGCCAGTATAAACTCTTCCTCGGTGGCGCCTATGAGCTTCTTGATTGCCTCTTCTCCTTCTGAAGCCATCAAACTATTACTGTAGCGAAGATTGACCATCGAATTGATCATATATTCAAAGTCAGGGTTGTGGCCGTTCAGCAGTGAAATAATGTTACCCGAGCAGCCATTGAGCTCTAAATAAACGAGGTTTTGTTTTTTTATGAGCCCGTTTTGGATATTTGATACCGCAGTGTTTGTCAGCCTTGCAGCTACCGCTTCATTTGTCATTGACTCCGGTGGGAGGACAGACCCGCTCATGATATCAGCCTCCCCACTCGAGGAAGCGTCGCTAAAATGGCTTGCTGCCCCGCATGACAGGATGCAAATTCCGCGGTGTAATCTTTTCCTGCCGTTAAACCAAAATGGGTGGCCGCTGCCCACGTTCGATTGTTCGTCACATCATACACAGTCCCATTCACTGCTACATAAGCCGCCCTTCCATTTTTTCCGTTATAACCGGCTAACTCCTCCAGTGTAAAAGTCCGTTCATCGGAGGATGGCTGAGATACTGTGTTTGGAAGCTGATTGAACGTATTCCCGCTGGGTACGGAAGGCTGAATCTGGGTGATGTGGTCCGACATGCCTGCCTGACTGGCCAGAAGCTCACTGATGAAATGGATATTGGAAAGGGTATCCCATAACCGCTGAAGAATCTGCTGTTTTTCAGGAGTTTCATTGAGCCCGGAAAGGGTGTAAAGATCATACCGCGCCTGAGTAACGAGGTGGTTAAGCCTTAATCTCAGCAGCTCGATGTTTGTCATGGTGTTCGCTCCTTAATAGGAATTCAACCTATCCTATGCCCAAAGGATGAAAATCATTAACAGATTCGGGGCAGCAGCATCCCGGAAAGGCGCTCCATACGCCGGGTCGTTCCTACCGGTGTCCGTAGAAGCAGCTTCCCTTTCTGAACAGTGGTAACCTTCCCAATGGTCCGCGCTTCTCTTCCGAGGGGGTTTTCGTGTAAAACTTCCAGTATTCTTTTTTCCTCACTGGCATCGGCTATCATAACGACCTTCCCCTCATTTGCCAGATAAAGAGGATCGAAGCCTAAAATGTCGCAGGCTCCTTCCACTTCCCTGTTCACAGGGATCGCTGTCTCCTGTAATTCCACTGTGAGTTGAAGGTCCTCGCACAGCTCTGCCAGCGTGGTTGCCAGCCCTCCCCGTGTCGGATCCCGCATGATACGAATGCCTTCTGTCTGACTAAGAAGACTTTTAATCATATGATTCAATGAAGCACAATCACTTTGAACTTCCGTGAGGAGACCCAGCCTCTCCCGGGCACTGACAATGGCAATCCCATGATCGCCAATCGTACCGCTGCAAATAATGACGTCCCCTTGTTTCACATTGGAGCCATTTACTTTTGGCGTTTCTTTGAATCCGACCCCCGTCGTATTAATAAACAGGCCGTCCGCCTCTCCTTTTTCAACCACTTTTGTATCACCGGCTACAATTTTCACACCGGCATGTTCAGCCTCCTCTGCCATGCTTTGAACGATTCTTTTCAATTTCCTGAGTTCGAATCCTTCTTCAATAATAAATCCTGCAGTTAAGAAAAGCGGGGACGCCCCACTCACAGCTAAATCATTTACTGTACCTGTCACCGACAGTTTCCCAATGTCTCCACCTGGAAAGAAAACCGGTTTAACCACAAAACTGTCCGTTGTTACCGCCATTTTTCCTCCCCCGCAGTGCACGATTGCCGCATCGAGGTTCATATGTTCATGATGACGAAAGGCTTTGGCAAAAACATCTGCAATCAACCGGTGGGTAAGTTCCCCTCCTTCCCCATGGGCCAAACTGATAAACCCTGTCATAGTCAGTCCTCCCTCATGTACTGATAATGAGCGGCACACGTTCCTTCCGTTGAAACCATACAAGGACCAATAGGGTTTGAAGGCGTACAGCTTTTGTTAAACAAAACGCACTTCTCCGGTGTAATTAACCCCCGGATAATCTCCCCGCAGCGGCACTTCGTTTTTCTTGGCTGAGCCAATGAAACCTGAAACTTCTTTTTCGCATCGTAAATGGCAAAGCGGTCCTTCAGCACAAGACCGCTGGCCTGAATCACACCCATCCCCCGCCATTCTTCATCGAATGGCGCTAAGTAATGATCCATCAGCTCCCTGGCAATGAGATTTCCCTTTTCGGTCACGACACTCTCATAATCGTTAATGATTCCCGGCTTTCCTTCTAAAAGAACGTTCATCAGTTTGTATATGCCACTGAGCAGCTGAACCGGCTCAAAACCCGTGATGACACCTGACATGCCATAGTCGGCTGGTAAAAAATCATAGCTTTCTTTTCCTAAAACGATGGATACATGCCCCGGTAAAAGAAAGCCGTCCAGCTTAACGTCTCCGGAATCCAGAAGGGCTCTCAAAGCCGGTTCAACAAGTTTTGTGGTCATCCAGACCGAATAATTGGTTACCTCTTTCATTTCCGCTTCCCGTATGGCAAGTGTGAGAACCGGTATCGTTGTTTCAAAGCCGATCCCAAGAAAAATAACTTCCTTGTCAGGGTTTTCTTCCGCTATTCTGACGCTGTCGAGAGGAGAATAGACCACTCTGATATCGTTTCCGGCTGCTTTCGCTGTCATCAGGGAATGTCTCGAACCGGGTACCCGCATCATGTCACCGAACGTGCAAAGGATCCGGTTTGGTGATTCGCCCAGAGTGATCATGGCGTCAATGGATTTCTGGTCTGTCACACAAACAGGACATCCGGGTCCTGCGATGAGTTCCACATGATCTTTTAACCGCTTTTTAATACCGGATTTTGCAAAAGCCATTGTATGAGAGCCGCACACCTCCATAAATACAGGCGGCCTATTGTTTACTTCCTTGAACCGTCCGGCGAGCCTGATGACGGTGTGTAATGACTCGAGTGTCAGATCAGAGTCAGAGAACTGGTCCATCGCTCTCACGAATGATCTCCCTCCATTCCTTTATGCTTTCATTTGCATAGTCCTCATCAACGACCGTCATCGCCTGTCCCGCATGAAGCAGAACATAATCACCGGTCTTCACTTCCGGAACAAAAAGGATGCCCACATACATTTTTGAACCTAACACATCGACCAGCGCCTGCTCTTTGGCAATGCTGATGACTTCGGCAGGAACCCCTATACACATTCGCTTTCACTTCCTTTCCACGATGATTTTCTTTTTACCCATTCGGAAGCAATCACGAGCTGCCCTGCTGAAAGTCCGCCATCATGACAAGGAATCATTTGATGGGAAAAAACGTGAAAGCCTCTGAGAGACAGCTGCCTTTCAATCTCTTTTTTCAAGTAGAGATTTTGAAAGGAGCCACCAGACAGCACCACCTCCCTGTTCAATTCAGGCCTTTTTTCAACAGCAGCGAACATCATTTGAACACACGCAGCTGCAACGGTTCGATGAAAGGCTTGTGCAACAAGAGTCAGCTCCTTCCCTTTAAGTCTGTCCTTTACGATTTCATAAAGAGCTGAGGAGAAGTCAAGCTGTAACGAACCGTTCACGTCGTTTATTTCAAATGGGTAGCACTCTCCTTTTTCGCCCTCATTCTGTCCATAGTCCGCCAGCTTAATGGCAGCCTCACCTTCGTAAGTGGAGACCGTGCAGATGCCCAGTACTGCACTAACAGCATCAAACAGCCTCCCGCACGTTCCCGCCATGGGTGTATTCACCTGATTTTCTACCATGTTTTCAATAAGGCTGATCTCCTGTTCCCGATCAGGAAACAGCTCACCAGACATCTTTCTGCCTTCCTTCGAAAAATAATGCACCAGCATACCGACTGCATTTCTCCACGGCTCTTTCACCGCTTTTTCTCCGCCCGGCAGAGGTGTATAGCGGAGATGGCCCAACCGTTCAAAACTTTCTCTGTCTCCATACAAGAACTCAAACCCCCAGAGATTGCCATCATCTCCATATCCGGTGCCATCCAGAATGATTCCCAGGCATGATTCGGCCAGACGATGTTCTTCCATACAGGACACATGGTGAGCATGGTGATGCTGCACCCTTATCACCTCGCAGCCGGCCTCTTTTGCTATATCATTTGTCTCGTATAAAGGGTGTTTATCAATGACCACATGCTTCTCCTGAAAACGAAGCCATTGCTTATAATGGTCAAGCTGCTCGCGAAAAGCACCCTTCATTTCTTCATTGTCGAGATCTCCTATGTGAGGGCTCAGGTGAATGTGACCGTCCTTCCCCAAAGCAAATGCATTTTTTTGATTACCGCCTAAAGCCAGAATGTGATCAACAGGAGCCAGTGTTTTTAAAGGATCCTGGGCGTACCCCCTGGCACGTCGTATATGAATAATATGTTCCTCATCACACTGGACAACCGAATCATCGATGGGACGGTATATAGGTCTGTTATGAGTCAGAACGGCATCACTCAGTGTTCGCAGATGATCAAAGGAAGTAGCATCATCCCTGTATAGAATCGGGCATCCGGAACGATTCGCACTCGTCATGACAAGGCAGTCGGGACCCTCGTTAAACAAAAGATGATGCAGAGGTGTATAAGGAAGCATAACCCCTAAGGTGGTTAACCCGGGTGAAAGGATTTCAGGCAGTGGGAATACTGCCTTTTTTCTGAGCAGGGTGATGGGCATTTCCGGACTTCCAAGCACTTCTTTTTCCCTCTTCGTCATGTCACACAGCCCCATTACCGTTTCATAGGAATCTGCCATCACAGCTAAGGGACGTTCGGGTCTGTTTTTTAACTCCCGGAGTCTCTTTATTGATCCCTCAACCCGGGCATTACACGCAAGGTGGTAGCCGCCGATACCTTTTACCGCAACAATCTTTCCCTTTTTTAAGAGGCGGGCGGCTTTTAATACAGCCTTCTGGCCCTCATACATTTCCCCGTTTGACGTTCGCAGCTGCAGGACGGGACCGCATCGGGAACAGCAAATCGGCTGGGCATGATGACGCCGGTTTAAAGGGTCACCGTACTCTTCCAAGCACAATGTGCACATTTCGAATGGCTTCATGGTCGTATAAGAGCGATCATACGGAAGCCGCTGAATGATCGAATAGCGTGGTCCGCACTGGGTACAATTGATAAACGGGAACCGATAGCGCCGGTCGCGGGGGTTGTTCATCTCTTCTAAACAATCCTCACAAACCGCCGCATCAGGTGAAAGGAAAGGCACGTCCATCCCGGTTTCTTCACTCGGGATAATTGAAAATTCCCGGTACCCATGGTGTGCCGTTTCATTGGCCGTAACATGAAGGATTTTAGATAGGCGCGGAGGAGAGTGCTTTATTTTTTCTTTCAATTCAAGTAAATGGTTCCATTCTCCCTCTGCTATAATTGTGACACCGTCAAAGTTATTTTGTACCGTTCCTTTCACACCAAGCGAGCTTGCCAATGCATAAATAAAAGGGCGAAACCCGACCCCCTGCACTCTCCCTTTCACCAGGATTTTTACTGCCCTGTGCATGGACTGACTCCTTCTCTCAGCCACTTCACCCATTCCTCCATTCCTTCTCCGGTTTGGGCGGATAAACTCATGAAAAGAGCTTTCGGATTAATGGACGCGAGATCAGCCTCCGCTTGTGAAAGACTAAAATCAACGTATGGCAGCAAATCGATCTTATTAATGACGGTAACGTCCGTACGTTTGAACATCACCGGATATTTAGGAATCTTGTCATTCCCTTCCGGAACGCTTAAGACAACGATTTTTTCATCCTGACCCAGGTCGTATCCTGAGGGACAGACAAGGTTTCCGATATTTTCGATAAAGAGCAGGTCAATGGTATTCAGATCAAACTCCGGTAACGTTTTTGCTACCATCCTTGCGTCCAGGTGACAGCCTCCCACAGTATTAATTTGAACAGTAGATACACCAAGTTTGCGCAATCGCAGGGCATCCCGCTCCGTTGCCAGATCTCCTTCAATCACCCCGATGGTGTACTCATTTTTGAGGGCTCGTACCGTCTCTTCCAGTAGTGTTGTTTTCCCGGAACCGGGAGAGCTCATCAGATTTACAACGAACATGTTGTGATTCTTAAACACGTTCCGGTTAAACGCTGCAGCTTGATTCTGATCTTTTAAAACATCTTCCTGTAGCTTAACTTTCATACCCGTCACTTCCTTCATAAGATTCCACCCTGAATGTTTCACCGGATACAACAATGGCACGGGGCAGGCGGCATTTGGGACAAAAAGCAATCCGGTAATCCGGTATAAACGTGTAATCACAGCTCCGGCACACCGCCCTCGCCTCTTCCTTGACCATCTCGAGTTCAGTCTCTTCATTCACTACGGCTAATTCTCGTGTCCTCATAAACAAAAATGCCAGCTCCAGTGCATCAGGCAGGACGTTGGACAAATCACCGACAATGACCGTTATTTTTGAAATGTGACGGATGCCCCTTTGCTCCGCATCGTCACTCACTAGCCGGATTAAATCTTCCATTAAGGACATTTCATGCATAGAGAACACCTCACTATTACCTATGCAGATTAACAAACATCAGACCTGAAAAAGGAGAGCGGCTCATAAGGTCCAGACTGAAACCTTATGGCCGCTCTCTTTATTAAAAAGCTCCTTACTTACACTTTTCCTATATTGCCAGGATCCTTCACGATCCCCGGCATTCCCGGAACCCAGTTGGCGGGGACACCTTCTCCCGTTTCAATGCCATATTGAATCCCTTGAAGTACCCTTAAAATTTCATTTGCATTCCTGCCCACTTCAGGAGGATAAATCATCCTAGCCTTAATGACCCCCTCTGGATCAATGAGGAGCGTAGCCCTGTAATTAGCTCCTGTAGCCGGATTAAGTACTCGGTACGCCCGGCTGATAACATGGGAGCGGTCTGATACCAGAGGATAGGTTACGGTCGAAACCGATGGCGAGATCTGAGCAGACACTTTCTGGGTAAAAACCCCTTCTGTCGATATTCCTAGAACTTCAGTGTTCAAAGACCGGAATTCGGGATAAAGAGCGGCCATTGCCGCCAGCTCTGTCGGACATACGAACGAAAAATTATTTGTATAAAAAAACAGCACAACCCACTTGGCCCGATAATCCTCTAAAGCAATGGTTTCAATTGTATCTGTTGAACGCTGATATGCCTCCGCGGAAAAGAGCGGGGCTGGATCGTTTATCTGTGCACAAAAAGGCGGCACACATGAGTCAATGTCATACACCGTAAGCTGATTACCGGCCACGGCCCTCACCTCCATCACAGACAATATATTCCTATTTCACTCTGAATAACCCTATGATCCTGCTCTTTTTTCAATCAGCCAGCAGTCCCTATATGCTCCCTCATGCCATTCATGTTTGGGTAAAAAACGGACCTTTTTGTACCCGCACTTCTCGTAACAGGCAAGAGCCCGGTGGTTTTCTGCCTGGGGGTCCATCACCACCGCGCCTGCTTTTTTTGTTTCAAACAAGTAATCTGTCATGCTTGAAACCAAAAGCTGCCCGATCCCCTGTCCCCAGTAGCCGGGCTCTCCTATGAACTGGTCGATGCCGTATCTGACAGGCGTGTCTCCGTGGAGTTTGTAAAGGGACCGGGTTGCTTCGTCAAGTTTATAAAACTGAATATAGCCGATTGGCTCGCCTTTCCACTTTACGATGCAGGGGTGAACCCCTTTTTCCCACTTCGTAAAAAACTCCTGCTCTACTTTTTCCTCATCGAACGGGTTGTCACGGCCTTCGTAAAATTCGAGAACCCGGGGATCCGACAGCCACTTTGCGAGCGTAGGAATGTGCGTTTTTTCCAAGTGATTGACGGTTATGTCTTTGTTCGTTAAAATTGGCATTTTTGTTCACCTCGGTAAGAATATTTCTCTTTATAATGCAAAAACCCTGCTTTCCAGGTTCGAAAGCAGGGTCAGGTGAATTATTGGACGTTTACATCGCCCAGGTAGAAAAAGCTTGATGGGTGGATGTAGAAGTCTTCGATATTGTCTTGAAGGCCGGCCATGTGCTCGGTGTGATAGAGGGGCACCATCGGCGCATCGTCCACGATCAGCTGCTGGGCATCGTGGTAGAGAGCGAGGCGCTCTTCTTCCGTGCCGCTGCGGGCTTCTTCGAGGAGAGCATCTACTTCTTCATTTGCGTAAAATGTACGGTTTCCGGCAATGCCGTGGTTACTGGAGTGAAACATCGGATAAAGACCGTAGTCCGCGTCTCCGGTTACCGTTCCCCATGATCCGAGGAACATATCCTGGCGGGCGTTGGTCACAACATCAACGTATGCTCCGCGCTCGAGGGTTTCAATGTCCAGGTCAATGCCGATTTCTTCAAGCTGTGCTTGGATGTTTTCCGCCACATCGCTTCCGATCTGGGACGTTTCAACGGTCAGGGTCGCTTCAAACCCGTCGGGATAACCGGCGTCCGCAAGAAGTTCTCTCGCTTCCTCCAGGTCTTTTTCAATGGCTTTAATATCGTCGCTTGAACCAAATACCGGCGGCGCCAACGGTCCTTTTGCAGGAAGCCCGGCTCCGTTTAAGAGACCGTCAATGATCGCTTCTTTGTCCACGGCTTTTGAGATCGCGGTTCTTACCTGAGGATCGTCAAATGGCTCTTGTTCCACGTTAAAGCCAAGGTAGAACAAGCTCACACTCTCCTGGGTGGCAATTTTCAAGTCGTCGTTTCCTTCTACACGGGACATAAAGTCCGGATTCAGGTGGGAGATCATTTGTGAGGAATTTGTTTCAAGCTCCGCTACACGCGTATTATCCTCCGGCACCACTTTAAAGGTAATGGAGTCGACGTTCGCTACATCTCCCCAGTAATCTTCGTTCTTCGTAACTTTTACAAACTCACCGGGATTCCACTCTTCAAGGGTAAAGGCACCTGTTCCGATTGGATTCTGGTTAATGTAGGACCCCGGCTCGGCGCCGTCTTCCATTGCTTCATAATCCGCTTCGATTGCCGATGGAGCAATCATATGTCCGCCGGGATGGGCAAAATGGGCCCGGAGCGGGGCAAACGGAATGTCTGTATGGATGTGTACCGTATAGTCGTCAACTACTTCAACGTCTGTAATCATGTCGAACATGAACGACACCGGTGAAGCCACATCCGGGTCAAGGAGACGTTCTATGTTTACCTTTACTGCTTCAGCGTTAAAGTCCGATCCGTCGTGAAACTGAACGTCTTCACGGAGTTCCACTTCCCACGTCGTATCTTCAATCTGCTCGAAGCTTTCAGCGAGTCTCATATGCATGTCCATGCTGCCGTCTGTGAAAACAAGTGTATCGTATATCGTCCGCCCTACATTTAATGTGGCGTGCTCGTTTCCCCCTTGAGGATCGAGTGTTTGTGCGTCACTCGGTACGCCGATGGTCAGGTCGTTTGCGTTATCAGCGGACTCGGTGTTTTCCCCATTGTTTGTCTCACTTCCAAGCTCTCCCGCATCATCACTGGCACAAGCGGTACCCACCGCAATCGCCGTCAAAAATAGTAAACTCAAAAACCCTTTTTTCATTGTGCAACCCCCTAAGCTGTCTGTTCAATAAACTTGATTATAGTAAATTTCAGGTTAAAGTCAAGTAAACAGGTAGGAATTATAAATAATAATGTGTTTTTCAGCGGTATGCTAGAATAGCAGGAGAAGAATGGGGGATTCAGTATGGGAAACAAAGCTGCACGGTTGTTCATTATTCTTATCATTCTGCCTGTCATGGTCACCTCTTTTATCTGGCTGGGGCATGTGAAGGCAGGGGATGCCATGACGCTGATTCAATATGCGCCGATTTTATTAATCTGGATTATCGTGGCGTACATTCTGCTTGAGATCTACCGGCAGGTGAAAGGGTATCTGGCGAGCCGGGAGTAGCAGGTGGTAATAAGGGAAGAGCGGCGGTTTGCAATCGGCGTTTCCATTTTAATAGGAATTCTTAACAATCAGACGGGAATTCTTAACACTCATCCCGGAAATATTAACATTCGCACAGGAATTCTTAACACAAATCCGATAAAAAGTGCTCCGGAGATCGTTTAGCAGGTTATCCCTTCACCAGACAGACACCAATTAACGGGTTAGCCCCATTTACCAGCCTCAATCAGCATAAAACACCCCGGGTCATCTAAACTGGCCCGAGGTGCTCTTAAATCATTATCCTTTTTTCAGCCAGAATGTGAATACGCCGTTTTCTTCAGCGTCATCCACCAGCTCATGTCCGCCTGCTTTTGCCCAGGCAGTTAGGTCGCTCTTGGCTCCTTTGTCAGTAGCCTGCACTTCAAGGATCTCGCCGCTTGAAAGTTCACCCATTGCTTTCTTCGTTCTTACGATTGGCATTGGGCATGCGAGCCCTTTTGCGTCTAATACTTTATCTGCTTTCATCATTCATTCCTCCTGAGTTTGGTTAACTTATTTTAGTGTACCCTTCTGTTCATTCACACGCAAAGGACGGGCTGGCCCTTTGCGCGTAAGTTTCTTCTGTCAGCTTACCGCACAGCGGTTTGGACCAATTTCCATTTCTGTTTCTTCCGCTGGTTCCGGGCTGATTTTACCCATGTTGGTCTTACGGATTTCCTGGTAGCTGTTCGGCTGCGGCGGAAGGTTCTCGGATACGAGACGGCGGAACTCGTCTTCGTCTTCCACCTGAAGGCCGCTGTTTACTTGATAAAGATCACCCAGTCGTGCATACACACGTCCTTTTTCATCAAGCTCACTCAGTTTGGCAAAGTGGGCCGGCATCACAAGGAGGTCCTGATTCATTTCTTTATAGAGGACATACAGAGACTCGCGCAGGTCGCTTACCCAGTCTTCCGCTTTTCCGGCAAGATCCGGACGCCCGATTGAATCAAGGAACAAAATGTCTCCTGTGAACAGGTACGTTTCATTAACGACCAGAGACGTACTTCCGATTGTGTGTCCCGGTGTGTAGACCGCTCTCACTGTCACATCGGCTCCACCAAAGGTTACGACTTTACCATCTTCAAGAGGCTCGTAGGAGAATGTCACTTCGTCCGCATCTTTTGGCGGCAGGTAGTACGTTCCCCCGGTTGCCTCTGCAAGACGGCGCCCGCCGGAAATGTGGTCTGCGTGAAGGTGTGTATCAAACATGTGAAGCACCTTAATTCCAAGCTTTTTCGCAAATGCTTCATACTGATCAACCAGACGAAGCGGGTCAATCATAGCCCCCTCGTCACCTGAGACGATCATGTAGGAAAGGCAGCCTTTACCAAGGCGTACAAACTGATAAATTTCTCCGCCGCCGTTAAGGTCGCCAACTTTTACAGGCTCTAAGTGCTCGCTCCACGTTTTCATTCCGCCTTCAAGATAGCTCACGTCACGTCCTGCGTCTGAAAGGAGCTCTGCTACCATAATGGAAGATCCTTCTTTCGCACAGACAACAAGAACATCACGGTCTTCAGGAACCTGGTCGAGAATGTCTTCCACCCCGTCAATCAGATCAAAATACGGTACGTTCAGGTAGTCGAAGTTTTCCCCATCCACTTTCCAGCCACCAAACGCATCTTCATTACGAACATCAAGAATAAACAACGGCTCTTTATTGATCACTTTTTGGCTTAATTCACTTGCATTCATGGCTTTTACAGTCACCTTATATACCCCCTATAGTATATTGATGTTTAAAATTTTTTGGTTGAATCCCTTGCCGGAGGAACCTCCTCCGGCCTGAAACTTCGTTTATACGCTTTTCTCGGTCTTGCCGGACCATTCACTCATGCCGGGAACCACGTTAATCACATTTGTGAATCCTTGTTCTGTCAGCTTCTGGGCTGCCAGATCACTTCGGTTACCGGTACGGCAGACAACATGAATCTCATCGTCTTTGTTCAATTCACCCATGCGTGTGTCCAATTCTCCAAGGGGAATGGATACAGCTCCCGGAATATGGTTAAAGCGGTACTCCGCCTCTTCCCGGACGTCTACAAGTACAAGGCTTCCTTCCTCGGCTTTTGAGGCGAGGTCATCATTGTTAATAACATGCGGATGCTTTGTTTCCTGCTCGCCGTCGTCACTGCCTGCTTTTCGCACGTAGTGCTTCAGGACATCTCCTTCTTCAACCGTACCGAGGTACTGGTGGCCGATACGCTCTGCCCACGCTTTTAAGTCTGCCGTGGATCCTTTGTCAGTGGCCTGAATCTCAAGAACATGCCCGGGTTCAAGGTCACCCATTACTTTTTTCGTTTTCACGATCGGCATTGGACAGGCCAGGCCTTTTGCATCAAGTACTTCGTTTGCTTTAATCATCTTCTGACTCCTCCTCTTTAATGGTTTTATCTTAAGGGGAAATCCCCGCAATTTAGATAAACAGGTTCACATTGCCGTCTGAAGCTTCTCCGAGATACGCTGCTACACCTGCGTATTCGATCCCGTCCAGCAGTTCTTCTTTTTGAAGACCCAGGAGGTCCATTGTCATCGTACATGATACAAGGTTTACACCTTGTTCCTGAGCCATTTCAATCAGATCAGGAAGCGGCATTGCATTGTGCTTTTTCATTACCTGTTTAATCATCTTCGGTCCCATACCGGCGAAGTTCATTTTTGAAAGACCCATTTTATCTGCACCGCGTGGCATCATCTTTCCGAACATTTTTTCCATAAAGGTTTTCTTTACAGGAACCTGCGCATCTTTACGAAGAGCATTCAGTCCCCAGAATGTGTGGAAGATCGTCACCTCATGATCGTAAGCTGCTGCACCGTTGGCAATAATGTAAGCCGCCATCGCTTTGTCATACTCTCCACTGAATAATACAATCGTTGTTTTTTTCTTTTCCATTTTTTCTTCACTCCTTAAATGTTTTGTTTCGTTTGTACATATACCCGCACAGGTATTAAAGTGTTTAAATTTTTTTCGTTATTTCTTCTTTATCCAAAACGTATATACACCGTTATCTTCTGTATCTGCGCGAAGTTCATGACCTCCCGCTTTTGCCCAAGCTGTCAGGTCGCTTTTGGCACCGGAATCGGTTGTTTGTACTTCAAGCACCTTTCCTGATGCGATCTCATCCATTGCTTTTTTCGTTCTGACGATCGGCATTGGACATGCAAGTCCTTTTGCGTCTACTACTTTATCTGCTTTCATCATTTCAGCCCCCGAATTACCCCATGGGGTATATTAAAAAGTAAAATTTTTTGTGGTTTTTATACCTATAGGGGTATGTTAACACCCCTGTTTTTTCGTGTCAACACTATCTGCTTTTTACGAGCAGCTGAACAGCTTCCTGGATCAACTCTTCTGTGTCTTCGCCTTTTTCAATCTGCTCTCTTACACATTGTTCCAGGTTCGAACTCACCACAAGGCCGATGGTGCGGTCCAGGGCATTGCGTGCCGCTGACATTTGGACGATCAGGTCCCTGCAGTCCTTCTCTTCTTCCATCATACGGAGAATGGCTTTTATCTGACCTTCAATCCGTTTGACGCGGTGCTTCATTTTGTCATTATACTCCATGTACTTCACGTCCTTTCTTACAAGGTTTGACTTCGGTGGTTAAAGAAAAGCCTTCCACCCTGATCTTCTTTCTTTTTAAAAAACGAGCGGTTAAGTGAATATCGGTCATGTCTGATGAAACAAGATAAACAGTACCCTGGCCAATGTCTTTGTAGTGCCGGTAGATATAAGCCATAGGCATATTAACGGCTCCTTCCAGGGGATCGTGATGAGCCGTCTGGAAGTCACGAAGGTCGACAATCGTACTGCCGTCTTCTTTCTTCATGTCCGATACGTTCATACACGATACCCCGATGACCGGTACATAACGTTTATATACAGAGCGTGCAGCCAGAATGACTGCGATTATCAACATTGCTGTTTGCATAATGTCACCTCGTTACAATGATCATTATATACCCGCGGGGGTATATTGTCAACACCCTTACTTTTATCTTTTTCTTCATAAGGGTATAGCCTTTCATAATCGCTTCGCACCTGAGTGTAACACGAAATAAAACGCACAGACAGAACAAATGCTCACGGCAGAACTGGAGGTTGTTTCCATGCGTATACCTGATCATTTAGCCGAAAAAGGAAAAAAAAGAATCGCCTCCTTCCCGGTAGATGGTTTTGTTTTTGGCGGCGGGCCTGAACACCCGAAGATGATGCTCGTCGGTGAGGCCCCGGGGGAAACAGAAATCGGTAACGGCGTTCCTTTCAGCGGCCGGGCGGGCAGGGAACTGATGAAGTTTATCGAGCGTCTCGGCCTGACCCGGGAAGAAGTATACATTACCAGTGCGGTGAGGAGCCGCCCGTACCGGTGGGGAGAGAAAAAAACAAGAGACGGGCAGGTTGTTAAAAGGAAGTACAACCGGCCTCCTACAGCCAGGGAAATTACAGCCCACGCCCCGCTCCTTGATTATGAAGTCGCCAATGTTCGGGCTCCGGTCATTGTCACTCTCGGCAACATCGGTCTTAAACGTCTTGCCGGCCCCGATAAAAAAATCGGTGACTGTCACGGTGATCTCCTTGTCCAGCCTGTGCAAAAGCTGGATGAAAATGACCAGTTTGTCTGGACAGATAAAGAATACAGGATCTTCCCTACCTATCATCCGGCTTCTATCTTCTACAACCGGAGTCTCCTGGAGGTTATTCACAGTGACCTTGAAAAATTAAAGGAAGTGCTCGCTTCCGGGTAGGGGATGGGGTATCTGAGAGGTTGGCGTTTTCGGATTAAACAGGTTGGCTTCTTCTTTAAACAGGTTGGCTTTCCTTTTAAACAGGTTGGCTTCCTCTTTAAACAGGTTGGCCCTCTTTTTAATCAAATTAGGCTGCCTGACATAAATGTCAGACAGCCTTATGGGTCAAAAGTAGATTTTATGCCGCTTTCTCCTTGTCTCCCACTCGCCTGAACACCCACGAATTCAAATAAAAGAACAAAGTGGAAATGCCCCCGAACCGGATCATTCGGTTTGCTACACGCTTGATTTCAGGATCATTCTGCACTTTTTCATCAGCCAGGTAAATGGCGATGATACCTTTGTGAATTAACGTGTGAAAGCTAGCATCAGTCATTGTCTTCAAATTCTCTTCAGCTTCTGACTTGAACACGCCAATCCGCTCCACCATGTCTTCTTCATCACGGTAGTATGCACAGAAGTTAAGCTCATCATCAGCCAGATCCTCTTCCTGATCAATGAAGTAATCGAGCAGAATATGAAGCCCTTGAGCGTAGGGGAAATAACTGTCTTTGATTTTCACGGCCGTCTCCCGCTTCATCTTCCCTTTAGATGCGTAGGCCGCCAGTGCATAGACCCCAAGAGTAGAGCCTGTACTTGCGGCGAATTCATACCACCGCATCCGTGCCAGCTGCGGATACTCTTCCTTTGTTTCTTCATACCACTTGATTAAAAGCGGCTCCCGGTCCTCTTTTTTCACGTGCTTATAAACCTGCAGGTTCCGGTAATGAAGGGAAAGCTCCTCCATCGATGCCTGTGTCTCTTCAAAGCCCGGGAACGCCGCCACTTTTTCCTGGCAGGTTGCGACCAGTTCCCTTAAAAAACCATTATCATTTTTTTGTCCGCGATGCTCGTAATACACCGAGTCATCCAATGTCCCCGGGTGAAGCGCCTGACGAAGGGCCTCGTGAAGAGAACGGAAGTCATTCGGATCAAGGGAGTCACTCTGGTCACACAGACTGTCGAGGTAATCACAGATCACCTGATAGGAAACGATGAACCAGAGAACATCCTTTCTCACTTTTTCTTTCGTAAGGAGGGCAAATACCCCGCCCCCCTCATTATGGAACGTATTTTCGTTCACACTTTCAAGCGCATATTCACGAAGCTCATCGTCTTCAATCGTTTCTGCTTTCTTTCGCCATTCGTCCAATATCATATGAACCTCAGGCACAATTTCTTTGTACACTTTATATACCATCGTCCACATTGTCGTCGGTGCTTTCAACGTTTCTGCCTCCTAAGGTTCGATTTAGAAGGCACTGGAAAAAGTTAAAGACCGAACTTTTTCAGCGCTTTCTTCGATTTCTGTTGTGTCTCTTAGTCTATTATCCGTTTAAGAGCCAATAGATTGCAAGTATCTATCCTGTGATTTCTTGATCTGCCGGCAATGACCGGCAAAAACAGCCAGGTTAAGTTTTCTAAAAATTAAAATAATTTTATTGACACTCAATATTGTAACCGTTTACAATCAAACAATAACGAGCAGTCCCGTTACCAGATCGTCATACTCATACAAAGGGAAGAGTAATTATACACTTTTGTCCTGGTTCTTTAGTCCTTTATCAGGGTGCAGACTTTACTCCTGACCTGTTATGAGATCCCTTCATGACGGACGACTGACCGCTCAGTCAAAATACACCATTATGAATGGAGGTTGCAAGTTGAAAGCTTACAAAAAAGAAGTTCGGTTTACCATCCTGATGACGGCATTGTTTCTCGCCGCAGGTAATGTAGGGCTGTTTTTCTCCATCTTCCCTGTGAACGGCATGCTGTTTGGCTTCCCGATTATGTATATCGTGCCGATTTTGTTTGGGTGGTTCGGAATTTTTGCCCTGACGATTGTCGCCAGTAAGCTTGGGAATCAAATCGATGCTGATATTGAGAGAGAAAGTATCCTTGAAAACGAACAACAGAAGCGGGAAGGGGCGTAAAGCTTAATGGGAGAGGAAGCTTGGCAGTTATCAAACCCAATATTGGGGGTCGTCGCCATTGTTGCGACGTTTTTGCTTTTTTATATCGTGGGTTACATATCAAACCGTAAAAGTACGTCCGTAACGGATTTGTACGTAGCCGGTGCCACAATCGGACCGCTTACAAACGGGCTGGCCATGGCATCGACGTACATGAGTCTGGCAACATTTCTTGGGATTACAGCACTCATTCTTCAGCTGCAGGTCCCGTTCATTATGCTTTGGATTCAGCTAATTTTAGCGATTCCTTTGATTACGATTATTTACGGAACAAGTCTTCGCCGTATGGGAGCCTTTTCTCCGACTCACTTTATCCGTGAGCGCTACGGCATCAGTGCTTCTATTATTGCAGCGTTGTTTATGATTCTTGTATCCATTATGTATGCTCTCGGGCAGATGATCGGAATTGCACTCGCCTTTGAAACGGTGCTCGGTATTCCTTACCTGACCGGTCTCATTGTGGGCGGTTTGATTATTGTCGGCTACATTACTCTTGGGGGAATGGCCGGGGCGTCCAATAACGCAGCGATACAGATGGTCATCATCGCCCTCATGTTCATCGTTCCCCTTGGAGCGATTATGAAGGCCATTGGAGGTAACGGCTGGTTCTTCCCGCCTCTCTTATACGCGGATATGGTCCCTGCCATGATCGAGGCGATGCCGAACTTTTTTGATTATCAATACTCACCAAAATGGTACGCCTCCCTTATCGGACTTACCATCGGTTCACTCGGTCTTCCCCATCTGGCTATGCGTATCTACACAGCGTCCAGCTTAAAAAGTGCACGCTCAGCCATGATCTGGTTTGCCTTTATTATCGGACTTGTGTTCTCTGCCACCTACGCCATGGGATTTGTTGGCGTGTACGCTACAGAAACACAGGGCGTTGTTATTTCACAGGGGGATGCAGACAAACTTACGATCATACTGAACCTTGTATACAATCCTGAATGGGTAACCGCTCTTGTCATCGCAGGTGCCATTTCCGCCGGTCTTTCCACACTGAGCGGCAACCTCCTTGCGATCGGGGCTCTTTTATCACAGGACATTTTTACAACTCTCAAGCCGGAAATCACGGAGAAAAAGCGTGTCCGCCTGGGCTACATTGCTATTTTTGCCGGAGGGATTGTGAGTATTCTGCTTGCGATTAATCCTCCTGCCTTCCTTGTTGTAAGTATATTATGGGCGTTCGGCCTGGCCGGGGTCACAAATGCACCGCTCATTCTTGTCGGGGTCTGGTGGAAGGAAGCCAACAAATTCGGAGCCATCGCAGCATCCGTTGTCGGCGGAGCGCTTTACATCATTGTCTCACCATTTGTCTTCCCGTCCATCGTCATTACCGGTCACAGCGTTACTGACGGAATGGGATTGTCCGGAGCGATGCTTGCTATTCCTGTAAGTTTCGTTCTCCTGATCGTTGTGTCCTATGTAACAAACCGGATGCCAAGCCTTACTTCCAAGCTTTCAACCAGAGAGGATCACGCCTTGATCGAACGCATTCACGGCTGGAAAGAGGTTCACCCGGGGCGCTACAACAGCACAGTCGGTGCAGCGATTACCGTTGTCTTCTTCACTGCGATTGCCATCTGGGCTATTATGCCGTGGGGAATGTAAACGCTGTTTTCCTATAAACATCGTGCTTAGTTGAACGGAAGATGCGAGACTCCTGCAGAATCACGATACAGTCGAGACCCCGCAGTGACGAGCGTTACTTCATGATAAAGCAGCAAGTTGCTTCGACGCAGGTAGCTGCACTGGCCAGCTGGAAGAGGAAGAAGCAGGTATGCACGAGAAGGCTCGACGCGAGTCCGCGGAAAGGGAGCGTCTTCCGTTCAACGCAGCTGAGCTTTAATGAAGGGTTATAATTCTATTTTCAGGGCACCCAATGTAAAAGAACAAATCAGCACCACAGACAGAAGGGGTCAATACACATGATTGGAAAAATGATGATTTTACAGACACCTGCTTTTCAGCATTTTACCCAGACACCAAAATCGCTCACCTACAGCAGGCTCATTGTTCTGCTTGTAGGTGCTGCATACGGAGGCTTTGGCATTCTTGCCAACGCCTCCTTCATTGCCGGCTTTGAATCGGCGCTGCTCCGAAATGCACTTGTTCCCCTTATTTTTATCTTATTCGGACTATTTTCCGTCTGGCTCACAAAAATCGGGCTTACTGTTCTTTTATGGGCCGGAGCCAGGGGATTCGGGGGGCCGGGTAGAATTAGTGAAATAAGCCGCTCTTCCTCTATCGCCCTTTTGCCGGGACTGCTCGCTGTTCCGACACTGACCGGACTTTGGGAAGGCTGGCTGATGATACTTCCCCTCGTCATTGGCGTTGTGTGGATGTACTTCATCTGTGTAAAGATTCATATCACCACACAGAGATTCGCACCCTGGAAAGCGTACCTTTCCGTTTTTGCCGTTTTCGTTTTTTTCGCCAGTATCTATTACATGATTATGCCGACCGGCGCACTTATCTAGAAGGCACTGAAAAAGTTCGGTCTTCAACTTTTTCCAGTGCCTTTATCTAAAGGAGGAGTACAACATGAACAGAGAAGAACTGATTGCACCGATTCAATACAACATAGCAGAAGAGCTGAGTAAGTATGAGCGTGATGACAAGCGGATTGCCATACGATGGCGGGACGCTGAAGGCAGCCGCCGGGACGTTCATTACAAAGAACTGATCGAGAAAACAAATCAGTTCGCCCTTGCCCTCAAACGTCAGGGAATTGAAAAAGGTGATCGTGTTTTAATCATTCTCCCGAGGATTCCTGAAGCCTACATGACCTACCTTGCCTGTCTTAAAGCAGGGATCGTCGCGATTCCAAGTTCGGAAATGCTCCGTAAAAAAGACTTGGAGTACCGTATTGAGCATGCGAATGTAAAGGGAATTGTTGCTTTTTATAAAACAACGGCCGAAGTGAACGCCATCAGCAGCGGCCACCGTGCCCTGGCGAAAAAGTTCATTGTCGGCGGTGAGGAAGAAGGCTGGCAGTCTCTTGAAGAGCTGGCTGAAAAAGAAGATAACGTTTATGAAGGAGAACTTACCTCCCGTGACGATATAGCCTTTTTATCCTACACATCCGGCACAACCGGAAACCCTAAAGGGGTCGTTCATTCTCACGGCTGGGGCTACGCTCACGTCCGTACTGCCGCAAAGGAATGGCTCGGTGTTGAAGAGGGCGATCTCGTCTGGGCAACTGCCGCACCAGGCTGGCAGAAGTGGATCTGGAGTCC
This sequence comes from Alteribacter salitolerans, assembly GCF_016901055.1. Taxonomy (NCBI): domain Bacteria; kingdom Bacillati; phylum Bacillota; class Bacilli; order Caryophanales; family Bacillaceae; genus Alteribacter; species Alteribacter salitolerans. The sequence goes on along the minus strand of NZ_JAFEUX010000006.1, from coordinate 126,870 downwards.
GTTTCTCTCCACCATTACTCTTGGTGCTACCGCCTTTGTGTATCACGGCGGCTTTGACCCGAACACCTATCTAGATATGATGGAAAAAGAAAAGATCAATGTCCTCTGCTGTACGCCGACAGAGTATCGACTGATGGCTAAAGTCGAGAACCTGGCATCGTATAATGTTCCCAAGTTAAAGAGCGCAGTTTCTGCCGGGGAGCCTCTGAACCGTCCGGTTATTGAAGCGTTTAAAAAAGCGTTCGATGCAGATCTCCGTGACGGATACGGCCAGACCGAGAACACGTTACTCGTCTGCACCCTTCAAGGGATGGAAATAAAACCGGGATCCATGGGCAAGCCTACCCCGGGCAACCAGGTGGAAGTGATTAATGAATACGGTCAGCCTGCAGCAGTTGGTGAAGTTGGGGACATTGCGGTTCATAAAGACTGTCCGGCACTGTTTAAAGAATACTACAAGGACTCAGAAAGAACCCAGACAGCGTTTCGGGGGGACTGGTACTTAACGGGAGACCAGGCGTCCAAAGATGAAGACGGCTACTTCTGGTTTGAAGGAAGAAGTGACGACATCATTATCAGTTCCGGCTACACAATCGGTCCGTTCGAGGTTGAAGATGCCCTGTTGAAGCACCCTGCTGTCCGGGAGTGCGCAGTCGTCGCCTCACCGGATGAAATTCGCGGAAGCATCGTAAAAGCGTACGTCGTTCTCCGGGATCCGGATAAAGTGGCTGATGATGTCCTTGTTAAGGAATTGCAGGACCATACGAAAGAGATCACCGCACCTTATAAGTACCCGCGCCAGATTGAGTTCCTGGAAGAACTTCCGAAAACAACATCGGGCAAGATCCGCCGGGTTGAACTTCGGATGAAGGAAAAAGTAAAGTAATTGATCATACACACGCGGATTCATTTTAGTGAATCTGCGTGTTTTTTTTTGATAGGTTCAAGATGTTTCTGAGTGATGGATCCCTGTCTTAAAGCAGGAACTTGATCCTGCGCTCCGCCCTCTACGCTCATTTTATTAAATTTTCGGAATACACACACTTCAATTTCTTCAGTTTAACGTAAGATTTCCCCGGGTAGAGACACCTGTGCACAAAAAAATAGATAACACTACTACTTACTCGGAGGTTTTTTGACATGAAGAAATTCGGACTATCTATCGGAACATTAGCACTTACGTTCAGCCTGGCTGCCTGTGGGGATGCTGAAGAACAGCAGGACGACACGGCAACAGATGACAATGGTGAAGTGGAACAGCATGAAGAAGATGAAAGTGATGATGAACTGGGTCTGGAAGACGATGAAGAAGCTGATGATGGCGAATTGGCAGATGAAGCTTCTGACGCCTGGTATGAAGACCTTAACTTTATAGACTTCCAGCTTGATGCTCAGTACGAAGAAGGCGACTACAGCGTAGAGTATAACTACAACGAAGGAACGCCTGAAGCTACAATCGAAGATGCCCGTACGGAAGAAGAGCTGACACTTGAAGGCGACGAAGCATTGAACGAGCTGGAACAGATCCTTCCTGAGCTTGATCTTACAGTTGACATGAGTGAAGAAGAGATCAGAGAAGCAACTGCAGAAGCCTTTGAGCTTGATGAAACATACGAAGAATTACAAGTAGATGTTCAGTTCAAAGATGAAGTTCCAGGTGAAGAAGACGATGAGGGTATGGACCTTGGCGATGACGACGATGAAGTTGAAGTAGAAGACGAAAACGAAGAAGAAGACGAGCAGTAAGATTAGTAAAGCCAAGTGCACACGCTGCACTTGGCTTTTTTTATTCCCCCCGAGAAGGATTCACCGGGATCTGTTTCGCAGAAATCCCGGCTGCTTTTCTAATTCTGTGAGAAAGCTGTTTCCTTTTTTATTGCCCTCTCTCCTGTTCAAGTGCCTGTTTTAAGTCATTTAACACCTTTTCTCTGTTCCTGTACTCTTCTCCGCCAGCCTCTTCCCACATTTCAAGATCTGCGCCACCTTTTATTAACCCGATCGTTGTTGTTTTCACATCTTTTTGAAGGCAGTTCTTCTCCAGTTGAACAGCCGCCAGACCGCAATAAACGAGGGAAAGAACTTCCTGATCCTCATCAAAACTGTACTCTTCCAGATAATCATCCAGCACAAATTCCGTCGCTTCCTTTGGAGTATGCCCCTGCTCCAAGTAATCTAGAAATTCATCTCTTACATCACAAGCAGTATCATCATCAAAAATCCCAGTGTCCCAGGCTCCCACTCGCACATTCCTCCTCGTATAAACACACCCTATAGATTCGCCTTGAGGACGGATAAAACCTTCTTTCGTTCAGACCTACACTCTTAGTCAAAATACACCGGGGTATCTGGATTGTTAACATGTCTGAACGCCATACGTATTTGAGATTCTGTATTCCTCGCCAGAGACAACGGAGGTAGCCCATTCTCAGGGAAAAAACCAACATCACTTGTTTCCACCCCTTCAATTCCATTACCACCTGTAATATCACATTGAATAAACAGCTTATATGTATGGTAGGCAGAAGGAGGATGGGGGTGGCGCTTTTTATCAAATACCGCTAAAAGCTTTACCGGCTCGACTTCAAACCCCGATTCCTCTTTCACCTCTTTTACAGCTACTTCGCCCGGGGAGAGCCCGATATCTCCCCACCCTCCGGGAAGGGACCACTTCCCGTCGCTCTTTTCTTTGACCATCAAAAGTTTGTTTTCTTTAAACACAACGGCTCTGATATCTACTTTAGGTGTAGCATAGCCTGTTTCATTGGCAAAAAGGGCTTTTATTTTCTCCGTGTCCATCCCGGTTTGATGTGCCATCATTTCTGTGCTGATTCTCCTGATTTCTTCAAAACGTTCCTTGTCATACACATCTTTTGTATATGTAAGCCCGGACTGGGAGATGGCCTGCAGCTCCTTTGCCCATGTGAGCCATTTAGGTTCCATGTCAACCGCCTCCATTGATCTTTATTACAGTATTCTGGATTAATTTTATCAACCCTTCTTTCAAGTATCCTGATTTCACAGACCTCCGACTTCAATTGAAGCACGACGGAAAGACATCCTTCTTCTAAAAAGAAAGTTTATGCGACAAATTATGACAATAAGTTCGCTTCTGTTCTGCTAGAATGAGACAGATTCTTAAATACTAAAATTAAAGGAGCCTGTCTATGAATGAACTGAGCAAAGGGTGGAAGATCCGCCACTCCCTCTACTTCTTATGGTTTTTGACCATCCTTTTTTTCTTTATTGCCTTTCTCCATATCGGAATCAGGGCTTCCAACCGGAGATGGATGCTTTACAGCTTACTGTATGCGTTACCTTTTCTTATAAGCTTTATGCTGTTTATTCTGGGTGTGCTTCCGGTGATCGAGAACCTGCTGTTCAACCTGGGCCTGGTAGGCTTTATCCTTGGAATCGTACATGCATTCCTTATTCGTAAGGACTATCTGCGCCAGCTTGCCGTAAAACAGGGAAAACTTGACTCTCAAGTTACTCCGGCCGCCATGGGCCTTGAAGAGGCGGTTGAAAAGTGGGAAAGAGAAAACCCGGAAGCCACAGACGAAACAGGAGAACAAACGTCTGCTCCTGCAAAGAGACTTAAAGAAGCGAAAAGCAATATTAAAACCGGGTGGATTACAGGCGTTATCCTCGCCTCTTTTAACGTCGTGCTCGTCTTGTTTATGATGTTCTTTAACCCTGACTTTCTGGGGATTGTCTGGGCAGACACGTTTATTGATATTGCCCTCATGTTTTTACTGAGCTTAGGTATTTACAAGGCAAGCCGGTTCTGTGCAGTTTCCCTATTACTCTATTACTGGGCAAGCCAGCTTTTCCTGCGCTTCGGTACAGAATTCTCCAATGCCGCCTCCCTTTTCATGGTTGCAGTGTTTTCATACTTTTTCATTCAGGGAATCCGGGGAACCTATCAGTATCACAAACTAAAAAAGGAAATGCTGCCTGCAGTTGAAGACAACCAATCACAGGGAGCATAGCTTTTATACAGAGGAGCGACTTATAGGAAATACCTGATGTATCGCTCTTTTTATGGTTAAAAGAGCGTTCTTACAACACATTTGCTGTGGTAAAATAAAACAGATTTTGGAAACGAAAATAGGAGGCTGTGATGAAGCGACTAACCAAACACCTGATACTCGTCCCCTGCACAGAAGAGTCCCTTCCCCAGGCATTCGACGAGGATTATCCAGTCGGCCCCCATATTGCAGCTTATATTGATGAGCTGAAAAACGACCCTTCCGCTCTCGGATGGGGACCGTGGTTTATTATAAGCAGGGAAACCCTCACCATTATCGGGGACGCCGGTTTTAAAGGGGTACCTGATAAAAATGGAGCTGTTGAAACAGGATACAGTATCATCCCGTCCGAGCAGAACAAAGGTCTCGCCACCGAAGCTGTGGCGGCACTCATAGACTGGGCCTGCTCAACCGGAGAGGCAAGCATCGTCCGGGCTGAGTGCCATAAGGATAATGTTCCTTCAATCCGTGTTTTAGAAAAAACAGGAATGGTGAGAGAGAAGGAAGTTGAGAGCATGATTTACTGGGAGAAGCCAGGGAACCGGGTGAATGCTGAGGATTCATGATAAGTGGTGGCGGATTCATGTTATATCAAAAAGATTCATCAGATTGGTCCGCGGATTCACGCTATACCCTTCTCCAACTGCCTGTCTCCCGTATTCACTTACTCTTTAAAATGCTGAACAATCTCGCCTTTCCCTTCTTTCACACTTACCTCAGCATATGCTCCGTTGATCAGTGTGATCTGTGGCGGGACGTGACCGCAGTCGATGTCATAGATGACAGGAATCCCAAGCTCCTCTGCGAGCTCTTCGTACACGTCTTCCGCTGTATACCCTTCTACCGGGGTATTGGCTGCGCTTCGCCCAAACAAGATTCCGGAGCACCCGTCAAACCAGCCTGCCATCTTCATCTGCACAAGATTTCTCCGAAGATCGGTGGTACTGAGCTCGCAGTTTTCAAAGTACCAGAGAATTGAATCCCCTCGTAAATACGTCTCCCTGAATCTTTTCACATCCCCCAGTTTTGTCCCTATAAGGTGACTGATCACATCGATACATCCCCCAAGCAGCCGTCCTTTTACCTGCTCTGCCTGCCCTGATACTGTTTTCCATTTTGTTTCCTCAGTTAAATGAAAAATCCACGGAGTTGGGTTATCAAACTGCCATTCTTTTTGATAGTAAAAGGAAGAATACTGCTTAATGAAATCACCTGCATTTGTGCTCAGAGCATTTTCCCATTTGGCTGTTGTCTCGTCCGTTTCTTTTCCCCGCAGATCAACGGCATTCGTTCCGTGAGCAGTTGCTATTCCCGTATTTAAGGTAACAGCAAGGAGCAGCAGACTTGTATCTGAATAACCGAGAAGCCATTTTCTGTTTATCTTCTCGTAGTCTATATGTTCGAGAATTTCTATTAAAAGCTCACCTCCCCATGGGGGGATAATGACATCGGTCGTGGAGTCTGAAAGGAACCGGTTCAGTTCTTCCGCCCTTACAGCAGCAGAAGCTGCTTTTGCTTTCTCCTGGGTCCAGACCGTATCCCCGCAGGTCACGCGGTGTCCTTTTTCTTCAAAACGGGCCACTGCTTCTTTAACCAGATGGTGCAGTTCGTTTTCCACTCCCGATGAAGGAGCTGTGATCGCAATGGAAGCTTTTGACGGCATTGTTGGATAGGTAATCACTTTTTCTCATCCTCCTTGGATTTTTTACAGCTTTTGTTGCCATAAATGTTTTGATGTAAAGAACAGCGGACTCCTAGCGAAAACACTTCCACCACTCTCTGCATATCAACATAATTTTCAGCTTAAATAAACGTTTAATTAAACTGCAGAAAAGATCGATTGGAAGGAATATTTATCCTATCTTATCATATGTGTTAGAATATGGAAGTCTTAATCTCCAAAAAAACTGCACCTCATTTCAAGGTGCAGTTCCTCTTATATTTTCTTTACAAACTCAGACTTCAGCTTCATGGCTCCGAAGCCGTCAATCTTGCAGTCAATATCGTGATCCCCGTTAACAAGACGGATATTTTTCACTTTCGTGCCTTGCTTCACAGCAGAAGAGCTGCCTTTAATTTTCAGATCTTTAATCACGGTGACAGTATCCCCGTCATTCAGGATGTGACCATTCACGTCCCGAATCACATTCTCTTCTTCAGAAGCCGCCTGCTTTCTTGCTGTCCATTCATGAGAGGACAAACGAGAAGGTTCCCATCTTCATAAATATATTCAGACCCGAATTCAGGGCAGTTCGGTCATTGTGTTCATTCCTCCAGTTATGTAATGAGGTATAGAAAACCCCCTCCGGAAATCATATCCGGAAGGGCTGTGCAACGAACTCAATAATAGTTACGTAAGTCCTTTTGGCTTTTCAGCCTCTCTTCTTTTTGCAGGAATTCGCGGAAAACAGACACTCTGTCTGTGCTGCGTGCTCGTAGCATTTTTATAAATTTCTTCTTGTCTGTTTTTGAAAAGTAGACACTCGCTTTTATCCTTTTTCGAATATGCGCCAGTTTTTTTACCTGACCGATTCTTTTTTGATAAAACGCTTCTATGAAAAGAGCAATACTGAATGCACCAATGATGGACTGTATCAGCTGAAACAGCTGCCTATCCCCGATAGCCAGTGGATCAAATATCAGATAGTACAGGCAAAGGAGCGTATTGCAAAAGAGCAGCGTTGCGATAACACCGAAAATAAAAGCATTCATGTAAAAGGACCGGGATGCTTTTCTCATATACCGGATCTCGTGATGAACATGTAACTCTCTATAACTCATAATCAATCATTCCCCTCAGAATGAGAATAGGAGACAATACAACCTTTCAATTCATGAGTGAATACTACTTTAAAAGCGTCATGAAGTCAATGTGATGTTATTTCCTAAGTCCCTGCCAAAAAAAACCCCCGTCTGAGGTATAAACTCAAACGAGGGTGGGTCAGCTATAGCTTTGGTACTCTGCGAAAATATCAGACTGCCTTACTTCTCTTCTTCCCTTAGTGCCTCCAGTACTTGATGAGCCAGTTCCGTCAGCGTCATTTTTGCCTCTTCTTCAATGAATTTTTTATCATCATTTAAGTGCTTCAAGAACTTCTCCACAAACATCCCAGCTTGTTTATGTCTATCCCCATCGTAATGATCGCCGGCTTGTCTGAGCGTGTTGCTGAGCTTGTTCGTCAGCGGTCTTTGAACTTGACCTGCATCAATGTATACGTTCAGCTTCTCATCCAATTCTGTCAACAGCTCGGCAACAGAAGCAGAAGGTACCGTTTCATCTTCTTCCTTCTCCTCAGGTTCACCGGCAAGGAATTCCCTTATGCCTTGAACTTCTACTCTTACATTATCAATAACCACGGTATGTTCGTGAGAAATTTGTTCATTTAATACGTTTCCGACAAGGAATTGTATTCCGACGTTATCGTCTGCGCCCATTTCAAATTCAAATGTGAACGTCTCAGTAGAACCCGAGAGTTGAACAACCTCTTCAAAGTGCCTGTAGTAGCCCCCGGCCGGACCATTGTCGAGGACAACTTCAATGGAACGGTCAGTCGTTGACCGGGCATCAAATTCAACCACATACGTTTGACCTTTGAACAAGTTCAACCCTGCCTGGTACAGCTGAATGTCCCAAGGGTTTGATCCGGTGTTTGCGATCGTTATTTTCGCTTCTTCTTCTCCATTAAACGTTGCGCTTGAACCGCCATCATATTCTCCCTGAAGGTGGGTGCCCCACTCTTCCAGGCCATGAGAGAAGTCGCCGTTTTTCAAAGGAAAATACTTTTCTCTCTCGCCTTTAACCTCAAAGCGGACATTTTTAACGACCACATCATGAGGACCGCTCTCAAATGCCCCAAGAAGATACTTAAGACCAACAACCTCATCTTCACCCATCACAAATTCAAACGCATAGGTATTCATTTCTTCAGTTAAAGAAATGTTCTTCGATAAAAAGCGGCGATAATTTGCATTTTCCACGATAACTTCAATGTCTCGATCAATCGTAGATTTAGCATCAAATTCAACAATGTACGTTTTTCCGGCCTTCACAGAAAGATCATTCTGGAAGAACATAATGTCCCATGGGTTATCACCGGTATTTTCTACAGAGAATCTTGCTTCCTCATTTTCCACCTTAAAGGATCCGGCTGAAGAAGAATCACCGTAGTCCCCTTGAATATGGGTGCCCCAGTATGAAGAACCATTGGTAAAGTCCCCATTCTTTAACGGGAACGCTTCTTCAAGTGATACGTTATCACCACCGGACAGCCGGAACAGTTCAATATCGTCCAATACAACATTACTGCTGTTTCCGCCAGCGTAAAAAACAAGCTGTCCCGCTGTATCCGTTACATCAGGCATGGTAAACGTGAATCCATGTTCTCCCTGGCCTTCTGGTAAAGCCAGTGTTTCCTCGTGGTAAACGCCTGTCCCGTCTTCGTTCAATAAAGCAACTTTAATGTCTCTTCCTTCAGTTGCTCTTCCGTTGAAAGTCAGTTCGTATTCAGCACCCGCGAGTAAGTTTATTCCGTATTGTGTTAAAGATACGGACTCAGGGACATTCCCGCCATCTGTTATATCAATCTCCAGCTCTCTGGCAATCGGATCCACAGAAGCGGAGGCATCAGCACCTTCACTTTCCAAATTCCAGAATGTCATTCTGTCCATCCTGCCCTGATCAAAGGTACCGTTGTACACATGGTTTCCGTTTCTTAACGGCTGTTTTGGAGCATTTTCATTATACGGATCTTGTGCTTCCACTTCTTCCAGTACGACATTTCCAACCCATACACTGTTTGTGTTTAAACCCATGTTGTATTCCAGACGGGCCATTGCGTCACTATCATGCTGCATCTGGAATGTCATTTCATACGTCTCAACATCCGTCGTTAAATTAAAGTCACGGCTTGGTGAATAGGCCGTATAGCCTCTTTCAGGACCACCGCCAATTTTCACATTCATCGACCGGTCAGCGGCCGCTTTTGCATCAAAGCTTAACTTGTACCATCTTCCCTTGCCTAACGTTACGTTTTGAATCAATTGAACGGAATAAGGCTGATTTCCGCCATTTGTAATGTCTACTTTGGCATAACGGTCACCATCTAATTCATCAACCGACACAGAAGCATCACCATTAAACTCATTTAAATGAACCAGGTTCCAGTAATCATAAGTCCATTTATTTTGAAGATCATCATTGGTTTTAATATCTGTGAACCCTTTTTCATAGTCCGTATCGTACACATAATTTCCGTCAATTGCTTCTTTTGCGTTTTCCGGAAGCTCTTCCGCTTCAAATACCGGCTCTACAGGCTCCATGTAGTCTCTGCCCGTCAGTTCATAAGCCTTTACATAATCAATGACAACCTCACCCGGAAAGTCGGTCGTGTGATCCGGATCTCCACCATACCATCCGCCAACAGCGAGGTTTAAAATAAGATAGAATTCCTGATCGAAAGGAGCTGGGTACGAAAATTCAGCTGGGTTTCCTGCACCGGTTGTGCTCCAGTTATTTAACGTCTGGTACAATTCACCGTTCACATACCAGCGAATTTCTCCCGGTTCCCATTCCACACTGTACACATTAAAGTCCGTAATATCGGTTCCCTCTGGAAAATAGTAATCTTTTGCTGTATACGTATTGTTCGGCCATTCAGCTCCATAGTGAATCGCGCCACCGATATGATCAGGTCTTCCCCCTGCCGCTTCCATAATGTCAATCTCACCCGAAGCCGCCCAGCCGCCGTATACATCGTCTTCAGGCATCATCCAGAATGCCGGCCAGTATCCCTGCCCTTCAGGAAGCGCCATCTTTGCTTCAAATTTCCCGTACTTCTGGCTGAACTTCCCCTGAGAATGAACCTTGCCGGAAGTATACTCATAGGTTCCTGTTTCATCAGTAACCGTTTCTTCCCGGCCTTCCAAAATGAGCTTTCCGTCCTCTACTTTTACGTTATCCTCCTGGTAGGATTGAAGCTCCTCATTCCCCCAGCCGGGAACCCAGTTCCCGTTGGCATCATAAAACCCGTTTCCAATATCAATCGTCCATTTCTCGAGATCAAGTTCGTCCCCTTCAAACTGATCTTCCCACGTTAACGTCCAATCATCATCTTCTGTCTCCCCCGAATGATTGCTGCCTTCTGCGTTTTGCGTAAATAAAACCGGTACAACCAGTAAAAAAATCATGAACAACCCTATACTTCTTCTCACCATATGCGTTTTCCCACCTCTTCATTTTCATTGTTAACTCTCTTCTAACCCTTTCTGCTCTCGTGCCTCCTTATTTATTTTTTGAGAAACATCTTCCATCCGAAAGCGCTTTCGAAAACACCTATACAAGATGATGAAGAGTTTCAAAAGACTCCCTTCACCTCTGGATTTAAATGCAATCGTTACGAAAGCGCTTTCGTTTTTTGCATTACTAATGGATGGAGAAGATGTTTATAAGAGAAGTTGTTTTTAAATTGTAAAAACATCCTTCTTCAGTTCTTAAAACAAGTCAATACGGGGAGCGAAAGCGCTTTTGTATGAGGGAATAAAAAAAGTGTTACCGGTGTTTTAAAAACTGAAAAACTGCTGTCTACTCGTAATGAATTGTATCTTGCAGGCTTTAAAATGTCAATATTGGATTTTGAAAAATCTGATTATTGTGCGAAATACTGCTTTTTCATACCTTCAAGGTTGAAGCTCTGAGCCGTTTTTACTATACTCACTATCGTAGCTTCATCAACCAAAAATACTTAGTCAGGAAGGTGATTCATCATGAAAAAGTATTTATTTACATGTTTGCCAGCCGTATTCCTGTTAACAGCTTTAGCTGGATGCGGAGCCAACGGAGAAGCAGAAGAACCCGGCGAAATGGAACAGGATGAGAATGAGGGAGAGTTTGAAGCCGAAAGAACAGAGAACGAAGTGAAAGTAATTGCCCACCGTGGTGCCAGCGGCCACGCACCGGAACAAACCATGCCCGCTCTTAATAAAGCCGTGAAAATGGAGTCAGACTGGATGGAACTGGACATCCAGATGACAGCTGACGGGGAACTTGTTGCTTTCCACGATGATGAGGTTGACCGCACCACAGACGGAGAAGGCGAAGTGGGCGACTACACCCTGGAAGAGCTGAAAGAACTCGACGCCGGTTCTTGGTTTAACGAAGAATATCCGGAAAAGGCAGATGAGTCCTACGAAGGGGCCGAAATTCTCACACTTGAAGAAATCTTCGATGAGTTCGGCAGTGATGTCAACTACTACCTTGAAACCAAGTCTACCTACCTGAATGATGACATGGAAGAGCCTCTCGTAGAGATGATTGAGGAATATGGCTTTGACGAGAAAGACAATGTCATAATTCAGTCCTTCCACCAGGACAGCCTTAAAGAAGTACATGAACGTAACGAGTCCATCCCACTCGTTCAGCTTCTCTGGTGGGAAGTTGATGAAGAAACCGGGGAAAAAGAAGAATGGCTGGATATCACCCCTGCACCAAGTGAAATGACAGAGGAAGACTTTGAAGAGATTTCCCAGTATGCAGTGGGTATCGGCCCTCACCTTGAATACTACGATGGTACGGAGGTCATTGATGAAGACTTTGTCCAGCGTGCCCGGGAACACGATTTTATGGTTCACGTATACACGCTTAACGAAAAGGAAGACATGGAACGCCTCATGGACTGGGGCGTAACCGGTATCTTTACCGACTTCCCCGATCGTCTTCACAACGTCCTCGATGAACGTTCATAATGAAAAACAAGCCCGGAGGCACCTTATGCTTCCGGGCTTAGTCTGTTTTTGTCCAGCTCCCGTTCCCTGACCTCTAACGCAGCAAAAAGAGATTAAGTACTCAGCTTTCTCTCTTACTCTATTGGCAAGCAGATCACTATAGTTCTCTGGCACCTCCTCCTTTTTGAAAGTCAGGGCTTGACCAGATCATATTAGAAGCGTATACTCCCAAATAGGAATTATTACGATTTGAGAGAGGGGTATTTTTATGAAACGAACACATCTTTATGCTTCAACGTTTGCCGCTGTTTTACTGCTGGCTGCCTGTCAGAGTGAAAACACCGAAGAATCCAGCTCTAACCAGGGGGATGAAGCTCAAGAGGACACAGGAAATGAACCAGCAGAGGATAATGACGCGGAAGAAAACGAGGAGCACCAGGAAGATGATGACCAGGATCACAGCAGTGATGATCATGACCATGACCATGACCATGACCATGATCACAGCCATGATGAAGAATCACAGGCGATTTATGATGGTTACTTTGAAGATGAGCAAATTGAAGACCGGGATCTATCTGACTGGGAAGGGGAATGGCAATCTGTTTACCCCTACTTCATAAACGGGGAACTGGATGAAGTCATGGAGCATAAAGCCGCTGAAAGCGACTCAATGACAGCAGAGGAATATACCGAATACTATGAAACCGGCTATGAAACAGACGTGGATAACATCACCATTGAAGACGGTACGTTTACATTTAGCAGTGATGAAGGTGAATGGAGCGGAGAGTACGTTTACGACGGCTATGAGATTCTCACTTACGAAGCCGGCAACCGCGGTGTACGTTTCATTTTCAAACAGGAAGAAGGCGATGATGAGATGCCTGCTTACATTCAGTTTAGCGACCACAATATCTTCCCAACAAAATCGGACCACTTCCACCTCTATTGGGGAGATGACCGAGAAAGATTGCTAGATGAAGTAACTAACTGGCCGACTTACTACCCTGCCCATATGGACGGAAATGACATTAAACAAGAAATGATGGCCCATTAAAGAGCGGCTGCCGGACAAGCAGTTAATAAGTGAAAACAGGGGGCTTCATGCCCCCTGTTTTCATCTCACTGCGAAGAATGACTTCGTTTACAAAGAACCAAATCATTTTAGTTTACACGTACCTATGACTCTCTATGGAATGTAATACTAGACAATAAAATAATTCCCATGGAAAAATATCAATTATTTATTCCACTAAAAAAAGAGGAAACCTTGTTTGGTTTCCCCTTTTTTCTTAGTTGCCACCTTTTTTGTAACGCATCAAAAATCATTCTCAGATTCTATCAGTCTACTCTACCGTTACACTCTTTGCGAGGTTACGTGGCTTATCTACGTCACAGCCGCGGTGCAGGGCAGCATAGTAAGAGATAATCTGAAGTGGAAGCACACTTACAAGCGGCGTCAGATATTCGTGAACGTGCGGAATAACAAGCGTATCTTCTTCCTCTTCCATTCCTTCCATGCTGATAACACATGGATATGCTCCACGGGCAACCACTTCTTTGATGTTTCCGCGGATGCTTAAGTTCACGTGTTCCTGAGTAGCAAGGCCGATAACCGGTGTACCTTCTTCAATCAGGGCAATCGTGCCGTGCTTAAGCTCTCCTCCGGCAAAACCTTCTGCCTGAATGTAGGAGATTTCTTTAAGCTTCAAGGCACCTTCAAGACAGACATGGTAGTCCATGGCACGGCCGATGAAGAAACAGTTGCGGGTAACGCTCATGAAGTCACGTGCGATCTGCTCGAGTTCTTCTTTACGGTCTGCCAGTGTTTCCATTGCATTTGCCACGATGGCAAGCTCCTGGAGCGGATCGAAGTCCATTTGAATACCGCCGGCGCGGGCTGTATCCACCGCAAGAATCGCAAGAACCGCCATCTGGGCTGTATAAGCTTTTGTAGAAGCAACGGCAATTTCAGGACCTGCGTACGTGTGAAGCGTGTAATCTGCTTCACGGGATAATGTTGAACCCGGTACGTTCGTGATCGTCAGGGATTTATGGCCAAGCTTTTTAATTTCCACAAGTACGCCGCGGCTGTCAGCCGTTTCGCCACTTTGTGAAATGAAAATAAAGAGTGGTTTTTCGCTAAGCAATGGCATGTTATATAGAAACTCACTGGCAATGTGCGTTTCAACAGGCTTGTTAGCGATTTTTTCGATCAGTTGTTTTCCGACTAATCCGGCATGATAGCTTGTTCCTGCCGCAATAATATACACACGGTCGGAATCAAGGACAGCCTGGCGGATATTTTCGTCAAGTTTGATCGTGTCGTTTTCGTTTTTGTATTTGGTGATGATATTACGGATAACAAAAGGCTGCTCATCAATTTCTTTAAGCATGTAGTGCGGATACGTCCCTTTTTCGATGTCGCTTGAATCAAGCTCTGCCGTGTAGGAATCACGAGCGACGTTTTCACCCTCAAGTGTTTTCACCTGAACATTATCACGGGTAACAACAACGATTTCTTCGTCCATGAGTTCAATAAACTCATTGGTTACCTGAAGCATCGCCATTGCATCACTTGCAACCACGTTTACTCCGTCAGCAATACCGACAAGGAGCGGGCTTTTATTTTTACCTACATAAATCGTATCCGGATCCTTGTTGTCTAAAAGGGCTGTCGCGTAAGAACCTTTTAAGAGGCTGAGTGTTAGACGGAACGCCTCTTCTGTTGTTTTTCCTTCATTCGCGAAGCGCTCGATAAGCTGTACGATGATTTCCGTGTCCGTATCACTTACAAGCTCAACGTGCTGAAGGTGTTCTTTACGAAGCTGTGAGTAATTTTCGATTACGCCGTTGTGTACGATCGTAAAACGCTCATTTGTGCTCTGATGAGGGTGAGCATTCACCTGGCTCGGTGCACCGTGGGTAGCCCAGCGTGTATGGCCGATACCGACTGTACCTTTTTTAGTCTCATCTACAGCACTGCGAAGGTTGGCAATACGTCCTTTTTCTTTAAAGACGCTTACTCCCTGATCGCTTGCAACTGCAATACCTGCAGAGTCATATCCGCGGTACTCAAGCTTTTCCAGTCCTCTTAGTAAAACCTCTTTTGCATCTTCTGTTCCGATATATCCAACAATTCCACACATAAAAACTTTTCCTCCCTCAGCAGGGCAGGAAAATGCGCAGGGCACTCCCGCCCCACTCTCTATTCTGGTTTTATATTTTTGGGTCATCAAAATCGCAGCTTTTGTTCAAAGAGTCGCCTCTTTGTTTTGGGCTTTGATTTTCGGTTGTGATGATCGCAACCGGGAGGCATCCGCCGAAATGATCGATAAACCTCCTCCTCGTCAACTGCCGTTGATTTGTCCGTTCACAAGGGCAGTTCAGGCGCTTTTAAACTAACAGTTCAGTAACTTCGATCCACCTTTCCATTTTTGAATACCCGCTCATCATACTACATTCTGTAAAATACGGTCAATACTTTTGTATGAAGGCGCTACTGTTGACGTTTCCCCTGGCTGTTCGTGATTAAACGTTCCTTTGTTTTCCACCTCCTTTATGCAGGCGGGGATTTCCCTTTAATCAAGAATATGCCTGGATAGCACCCTCTGTGCCACCCAGGCAGTCCCGTATTAGTCGAGAGATCCGAGTTCCCGTTTGACAACATCAACAATTTTTTGAACATACGTATCGCAAAGTCCCACTGTTGGTGCTTCTGCCATCACCCGGACAAGGGGCTCAGTTCCTGACGGACGCACGAGGATGCGGCCCTCACCGTTCATTTCCCCTTCAACAGCCTGAATCTCTTCAGTAATAACCTCATTATCGTGAAGAGCATGCTTGTCAGCTACACGTACATTAACAAGCTTCTGAGGGTATTTCTTCATTTCAGATGCCAGCTGGGATAGCGGCTTGTCCGTCGCTTTCATGATGTTGACAAGCTGGATTGCCGATAAAAGACCATCGCCTGTAGTGGAGTAATCAAGGAAAATGATGTGTCCGCTCTGCTCACCACCGAGGTTGTAGCCTCCCTTGCGCATCTCTTCCATCACATAACGGTCTCCGACTGCTGTCTGTTGGGTATTAGCACCGATTTTCTCCAGGCCTTTGTAGAAGCCAAGGTTACTCATAACAGTGGAAACAACGGTATTTTCTTTCAGGAAGCCTTTTTCTTTCATGTATTTGGCACAGATAAACATAATCTGGTCGCCATCTACGATATCGCCGTTTTCATCAACAGCAATCAGACGGTCAGCGTCTCCGTCAAAGGCAAGGCCGATGTCAGCTCCCTTTTCCTTCACAAGGGATACAAGGGCTTCCGGATGCGTCGATCCTACACCTTCGTTAATGTTAACGCCGTTCGGAGAGGCACCGATTGTTGAGATCTGCTCTGCTTCAAGGTCCGCAAAGAGGTGCGTAGCCAGTGAAGACGCTGCACCGTGGGCACAGTCAAGAGCAATATGTAAGCCGGTAAAGTCCTGATGAATCGTTTGTTTAAGAAACTGCAGATACTTCTGTCCACCCTCAAAATAATCATTAACCTGACCAAGATCCCCGCCAGTAGGACGAGGCAGTCCGTCTTCCATTCCCTCTTCCTGATTTAAAAGAGCTTCAATCTCTTCTTCCTGGCTGTCTACAAGCTTAAATCCGTCCGGTCCGAAAAACTTGATACCGTTATCAGCTACCGGATTGTGGGATGCTGAAATCATAACCCCTGCCTGAGCACTCAATGCCTTTGTAAGATAAGCTACACCAGGTGTTGAAATAACACCGATACGCATAACTTCAGCACCGATGGAAAGGAGTCCTGCTACAAGTGCCCCTTCCAGCATGTGCCCGGAAATACGTGTGTCACGGCCGATTAACACTTTTGGCTTTCCTTCACATTCCTTCGTGAGAACATATCCGCCGAAGCGGCCCAGTTTAAATGCCAATTCAGGTGTGAGTTCAGTGTTTGCTACCCCTCTGACCCCGTCAGTTCCAAAATACTTACCCATATCAATCTCTCCTTATCGATTAAATCCAATGTGGCGTTCTGTGAATGGAAGAGGTTGTATCTTCTTCTTCAGTTTCTTCAGCTTCTTCCTCGTCCTCTGGTTGTTCTTCTATTTCTTCTTCTATTTCTTCTTCCATTTCTTCTTCCGTTTCTGCTTCGCTGCTTTCTTCTTCGTCCTCCGGCTCGGTTACCTCATCTTCAGGTTCGGTACTTTCCTCTACGGATGAGCTTTGGATTTCTTCCTCTTCTTCATCATACACGATTACCTGAACTTCGTTGAGACTTTGATTAAAACGAAGATTCCGGGGGCCGTTCAGGACAAGGGGGACTTCGTGCTCTCCTTCATCAAGGCCCTCCAGATCAATAAACGCATCGATATCATCCCGGCCAAGGTTTCTGAGGATACTCGGCGCACCGAGAACCTGCAAATCAAAATACGTATTTTCAGGTGCCACAAGCTCTACCTCTTTGCCCTCTTCCAGACCGATGATTTCAAACGGAAAGTTACCGAACGTCCGGGTTTCCTCTTCTTCTATCTGCACATCTACGGTGATGGTCTCAGGCTCTACTCTCTCCACTCCTTCAGGAACCGGCACATCCAGTTCAATGGAGGTGTCTTCTGTAATGTCACTGAGGTCAATGGAAAGGTCGTCAATTGAACTAATGTCATTCAATACTGACGACGGTCCAAAAAGCGTGACCGTTTCAGGTGATGCTTCAATGGATGCTACAGCACTTCCGTTGGGGAGCGTGCCCTCCCTCCCGATGTTGACCGGTACTTCTTTTCGAGGAGTACTGTTAATGGGTATTTCCACATCTACTTCGGAAGGGTTTGTTTCCAGCTGAACCTCATTCCCGTAAGCGTCAAAGAGAACGACATCGGCACTTTCTGATACTGTATCTGTTTCTCCTCCGATGTCCACAAACGTTCGTGCATAGGCAATCTGGTTAATAAGGCTCTCGGCTGCCGTTACTTCTACAATGGACGGGTCGACTGAAGGCTCGCCTATTGTGTAGTCGGCCCCTATTTCCTCTTCGTTGAGCAGCTCAATTTCCACTGGGAAAGAAGCTGTTTGCTTTTCTTCCAGCGTCACACTGACAGTCATTGGCATAACAGAGATATTCAAGTCATTTGAGAATCCACGGTGTTGCACTCTTTCATAATGCTCTCCCGGTTCTTTTCCCCTCAAGTCAATAAACACCTCATACTGAGGACTTCTGAATTGCAGAATCGTCAGAAGGTTTTGAGGCCCCCGCACATTTACTTCCACAGTCTCCGGTGCGTCGCTCACAACATAATCCTCATCGTTGTAGTAAACCTGAAGTTCCACTTCTTCCAGAACGCGATGTCCGTCGGTAATTCCCGGTATACCGCCGGGCTGCTGATTGACGTTATCAATACTCACCATTAAATAGAGCATCACGGCAATCACAATGGAGATACCGCGAATAAACCATTTGTTATTAAACCACTTATCCATTTTTCCTGCCTCCCCACTGCCAGCGTGATGTAGTGGAGCCGGATTGTTCGGACATCATTTCTTTTACAAGCAGCTCTCTGAGAGACTCTTCGTCTAAATTACGGTGAAGCTCCCCGTTCTTCGTTAACGAAATACCTCCTGTTTCCTCTGATACAGCAAGGGTGATCGCATCTGTCACTTCACTGACTCCAAGAGCAGCCCGGTGGCGTGTACCCAGCTCTTTTGAAATAAATGGATTTTCTGATAATGGCAGATAGCAGGCTGCAGCCGTAATTTCATTTCCTTTAATAATCACAGCTCCGTCATGGAGAGGTGTATTTGGAATAAAGACGTTGATTAACAGCTCTGAAGAAAGTCTTGCTTCCATCGGAATCCCTGTCTCCACATAATCATTCATACCTGTTTCCCGTTCCAGTGAAATGAGGGCACCTATTCGGCGTTTCCCCATATAGTTCGCTGCTTTTACGACATGATTGATCGTCGTCTTCAATTCTTCTTCTTCAGCTGACGAACTTTTCGCAAAGAATTTCCCCCGGCCAAGCTGCTCCAGGGCACGTCTTAGTTCAGGCTGGAAGATAATAATAATCGCAAGAAGACCGTATGTAACAGCGGTTCCCATAATCCACTGCAGTGTCTGAAGCCCTAAGAAGCTTGAGATGAACCACACCGCAAGAATAACAACGATCCCTTTTACAAGTTGTACGGCCCTCGTTCCGCGAATCACCATAATCAGCTTGTAAATAACAAAAGATACAAGTGCAATATCTAAAATAATTCCTAAAATACGAAGGATTTGAATATCTTCAAACATGGCTTTTCCTCCATGAAAAAATTCCTAAAGAAACGTTTTATAACGAAAAGTCTGGGATTAATCCGGAAAATACCGCAGTTAATCCTGTTTAGTATTGTTATAACTTACCTATTATATCACAAAACGTTTACTTTCGGTTTGATCCGTATACTGTTTTTAACCCGCTCTTCCCTATGTATTCCCCACCTTTAAGACGATACAACATACGATTTCGTTACATCCTGGTTACAAAAAGAGGTTGGCCCAAAAGGTGGTTTCTACCTTTTGGGCCAACCTCGAAGCAACGAGCGGAGCCGCTGCCGTCTTTAAAGAGCCCGGAAGGAGTGGGTTTACTCCTGCCGGGCGAGCATCGTGCCTGTCTACTGTTACCTTTTGAGAATTTTCTTCTTATTCATGATTCTCCGCGGGGGCCTGACTGTCAAAAATGCTGACAACTTCGCCGAAGAATGATTTAGTCTCATACCAAAGCCAGCTCATAATCTGATTGATCTCGTTTGTTTCTCCTGCAATGTATCCGGCCGAAGCGAGGTACTGTTCGCCGTTAATCACCGTGACATTCCCCAGCACTTCACCTTCTATCTCCACGTCACCGTTGCGTATCAGAAGGTCTCCTTCTATCGTTTCACCTGCCGGAACAATGACCACACTGCGCTCTTCATCAATATGGAAGTTTCCCTGTCCCTGTACGGTAATCTGGGAGCCTCCCCCGGACCATAAAGAGGAGACGCTTGTGACAAACAACAGCATGAACACAGCTGCCGCAAGGACAAACGGGTGCTTTCGCAGCCACGTTTTATATTTCCTGCTTTTCTTTTGTTCAGGAAGCTTTTTCATCACATTAGCAGTGAAATCCCCTGGCGCTTCAATATGAGACGAGCTCTGGACAATGGCAATGGTCTTTCGCAGTTCACGCAGGTGCTTGTCACAGTCCCCGCATTTCATAAGATGCTGCTCGAGCTGTTTCTTCTCCAGGAGCGTCATTTCTTCATCGAGATATTTATGAAGGTCTTCAATTTTGGTTTTTTCACAAGCCATGAAAAGCACCCCTTTCTTACGAGTTGCGAAGTCGTTTGCGCAACGCCTCTCTCCCTCGGTGAATACGTGTTTTGACTGTCGCTACCGGGAGATTGAGGATTTCGCTTATTTCCTTTAAGGAAAGATCCTCTAAGTATTTTAAAATGATTGCAGAACGGTATTTTGGAGGAAGCGCTGTAATCTCACTCTGTATCCATCCCTGCATTTCATACTGCACGACCTTATCTTCAGGAAGTTCTTCATCTGCGGCAATCTGGGAGTAATAGTTGAGATCCTCTGTCCCTCCCACAGGATCATCCAGATGAAAATCCGGCTTCTTTTTACGTATACGGTCAATGGACAGATTGGTTGCAATCCGAAACAGCCAGGTTGAAAATTTCCGGTTCATATCAAAGCTGTCTATGTTCGTATAGGCTCTTAAAAAGGCCTCCTGGGAAATGTCCTGAGCTTCATGCACATTTCCGAGCATGCGGTATGAAATTTGGTACACTTTATCTTTGTACAGATCGACGAGTTCAGCAAACGCCTGCTGATCCCCTTTTTTTACTTCCATAATAATTTTTTTGACCACCGCGTCCATCGTATAACCTCCGCTTCATGGCGGTTACCTTAATTACGTCATAGGGTATAGAAAGGTTTCACCTGATTTCCAATTTACATTTTATCACCCAAATACAGAAAAATCATACAGTTTCCAAAAAAGATTATGTTTAGAATAGAATGACTTAGGGTATCCTACATACATCTAAGTCTATTTAAATGGGAGGGCGTACATTTGGAGCTTGAACAGAAGGACTTGTTGGAAGAGATTGAATGGGCACGGGAGAAGATGTACACCCTGTCATCACAACTAAACCGCACCTCTCACGAAGTCGTAGCAATTAGTTCCTACTTAGATCAGCTGCTTAACAAATACCAATCCACGTACTACAAAATAGAAAACTAGGAATAACCCATATTATCACCACCCGTCGCACCGAGCGGCGGGTTTTTCTTTTGTATGGCGTGCATTATGTATGGTACCCGCTTACCCTGCGAGTTGTTTCCACACAGACAAACCGCTGCCTGCAGTGAGGGAATCGGGGTCAGCTCCACCCGGGCAGACCTGTCGGCACCACAGGGGAAAGTAGCGGAAATCAACACCAGTATAATAGGGCCTTAAAATAAAAAAATCCGGCTTGCTGTAAGCCAGAGTTTGTTTGAGTATATTGGTGGAGCCTAGCGGGATCGAACCGCTGACCTCCTGCGTGCAAAGCAGGCGCTCTCCCAGCTGAGCTAAGGCCCCATTTAAATTTGCATTTACTTAAAAAGTAATGGCAGGGCTAGCAGGATTCGAACCTGCGCATGACGGAATCAAAATCCGTTGCCTTACCGCTTGGCTATAGCCCTACGCTTAAAATATGTAGTGGTGCTGGCCAGAGGACTTGAACCCCCAACCTACTGATTACAAGTCAGTTGCTCTACCAATTGAGCTAGGCCAGCAAAATGATAGAAAATGGTGACCCGTACGGGATTCGAACCCGTGTTACCGCCGTGAAAGGGCGGTGTCTTAACCACTTGACCAACGGGCCTCCTGGAGCTTCCTAGCGGGCTTGAACCGCTGACCTCATCCTTACCATGGATGCGCTCTACCAACTGAGCTAAGGAAGCATGGCTCCACAGGTAGGACTCGAACCTACGACCGATCGGTTAACAGCCGATTGCTCTACCACTGAGCTACTGTGGAACGGTAATGAATTGCCAATAGGCGGCGAATCTCTTCGTCTGCTGCGCTCATTCCCTCGGTCACGTACTTGGGTACGCTCCCTCAGTCATTCACTTGCTTCCTCGACCTTCTTGCCTCTTGGCAATTCAGATCTTTGGAACAGCGGCGAATCTCTTCGTCTGCTGCGCTCATTCCCTCGGTCACGTACTTCGGTACGCTCCCTCAGTCATTCACTTGCTTCCTCGACCTTCTTGCCTCTTGGCAATTCAGATCTTTGGAACAGCGGCGAATCTGTCATGAACTGCTTGTCCGCTTTTTGGCTTCACCCCAGAAGGGTTATGCCCAGCGACGTCCTACTCTCACAGGGGGAGAGCCCCCAACTACCATCGGCGCTGAAGAGCTTAACTTCCGTGTTCGGCATGGGAACGGGTGTGACCTCTTCGCTATCGTCACTGGACATGATTGAGACATTTGATATCATACTATAGATTCTCTTGTTTGTGCAAGAGTTTTTATAGATTTTTTTATCAAAAATCAAATATCAGGAGGTGTCTCAAAAGGGAAAAATAGATTGGCAATGGCTGCGCACGCTGCTCGCCGGCAGTAAAACCTACTTCTGCCGCCCTCTTTTAAAGAGGGCAGCGGCTCCGCTCATTGCTTCGAGTTTGAAGGCCCGTATGTATTTGTGTGGTTAATCCTATTCTGTTTTCCGGTGCTGCTCAGCTTTTTTGGAAGTCTGGCGGTTCCTCATATACTTCATATATTCTTTCGGATTTACAAAGCGTTTATACATCCGAAAAATAATCTGGTACCGTTCTTCCATCGCCCGCTTTACGATTCCGTCAATGCGTGAATCCGTCAGGTCGAGCAAAAGTTCTTCAAGCTCCCGTTTTAATAAATACTCCATTTCCTGTGTTTCTTTGGCATTAAGCATTAATCCAAACATAGGTCACCTCTGTCTTCAACATTTGCAATCGATTGTGTCTGATCTAAGGTGGAAGTTTACTGTAGCTGGAAGCGTTTTATCCGCCTCTCCATGATTATTTTCAACTTGTCTCCTTTTTATTCATAAATGCCCGTCCGAAGAATACATATAGGATAACAATGGACAAGGAGGACTCCGGATGAACTTTTTTTGGATTTGGAACGCAAAGCGGATCAAACGCTATTCTGTTATCATCCTTGCTGCTCTTTTCACGGCCGGTATTTTGTATGTAGAGCGCACTCAAATTCCTGTTTTTTCAACCGGCGAAAAGCCAGTGGCAATCTATAAGGTGGAAACGGAGGATAAAGATATTGCCCTCACATTTAACATCAGCTGGGGGGAGGAACGTGCAATTCCCATTCTGGACACCCTAAAAGAAAATAGCGTGTCCAACGCTACCTTCTTTATTTCAGCGGCCTGGGCAGAACGGCACCCTGAAGTCGTTGAACGGATTCTTGAAGACGGCCACGAGATCGGCAGCCACGGTTTCCGTCACGATCATTACACACAATGGGAAGACGAAAACATCAAAAAAGATATCTTAACAGCACACGAAATCATAAAAAAAGTCAGCGATACGACACCGCAGTTTTTACGTCCGCCAAACGGCAACTTCGACGACCGCGTTCTTACTATTGCTGATAAACTCGACTATGACGTTATCCACTGGAGTATTGACTCCCACGACTGGCTGAATCCAGGTGTAGATCAAATTGTTGAAAACGTCGTCGGAAAAGCAGCGCCGGGGGACATTGTTCTCATGCACGCATCCGATTCAGCAAAACAAACAGCTGAAGCCCTCCCGGAGATTATTGACCAGTTATCCAACGGCGGATTCAACTTCGTCTCCTTATCAGAACTCATGACCGGCTCCGAAACAACAACACAGGAAGTCCACTAACGGGGGTCTGTCCCCTGAACAATTATGTAAAACGGTGTGAAGAGAGGGTTGTTCGTACAACCCCCTTCCCCGCCTTAACTGAAGCGGACCCGAGAGCAAAAGAAAAAGCTCAGCCATTCGGCTAAGCTTTTTTTGCTGCTGCTTTATTCGGCTGTTCGTGGAGCCTGTGAAGCACAAGAATCTGCCATGTGTTGGCTACGAGAAGCGGTACAAGAGCCGTCCACAGGAATGTCGGTTCATTTTCCCGTAAGGCCGGTATCCACTCGATGGTGGTTACAACAACCATAAAGAAAAGAGTCGGAATAAATGCCGTGAAGTTGGTGTCTTTCGACTTTATATAGGCCACTGTAAGACTGTATCCGAGAAGGAAAAGCGGCAGGATCATGTACCCCGCAAAGGTCTCCCCTTCTGTCGCAAACATTAAATGTCTGAAGAATACCAGGTCAAACAGGGCAAAGGCAATAAGAATGACCTGAACTCTGTTCCAAAGCTGCTGTGATTTAAAAATACCAAGCCCGAAACGGTGAATGGTCAAATAGGCAAAGAACCCCATCTGGGAGATAATCGTCCAGATTCCCGCTCCGATAAAAAGCATAAACAATCCGCCAAATTGGCCGTTGGCAAGGTCCTGCATGTGTGTATTAAAATCCAGAAACAGTCCCATTAAAAGACCTGAAGTTGTCCCGATTAAAAACGTGCTGTAAAATAAAAAAACGACTTTTCGTGTATTCACTGTTCTGCCCCCGATATTGTATAGATACCACCCATCATTGTATCAGATTTCACTCGGCACATTCCAGTTTTTTTCACTTCCTGAAGTCACCATTACTGCCAACGTGATGCATCTCACACCGGACCGCATAAACCGCACCCCTTTAACGCATATTAGGAAAAAAGACAGCAAAAGGGGCTGACACACATATGGATCGTGTCTGGAAAAAAGCGGCCTTATCTTTCTTCATAACGTGTCTACTTGTAACTTCAGGCTGTGCAGCAACAGAAGACCAAAGCAGTCAGCCCGACTACGAAGACACGAAAAAAATGATGGTCGATATGCTCAAAACAGATGAAGGAAAACAAGCAATACAGGAAGTTCTTCAGGATGAAAAAGTACGTTCATCAGTTGTCATGGACCAGGTTTTCGTTAAGGACACCATTGAGAACACCCTCACCACCACACAGGGAAAAGGGTTCTGGGAAGAAATGATGAAGGATGCGGAATTTAAAAAATCCCTGGCCGAAAGCATGCAGCAGAAAAATGAAGATGTCCTTAAGGGACTGATGAAGGATCCTGAATACCAGCAGATGTTCGTGGACGTGATGCACGACCCTGAAATGGAAGAACACTACCTCGAACTGATGCAGAGCAAAGAATACCGCCAGCAGGTCATGAACATTATGGCCGAAGCATTTGAAAGTCCGTATTTTGTAGCACGCCTGAACCAGATTCTCGGCGATGTAGCCAAAGAACAGATGGAAAAACAGGACGAAGAAAATAAAAAGCAAGAGGAACAGCAGGATGACAGCGGCCAAGAGGAAGAAGGTCAGATGGGTCAGACATCCGGGCAGGGCGGAGGAAGTTAAGTAAGCAGCGGTAGCGCCCAGCAGGAAGAGTAAGAACATTAATAGGTGAAACAGCATGTCAAGGGAATGTGGAAAGCAGCGGAAAACCGCTGCTTTTTTGATTTTAGTATTATTTTTCTTCTTTTACATCTGCTTGACCAACAACTTCAACACTAACTGTTTCTTTTTTCACAGGAGCTTTTACTGTCTCCATCTCTTCAACCTGCCGTTTTGACACCTCCACTTCCGCTACTGTCACCGGATGTTTTGTTATCTCTACTTCTTCTTCTTTAACCGGTATACGAAGTTCTTCTTCGTCTCCTGCTTCAATTACCATTTCCTCACGTCTAATTGGTATTTTAAACGTTTTCTCTTCCTCCACTACCTCTTTGCGAATGGTAACCTCACCTGATTTCACTCGTTCTTTCTTTATTTCCAGTTGTTCTTCTTTAAGTTTAATCATTTGATCAGAAGATTCTTTTTTGTTTTCATTGACACTCTTTCTTCTTTCTTTTATCGCATAAGCCAGGAGGAGCCCAATCAGTCCCCCTGCTGCTGCACCTGTAAAAAAATACCCTGCAATCCAGCCAATCAGCCCTCCTGCCAATATTCCCGTCATGATAAAGCGTCCCATACACTTCTCCCTTCAAAACATATTTTTTCTATTTTGCCCATCCCAGGGATGAGTATGAAAAAAGGTGTCCAAGGGACCGTCGTTAACGGCCCGCATGGACACCCTTATTTCTGCAGCGCTTCTTGTTATTCTGTATCGTTTACAACGTCTGCCGTACCGTGTGTTTCTACATCCGCTACTTCCTTGTGAAGAACGTCATGGACTTGCTCTGTTTCTTCAACAGAACGCTTATGAGCAGTAACTTCCCCAGTCACCACAGTATGCTTTTCAACATCTACTTCTTCTGCTGTAACTGGAATGTGAACAGTCTCTTCTTCTGAGATCGGCTCATCCGTTGGCTCGTGGTCTACAGCTTTTCTTTCAATGATAACTTGGTCGTGAGAAACAGGAACATTGACCGTTTGTTCCTCTTCCACGATATCTTTATGGATTTCCACATCTCCTGTTTCATCCCTGTGTTTGTGGATATCCAATTCTTCTTGACGAAGATCGATATGCGCGTCGTCTCTTGCGAATTCTGTATCCCGGTTTTCCTCATTCACAGCCTTGCGCTCACCACGTTTTTCGTTATCCTTTTCATTAAACAAATTGAAAAAGCCCATGATACGACCCCCTTTTGAATTTAAGTGGACGTTGCCCACTTCTATATTTTTGCCATGGGGGCTGATACCATTCGTTAAAATAAAGGTTCTGCTGGCTTAAAGTAGGTAAAAAAAGCCCGCAGCCTTATTGCCTGCGAGCTCCTGATCTATTTCCCAATTTTTTTAATAACCGAATCAGCCAGGTTAGAATAAATCTTCCCGATTTGATGGTCTTCATCATAAACAGAAGGTGCAAAGTTCTCTTCATCAATTTCCGGCTGGCCTAATGGAATCTTGACAAGTACCTCACTGCGGAGCTCCTCCGCGAGTTTTTCACCGCCGCCGGTTCCAAATACGTACTCTTTTTCCCCGGTGAGCTTGCTTTCAAAGTAAGCCATGTTTTCAACAATCCCTAAAATCTCATGCTCGGTTTTAATCGCCATCGCACCGGCCCGTGCAGCCACAAACGCGGCTGTGGCATGAGGTGTCGTAACGATAATTTCCTTACACTGGGGAATCATGGAGTGGATATCAAGGGCCACATCCCCTGTTCCCGGCGGAAGGTCCAGCACAAGGTAATCAAGATCATCCCACTCGACTTCGTTAAAGAAGTTGTTCAGCATTTTACCAAGCATCGGTCCGCGCCAGATGATCGGAGAGTTATCCTCCACGAAGAAGCCCATGGAAATAACCTGAACTCCAAAACGGTTTACCGGGTAAATGCGCTGTCCCACTACTTTCGGACGCTCTTCAATTCCCATCATGTCAGGAACACTGAAACCGTAGATATCCGCATCAATAATGCCGACCTTTTTTCCTTTGCGGGCAAGTGACGTAGCGAGGTTTACACTTACTGTCGACTTCCCGACGCCGCCTTTACCACTTGTTACAGCAATAAACGTCGTCTTCCCGTTTTTCGCACGGTCAAGAATCGTTTCTCCGGCTTCTTCCTCTTCCCCGCCGCCATGCTGAGCCAGTACTTCGTCACTCAGCTTTTCAAAACGAAGCCCGACAGAATCAGCGCCGGCACCTTTCACTGCGCTCACAACGGCTTGCTGGAGCTGCATCTGCTCCGCTGTTCCCGGTTGTGCGATCGCTAATTTCAAACTCACTAAATTATCTTTAATCTTCACTTCTTTCACTGCCTGAAGCTCGATTAGACTTTTTCCTAAGTGCGGCTCTTGCACATTTTTGAGTGCATCAAGCACTTGTTGTTCCGTAAGCATTGTAACACCGCCCTCTATGTATTCGATTACATGTCCTAGTATAACACAGAACCCCGATTCTTCTCGCCCGCAAGGCACACAGAATTTCACAGCAAAAAGAGCAGGTCACTGACCTGCCCCCGGTATCGGCTCTTCGTATGAATAACGGAGAATCCCCTCATAAATCGATGCTGCCACACTCTGCTGATAGTCCTTCGTTTTTAACAGCTCAGCCTCTGTCGGGTTGGATAAAAAACCGACCTCCACAAGAGCCCCGGGAATCTCCGCCTGCTGCATTAAATAAACACTGTTAATCGGCCTCGCATCCCGGCTTGTATTCTCAAGGTTTCTGATAATCTCTGCCTGAATCTGCTTGGCCAGTACATCGCTTTTTTCCACAGCCCGGTTGTAAAAGGTCTGTGCGCCCCTCCACTTCGGTGTCGGAATCGCATTTAAATGGAGACTGATAAAAAGGTCCGCATCCGACCCGTTAATAAGCTCCACCCGCCGCTTCAGATCCTCCGTCTTCCTTGAACGGATCCGCTTTGTCCCTTCCGCCGCCAGATCATGATCCCCTTCCCGCGTCATTAACACGAGAGCACCGGCCTCCTGTAAGTAATCCCTTAAAATAAACGTTATCTGTAGAGCAATATCTTTTTCCAGATCGCCCGCCCGGGAAGATGCTCCTCCGTCAATCCCCCCATGCCCCGGATCAAGGACAATTACTTTCCCCGATAAAGGCAGACTGAGCCCCGTCGAGTCCTCACTCGTAAACGGATACTGCACAATCAAAAAAATAACAATAAGTCCAAGTATACTCAGGCTCCATTTCCACCGCTTCCGCACCCGGCTCCCCCCTTGTCTCACCATAACTATATGGGACAAGAAAGGAATTCAGAACTGCAAATCAATGGAGCTTCATTTTATAGCGCCGCACACCTTCATTAAAGCCCTTTTCCCACCACCGGTGCACAAAAGCCTCACTCATCTGTTTGTAACGCTCCTCGTCCGCCTCAGAGCCTCCCAGCCACGCATAGAACTGTCCCGCCGACTGCTCCGCGTAAATATCGATCTCATCCATGCAACGGGCTTTCACCGTCTCTGCTGTTTCACCGAAATAACCGAACCGCCCGTACTCCGAACCAAGGAGGAAAGCGTCAATCCCAATATCCACGCAAAAATCCTCAAGATACATATTACTCACCCGGTCCATATAAATCGTCGTCATAAAATGCTGGTGCACATCTTTTCTCAGGTCACTGATGGATAAACTGCGGAGTACCCGCCGCTCGTAATTCCACTGCTTTTTTCGCCGTTTTTCACTAAAGGATGTAATTAAGTTCATGGTCTCCGCCTCTTTTTTAGTTCTATTTTTTGCTGCGGACACCAGTTCACACCCGAGAAATCATCCCAGTGCACCCATGGGAAAAATGCGAAGAATCACCAGACAAAAAACAGCGGAGCTTCCATTGTTAGAAGCTCCGCTCCCACGCGTTCACTTAATAAGCCATCCCCGGCATCACGATCGACACCTTAAGATTCGCATTGTGTTCCCGGACCGCATCCATGAACTTCTGATTGGACACCACTTCTCTATCCTCCCCTTATTGAATTCCTTCTTTATTCTTTAATAAATTTTTGTTGCAAGTAAAGATAGACGCCGGTACTTTATACCTGTTTTTTAAATACATTATTTGTGTAAGAAAAAATTCTTAGAAATGAGGTGAAACAATGGGAGTTCGTTGTGAATGTGAAATCACACCTGTATTATGCCCGACACAAGTTGCTGCAGGAGAAAGCACTAATGTACAATTTATAGTAAATGTGTCTGGATTTTGTCAGAATTGCCAAGTTAGATGTAATCTCGTCTTCTCTGGTGAAGGGGGAGATGGTACATGCAATTTGAGCGCACCTGGTTCAAACCCTGTAGAACCAGGGGAGCCACTTACAGTCGGACCAGGTTCTACACTGGTAACTGCAACTATTTCTATTAATGCATGTCCAACGCAGGGAGAGCCTTTAAACCTAAATGTAGCAGTCAGATGCCTCAATGAATCCGGAGTAGAAGTTTGCGAAGATTCGGCAGATTGCTCTAATATCGACTGCATTTAGCTAACTGCAACTTTCGACAGGTCCGTTTGAGGGCTTTTCTTTTTAGTTTATCTACATTCATGCAGTAACCAGTAAACAACAACTAAAACCACTTGAAAGCTGGTTATGTGAATTACTGGTATTTTTCATCTCGTTTACTCGCTAACAAACCTTACTTTGCCAGGACTTGAAAACCCGAATAAATGCTAATCCGTTAAATTATAAAAACAAGTGAAGTGTTTACCTTTATTCCTTATGATTACCCACTCCACTTTAAGGTTTGGTTTCAATAATGCTCGATGATTATTACCCCATCCCTGACATCACGATCGACACCTTGAGATTCGCATTGTGTTCCCTGACCGCATCCAAGATCTCCTGATCCGATACCCCTTCTTTCCCCTTCACTTTATACGTAAGCTGATACATCGTACCGAGGTTTGTTGTCTCCACCTGCACCAGATTGTACTCATCAAGGAGGTCGCTGAAAATCCCGTCAAAAAGCTTTTCATAATGCATGTTCTCCGGAATTGTTACCTTCAATGTTTTTTCACTCACATCGGCTTTCCCGTAATCAAACGTAAACAGCAGGAAGATAAGGGCACTTAAAATGACCGTAAAGATAAATGCCAGCAGGTAAAACCCGAGCCCGCACGCGATACCCGCTGCCATACCTGCAAATATAAAAGCAATATCTTTCGGATCACCCATGGCCGTTCTGAAACGGATGATGGAAAAAGCACCAACAAGGCCGAATGCCACCGCAATGTTATTTCCAATCACAATCATCACCACAGACACCACAACACTCATGATCATAATCGTATGAATAAACGACTGGGATGGCTGTCCTTTATGTGTTTTCTTATAGACCCATGTCACAATACCACTTAACATAAAACTCAGAAGAATGGCCATGACAGCCTCAATCGCAACCACCTGCGTCGTTTCGTTCCCTGCATTCTGTAATTCACTTAACAACTGATTCATCTCTGCATCCACTCCTGTCTTTAGCCTGCAGTGGCTTCTTTGTTTTTTTGTTTCGCTACTTCTTCAATCAGGTCCACGCTCGTACAATACTTCGATACACTCTGCTTCGGACACTCATATTCACTGAGAAGACGGCTTAACCATAAAGGAACACTATGGTTCACCTTCACTTCCAGCACGACCAGATCCTCATCAACAAAATGACGCCCCCGAGGGCCGTTTTCCACCTTTAAATCGTCACCACGGCACATCAGGTTATAATCAAACGTCACTCTTAGGTCATCCTCATACAGACCGTGAAACGCCTGCCTGTCGTAGCTCACGACCACTTTCGGCTCAAGTCCGTACAAAGACTGGAAGGAGCCCACCTCTTTTAACACCTGCGGGTTTGAAGCCTCGAAATGCTCCGGCCGCTCACCTGTGCTCCGTCCGAGGAAACGGTACGCTTCGATCAGCGTGATGCCCGTCCTTCTTTTATTGACCACGTTGTTGTACTTCTGCTTTGTTTCGATAAACGCCGTGCTGTTCAATGTGGCATCATCGTAAACCCGGAGTCTGAGCTTCTGCCTGAAACGCAGCTTGTTCCGGGTTTCATAATAAATCTGCTTATCAGGAGAGTCGAAGTACAAACTGACGATGTTGTACTTCCCCTCCTCCCCGAACCTGTCAAAGCGCATCCGCTCCAAAAGGTGAGGTACAAGCTGTTTATAGGTATGAAAAGGAATTAAGTATTTCATTTCGTAACGGCTGAAAATTTCCAATGCCATGTTTATGTCTCCTCCTTCCGACACCCTTTATACTACGGGTGAAAAATGAAGAGACTCTTTGAGTTTTATTAGAGAACGATGAGAAGTTAATGAAGAAGTGTTAATGTTGGAGAAATGAGGAATTGAGGAGGCTGCCTTCTGCTCGGTGAGGAATTCCTGAATTCAGCGGGTAAATTCCTTAAATTAAATCCCTATTACTGAATCCAGCAGCCCTTTTCCTTAATATAAAAACCCATCCCTGAATTCTTGAGGTCAATTCATTAAAACAAACAAATTATAATTCCTTAATCCGTTCGTCCAGTACAAAAAACCCCACCCGCAAAAAACGAGTGAGGTTTTTTACTATATTTTTTATTCATCAACAACGCCAATCTCTTCATAATAACGTTTAGCTCCAGGGTGCATGTTTACATCAGGATCCACGAGCCCATGGTAACCGAGTTCAGGGTCGAAGTAGTTACCCCGATTCGGCTGCTCCTCTTGGAAACGATTAAGGTTATCCCACAGAGCTTTTGTTAGCTCATAAACCGTATCTTCATTCATGTCTTTGTTCACAATAATCATTGCATCCGTCGCTACTGTAGGAACATCTTCTTCCTGGTTATTATATGAGCCTGCCGGAATGGACATTTCGATGTTGTAACCGTACCCTGCTTCATCCAGCACTTGAAGTGCTTCTTCTGTAATAGGCAATGGTCTGATCGGGTTTTGGGTGTCCAACTCGCTCAGTCCCGTTACAAATGGGGATCCACCTTGCACAACCATGTCGATCGTACCGTCACGGAGTTGATTGTTCGCGTCTCCATAACCGTTGTAGGTTACACTTCCACCGTTCGCTTCAATGTCTTCAATGGAGTATCCCATGGCTTCAAAAACACGGTGAGCGGTTTGAGAACTTGCATCGTTCGCTTGTCCCGGAATAATATCCGCCCCGGCTTCAATCGCCTCTTCTATGGTTTGATAAGGACTTGAATCAAGTACGGCAAAGTTCCATAGCGTCGGGTAAAGGACAGCAATACCCATAATATCTTCTTGTGGTTCTCCATCAAACGAACCTCTTCCCGCTACGGCATCAGCAAAGTCAGAAGCAAAAGCCATTCCCGTGAGCATATCAGTCCCTGCATTGACTTCTCGGATATTCCCGATCGCCCCACCTTCTACTACTGTAATGTTTGAACCGTCCAATTCATCCATCCAAACATCCGTCAACAATGTAGATAATGGATACCAACCGGATGCAGTAGGACCTGAAATATGAGAGTGTCGCAAATCCCTGTCATCCCCACCGGCACTTTCTTCCCCACACCCGGCAGCCACCAACATCATAGCAGCACCTAGAGCAACTCCCCACTTCTTCATCGCGATCCCTCTTTCTGTTTTTGATTTTGTTCTGCCTCGTCTCTTAAAATAGCCTTGAGTAACTTTCCAACACTTGATCTTGGTAACGATGTTCTGACGTCAATATGGGTTGGCACTTTGTAACTGGCTATACGTTCTTTTAACCAATCTTTTAGTTGGGCCGGGTCTAGTGAACCTCTGTCGTAAAAAACGATGGAGGCGTACACCGTCTCGCCTCTATACTCATCTGACACACCATAAACAGCTGCTTCTTTCACTGATGGATGCCGGTAGAGAACATCTTCAACTTCAGTCGGATACACATTGTAACCGCTTGCAATAATCAGGTCTTTCTTTCTGCCTGCGATAAAAAAGTACCCATCTAAATCCATGTAAGCTAAATCACCTGTAAAAAACCATCCATTTCTCAGGGCTGAGCGAGTCTCTTCTTCTTGCTTTAAATACCCCTTCATCACTTGAGGCCCCTTAATGACGAGTTCCCCCACTTCACCTACGGGCATGTCCCGATCTCCATCATCCGGGTCGACGATGCGACAGTCCGTGTTCGGAACGGGAATGCCAATGCTTCCTACTTTTCGCAATCCGCCTACAGGGTTGCGGTGAGTCGTCGGGGACGTTTCCGATAACCCGTACCCCTCGAGGATTTCTGCACCGGTCTTCTCTTCAAAAACCCGTATCACGTCTTTAGGCAAAGGAGCTGACCCTGCCATACAGAGCTTCAACGACTGCATCGTTTCAGGTGTAGCCTCTTCTTGTTGCAGCAGAGCCATATACATCGTAGGCACACCGGAGAAGAGCGTCGGCTTTTCGTTTTTAATCGTTGTTAGTAGACGCTTAGGGTCGAATCGTCGGATACAAATCACCGCAGAACCTCTAAACACACCCAACAAGAGAACGGCGCTCATCCCGTACACGTGGTAAAAGGGTAAAACACCGAGCAACTTCTCATCGACTTTACTTAGGTTTTTCACCGTAAAATGTTCGTTTTGGCAGACGTTTGATAAGATGTTTTGATGCGTGAGCATCGCAGCTTTGCTTTTCCCCGTTGTGCCTCCTGTATATTGAAAAACCGCAATATCTGTTTCAGGATCAACGTCCACTTCGGGTACATGGCCAACACATCCTTTTTCGACCATCTCCTCAAAGCACAACGCTTCTTGACGGCCGTATAAGGACGAACCAGTAATAATCAGCTTTTTCCCCGGTTGATCCTTACACGCCTCATACACCTTTGCCCACTCACCATCACCTGTAACGATCCATTCCGCTTTTGAATCTTCCATCACTCTTTTTAGTTCTTCACTTGAGTGCAAAGGGTTGGCTTGTACAACCGTTCCCCCTAGCCTCAATACGGCAAAGTAAGTAGAGATGTACTCTTTGCAGTTAAATAACATAATCACGCATCGGTCGCCTCGTCTAAACCCCGCGTCCCAAAGAGATGACGCAAAAGAAAGGACGTACGCGTAAAGCTCCCGGTAACTTAAGCGTACTTCTTCATCCACAACAGCGAGACAATCAGGCCTTTCTTCATATGATTTTTTCAATAACGAGAACAGCGGCATGGTTGGAATGGCAATCTTCGGTTCAACAGACGGTGGGTAAAACTTTATCCAAGGACGATCCATTCATTCTCACCTTTCTCTTCGTGTTATACTATATGGCTGTTTGTTGAAGGGAGGTCTTTATTACTTTCCACTTGTACCACAGTGCTTTTCTTATTCTTGAACCATTGAATCAGGAACACTGCCACAAAAAGACCGACTCCGATTCCGTCCGTTACAGGTTCAAAAATCACAAGGGAGATGGCCGATACGAGTAACAGGCTTCGTTGTATGATCGGTGTTTTGGTGATCATGTAACCTTGTATCACACAAGCGAATGCAATTAACCCGACCGTAGCTGTTGAAACTCCCAAAATGATGGTGGGTACACTCCCTTCCATCAAAATCGTCGGATTGTAGATGAACATATATGGGAGGATAAATGCGGCAACCCCGATTTTTAATGATTGAAAGGACGTCCGCATCGGATCTCCTCCTGCGATACCTGCCGTAACGTACGAAGTAATGGCAACAGGCGGCGTAATCCCTGAGAAAATTCCGAAATAAAACACAAACAAATGAGCCGCAATAACGGAAACACCCAACTGAGTCAAACTACCGACCGCCACTGTTGCAAGAATCACGTACGCGGAAACCGTCGGCATTCCCATCCCAAGAATGATGGATGCGACCATGATCATAAGA
The DNA here is from genome assembly GCF_016901055.1 of Alteribacter salitolerans. Classification (NCBI taxonomy): domain Bacteria; kingdom Bacillati; phylum Bacillota; class Bacilli; order Caryophanales; family Bacillaceae; genus Alteribacter; species Alteribacter salitolerans. The sequence goes on along the minus strand of NZ_JAFEUX010000006.1, from coordinate 91,767 downwards.
AGCATTGGCAACAGCTCTCCACCGGATAAATCAATCGCCATACGGGAGAACCTTGTACCAAGCCCTGTCATAATGACGGCACCGGTAATGACTCCTGCACCGGCACAGGCCATAATCGTTGAAATCGATCCTCGAATACCCGACTCAATGGCACCTAGCATTTTGACCATTGAAAGACGTGTTTCCTTTCGAATGAAACTGATCAAGATCAGAGACCCGATGGCCCACACGCCGGCACGCATCGGGCTGTAGCCTTGCACCATGAGTACAATGATCAGGATGAGAGGAATCATGAGATAGCCGCGTTTTAAAATCACTTCCCAGAAGTTCGGAAGTTGTTCTTTCGGCATGCCTTCGATCCCTTGTTTTCTTGCCTGAAGGTAGATCATGACACTGGCCATAAAGAAGTACAGCACCGCCGGAATCAAGGCGTATCCTGCAATTTGTATAAATGGAATACCGGTGTATTCCGCCATGATAAATGCAGCTGCACCCATGATTGGGGGCATAATCTGTCCACCTTGAGATGCGACAGCTTCTATACCACCGGAAAAGTTTTTTGAATAGCCAACTTTTCTCATTAAAGGGATTGTAAAAGGACCTGTCATCGTCGCATTCGCCACACCGTTTCCCGTAATCGTCCCCATCATCCCACTGGAAAGAACAGACGCTAACGCCGGACCTCCCCGCATACGACCTGTTATGGAAAAAGCAAAGTCGATAAAGAACTGACCCGCCCCTGTTCGCAACAAAATCGACGCAAAGAGTAAAAACAAAATGAGAACCGTGGAAGCAATATAGATCGGATCCGAGAATATACCATTTGTTGAAATGAACATGGTATCAATGAGTCGGTTGTAGCTGTATCCAGGGTGCCCGGCCAGTCCCGGAAACCAAGGTCCGATAAACACATACACGGTAAAAAACAAAGTTAATCCTGCCATGACAATACCGATCGTTCGCCTAACGCCTTCAACAATCAAAGCGATCATCAACGTTCCGAAGATTTTATCAATCGTAATGACATTTCCCACCCGCATTGCTACATCCGGATAGGCCGTATACGTAAAGACCACAAGTGCTCCGGATAAGAGGAGAGGAATCATATCAAAGAGAGGATGCAGTGTGTTTCTCCCTTTTTTATACGGAACAAAACTAAAACACAGGAAAAGTGCAACAGATGTAAATACCGCTCTGTGTTGCCATGCGGGCATTCCTCCAAACGCCGCCGCATACAACACATACAATGCCAGACCGATGCTTATTGCAGAAAGGAACAGACTCCAGGTTCGGTATAACTTAGACCAACCGTTCGACCGATCCAACGCTTGTTCAAAGTTACTCCTCTCTTCCTTTTCCACTTTCAAACTCACCTTTTCCTCTTCCTTCTTCATGTTCTTCCCTCCTCTTTCCGTGGTCGCTACATTTTAGTTACTGAATAATCAGAAATCAAATCGCGTATTTGGTTAAACCGTCTCGACCATCATCGCCATTCCTTGCCCTCCGCCTACGCAAAGGGTGGCAATTCCTTTTTTCTCTCCACTTCTTATCAACTCGTGAACGAGCGTAGTTACAATTCGCGCCCCGGTAGCCCCCAAAGGGTGTCCTAGCGCAATGGCTCCACCGTTTACGTTCACTCTTTCAGCCGGTAAATCCAGTTCCCTGATCACAGCCAGGGCTTGTGATGCGAATGCTTCGTTCAATTCAATTCGACCAATGTCTTCCAACCGTTCTCCGGTAGACTGTAATAATTTTTGTACAGCAGGTACCGGACCGATTCCCATTACCTTTGGAGAAACCCCCGCCACACTCCATGCTGTGATCTTGGCAAGCGGTTCCATGCCAATGGCTTCCGCTTTTGATCGCTTCATTAGGATTACCGCAGATGCACCGTCGTTCCGCCCACATGCATTCCCGGCGGTCACGCTTCCACCTTCTCTAAACGCAGGCTTTAGCTTTTCAAGCTTCGTAAGCGTCGTAGATGGGCGAGGGTGTTCATCCGTAGCAAATGATTTGATCTCTTTTCGCTCTCGAACTTCGATCGGCACGATTTCCTGATCAAACACTCCGGTTTCCTGAGCACGCTTCACTTTTTCCTGACTGTGAACGGCAAACGCGTCTTGATCTTCACGAGAGATACGGTACTGTTCGGCTACGTTTTCAGCTGTTTGTCCCATTCCCAACCGATCTCCGAATACTTCCATCGGCTGCTGTCCATTCTCCGTATTGGGATCGACTAACGTTGGAGCCCCGCCAAACCGTGCGCCTCGAAGATAATGAGGAGAGTCACTCATATTTTCCGTCCCCCCGGCAACAACCACATCACCGTAGCCGGTCATAATCTGCTGGGCACCAGAGACGATCGCTTGCATGGACGATGCACATAGTCGATTGATCGTATAACTCGGCGTTTCTTCCGGAATGCCCGCTCGCAGGGCAGCGACGCGTGCCACGTTTGACGATTTGGTCGTCTGTCTTACTTCTCCCATGATTACTTCATCAACAAGATCTGCGGGAAGAGAACTCCTCTTCAGTGCTTCTCCAATCACCACTGAAGCTAAAAATCCTGAATCAACATTTCGAAGGGAACCACCATATTTTCCTATAGCGGTTCTGACGGCACTCACGATGACGATATCGTCTCGACTCATGTTTTCACCCCTATATTTTATCCTTCTATTGCTTGATGCCGCCGGCTCACCCATCTGCTTTCCGGAAGAGCTCACGGGCATTTAGGCTCTTAGCATTCACCTACATACACCTATGTAGAGCGTTTCACTTTAAACGTACCCGAGCTTTTCGCTACGACTTTATTGTTGCTATAGATCTCACCTTCACATGTCACAATACGGTACCCTTGTTGAATAATCGTTGCCTCTGCGAGCAGCTCCCCTGCTTTGACCGGGGCCAAAAAATGAATATTCATATTCACTGTCACAATATCCTCATCGATGGCGTTTCGTACAACCATGCTCATAATGTTATCGAGCATGGTAGCGTAGACGCCTCCGTGAACGGTACCATTTGTGTTTATGAGATGCTTTTGAATCGGCAGTTTTAAGACTACATTATCTTTTTCATAGGTTTCAATTTCGAATCCTAAATGAGCAAAGAACGGACTCGTTTCAAATCTCCCTTTCAATGATTCCGATGTTCCCGGCATCTCGTTCACTCCTTATCTTCTCAATGACTAACTATAGGAATAAAACCCTTTTCCGGACTTCCGTCCAAGGTCGCCTTTTTTTACCTTTTCCACAATTACCGGGGAAGGCTTATCTTCTTCGTTGCCTGTTTCCTCGTAACGATACTGTCTTATATTGTAATGAACGTCAAGACCTGTAAGATCGATTAAAGCAAACGGTCCGATCGGGTGATTTAACGCTTTTGTACAAGCAAGGTCAATCTCTTCTGCCGTAGCAATTTCGTTTTCATAAAGGTATAAGGCTTCGTTCATTAACTTTGCTAATATCCGATTGGCTACAAAACCAGAAATCTCTTTTTTCAACAGAATTGGTGTTTTGTTTAACCTTCTTGCCAGCTCCATCGCCACTTCTGCCGTTTCATTAGAAGTGTGCGGTCCTTGTACGACTTCGACCATCTCCATCACCAATGCCGGGTTAAAGAAGTGAAAGTTGCACACTTTACCTGGTCTGTTCGTCGCATCGGCCACCTTAGAGCTGACGATCGTTGAACTGTTCGTAGACAAAATCGCATGTTTCGGAGCAAGTCGATCGAGATCTTCAAAGAGAGTCCGCTTAATCTCCAAATTTTCTACAATGGCTTCAATCACAAAATCCGCATCTCGGACCGCTTCCTCCAAAGAAGTCGTAAACGTCATGTTTGAAAAGGCTTCGTCTAATTCCTCTTTTGACATCTTCCCTTTATCCACTCGTTTACCTAATCGGTCTCGTAATGATTGTTCCGCTTTGACTACGCTCTCTTCTTGAATATCTTGCAGGGTTACGCTGTAACCTGCCAATGCTGATACCATCGCGATTTGAGACCCCATCGCGCCAGAGCCGATCACACTGATGGTTTTGATTTGATCTGCGTTCATACAATCCCCTCCTTTTTCATTATCGCGCCACTTCGCTTAGGATGTGTTTGGCCACAATGATTCGTTGAATTTCATTCGTACCTTCATAAATCTTTGTGATTCTCGCATCACGGTAAAAGCGTTCTACCGGGTACTCAGCAATATATCCGATTCCCCCATGAATCTGTACTGCTTGATCAGCTACTTTATTGAAAACCTCAGAGGCGAACATTTTCGCCATCGATGCCTCCTTAATCGCCTTTTTCCCTTCGTCGATCATTCTCGCCGCATTCATTGTAAGTTGTTTGGCCGCTTCCGTTTCCGTTGCCATATCCGCAAGCATCCACTGAATGCCTTGGTTATCGGCGATCGGTTTCCCGAACTGCTTTCGTTCCATCGCATACTGTGCTGATAGCTCAATTAACTTTTCAGAGGATCCAACGGCTCTTGCTGCCAGTCCCACCCGTCCTTCTCCAAGAATCGTTAATGCCGACACATACCCCATGCCAACTTCTCCGATTACATTCTCGTCAGGTACTTCGCAGTCTTCAAAAATGATTTGTGATGTATAAGAGCCTCTCAATCCCATCTTCTTATCTTTCGCCCCTACTGAAAATCCGGGAAAATCTTTCTCTACCAAGAAGGCGGTAATGCCACCTTTGGCTCCTTTTTCTTTATCCGTGACGGCAAACACGGTAATGACGTCCGCGATCGGTCCGTTTGTGATGAAGTGCTTCATCCCGTTCAAAATCCATTTATCTCCTGTTTTTTCTGCTCGTGTAGACAAGTTGGTAGCATCTGATCCGGCTCCCGGCTCTGAAAGTGCGAAAGCTGCGATCAGGTTCCCCGATGCCATTGCCGGTAAGTACTTTTGCTTCAGTTGTTCCGATCCGAGTTTTACAAGACCGGTACTCCCGATCCCTGTGTGAGCACTTATGAGAGACACATAACCATTATGGGTTCTCCCTAATTGGGCGAGAACACCGGCTTTTCCAACGGTATTCAATCCAATTCCGCCATACTCTTCAGGAATGCTCAATCCGAATAATCCTAACTCTTTCGCTTTTTCTACTAAATGATCGGGAATTTGGTCTTCATCTTCAATCTGTTGGGCATAAGGCTCAACTTCCTTTTCTACAAAATTCCGAATCATTGTTGTCATTTGTTTTACTTCGCTTGCTGTTGCTACCATGCGATACACGCTCCTTTTATTTTGATACGGTATATATAAGCAAGAACTGTGCCAAAACGATAAAACGCTTACATTTCGGGGTGTTTTTTTGATTTGCCTTTCATCAACACCTCTAAATCACCGGGTATGACCTCATGGTTTATGGCTGTTTATCACAGTAAAGCCTACGAGTCCCGGGCTTTTCTTGGCGGTGACGACCACGTTCTTGCAACGAGGACTTTTTCTTGCACCGACTTTCGGTACTTTCCGCGTTAATGCAAAGTTGAATGGGGTTTCCTCTCCCGTACCCTATCTAACAATTCATTGATGATTTTTAATTCAATTTTGAATCGCACAGTTGGTGGGGGTAAAAAGAAAAAGCAATGATCAGGCACACTACTGGTGAAAGGACGAATGTTCTTTCGTTCGTAGCGGCTCTCATCATTGCTTTGTCAAAGTCACAACTTCATTAACTTAAGAAACTACCTCTTTGACGAAGGAGCTCACGGTTAAGCTCCGGATTTTTCTCAAAGGCAGCTCTTCCGTGCAGCCAGAAAGCATTGTTTAGTACCACAAGATCTCCCACCGGCAACTTCAGCTCAATCAACGCAGAATCATTTTCCATTGATTCGGACAATCCCTTCAAGTAACTTGCTTCTTCAACGCTCTTCGGATAAGCAAACTGATCAATAAAGCAAATGCACGGTTTGTTGTTTTGTTTAAAAAACGTTGTTCGATTCACTTCTTTGTTCACATTTTTACTGGACGGTGCTTTGTACGTAATTTCTTTTGTAGCGAGAGGGTGATTTAAATACGTATCAAGCTCATCCCAATCGTCCAGGTGCAGAAGCCTCGACTCCCCACCTACAGCATTTTCTTCCTTCATCTTCATCATCAAAAGCCAGTCCGTTGGTTCATCTACAAATGTTCCATCTGTATGAAGAGTAAAAAGCCGGTATGGTTGCCTTAAATAAGAGTCACTATTGTCTTCATGTTGAACCGTAAACCTTGCGTAGTATTTTCCCGACATTGAGTCGAAGTTCGGTTCGCCGATTAAGTGTGTAATGGCCGTAGAAAACTTGACGTAATCGTCCGGATCGGAAGTGAGGTTCTTCGTTCCTATCGTATAGCCTCCTGTTTCCCGGTCGTACAAGATATCAGTGAGTACTTGTTTTAATTTGCTTCCGGCAAGGGTATTCAATTGGTCGGCAATTATAAAGCGCATGTATGGCACGTACTCCAATTGCTGAACCGATACGTCCTTTACCTCTCTTAAAAACTGCTCAAGGACGTCTTTATTAATATCAATGTGGAATAGCCTTTTGCTTTGGGGGTGCTCCGACACCTCAAAATAATCCGTTTTTTCTACTACCTTGCTTTCGTTTGTTTTTACAACACTCATGTTTCATCCTCCTCGAAATTTTGGATTGTCCACAGTGAAAATGAAACGCTCTTCTCGTAACGATTGTTTCTATCACAAGGGATAATTCCGCTACAGGCGGACGCTTTCTGCAGGCATCACTTCAGCCTCTTCTGGAAAAACGCCCTGCGGGGTCTTCAGTGGATGCTATTCCCGCTGGAGTCGCCGCCCTTCGCTCCATTATCTTTGTTTAAAACAACCTTTATGCGAAAACAACGAAACAAAAATAGCCAGCTATATTATGAAAACACTCATAATATAACCGGCTATATTTACATTCCTGCTCTATTGTGGATAGAGTCATTGTAAATGATACAGTTATCGTTATTATTTAATTCAGCGTAGATTGAGGATGATTGCGAGATTGGAAAGGCAAATTCCCAACGGCAATGTTTCATCTATTAACAGTGTAATGAAAAAAGGGAGTAAAGTCAACAAATTGTTAGATTATTTAGAATTATTACCTTGATTTTATTTGCTCGTATTGCAAATGAAGGTCTTTTAGTGCGGCTACTAAGGCATTATTCGCTTTCCCATGGTACGAGGTTTGGATGGCTTGAATGGAGGAGTCAATGCCATCTTTTAAACTCACACCTTTTAGGATCCGGCCGATAAACGATCGCCCATGGTCTGTAGCCAACGTACAAGAAGCTTCCAAAATCACTCCGTACGTCGTTTCAACCTCAGCCGTAATCGTAAGTGTATCAAAAATGCTTTTGGCTGCCATACCTTGTGGCAAGCGAGCATGTCCTGCAATAAAAACAATATTGGGCTTGGTCATCTGCTTCAATCCCTTCTTTTGCGACCTCAAGGCGTGAGGACGGCTGTCGTTTTTTCAATATGAACATTCATTTGGTTTACAATCGATTTACCAATCTCAATCGAAGCTGTCGCAGCAGGTGAAGGTGCGTTACATACATGGATCGTACGGTTTCCTTTAATCACATAGAAGTCGTCGACTAACTGACCGTCATCCTTTAAGGCTTGAGCTCGCACACCGGCCGGAGCTTTGATTAAATCTTCCGGTTTAATCTCGGGAATGAGCTGTTGAAGGCTTTTCGTAAAACTTGATTTACTTATGGATCTCTTCATTTCGCCCATGCCTTCACCCATGTACTTGCCGGCAAGCTTCCAAAAGCCTCGATTCGTAAGTACTTCCGTGAGATCCCTTATGGAGAAGTCTGTTTTTTTATACCCTTCTCGCTTAAAACTCAAAACCGCATTCGGTCCTGCTTCCACTTCTCCTCCGATCATTCGGGTAAAGTGAACCCCTAAAAAGGGAAAGTCCGGGTTAGGTACTGGGTAAATCAAATGCTTGACGAGAGTTCGTTTTTCCGGTTTGAGCTTATAATACTCTCCCCTAAACGGGACAATCTTCACATCGGTCACATATCCGGAAAGGTTCGCAACACGATCACTTTGTAAACCTGCACAATTTACGATGTATTTAGATTGATAGCTCCCTCGATTCGTTTCAACGGTTACAGCGTCTTTTTCTTCATTTATTTTCATTACTTTCGTGTCGAGAAGAATGTCACAACCTTGTTCCTGGGCGATTTTCGCAAACGTCAGGCTCACCTGTTTGTAATTGACAATACCGGCTCCGGGTACGTGAATAGCAGCCAATCCATTTACATGAGGTTCAATCTCTTTTAGTTCTCCTTTATCGATCATCCGTGTGTTCAATTGATTTTCAACGCTTCGTTGATACAGGGCTTTAAGCCGTGGCACCTCTTCTTTTTTCGTTGCTACGATAACTTTGCCGCAAATATCGTGTTCAATGCCATGCTCTTCGCAAAAGGCTGTCATGGACAAACTGCCTTCCCGTGCAAAGCGAGCCTTGAAACTTCCCGGCTTGTAATATATGCCCGAATGAATTACACCGCTATTATGACCCGTTTGATGGGTTGCCAGCTCTTTTTCTTTTTCGATCAGCAATACTTTTGCAGTTGGGTACTTCTTGTAAAGTGCCATGCTCGTCGATAGTCCGACAATGCCGCCTCCAACGATGATAAAGTCGTACATACGCATCCCTCTTCCTATCTTTTCACTCGATTACGACCGGACTTCCACTTTCTTGAGTTCGCCTAACAATAGCGGCACAATTTCGAACAAGTCGCCTACGATTCCGTAGTCGGCCACTTCGAAAATCGGTGCGTCCGGATCTTTGTTAATGGCCACAATCGTTTTCGCGTTCGACATCCCGGCTAAATGTTGGATCGCTCCTGAAATCCCGACCGCAAAGTACAAATCGGGGGTAACGACCTTTCCCGTTTGACCGATCTGCAACGCGTAATCGCAATAATCCGCATCACAGGCTCCACGAGAAGCACCTACCGCTCCTCCCAAATGGTCTGCAAGTTCTTGTAACGGACGAAACCCATCTTTATTTTTCACACCGCGACCTCCTGCCACAATGACGTTCGCTTCAGATAAGTCTACCCCTGCCGTTGCTTTTTGTACAACTTCTTTAATCACCGTTCGTAAGTCCTTCAACACCACCTCAAAGGTTTTAACCGCCCCTGTTCTGGCTTCATCGCGCTCTTTAGCCTCGATATTGTTCGGACGGATCGTAGCAAACACGCTACCGCCAACATGCTTTTCTTTTTCAAATGCTTTACCGGAATAGATCGGGCGAGTAAACAGCACTTCTTCCCCCATCACTTCCACCGCCACAGCATCGGATATGAGGCCTAAACCAAGCTTCATAGCCAAACGAGGCGAAAGGTCTTTTCCGATGGACGTGTGTCCCATTAAGATCGCGTCCGGCTTCTCTTCGTCAATCACTTGTAAAAGCGCTTGTTGATACGCATCGGTCGTATATAATTTCAGTTCGGGGTGGTTCACTGCAATCACCCGATCAGCTCCATATGAAATAAAAGGTTCGGCTAATGAATTCACATCTTCTCCCAATACGACTGCAACGACCTCGCCCCCGTTGGCTACGTCCACTCCTGCTGATACAGCTTCAAACGAAACCCCGCGCACGTCACTGTTACGAATTTCTCCAATTACAAGTACTTTTTTCCCCATTTTATCTCCTCCACTTCTTTTTTTGTATTAAATCTTCAACGCCGAAATCAACTTTTTCACCTGTTCAGCAGGCTCTCCGTCAATCATTTCCCCGGCTTCTTTCTTAGGTGGAAGGAACACTTCCACATTCCTCGTTTTCAATTCCAAGTGATCTTCGTCAAGCTCAAGGTCCTCCAAGTCAACCACCTCAAGAGGCTTCTTTTTCGCCTTCATAATTCCCGGAAGGGACGGGTAACGAGGTTCATTCAACCCTTGCTGAGCTGTAACCAAAACCGGAAGCTCCACTTCGACCTCTTCTTCATCTCCTTCAACATCTCGACGAATCGTTGCTTTTCTTTCCTCAATCGTGATCTTCGTAGCGGTCGTGACTTGTGCAATTCCTAAACGTTCCGCCACTCTGGGTCCCACTTGACCACTTCCCCCATCGACTGCCACGTTCCCGCAAAGGATCAGATCATATTCTTGTTCGGACAAATAGGTAGATAAGATAAGGGCAATGCCCGCCTGATCCAGCTCCTCGACTTCTTCTCGATCAATGAGCACTCCTTTGTCCGCCCCCATGGCTAACGCCGTACGTAGCTCCTTTTCCGCTTCTTCATCCCCTACCGTGACAACAGTCACGTCTCCCCCATGCTCGTCCTTAAGTAAAATCGCTTCTTCAATCGCATATTCGTCGTACGGATTGATGATAAACTCCGCTCCGGACTCGTCGACTTTATCGTCACTCACTACGATTTGTTCTTCTGTATCGAACGTTCGTTTCATTAGTACAAAAATATTCATGTTTACCCCTCCAAGAAAAGTTATGTGAAAAACAAATGAACCACGTAAATAAAGATCGTATACATGCCGATCATCACCAAAATAAATGCCCCGTTAAACGTAAACGCAACCTCTTTATACCTCCGTCCAAGCAAGTTCATGATGATCACATTTGCTGCTGAAATAGGAGAAAGAATCGTTGCGATTGACCAAGCAGACATGAGGGTCAAAGCAAAAATAAGTGGATCCACTCCAACCTCCAACGGTCTGACCGTTGTGGCCAACGCTGTAATGGTCACAATCTGGTGCACGCCCCCGAGTGCCAAGAGCGCTGTAATCAGAATGATTGATAGAATAAGAAGCAAGACGGAGGATTCACTCACCAACAAAACAAACCGGTTAATGAACGCACCTACCTCTGTTGTGGCAATTACCGCTCCGAAAAAGCCGGCTGTCGTAAAAAGAACCACTTCATTTGAACTTAGTAGAATCGTCTTCCCGCTATACTCTTTCACATTGCTCATGAATTCTCTTTCCACTCTCAAGTACAAACTCCAAATGATCGCGACCAATACGGCTGCGAACGTGACGCTGATGATCATGCTTATACCGAGTAACCGGTCAATCAGAAAAACAGCGCAAAAGAATAGAACAAATACTATAACCAGCTCATAGATCCGTCTCATCCGCACGGTTTGGACTCCCGCTGAAGAAAAAGCAGTGTCTTTTGCGAACTTGGAATACAAGACGTTCGCTACGAGAATATGAAGAACGGCAATTCCCAAACCAAAAGGCAGATAGGTGTATAGGGAAAGACCGACCAAGTTCAGAACAAGCAGCAATGATGCGAAGAAAGGAGACCATAACAGAGTAGAGGTAAACCCTTGCATGTAGCTTCTTGCAAGAAGCCCCTTCGCTAACGCAAGCTTCTCTACCAAGTTGTTCATCAGCTTGATCGAACCCATATTAATCACCGGTCCAATGAGAAAAAAGACGCTTGTTATGGAAAAAAACAATCGATTATTGTTTCGACCGTGCTTTTTAACAAAATTGCTCAGTTGCTCATCATACTTACCTAAACGTAAAGGAAAGCCCATGACCGGCACCGTCACTAATAACACAACCAAAGGAAGGTTGACCGTAAGACTGCTCTTTATCAGTCCAACGTTTCCTGTCGCCATGATGATTAAAAAGCCGGTCAGGAGCATAAAAGAGCTGATCACTCTTGAAAACCCTCTTAAATGACCGAGCAACAAAACGATAACTACCGCTGTTAACGTAGCCAAAATCGCTTCTCCATAAGGGACGACCACTAACGTATGAACCACATAAACCACGATCAAAAGCTTGAGTAACCATGTTTTCAGTACAACCATCATCAAAACGCCCTCATTACTTCAGATTGGCACCTCTGGTGAATCGTGCTTATTTTCCGGTCTGTCTTTTTAATTCTCCCGCAATGATGTTTCGTTGAATTTCAGATGTACCTTCGTAGATCTTCGTAATTCTCGCATCTCGGAAATAACGTTCGATCGGATAATCTTTCATGTAACCGACCCCTCCGTGAATCTGAACAGCCAGGTCGGCCACCTTATTGTAGACTTCGGACCCGTATAGCTTTGCAATGGCTGCCTCTCTTACGACCCGCTGCTTTTGATCGGTCATCCAAGCCACTCTGTACGTTAACGAACGAAGGGTTTCAATTTGAACGCTAATATCTGCTAACATATGTTGAATGGCTTGCTGGTCGAATAAAGGCTTTCCGAACTGTTTTCGTTCGAATACATACTCCATGCAATGTTCAAGAAGCTTTACGCAAGAACCGAGATTCCTTGCAGCCAGACCCGCTCGACCATTTGCCAAGATCTTCAGGGCATTCACGTACCCTTGCCCTTCTTCTCCGAGCACATTTTCTTTTGGCACTTCCATGTTTTCAAAAAACAACTCGGCTGAATGAGAGCCTCTTAACCCCATCTTTTCTTCGACCGCACCAAGCTGAAAACCAGGAAAATCTTTTTCAACGATAAAGGACGTAATTCCTTTTGCACCTTTTGTTGGATCGGTAACCGCCATCACCGTAAATACGTGACCATCCACCGCATTGGTAATGTAATGTTTTGAGCCGTTAAGGATGTACTTGTCCCCTTTTTTCTCTGCTCTCGTTTTTAAGTTGGCCGCATTCGATCCTGCACTGGGCTCCGTCAGGGCAAACGCTCCAATCCATTCTCCCGTCGCCATCTTCGGTAAATACCTCTGTTTTTGTTCTTCTGTTCCGAGCTCTACGATCCCAACCGAGCCAATACCGGTATGGGCGCCAATCAAGGTGGTGTATCCGTTATGTGTTTTTCCCAGTTCTTCGTATATGGCACATTTTCCGATCATGTCGAGCCCGAGTCCGCCGTATTCTTCAGGGATACTGATACCAAACAAACCTAATTCTTTCGACTTCTCTTTTACGATTTCAGGGATTTCATTTGATTGTTCGATTTCCATTGCCACCGGCTCGACTTCCTCTTTTACAAACTTTCGGACGCCTTTACGCAAAAACTCTATATCTTCCGTTAATGAAAAGTCCATGTCTCTCTCCCTCTCTATCCATTTTTAAGACACACAATCTACTTGATCATAAATTAATGCAATATTCATGCCATGATCAAAAACCGACGAATGGTGCACGTTCTTGAACATGGATAAGGTTATGCAATCCACTTGGGTATCAATTGATTCATTATTGAATTATTGTGATGACTCGCTTCTGAATCTCTTGCTCATAAAAGAAGCACCTGCATCCCGCAGGTGCTTCTTTTATGCTTTTGGTCCTCCCGCTACATAAAGGACTTGGCCGTTTACAAATGAAGAGGATTCTTCGGCGAAGAAGACGGCAGCATTCGCAATGTCTTCTCCTTTTCCCGTTCGACCTACAGGAATGCGTGCTTTGCTTGCCTCGATCAAAGTCTCAAAGTCGATTCCTAATCGGTTAGCGGTTTGTTTGGTCATATCCGTTTCTATAAATCCCGGGGCAATGGCGTTTGCCGTAATCCCGTATTTGCCCAACTCTAATGCCAACGTCTTTGTAAACCCTTGGATACCGGCTTTAGCCGTAGCATAATTGGCCTGTCCTTTATTGCCGAGGGCAGAAGTAGAGGAGAGATTAATAATACGTCCGTATCGTTCTTTGACCATATATTCTTGAACCACTTGGCTGCAAATGAAGGCTCCTTTTAAATGGACGTCCATCACATCGTCCCAATCGCTCGTTCTCATTTTATAGAGCAAGTGATCTCGAATGATGCCCGCGTTATTCACTAAAATATCAATCCGCTCGTAGGTAGCTACAATCTTGTCACACACGCTTTGGATCTCGTCTCGTTTACGAACATCAGCCTTAAAAACAAGCTGACCGGCTTTCGATCCATCTTCAAATTTGCCAGCGTCATTGTCATAGTCTGCCACGCATACTCGGGCTCCCTCAGAAAGAAATCGATTCACAATCGCTCGACCGATGCCTTTACATCCCCCGGTAACGAGTGCCACTTTACCTTCTAATCGTCCCACGTGAAACGCCCCTTTACATTACTTTCCGACAAAGTTGGCTTTTCTTTTTTCGAGAAAAGCTTGCGTGCCTTCTTCCTTGTCCTCAGACGAGAATAAGATTCCTTGTGCCAGCTTTTCAATGAGAAGGCCTGTTTTCATATCTGCTTCAGAACCGGCGTGCACGGCAATCTTCGCCAGTTTTAACGCTAATGGTCCTTTAGAAAGCATCTGATGCGCAGTGACCATGACAGTCTCCAACAGTTGATCCGGCTCGGCGACTGAAGATACAAGGCCAATTCGTTCCGCTTCTTCTGCGCCGATAATCTTCCCAGTCAAAATAAGTTCAAGGGCTTTTCCTTTCCCCACAATACGTACTAAACGTTGTGTTCCACCTGCACCGGGGATGATCGCCAAGTTTAACTCCGGCAAACCCATCTTGGCATTGGTTGATGCCACTCTGATGTCACAAGCCATGGCAAGTTCACAGCCGCCACCTAAGGCAAATCCATTAATCATGGCAATCGTCGGCTTATCATACGCTTCAATTTCATCGTACACTTCCTGCATTCCGCCGGCTTTGAACACGTCTATCGTTGATTTCTCCTTTAATTGAGCAATGTCTGCCCCGGCAGCAAACGACTTTTCCCCTTTTCCGGTAAACACCACACAACCAACAGAGATATCATCGTTTAATTCTTTTAACGCAGCAGAAATTTCTCCTAACGTTTCTTTATTCAAGGCGTTTCGTACTTCTTCCCGGTTGATTGTAATAAACGCTACCCTATCGTCTTTGATTACTTCGATATTTGAAAACATCATTCATCACGCTCCTTTTTTTGATTGCCAATTTCTTCTTCGACCAATGACCTCTTTAACAACTTTCCTACCGTGTTCTTTGGAAGGGCACCTCTGATCTCGAAGTCTTTCGGTACTTTATACCGAGTCAGGTTTCTGTAACAGAACCCTTTCAATTCTTCCACATCGGCAGTGGCCCCTTTCCGCAACACGATAAAGGCTTTGATGACTTCTCCTTTTTCTTCGTGAGGGATTCCTACAACAGCAACTTCCTTCACATCTTGGTGTTCGTATAACACATTTTCGATTTCCCTTGGATACACGTTAAACCCGCCAATTAAAATCATTTCTTTTTTCCGACCGACAATGTAAAAATAGCCATCTTCGTCCATCATGGCCAAATCTCCCGTATAAAGCCATCCATTTCGTAACGCATTCCCCGTGTCGGCTTCGTTGTTCAAGTATCCCTTCATAATCTGGGGACCTTTAATAATCAATTCACCAACGCATTTCGGTGGCAGTTCCTGATTGTCATCATCTACAATTTTGCTTTCTGTGCCAGGTAACGGCAGACCGACACTTCCAATTTTTCTGACCCCTTCAGCAGGGTTACGGTGAGTCGTAGGTGACGCTTCAGACATACCAAACCCTTCACCAATCACAGCACCTGTTAACGATTCAAACCGTTTAATGATCTCAACCGGGAGCGGTGCCGACCCGCTAGAGCAAAACTTCAAACAATCAAGACCGTACTTTTCCACTTCCGGATGCATGACGAAGGCCGTGTACATACCGGGAACACCGGGAAAATAAGTCGGTCTGTAAGTCTTGATCCATTCCAAAGCTCTTTGAATCTCAAACTTCCTCATGAGCAAGATCGTCGCGCCGATCCGGATCCCCAAATTCATCCCGGCTGTCATGGCATATACATGGTAGAGAGGGGTTGCCACCAGGAACACTTCTTTCCCTTGTTCCATGTTGCTTCCATACATCGTAAAGCTCTGCTCCACATTTGCTACCAGGTTGTAATGAGTGAGCATCGCCCCTTTCATCTGACCTGTTGTGCCACCGGTGTATTGAATCACGGCCACATCTTCTTTTACATCGATCTGTGTATCATGAGAGACGCTTCCCCCCTCATTGATTTGCCTCTCCAAACTGAAGAGCTCCTCGGTATCTTCGCTTTTGTCCGGCGCATCAGAGACAATGATGGTTTCAATCGCTTTAAGACCATGTACATGAAGAACGGTGTCCAGGTTTGTTTTTGAAACGACAATACGCTTGATTCTGGCGCTATGAATGATTTGGACAAGCTCTCTAGGTGTATAATTCGGGTTGATCTGCACGACAGTCATCCCCAAAGCCTGTGCTGCATAAAAACAGACAATATAATCGGTCTGGTTAGGCAGCATAAGACCGAGCATCTCTCCTTTTTTCATTCCGAGCTTTCTCCAGGAATCAGCCAATCGATTAACCTGATCAAAAAGCTCACCATATGTAACCTTTTCTTCGTCAAAGATTACAGCTATTCTCTTCTCGTTCGTCTTTACCGTTCTTTTCAGCATGTGGTAAAGGGAGTCTTCAGGCACGTTCAGGCTTCTTGGAATGGCACCTGCGTCCTCACTCACTTGATGTGACATCTCTCTCACCCCTTCTCTTAATCGATATGATGCAGTTCTTTCACACCTCTCATTTTAAAAGGACATTCGTTCTACTTTCTATATAGATGCAATACTCATGCCAATTTTTGTGAACAACGATACTCTCCTGTTTTCAATGCATCTGGTGATTTAACCCCCCATACTCTATGTTTTAGCCCTACTGTTAAAGAGGAGTGTTGATACGAAAACAACTTGGTCATTCATTAATGAATCAAGAAAAGAGGACCTAACGGATAGGACCTCTTTCAATTCCTCTTTATTTGCCTGTTTTGATGTTATACTTCTTCATTTTCCTTACGATCGTCGGCTGACTCGTTTCCAGCTTATCTGCTATTTCATACGTGTTCGTAAATTCTTTTGCCGCTGACGCCAGCACCTCTTTTTCAGCACGTTCGACTGCTTCTTTTAGGGTCATTGACGATGAACTGCTCGGGACGGGGATATCACCTGTGGTCAAGTATTCTTCCGGGAGGTGTTCAATATCGATCATCTGCCTGTCCGTGACGAGCACCAATCTCTCAATCAAATTGGACAGCTCTCTTACATTCCCACTCCATTTAAAGGAAACAAAGAAGTTTTTCAATCGATGACTCATCGTCTTTGATAAATCATATTTTTTGTTCACTTTATTCAAGAACATGTTCACTAATGGGACAATGTCGTCTCTACGCTCTCTTAACGGAGGAATTTGAATCGGTATCACATTGAGACGGTAATATAGATCTTCTCGGAACGTTCCTTCTTGTACCATCTCTTTTAATTTACGGTTTGTAGCGGCGATCACTCGAACATTTATTTTCTTGGGCTTCGTTCCCCCTACCCGCATAATCTCTTGTTCTTGCAATGCTCGCAACAACTTCACTTGGAGTGACAAAGAGAGTTCGCCAATTTCGTCCAAGAACAAAACACCTTTATCCGCCAGTTCAAACATTCCTGCTTTTCCGTTTTTACTAGCCCCTGAAAACGCGCCTCCTTCATAGCCGAACAACTCGGACTCGAGTAGCTCCGCAGGAATCGCACCGCAGTTGACTTTAATGAAATTCCCTTCTTTTTCTCTGAAACTGTTGCTGTAAATGTATTTGGCGAGTACGTCTTTCCCTACACCTGTCTCTCCTAAAATCAGAACCGTAGCATCCACATTCGAGATCCGGTTGGCCATCTCGTATATGAGTCTTACTTCTTCACTCGCCAAAACGATGCCACCGTCATCTACTTTTTTTCCTTTCAACGTTTCCAGCTCTTTTTTATACGTCTTGTTAAGCTCCGTCGCTTTACTGAGAGCCGCTTGAAGCTCATTGAGCTCCGTTAAGTCTCTGGCGTTTGTTACGATTTTTTCGATTTCCCCTTTGGCGTTAAAGACCGGATTCCCCGTTATGAGCATCTCTTTGCCTTCGTAGTTGGATTGGACAAAAGAGACCGTTCTTTTTTTCTTTAGTACATGATGAGTAACCGAGTTTTTCAATATGCCTCTCTTGATCAATTCGTCGACACGCTTACCAACGAAGTACTCTTTAGGTATTCTTGTGACCCGTTCGATCGCTTTATTCGTTTTAAGGGTCATGCCGTGTTTGTCCGTAATATAAATCACGTCATACGAGTTGTCGATAATCGCGTCCAACTCTCTGTTCAGCTCCTCCGTCCTCTTCAGACGACTCACAAGTTTTTTTACCCCCGTTGACTGCACGCCGATATACAAAAACTCTTTACGCGGGTGGTCCATCACCTCTTTTTTAATAAAAAGGTATGAAGACCCGTCAATCAGAATATGCAGGATCTCCCCTTCGAAATAATTCTTTATCTCATTTGCTTCGATGCTTTCTTCAAGTTTGTTTTGTTGGTTGATCTCGATCAGTTGGTTCAGTTCGTCATTCGCATTAATAATCCGACCGTCCTGATCACCAATGAACGATGGAAAGGGTAAAAAATTTAAAAGTTCCTCGCGACTAATATCCTGTAGTTCCACGTACGGCACCGCCTTTTACCCATAATATATTTTGATATTTCAGATAATTAAATATACATTGTAACCGATATCATTTCTTTTTATTGTATCATTATTTGACAAGGCTTTTTGGGCAGCTTTGAAAAATGTATTGAATTAATGGTTTACTAGCTAACTTCGGTAAAGCTGAAGCTAACGCCACCAAATGAAAAATATCTCCCATAAACAAGTCCTGGCTCCCAACAAAACAAAGGTTTCTCCCAAAAAACAGTAGAGTAGTAGACGAGGGCTTTCGCCCTCGGATCTCTCGTCAAACCGGACGTGCAGCTTTCCCGCATCCAACTTCCTCTTCGTCAGTTCCCCATCTCCGGGAGTGAGTAATTCCAGGCTGTACTTTACCTGCAGACCTTTCGGATTCCCCTTCACAGGAGACATCTTGTCCACCCTTTTCTTTCGAGGGAGGATGTCCCTTCGTCTACAGTACTTTAAAGGGTTAAGTTACTGAGTGGATCTTTACCCACTTGGAATGTGTGCCTGCGGGCCACACCAAAAAACCCCACCCGTTGTTTTGGGTGAAGGTTAGGTAATGATTTATTTACAGCCTTTAAAGATCAGCCAGTAAAACCGGCTAACCTTCTGGCATACATCATATTATAATAACGTGCATTATACAGTACTTTTCTTTCTCCAATTTTAGAACCTATATTATCATTGGGAGAGCGGTTATTCATCTCGATTATCCAAATTTTTTTATTTTGATCAACACCAAGGTCAATTCCGTAAAACCCCATATTGTGTCCTGACTTATCAACCTTTTCTGCCGCAAGTATAGCGAGTTCAGACATTCTTTTAACAAAACCTGCCGCCTCTGTTTCATCTAGATTAAATGCCTCCATCAGCAGCTCAGTACCCCGGTATACCTTTCCTCCTTGAGAACGGTTACTTACAATTCTCCCTCTGGCTCCTTTTCTCCCGAATATAAACAGACTATGCCAGTGTTTATCCTGATCTTTTACCATTACGACGCGGAAATCGATTTGATGCCCAGGAATAATATCTAAATTTAAGTTACGTTGAATAATAAGCCGGCTTCTTTTATAGATTTTTTTAACAAACCGATGTACCTGTTCTGAATTCTGAAACTTATATTTTTTTGTATTATTTCCCTTTCCCGCCGAAATCGTTATACCATTATCCTGCCTTTCTATTTTTAAAATCTTTTTCCCTTTTTTCCCTGATAACGGCTTTAGGTACGCTGAGGATCCTTGTGTAAAATACAGGATATCCATTGTACTTTTGTAAACCTTTGTTTCAGGGAGGTGATTATTAATCTCCGGAAACTTCTTCAGCATTTTATACATCTGCCATTTATTAAAATGGGTTGAATTGAAGATTTTCCCTTTCAACACACTTTCCAGATAAAATAGGTTTTTCTTTGAAACATATGCCCTGTTAATAATACTGGCTGGGAATGAATAGTTTCCGGCTGTCCATCTTTTTGTTTCCGGATTATAAAGGTACCCTTTTATCCGCCTGGCTTTCTTATTCACTCTGTCCATTGAAAAAACTAAAATGGCTCCTTTGTATGCAGCGTATTGATTAACATAACTCTTTAGCATCATTAATTTTCTCTTTAGGTTTCTTTCACGAGTAGAAGCCAGTATACCAATATAAGGTCCTAAAATAATACTATGGTGCATCTTTTTAATAGAATATATTGGATAAACAGGAATATTGAGAGTATCCATAATATCCCCTGAAACTTTAACTGTTTTTATATCATCTGATTTTTTTATGATAACAGGTAGTGATTTTATTCCAAAACTAATGCGCTTCTCGCAATTAACTCTTATATTCATCTTCTCTGCTAACAGAGAAGGTAACGTAACCGCTCCACTTGTTTTATTATCTCTGACTACTTTACATTCCATTTTGTCACTCACTTTCAATGAAACCAACACGTTTACTTGCATCATATGCAGGTCTCATATTAAAGTGAGCTTATTTCCATTTTTTGGTCACTGCCTGTCTTTAAAATATGTGTATGTCCTCTTTTATTCTGGTAGCAGCATCCACACTTTCAAATTTGTTGAAACTGATAGAATTAAGAGAGAGATCTTTTATTATTATTATTAATTAAGGCGTCCAGACAAAACCAATTCTCTTTCATATTAATAATTGAGTAGAAAAAATGGGAGGATTAGAATGATTAGGACGCCAAGGAGATTTTCTAAACTTAGTATGCAGGAGATTCTTTCTCAAAACAGTGTGGTAAAAGAAACTCTGCCTGATACGAAAAGGCTGACCCAAAAAAACTTTTGGGCAATGTTAAATCAATATAATGTTATTGTTTTAAAAAAAGAAAACTACGGTAAAGGAATTGGGATATTAAAGGTAAAAAAATTGGGAGAAGACAAGTATGAGGTTCACCGTGAAGATGAAAGAAGAGTATTCACTAATAAAGGTAATCTCTACTCCTTTGTAATGGATAATACAAAGGGAGCCCAGTATCTCGTTCAACAACATGTTGCTTTGGCTAAAATAAACGACTCACCTTTTGATATTCGAGTGATTGTTCAGCGGA
Organism: Alteribacter salitolerans; assembly: GCF_016901055.1. Lineage (NCBI taxonomy): Bacteria > Bacillati > Bacillota > Bacilli > Caryophanales > Bacillaceae > Alteribacter > Alteribacter salitolerans. The sequence continues at coordinate 70,829 of NZ_JAFEUX010000006.1, read as the reverse complement.
AATTCGGTACTGATAATTGGGTAGTCACTGGTAAATATGCAAAAGCATCAGCAAAAGGATTTTTCAAAACGAATTTAGCTGCAGGCGGAAGAGTATTTCCTGTTGAAGAAGCAATAAGGTTATCGACCATTGTTAAAAAAAATGATATTTCAGCACTTCTTTCAAAAATTGATAAAGTCAGTCTTGAAGCCACAAAACAAGCATCTGCTACAAAGAAATTTAAAAACTGGCTGATTTGGGGAATGGATGTTGGAATAGAAGATAATGGCCGGATCTTTTTTTTCGAAGCAAATGAGGTGCCTGGAACTAAAGGGTTCAACAGATTAAAGGACTCTTCAATGAGAAGACGAATTAAAAAGATTAAAGTCTATAATCGCAAAATGAGAAGGAGAAATAGAAAAAAACGCAGATAATAGCAGCCGTCATATCCGGAAAGCTGCTGTTGTATTCTAACAAAAAGGCTCCCAACCAAAAATGGTTGAGAGCCTTTGAAGTGTTGATAATTAACGCTTAGAGAACTGAGGAGCACGACGAGCTGCTTTAAGACCGTATTTCTTACGCTCTTTTATTTAAATATTAAATATGAAAAACCTAGGAATAAAACAATTTGCAAAAAGCCTTATTTTATAGGGCTTTTTTCATTTGATAAGAATTAGATAACATACCGTTATATATGTTTGGTGGTCAGAATGTGGTCACGTAATATTAGTTACTTTATATTTCAAGAGTCAATTTTGTGTTGTTGACCCTCCTTTTTTTCGATTTGATGTTTGATTTTGAGTTGTACTATTTTACTGTACAAAGTATTCATAAAGTAATCGTCGTCTAAATAATAAAGCGAGTAATCACTTGAAGTAGATTTCACAGATCGAAATAGGTGTATTAAGAATTCATTTTTTATATTAAAAAGTGGAGTTAAATTCATATGGTTTGAATATTGATCTTTAAGCTCAACATCATCTTTCATTTGTATCTGATTTTTAATAATGTAATTAAATTGAGAGTACAAGAGCAATGTTAGTTTTTTAAGACAATAATGCTGCGTCTCTTCATTAAATTTAAATGTATACTTTAGTTTAGTGCCCTTCTTGATAAAATCCTCAAAATATACCACTTCTTTATCGGAGTGAAATTGATCAATAAAATCATTAGTAACCTGATGTAATACCTTGGAGTTAACATTGTTGGAAATAAATTTAATAAGAAACCCAGTAGCTTCATGATTTGAAAGTTCAATACTTTTAAGTACCCCTAACAAAAGAATAAATGTGCTAAGTTCATTGGCTCCTTTTATACCTTCTTGCTGTCTGAGATTTATGGATATTTTATATTTATGTTGCTGAGTTGTTCCAGTAAAGACTTTACGTATCCCCTCATTACTTTGAGTAAAATTAGAAAAATGCGATAATGTATGTGACACATTAACTACTGTTTTTAAGTCTCTGTTGTCTATCGCCAATTGAAGTACAGTTGAATAAATGCTTAGATAACCATTAATCTCACTAGCTTTCGGAGTAGACTTGATAAATACTGATAAAGTTTCTAGCAGGTACATTAAAGAATGCTTTTTGTTGTTGTATATATACACTGCTAACTGATCAAGAACGGTAAAGTATTCTTCCCTCATTGACCTCATTTCGTCTTTAATCCATTCGGGCTCATTTCTAGGAAAAACCCCTGGTAATAAGTAAATATAGTTTTCTAATAGATTGTTTGCAAGGTCAATTTTATCCTTTTTATATATACCCATAATTAAAAAAGAGTAGTGGCTTAACATCTGCCTATAATATTCAATGAACATAACAGGATGAGACTTAAACAATTGAATAATTACCTGCTCTTGTTTAAATATCGAATGCACTATGCCATTCATTAAAAACCATACTTTATCACTTATCCAATCAGAAATTTCTTTTTGAAACTTCCTATCCATATTGTTATCTTCCAATATAGTAAGTAACTGAAAAAGTGATTCCAAAACAAATTCTGATTCTTCAAACAATTTTTTCGCTTTAGAGTCCTTCGTTCTTTCATTTAAGAATGCTAGCCTTCTATGCATTTTACTTGATTGCTCGCTTAATTTCCCTACAGATGTTGTGACGTTAGTATTTCTTACTAAGTTTTTATAACACGAAAAAGCCAACAAGGTCACGAAAAAGAGTAAAAGCAAAGAAACGTCAAAACGTGCTACATTATCAAAATAAATACTACGGGCAGCAGCTTCCGTAGGATTGGTCGGAAATTGAAGACCTAAAAATGCTATATATGTTATACCCAGGCTTAAAATAAACATAAATAATATTGCAAGACTATACCGCGAGGTTAAACTAACCATAGCTAAAGAGAACCCTATTTCTTGCTTGTAAGAGAAGAGCAAGATGGTAATACTAATCGAAAAAAGTAACCCTAATGCTGTTAATATGTATTTTATCGCTTTATCTAGATAAAGGTAAGGGATATCAAAGTAACTGTATACGTCGAGGCCACCAAAGTTATCAGGTAGTACATAATAAATAATGAAAAAAATTACCCAAAACAAGAAAACATAAAACAAAAAATATTTTTTAAGAGAGTTTATACCAGCGTAATAACTCGTATTGCACCGGTAGTATGTATTGTATAACCAGTCTATTACTGTACTAATTCTAAGGTTATAAAACCCCATCAGGAGTTTTGTTATTTTTTTTCGTAACAAGTAAATTATTAAAATGATCAATAACACTAATAAGACTGTCATCCAGATCATTAAATGCACCCCCAACAATAATAATAGCAGAGATTTGGTAATCTCTGCTATTATTATTGTTGAATATATTCATTTTTGAAGTATTCTTCCATTTTATATGTGGATATCTCTACGTTAGATCTTTCATGTTGGGACAACTCTCTTCTTGCTTCGATCCAGGGGTCCTCGTTATGAGTAATATTTTCAAGAACTTTTCCTTCTTTATCTCCATACAACTCCCAAACCAGCCCTAGTGTTTCTAACACATCTTTTTCAAAAGTCGCTTCTTTTACATCTTCTTTTTTTGGTAATTCTCTAAATCCGAAAGCTTTGTATTTACTGTAGAGTTCTGGGACAACTGGCCCGTGTGTCCAAGCTTCAATACGGTTTTCGAATATTTTCTTGCCGGTCAATGCTAAATGCCAGGCCTGAGCAAAATAAACAAGCTTTTGTAGTTTTAGATGAGTAATAGCTTGATTAGTACCAGGCACAGAACGGCTAAGGAAATAATCCGATACATCAAGTACACTTATTTTTCTTGGAATAAATAAGCTAACCATTACTCCACCTCCAAAATTATAAATTATAACACAATTCTGTTGAATAAGTAACCTACATTTCTTAATACAATCATATAATAAAAACTTGACTTTGTCACTGCTTTACCCATTTCTTTAATTATATACTCCTTTATACTCGTCTCCTCACCAACTATTTGCAGGGATATTAATCAAAAAACTTTTCCTTGTAATACCATATGTAGTAAGTTGGTCAATGGTGACTTTTTTTTATGATTAACACCTTGTATGAAATAAATCCGTATATTATTATCATAAAATCAATTTAAGTACAGGATCTTCGACGATTCTTTTGCTTATGCATCGTCTGGGTCTCAATAAGGGGTCACGTTCTTTAACTTATCCTCTACAAAAACATTCAACCTGAAGGTGTGGAAAAAATCCCCCTTAAAATATAATCGCATTAATACTCATGGAGAAAGTTGGCGTTGTATATAATATTAGAATTTATAAAGTCGTCTAGCTGCTTTAAATTCGGAGGCTTGGTAATAATCAAATTTTGTATGATTTTCAATTAACCAGTTTATTTGCTCTTTTGTAGGTTTAGAATATATCCCAATAGTTGAATCTTCGGTATCCGAAGTGATATTGATGAACTTTGAATTTATTGCTTCTTCGTATGTACTTTTCGTTAATTGTGGTAATACACTTCTATGTTCTCCATACTCACAACTGATAAATATTCCGTTTGGACACAGCCATCCTGTAAGTCCTTTTGTTCTTTCCATGTTTACCTCCAGATAAAATTATCACTGAAATAATATACATTCTTTTTCTATGCAAGCTAAATGGGAACAAAGACAGACACATCACAGAAAAGCAATTTACAACTTATTTTCTGCTAATGAAGAAAGATGTTATTATTGTGCCACTCCAGGTATTCCCGTTTCGGCGTGCCATGTCTAGGTACTTTAATTCTTACACCGTTATATGGAGTTAATTCTTTGAAAAGAGCACCATCCTCATACACTTTTGGGGATAATTTCACTCTATAATCCGATGTAATTGTAATGAAACCTTTATCAAAAGCTTGATCAACGAATGTAGATAGACATATACCATTACGCGGATCCAGTCTAGTTTCTTTATTTATTGACCATGGAATAATGTGGGAACCTACTAGAAAGCCCCTAGTTTTAATTCCTGTTATTGCACACCTATACCCGTAATTTCTTTTTACTTGATCTGAAAAAACCACCTGATAATTCCCGCGAGTTTTGCTTACACCTAGAGAATCACCAACATAATAGCTTTTCTGTTGCTGTTTTTGTATCGCAATAACTTGCTCTGCGAAACCCGAATCTTCAATATTAGTTTCTCGGTTCGCTAAACCTGCTAATCCTAAGAAGTCTTCTTTTGCAATTTTGTTCATTCCGTATTGGTTAAAGAACCGTTCCCACGTTTCACCTCGAGGTTTAAATGTCCACTTAAAGTGACTCAACTCGGACTTTAAAAGAACGGGGGTAAACGGAACAGGTTTAATAACTTCCCCCGATAATCGATCTTTCCCTACCCTACGGATAGTGCCAATCTTACCAGCCCCAAAAAAATAAAACTCCCCTTTAACTTCCGAGAATGATTGAGGACGTCGGTATATGAACAAGTCACCTTCATTAACAAGATTATAACGACTTGGTGACCAATCGTATGATTTAAAATCTACATCCCCGTGATCCTGAAGGGTACCTTTAGTATCAAGGATAAAGTATTGAGTATCGGTGTTTTTCAGTTCAAAATCAAATTCATCCAAAATTTTATTCACTAAATACCACTCCTATTAGATTAGGATATTATAAACATTACCTGCAGCAGAGGGTTTAATTGCTTCCCTGTGTATCCTCTTTCGTTTAACACAACGAAAAGGACTCAGTTAACTCTGTAATCGCTTGTAAGACGAGCTTTTATCCTTAATAATAACATCCATATTTAATAAAGCTCAGATAAAGTAAATAAGGACTCAATGGAATAATTTTACTTTAATTATACGTTTAATTTGTACCATAGTAAATAACCTTTACATAAGCTGTCTAGGTTGCACTAGGTGTATTTAACTTTAAACGTTGAATAGAGCCTATCTTGAAACAAGCCTTTATCTACAACAGGTGAATCTGTTATTTTTTTAGCTTCGCCATTTCATTTAGTTGTGCCTGTGCTCTTTTTTCTTTTAAGTACATCAAAATTATCCGAAGTTTAAAGAACACAGTTCGGTGCATGTTTTTTGGTTTAACAAGATGGTCCACTTGATTCAACCAATCAGTGCTCTGCAACTCCAACCTCTGACAGACTTTATGTATCTTCCAGTCTAGTTCAGCGACTCGATTCCCTGATATTTGCGTAGTTCTGTATGCTAAGTCATGACATAATCTACAATAGAATTCACCCCTCATATAAAAAAGCTTTCCTTTTCTGTCATCACATCCTGGGCATATAAACCACGGCCTCTTACCTCCGAGATTACAATCAGTCCAGGCAATACCAAGCGCCCGGTTCTGTGATTCACCATCTTTTTCAATCCACATTGGCAATTCTTTTGTAGTTGGGTCAATATTATTTTGTACTTGATCAATCTTTAAACACTTACATTGCTCCAAAGTAACTTTAGGTTCCTTTAAGCGAGCACCATAAATACCAGATCCTGTCCCACCCATGCACCATCCACCTTTTTTACCTAAATCATTAGGGAAGTATTCGTTTATAGAACACAGTCTGTTTACCTACTACATTGGCTACCTTTAGATAAAACACCTACAACCACTGAATGATAAGCGTTCCAATGTCTATACTACATTGAACTACAGTTACTACACTTAGTCATTGTAGTAAGTGTAGTAAGGAGTAGGAACCTACTTCCTACCCCTTATCTTTCATTGTTACCAAAGGATCGAAACCTGTTGTAGTACCTGTAGTAAAACTATAGATCAGGGTGAACGTGGAATATTACTTTCTTGCCTTTTTTATCCATTTGAATAAACCCTCTTATTTCAAGGTTCTGTAAAGTTTGTTTCAATTCTTCTGATCTTCTGAATCTTTTATTCGTTAATAGTTGTACCGTACGGTAATCAACTGTTTTTTTGTTTTGTTCCTTGATTTTCTTAAGCAAGTACTTCGCATTTACATCAGTTTTACTTACACCCATGACACCGTGTGCCTTTTTAGCATGCTGGATAAAATAGCTTCTTAATTCATCTGCTTTTTTCAAGGTATTAATCCCCAGCTCTGAAGGAATTTCGCTATTTACATGTTCAGCAACATGTAAAAGCCCAGCTATCCTAATGATCTGACCAGCCAGCTTCCCTATCCATCCCCGAAAGCTTTCAGGCAGATCGTCTTCCCTGAGCATTTCTTCAATTTCAGTACGCATATGTACTTCATAACCTTTCGCTTCTTTATCCAGACTTAACTGCGTTGGAGTACCGCCTCCTAATTGTAACAATTTGTTTATATGGACATAAAAGTTCATTTTATCGTTTTCAGACATCCCATTAGGCTCTATTTCCCTGTAGCCTACTTTCGATAAAGGAAAAGAATATAAAAACCTTTGAGTTAAGCCTCTGTCTTGAAATGTAGACGGTATCTCTTTTACCACAGATGGTTGAACAAATAACCCAATAGTAAGAGTTGGATTGTACAGCTTTATCGGGTCTCTTCCGACCCGATCGATTGACACATTATCAGCTGAATGACCCTTTAAATATATATCAAGATTAGATGATTTGGCGTATCGTCCCGCCATCATTTGAAATACTTCGGCCCCTTCTGCAGATAAGATGGATATTTTTTCATTATTACTAGCCATTAAATCAGCTAGTTTCTCGGGAGTAGCATCCGCTGCGATAAAAACAGGAACAGTAATTTTAGGCGCTGTTTCAATTTCTTCTCTCACTGTAAAGATTTCATCCATTACCTGGGGATCATTGCTCCTTGCAAAGTCCTTTTCCAACTTCTCAATTCGCTTCTGTTTTGCCTGCAGCCACTGTTGTTGTTTAGCCGCCGCTGATCTAAGAAGTTCTGTTTGCTCTCGCTCAAACTCCATAACAGGCTTGATAAAACTTTTGAGTACGGATGATTTACGATTTGCAGATCCCAGGGCCATCACAGTATAAGTATTTAAAGTCTCTACCCAATCACCAACAATCTTGACTTCATACTTTCTTGCCAGTATCGTTGATAATATTGAAATTGCAGCGATTCCAGAAGCATCTTTTGGGGTTTGCGTGGTTTCTGCTACCCCTTCTACAAAGCGTCCCAACCATTCAGGGAAAATTGCTGTATTGAATTCAGCAAGCTTATAATCATCAAAGCCTATAGGTTCACTCCATTCAATGATGGATCTATTATCATCTGTTAATTCTTTCAGTGCATTTACATAGTCCATTCCCTCCCCTCCTTCTGTCGCCTCTTGTACTCCAGCCTAGCTACAGAGTTGAGCACTCGTTCCAGTTCCACCCGTTTCAATGGTGGGTTTACTCTAGCTTCATTCCAGAGGCGCATTATTTCTGGGACTAGGACCGGATCTATTTTTCTAAACAAATATCCTGATAAAGAGGCTGCCGCGATATTCCGTTCTCCTTCACATACACCGTTAAGTAAATCTGACCAGTAAGAGGAAGGCTTTTTTTGAATTCGTTTTCCTTTAGTTTGTACTATTAATTCCAGTAACCAGCTTGGAGCTTTGGCAATTGGAATTTGGCGCGGTTTACCCATTACTTCCCACTTGTACTTTTTACCACTACTATGCCTTGAAGGAGGGGCAACGATATAGCCGCCCTCCCCTCTTATATCTATCCCCGGCATTATACTTGTTCTGTTAAAGATACCGTTCTGATGTTGAAACAAATAATGATATCCACACCCTCCTGTTTGAGCCTTAACTGTCTGAGGAATCTTCCCATATTGATCCGTTAGTACTTTCAGCGATTTATCACCGCCGTGCTTCGGATCTATGTCTAGTACGAAAAATCCACTCTTGCTCCCAGTAGCAATACCTACATTTGATTGAGATACGCCTGAGAACATTTTAATGATTTTATCTGTTTGGGCTGTAGCTGCCTTTACCCCGTTGAGGGTCCTCGGGTGCTTCCCAGGGCTTGTACATGCTTTATTACATGTACAACGCCCCTTTTCAATTGAATGAACCGGAAAAACAGCCCATTTAAGCAATTGCGTGTATCCAAGTGCAGCTTGCAATGCTATATTTTCCGCTGGAAAACAACTTACAGTGTCAAGACTTCCATAATCAACCATGTTGGACTCCTATATTTCCACGCATCCATTCCCTTATATCAGAACGCTTTAACCTTATAACCTGTCCACGCCTAAAATAAGGAATATCGTTGCAGGCAATCATGTCCCTAACAACCGGAACGCTGACTTTAAGATATGTAGCAGTTTCCTTGATCGTCATGACCTCGTTTTCAGAACTGTCTTCTTTCATTTCTTGAACCACTTCTTTAAGGACACCTTTCAGGTCCTCCCTGTGAACTAACCAGGTATCATCCGCTAGCTCAATTTTTACGCTCATAGCTTAGATACCTCCTTAATTAGCCATCTTTTGTCTACATACTCCAATTCTTTCGAAAGTATGGATAGAAGAGTCCTCTCATTAATATTAAGCAAGCTTGCAACTTCACCAAAGGTATGACCATTGTTGCTTATTAATTCCCTTATATCTTGGTTACTTTGTTCTTTCATTTTCATTCCACCTTGTTATTTTTTTCTGATCATTTCCACAGCTCGATAAATTATCTTTTTTTACTTGCTCAATTACATCGAGAATTTCACCTTTCAACGTTGATGGCATTTCATGCCGCATCCATCTAAGTAAAGTGCTTTCATGTACGTTCAGCTTTTCGGCAATTATCCAGTTAGGTATATTTCCTTTTTCCTTTCGAATGATCTGGTTACGTTTAAACATTGGTCATTTCCCCTTTCAGAATAGTGATAATAATGGTACAATCTTTATATTAAACAGAATATCACGATAAATCATATAAAAATAACGATTTATCGTAACAAGTCGTGACGATTTAAAGAAAGGACAGAAAACATTGCTAAATCTTAATATAAAATCAAAAGCCTCCATTTTACCTGCATATTTATGGACCCCACACTCCTTCAGTGAAGAATACATGCTAGGTTTATCTGACGAAGATGCAAATATTGATCCTCACTGGAAACTGTATGGTCGCTATTTTTCTACAGTCGAAGACGTAATCGGCTTGATAACTGTAGGCAATGAGCCGAAGTTAATTGATTACGATAATTCAGGGATATCATTTTTGTTTTCAAAACTCAAATCCACAAAAGACATAGAAGAATTTTCTAAAATATACGGTTTGCTTGGGGTAACCCCCCCAGATAAATGGAAAACCTCCCAAATTGAATTACCAAATTTTTCTGAGATTATCCATGACTTAAAGTATGGGAAAAGTTATTTTGAACCCCTTATATTATGGGAATGGCATATTAAAAATGTGCGCAGGTTACTCAAGCTGTATAGAGCACTTTTAAAAGAAAGTGGTGGCGACAGTGTTGAAATAGAGGAGAATTTATTAACAATCGAAAAGCTTGACCACAGAGGTTATGGGGTCTTTTGGTCAGATGGGGAGTTTACCTATATCGATATTGATAAACCTGAGGATCGTTCTTATATAGAATTGGCAAAGGAAGTGTTAGCCAAAAGCATCGCTCTGTTCCTAGAGGGAGGAGTGAACATATACCCATCTAAAATTGTTGAGAATAAAAAGAAGTCTATCGGGTTCCATATAGCTGAATTAAGATCCACTCACCACCTACTAGCTGCCATATATTATGACCTTTGGCAACAAGTTAACGAGAGCACAAAGATTACCTTATGCGGAAGCCCCGAATGCAAGCTGCCGATTCAAAAAAAGGGACGGAAAACATATTGTAATGATGCGTGTAAGTCCGCTGCTTGGAGATACAGAAAACTAAAAAATAATTAGAGGTGAACCTAATGGCATCATTCCAAAGGTACTCAACAAAAAAAGGGCAAATGTGGTTATTTAAGACTCGAACAGTAATTGATCCGTCCACAGGAAAAGCAAAACAGACAACACGTAGAGGCTTTAAAACAAAAAAAGAAGCCATAAAAGCTGCAAACAAGTTTGAGCAAGAAATCGAAAGTGGGCTATCACTTCAGTACGATAGCCTTACTTTCCAAGATGTCTTCGATCAATGGTACGCCAACCATTCAAAGACCATTAAGGTTAGTACAAAAAAAAGAATTGAATCAATGTTTAAAAAGCATATTCTTCCCCGCTTCGGAAGATTAAAATTGAAAGAAATAACACGCTCTTATTGTCAGAATATGATTAATGAAATTGCCGAATCTGTATCTTCTGTAAATGACATTAAGATTCAAGCGAACCAGGTTTTTAAATACGCTACAAAGATGGACGTAATCCTAAAAAACCCCCTGGACCATGTGACTGTTCCTAAACAGAAAAAAGAATTTATTAATGAACCCGGGCAAACAGAAGATCGGAAATACTGGAAGAAAGATGAGCTTAAAAAATTTCTTGCAATTACTAAGCAGGAATTGTCATTACGGGATCACGCATGCTTTCAACTTTTGATATACACAGGGGCAAGGAAAGGGGAAATTCTAGCCCTTACTTGGGATGACATTGACTTTGAAGTCGGTTCTGTAAAATTATCGAAGACGCTGTTTCACGCTGAAGGAAAACACATCTTTCAAACCTCCAAAACAAAAGAGTCCAGGCGCCTAATAAGCTTAGATCCCCAAACCCTAGAGCTGCTAAAGAAATTACGTATTGAACAGAAGAAAGACAACCTGGCTTTAATGTCTACTAATAAAGAAAACATTGTCTTCACTCGGGATGGAAGTTTGCCACTGCGTGCCTCTTACTTGAATGAAAAGCTCAATATCCTCATCAGAAAACATAATCTCCATAGAATAACGATACATGGCTTGAGGCATACACACGCATCACTTCTCTTCGAAGCTGGTGCAAGTATTAAAGAGGTCCAGGAGCGCTTAGGACATTCAGATATTCAAATGACGATGAACATCTACACACACGTTACTGATTACCTAAAAGAGAAGACTGCAGAGAAATTTCAGAGGTACATTGAGCTATAAGCTGCAGTCAGAAATATCTTTTGTGGTCAAAATGTGGTCAAAAACGATTTCAAAAACAAAAAAGACCCCCAACCGAAATCGGTTGAGAGCCTTTAAAGTGTTGATAATTAACGCTTCGAGAACTGAGGAGCACGACGAGCTGCTTTAAGACCGTATTTCTTACGCTCTTTCATACGAGCGTCACGAGTCAAGAAGCCAGCACGCTTAAGAGATGTGCGGTACTCAGGATCTGCTTCTAGAAGCGCGCGAGAGATACCGTGACGGATCGCACCCGCTTGTCCTGTGTAGCCACCGCCGTGAACAGTTACGTGAATGTCATACGTACCTTCTGTTTCAGTCTCAGCTAGTGGTTGTTTTACGATAAGTTTTAGAGTTTCAAGGTCGAAGTACTCATCGATGTCACGCTTGTTGATAGTGATTGCACCATCACCAGGTACTAAACGTACACGTGCAACGGAGTGCTTACGACGACCAGTTCCGTAGTATTGAACCTGTGCCAAAGTGGATAACCTCCTTCTTTATTAACCGCGTAATTCGTAGTTTTCAGGCTGTTGTGCTTGGTGTGGGTGCTCGCTGCCGGCATAAACATGAAGCTTCATGCCTTGCTTACGGCCAAGAGACCCTTTTGGTAGCATTCCTTTAATCGCAAGCTCTAGCATTTTTACCGGTTTGCGATCGCGCATCTCTTGAGCAGTCATGCTCTTAAGTCCGCCTGGGTGCTGAGAGTGACGGTAATACATCTTGTCAGCAAGCTTATTACCAGTCAGGTGAATTTTTTCTGCGTTGATCACGATTACGTGATCTCCAGTGTCGATGTGTGGTGTAAACGTTGGCTTGTGCTTTCCACGAAGAATTGACGCAACTTCAGTTGAAAGACGACCAAGCGTTTTACCTTCCGCGTCTACAACGTACCATTTACGTTCTACTTCGCTAGGCTTTGCCATATATGTCGTACGCATCAGATTATTTCCCTCCTAATACTTCAATACCAAAATCATAACTACATTGTTACAAAACGATTCGTCTGCCCGGGGCTAGTGGGCTTTAGAATACCATAGACCATCTTAACCTATTGAGACAGTGATGTCAATAGAATGTTACACCAGGATTCGTTGTCACGTGAAGTTTTTTTCTTCCAAGTTTCAAAACCTGTTTTCTTACAGATTTTTGTTACGCACATTTCCTCTTAAAATACGGATCATGTTAATGAAGCCTGCGTGCCCTTCGCTTTCCGCGGTCGTGCCGGCAAGCCTCCTCAGGCTGCGCCCTGCGGGGTCTTGCCTGGCCCCCATCACCGCAGGAGTCTTGGGCACTACGGCTTCATCATGACATTATATAAACAGAAAAAATCTTTTGGACTACAGAGTCCCCCAAAAAGCCAGCCATTCGTATTCATCACTTCACCTGATATCCACTCTGGCTCAACTACATCTAATCCAGCTTCGCCTTCACGTCATTTCCCAAACAAATCGGTATCGTAAAACACATCCCAGAGGTACAGGCCGTGTCCTGGAGCAGTCGGCCCTGCAGCATCCCTGTCCTTGGCTGTGAGAATGTCCTTAACAGAGTCAGGGGGCCTTTTTCCCTGCCCTACTTCTACAAGCGTTCCCGTAAGGATTCTCACCATCTGATAAAGAAAGCCGCTCCCTCTGTAGCGTAGCAGCAGCTCATCCGCCTCTTCCACGATCTCCACCTCTGTAATGGTCCGCACTTTATCCACTACGTCCGTACGAGGTGAACAAAAGCTCGTAAAATCATGGGTACCGAGTAGATGCCCAGCAGCCGCTCTCATGGCTTCCACATCGGTAATCAGCGGAAAGGGCTGATACGTGTAGTTGCGTCTGAAGACGTCTTTCTGGCGTCCTCTGAGGATGCGGTAGCGGTATTCCTTACCGGTTGTATCGTAGCGCACATGAAAGTCGTCAGGGACCGTTGCCACAGCCATTACGGCAACATCCGGCGGCAAGACGGCGTTCAAGGCAATGGGCCAGTTTTCAAGAGCAATACCGAGCTCAGAGTCAAACTGGATCATCTGCCCTTTAGCATGAACCCCTGCATCGGTCCGTCCGGATGCCTTGGATTCTACTACAACGCCTTTATGAAGTTTCTTCAAGCTTTGTTCGAATGCAGTCTGAACCGTCCGGCCGTTCGCCTGGACCTGGTAGCCGGAAAATGCGGTGCCGTCATAGGCAACGCGACATACATACCGGGTCATCTAATCACCTGCTTTCATGTTTGCCTTTATCCTCTGAGTAAAAATATGACCACGCCGGTTAAAACGGTGATCACCAGCATCAGGGTGTCCGACCTTTTCCAGTGAAGCTGACGGTATTTCGTCCGGTTCGCACTCCCGTCATACCCTCTTGCCTCCATCGCCGTTGCCAGATCCTCAGCCCGTTTAAAGGACTGGATCAAAAGAGGCACCAATAACGGAACGAGGGCTTTTGCCCGTTTCACGAGAGACCCTTCTGAGAATGATGCCCCTCTTGCCATCTGTGCTTTTACGATTTTCTCTGTTTCTCCGAGGAGTGTAGGAATAAACCGCAGGGCGATACTCATGGTCAGAGCCAGTTCGTGAGCTGGAACACCGATTTTTTTCAGAGGACCAAACAGCTTTTCAAGACCGTCGGTTAAATCGATCGGCGTTGTCGTAAGCGTGAGCATAGATGCCAGAATTACAAGAAGCAAAAGCCTCAGGGCAATTAAAGAAGCCTGGGTAAGCGCCCCTTCATGGAGCGTAATCCATCCTCCCTGAAAAAGAACATCCCCTTCCCTGGTCATAAAAAGGTGAAGGATAAAAGTAATAAAAATAATAATAGCAATGATCCTTAATCCTTTTGCAAAAAAACGAAGAGGGATCTGTGCCAGAAGAAACGCTGCGATCACAAAAAATATACCGGGAACAAGAGCTGTGATCCGGTTACCGACAAACAAGACGATCATAAAAACGAAAAGACAGATGAGCTTTGCTCTCGGGTCCATTCTGTGAATGACTGATTCACGGGGAACGTACTGGCCGATAATAATATTATCAAACACTGCCTTCGTCCCCCTTAAGAAACCTGGCAATCTCCAAAGCTGCATCCTCAGGGGTGAACGCTGTTACAGTCAGTGGTGCTCCGGTCCTTTTTGAAAGGTTCATTAACAGACTGGAACTCTTCGGAACACCCAGTCCCCATTGTTTGAGCCGAGCTTCATCGGAGAACACCTCTTCAGGAGATCCTTCAAAAACAAGGGAACCTTTATGCATAACAAAAATATAGTCAGCGTACGTTGCCGCATCTTCCATATGATGAGTAACAAGAACATAGGATCGTTCTTGTTTTTCCTTCTGCCAGTCAGAAAACAGCTCCATCATGTTTATCCGTCCCTGGGGGTCAAGTCCCGCTGTGGGCTCATCAAGGATGAGCACGTCCGGGTTACTAGCAAGGACTCCGGCAATCGCAACCCTGCGCATCTGACCCCCGCTTAAGTCGAAAGGAGATTTTTGATAGAGCTCTTTATCATGGAGCCCAACCTTACCAAGGGCTTCACAGGCAAGACGGAACGCTTCTTCACGTGAATAGCCGAAATTAAGGGGACCGAATGCCACGTCTTTCTCCACTGTTTCATCAAAAAGCTGGTGTTCCGGAAATTGGAACACCATGCCCACCTGCTGTCTCAGTTTCGCCAGCGTCTTTTGTTTAGTCCCGGGACGGATTTCCACCTCCCCGGCTGTCAAGCTCCCTTCAGAAGGAACAAGGAGACCGTTGATATGCTGGACCAGGGTTGACTTCCCCGATCCTGTATGGCCCACAATTGCCACTCTTGAGCCCTCTTTAAGCTCAAGGTTTACACCCCGGAGTGCTCTCTTTTCAAACGGGGTGTTTTTCATATACGTAAAGCCTAGGTCTTGCGCTTTAATGTGCATATCGCATCCACCATCTCTTTTTCTGTACGTATGCTTTTAGAAAGAACAACACCTTGACTTTCCAGTTCGTGGCGCAACTGAATAATAAAAGGTACATCAAGTCCTGCTTCTTGCAATAATGCTGTTTGTTCGAATATGGTTAATGGCGCTCCATCAGCAATAATCCTGCCTTGATTCATTACCGCGACACGATCAGCAGACATAGCCTCATCAAGGTCATGTGTAATACTGATAATCGTCATCTTCCCGTCTTGTCTGAGTTCATGCAAAAGGCTGTGAATCTCTGAGCGCCCTTCTGGATCAAGCATGGAAGTTGCTTCATCAAGGACGATGACATCAGGCTGCAGTGCCATGGCACCAGCGATTGCAACACGCTGTTTCTGGCCTCCTGACAGCTTATGAGGCTCAGCATTTTCGAGCCCTTCAAGTCCTGCTTTTTTTATATGAGCCATTACTCTTTGTTTCATTTCCCGAGGTTCTACACCGCTGTTCTCCAGAGCAAATGCCACATCATCCTGAACGGTTGGTGCTACCAGCTGGTTGTCCGGGTTTTGAAAAACCATCCCCAGCTTTTTCCGGATCATTGTGATATGACTGTCATTTCCTGTTGTCCATTCTCCAATTGATACGACTCCCTGGTCTGGGATGAGAAGGCCGTTCAGCATTTTTGCCAACGTTGATTTGCCGGATCCGTTGTGGCCTGTTACAGCCAGCCACTGTCCACGGGGTACAGTAAGGCTCACATCGTCAAGGACCGCAGCATCGTCTTCACGATATCGAAAAGTCAGGTTTTCAACCTTGATGTGATAATCTGATTTATCCATGGTACCGGCTTCCTCCTCTTTCTATCTCTGGAGTGCATCATGTTGTCTTCTTGCTTTGGATAACAACCCGGCATGAGTAATGCCAGGAATCCGATCTTGACAAACCTATCTTTGATAAGAGCAGGCCCTTGTGTTTACAAGAGGGTGCCCCTTGTAAACACTGCCTTACTCAAACTGTTTCTGCGAACAGCTTCTACAAAAAAAGGGCATAGAAACAGAACCTGTCGAATGCCAGATTCTGAGTCTCGCCCTTTACAACAATCACTTATACAAGTTCGATGATTGCCATTTCTGCGCCATCCCCACGGCGAGGTCCTAGCTTGTGTACACGAGTATATCCGCCTTGACGGTCCTCATAACGTGTTGCGATATCATCAAATAGCTTTTGAACAGCAGTAGTACCGCTTTCTTCGTCAGCTACTTCATTGCGAACAAATGCAGCTGCCTGGCGACGTGCGTGAAGATCACCACGTTTTCCAAGAGTAATCATTTGCTCTACGATTGAACGAAGCTCCTTTGCTTTTGGCTCAGTAGTTTCGATTCGCTCGTTGATAATTAAGTCAGTAGTCAAGTCGCGGAACAACGCCTTACGCGCTGAACTGTCACGACCTAATTTTCTGTATCCCATGTGAGTCCCTCCTTCTCTAAAGGTTGTCCGTATCTAATAGAAGAGGAAGTTGCTGCGAAAAAGAAGTCTTTCGGAGACTATTCTTCGTTGCGCAAGCCAAGGCCTAATTCGCCCAGCTTTTCCTGAACTTCTTCTAACGATTTGCGTCCTAGGTTACGGACTTTCATCATATCTTCTTCTGATTTTTGTGTTAGCTCCTGAACAGTGTTGATTCCGGCACGCTTCAGACAGTTGTATGAACGTACAGAGAGATCAAGCTCTTCAATCGTCATCTCAAGCACTTTTTCCTTCTGGTCTTCTTCTTTCTCGACCATAATTTCGGCGTTTTGTGCCTGATCTGTTAAACCGACAAAGATATTCAGGTGCTCCGTTAAGATTTTAGCTCCAAGGGAAACTGCTTCCTCCGGGCGAATGCTGCCGTCTGTCCACACATCCATTGTCAGCTTATCATAGTTGGTAATCTGACCGACACGCGTGTTCTCCACTTGGAAGTTCACACGTGAAACAGGTGTATAGATAGAGTCGATCGGAATGACACCGATTGGCAGTTCGCTTGTGTTAATTCCTTCAGCAGGAACATAACCGCGACCGGTGTTTGCTGTTAACTTAAGGTGGAAATTCGCACCTTTGGACAGCGTTGCGATGTGAAGATCAGGGTTTAAAACCTCCACGTCACTATCGTGCATCAAGTCAGCAGCCGTAACGACTCCTTCCCCTTGTGCTTCTACTTCCAATGTTTTTTCTTCATCAGAGTAGATCTTAAGAGCAAGCTTCTTCAAATTCAGAACGATTTCAGTTACATCTTCAGATACGCCTTCAATCGTTGAAAACTCATGAAGAACGGTATCAAATTGTACACTGGTTACCGCTGAACCTGGCAGAGAGGATAAAAGAATCCGGCGCAGAGAGTTTCCGAGCGTTGTTCCATATCCACGTTCCAACGGTTCTACAACAAATTTGCCGTAAGATGCGTCATCACTAAGTTCAACCGGTTCAATCTTTGGCTTTTCGATTTCGATCATTACACAAACCCTCCTTCAAAACGTCGAAACCCCGGACGACCGGATCAGGTCTTCCGGAATCCCTCAATGGGCACATTCCGATCTGCAATGAATCGTCAATATTCCCAAAAGAGTCTTCTTTTATTCATGACTCTTAACCATTATTGACACGGGTATGAAATTACATACCCTGAATTGTCATTATACTCGACGACGTTTTGGTGGACGGCATCCGTTGTGAGGTACTGGAGTAACGTCTTTGATCATGTTAACTTCCAGACCGGTAGCTTGAAGGGAACGAATAGCTGCTTCACGTCCGGCACCAGGGCCTTTAACGGAAACCTCTACACTCTTCATGCCGTGCTCCATCGCCGCTTTTGCAGCAGTTTCAGCAGCAGTCTGCGCTGCGAAAGGAGTCGATTTACGTGAACCTTTAAAGCCTAATGCACCAGCACTGGCCCAAGAGATTGCGTTTCCGCGAGGGTCTGTGATCGTTACGATCGTGTTGTTAAACGTTGAACGGATGTGTGCAATTCCAGATTCAATATTTTTACGTTGACGACGCTTTGAACGAGTCGTTTTCGGTTTAGCCATAACAGTACATTACCTCCTTTACTTCTTCTTGTTCGCTACAGTACGGCGAGGTCCTTTACGCGTACGTGCGTTGTTTTTCGTTTTCTGACCACGGACTGGTAAACCACGACGGTGGCGGATACCACGGTATGAACCGATTTCGATCAGACGTTTGATGTTAAGGGAAACCTCACGACGAAGGTCACCTTCTACTTTAATGCTATCTACTACTTCACGGATACGGCCAAGCTCGTCTTCAGTAAGATCGCGTACGCGAGTGTCCTGAGATACTCCAGCTTCTTCAAGAACTTTAGCAGCTCTTGTTTGTCCGATACCGTAAACGTAAGTCAAAGATACGACAATTCGCTTATCACGAGGAATGTCGACTCCAGCAATACGTGCCATTTACGTTACACCTCCTGTTGGATTAACCTTGTTTTTGTTTGTGTTTTGGGTTTTCGCAGATTACCATGACGGTACCTTTTCGGCGAATAACTTTGCATTTTTCACACATTGGCTTTACAGATGGTCTTACCTTCATGCTCTTTACCTCCTTGTGATACGGAGTGCGGTTTCGCTTTCCATCAGCTTATTTATAACGATACGTGATGCGACCACGTGTTAAATCATAGGGAGACAATTCAACGGTCACTTTATCTCCAGGTAAAATACGGATGAAGTGCATACGGATTTTACCGGATACGTGGGCAAGAATTTTGTGTCCATTCTCTAGTTCAACACGAAACATTGCGTTTGGAAGCGGCTCGATGACCGTTCCTTCAACTTCGATTACATCTTCTTTGGCCATGAATTTACTCTCCTTCCTTCAGTAAATTGTCATTCATATATGATGAAATTGCAAATCGCAACTTTGCATTGGTGACACGGCCCGTATCGACAATGCTATTTTTTACTTCAGGAGAAACAAGGTCCATTCGCTCAATGTGCTGAATGTTCTTCTTCTTTGCACGGTCTACCTTACGTTTATCCCCGTCGGCGATCCGTACAAAACGTGAATCCAGAACTTCTATGACACAGGCGTACTGATCTTTGTCTCTTCCCTTTATAATTCTCACAAGCTCACCGAGCTGCGGAACAGATTCAGGATCTTTCATCTAGTGACCGACCACCTTCACTTTACTAGGCTTTTGTCAAAATTTCATATCCTGTTTCAACAATAGCAATTGTGTGTTCGAAATGGGCACATCGTTTTCCATCAGCTGTGACCACTGTCCAGTTATCCGAAAGTGTCTTTACATGTCTCGAGCCTGCATTAATCATCGGCTCAATTGCAAGTACCATTCCCGGTTTAAGACGAGGGCCTTTCCCTGGTGGGCCGAAGTGCGGGATCTGCGGATCTTCGTGAAGGTCCTGACCGACTCCGTGACCGACATATTCCCTGACAACAGAGAATCCATGAGATTCAGCGTACGTTTGGATAGCATGTGAGATGTTGGACAATCGCTCTTTCGGCTTTGCTTCTTCCAGACCTTTAAAGAGGGAAGCCTCTGTAACGTCAAGAAGTTTTTGATCCTTTTCAGAGATCGAACCGACAGGGTAAGTCCAGGCAGAATCTCCATGGTACCCGTTGTACTTGGCTCCAATATCAATGCTGATAATGTCACCGTCGTTCAATACGCGGTTGCCTGGAATGCCGTGTACCAACTCTTCATTTACTGAAGCACAGATGCTTCCAGTAAATCCATTATAGCCTTTAAAAGATGGAACCGCATCATGTTGACGAATAAACTTGTCTGCGATGTTATCCAATTCCTTCGTTGTGATACCAGGCTGGATGTGTTTTTTAAGTTCTTGATGTGTTAAAGCAACAATCTTTCCGGCAACACGCATGATTTCAAGCTCTCGCTCGGTCTTGCCTATAATCATCGATTGCTTCCTTTCAACAATACATCGAGGTCTTCAAAGACGTTTTGAATATCCTGTTTACCATCGACATTGCGAAGGTAACCTTTATTCTCGTAGAAGTCGATAAGCGGCTGTGTCTGTTCGAGGTTCACCTGCAGGCGCTTCTCGACAGTCTCAGGTTTATCATCTTCTCGTTGAATCAATTCGCTGCCATCTTTGTCACATTTGCCGGCTTCCTTTGGAGGATTGAAGATCTCATGGTAAGTGGTGCCGCAAGTCGGGCATACCCATCTGCCAGTAAGACGCTTGAACAAATCCTCTTCAGGAACCTTAATGTAAACAACATGGTCAAGTTGACGATCGAGTTCAGCGAGAATTTCTTCTAATGCTTCAGCTTGTGCAACTGTTCTAGGAAAACCGTCGAGTAAGAAGCCTTTCTTACAGTCGTCTTTAGCAAGACGCTCTTTGACGATCCCTACAGTAACTTCGTCCGGAACAAGGTTTCCGGCATCCATAAAGGATTTTGCTTTCAACCCGAGCTCCGTTCCACCTTTAATTGCTGCACGGAACATATCTCCGGTTGAAATGTGCGGAACACCGTATTTTTCAACGATCTTGTCAGCTTGAGTACCTTTACCCGCACCCGGAAGACCCATTAAGATTAAATTCATCGATTATCCCTCCATCGTTCTTCATTCACGATCGAAGGCAAAGGGAGAAACTTTATCCGAAACTCCCTTTCCTTATTTAATAAATCCTTTATAACTACGTTTGATCATTTGACTTTCAATCTGCTTCATCGTATCAAGGGCAACCCCTACTACGATGAGAAGACCTGTACCTCCGATTTGAACGGCTGGCGGGAGACCCGCTAGCTCAGTGAAGAAAACCGGGATAACTGAAACAGTTGCTAGGAACAGGGCCCCTACAAATGTCAAACGGTAGAGGATTCGTGTAATATAAACCTGCGTTGTTTTACCAGGACGGATTCCAGGGATATAGCCGCCTTGCTTTTTCAAGTTGTCGGCCATTTGTTCCGGGTTAACCTGGACAAACGTATAGAAATACGTAAATCCGATGATGAGTGCAGCATAGACGATTAAGCCAAATGGCTGCGTGTAATCAAAGTTTGTTGTAACCCAGCCGGCAATGGCATTATCATCTCCAACAAATCCAGCGACCGTAGGCGGGAATATGAAGAGTGACATAGCGAAAATTACCGGAATTACCCCGGCAGCGTTCACTTTAAGTGGCAAGTGAGTGGACTGACCGCCTTGAGGTTTACCTGATACTAAACGCTTAGCGTATTGTACAGGAATTTTTCGTAATGCCTGCTGAACAAAGATTACCCCTACTACGATAAGCAGCATGGCTAAGAGCAGCAGCAATACTACTACGATATTAATAAACAATGCTTCTCCGGCCTCAGCAATCTGTGTTGAATAGATCTGGTTGACACCGTTTGGAATCGCAGCAGCGATCCCCGCAAAGATTAAGATCGAAATACCATTTCCGACACCGTTGGCTGTGATCTGTTCACCGAGCCACATTAAAAAGGCAGTACCTGCCGTTAATGTAAGAGCGATGAGGAGAAATGTTACAACGCTTGGATTTGGTACAAGGCCAGGGAAGATCCGGTTAAACCCGATAGACATCCCAAGTGCCTGCATGAATGCAATGACAATTGTTCCGTAACGTGTGAATTGTGCCAGCTTTCGTCGGCCCGCTTCACCTTGCTTTGCCCATTCGGCAAATTTAGGAACAACGTCCATTCTTAGTAATTGCACAATGATCGATGCTGTAATGTAGGGCATGATCCCTGTAGCGAAGATCGAGAAGTTTTCAAGAGCTCCGCCACCGAATGTATTTAGAAAGCCAAAGGCATTCATCTCGTCCTGAAAGTTCAGAACCTGAGCATCTACACCCGGTGCAGGGATATGTGCCCCGATACGGAACACGATCAGCATGGCTAAGGTAAATAATACCTTACGTCTCAAATCACCAATTTTAAATATATTGGAGATGGTTTGAAACATTAGACCACCTCTGTAGTTCCGCCAGCAGCCTCAATTGCTTCTTTTGCAGAAGCTGAGAATTTGTGGGCTTTAACTGTAAGCTTATTCTCAAGCTTTCCGTTTCCAAGAACTTTGATTCCGTCTTTAGCGTTGCTTACAACACCGGACTCGATCAATAGCTCAGGAGTTACTTCCGTTCCAGCGTCGAAACGGTTTAACGTTTCAAGGTTTACAATAGCAAACTCTTTACGCGTAGGATTTGTAAATCCGCGCTTTGGCAAGCGGCGGAAGATTGGCATTTGGCCACCTTCAAATCCTGGACGTACTCCGCCTCCGGAACGAGCGTTTTGTCCTTTATGTCCGCGACCGGCAGTTTTACCGTTACCAGTAGCGATACCACGTCCAACACGTTTGCGAACCTTACGGGAACCCTCTGAGGACTTAAGTTCGTGAAGTTTCATGTCGGCACCTCCTCAACTCATTATCTTCAAGTTACGCTTCGATTTCTTTTACAGTAACAAGGTGAGATACTTTGTTCACCATACCGCGAATTGCTGCGTTGTCTTCTTGTACCACTGTGTGGTGCATTTTACGAAGACCAAGCGTTTTTACGGTTACGCGCTGATCTTCAGGGCGTCCGATCAAGCTGCGTGTGAGGGTAATTTCAAGTTTTTTAGCCATGTTAATTCCCTCCTTAACCTAGTAGCTCTTCTACTGATTTGCCGCGAAGTTTTGCAACCTCTTCCGGGCTTTTTAGTTCAGTTAATCCTTGCAGGGTCGCACGCACCATGTTAATTGGGTTGTTTGATCCCAGGGATTTACTAAGGATGTCACCTACACCGCCAAGCTCAAGTACAGCACGGACAGGTCCACCAGCGATGATTCCTGTACCCTCAGATGCAGGCTTTAGAAGTACGCTTCCTGCTCCGAATTCACCAGTAATCTGGTGAGGGATTGTTGTACCTTGAATTGGGATTGTGATAAGGTTTTTCTTCGCGTCTTCAATCGCTTTACGGATAGCTTCAGGTACCTCAAGTGCCTTACCCATACCGAAGCCAACGTGTCCGTTTTTATCTCCAACTACAACCAGTGCAGCAAAGCGGAAGCGACGACCACCTTTAACCACTTTCGCAACACGGTTGACAGTAACTACTCTCTCTTCAAGTTCAAGTTTGTTAGGGTCGATACTACGCAATGAGTTTCCCTCCTTTTGTCGTTAATTAAAACTTCAGACCAGCTTCACGAGCTGCATCTGCAAGTTCCTGGATTCGACCATGATAAAGGTATCCTCCGCGGTCAAATACCACAGTTTCAACACCTTGCTCAAGGGCACGTTTCGCAACCAATTCGCCGATTTGACGAGCCGCTTCTTTATTTCCGCCGTTTTCAAGTTTAAGTTCTTTATCTAAGCTCGAAGCACCAGCAACTGTAACGCCATCGACGTCGTTAATTACCTGTGCATAGATGTGCTTATTAGAACGGAAAACATTCAAACGAGGACGTTCAGCAGTTCCCGTGATCGAGCGACGAACATGTGCGTGTCTTTTCTTACGTACCACGTTCTTGTCAGCTTTTGTGATCATTGAACGTCATTCCTTTCATTCCGTTAATTTAACCTTATTTACCTGTTTTACCTTCTTTACGGCGTACGTATTCGCCTTGGTAGCGAATTCCTTTGCCTTTGTAAGGTTCAGGTGGTCTTACAGCACGAATGTTAGAAGCAAGTGCTCCAACGCGTTCTTTATCGATACCTTTTACAATGATTTTCGTGTTTTCAGGAACGTCAAGCTCAAGACCGTCTTCAGGATTAAACTCAACTGGGTGAGATAATCCAACGCTTAGAGTTACTTTATTCCCTGACTTTTGAGCACGGTAACCTACCCCGACAAGCTCAAGAGTCTTTTCAAATCCTTTAGTTACACCTTCGACCATGTTGTTGATCACGGAACGAGTAGTACCGTGAAGTGCGCGGTGATCTTTGTGATCCGTTGGACGCTCAACAGTGATCTGGTTGTCTTCTTGTTTTACGACCATGTCAGCGTGAAGTGTACGGGTAAGCTCACCTTTAGGTCCTTTGACCGTAATGGTATTACCGTCTTGCTTCACTTCAACACCGGATGGAATCTCAACAGGTTTTAAACCAATTCGAGACATGCCTTACACCTCCATTCTTCCGTTCAAATTACCAAATGTATGCTAGTACTTCGCCGCCAACTTGCTTCTGGCGAGCTTCTTTGTCTGTGATAATGCCAGTTGATGAAGAAATTACAGCGATTCCTAAACCGCCAAGTACACGTGGTACTTCATCAGCTTTAGCATAAACACGAAGACCTGGTTTACTGATTTTCTTAAGTCCGGTGATAACGCGTTCGTTATTTACACCGTACTTAAGGAAAATACGAAGGATGCCTTGCTTGTTGTCCTCAATATATTCAAAGTCGCGAATGAAACCTTCACGCTTTAAGATGTCAGCAACTTCTTTCTTGATCTTGGAAGCAGGAAGCTCCAAGCTTGTATGACGTACAGTATTCGCATTACGAATACGAGTTAGCATATCTGCAATAGGATCAGTCATGACCATCGTATTTACCTCCTTCCCTACACGGAATTACCAGCTTGCTTTTTTAACGCCCGGAATTTGACCTTTGTGCGCGAGATCACGGAAACAGATACGGCACAATTTAAATTTGCGGATTACACTGTGTGGACGTCCACAACGTTCGCAACGTGTATATTCTTGCACATTGAACTTCTTAGGCTTTTTAGATTTAGCGATCATGGATTTCTTTGCCAAGGTTCAAACCTCCTTTTCGGCGAGATCTTATTTTTGAAACGGCATACCCATTTGGGTGAGCAGCTCACGAGCTTCTTCATCCGTTTCAGCTGTAGTAACAATGACGATGTCCATACCGCGGACTTTTTCTACATTGTCATACTCAATTTCAGGGAAAATTAACTGTTCTTTAACTCCCAGTGTATAGTTACCTCGTCCGTCAAAGGCTTTCTTTGATACCCCGCGGAAGTCACGTACACGCGGCAAAGAAACAGAGATAAGTTTGTCAAGGAAATCATACATGCGCTCGCCGCGAAGGGTTACTTTCGCACCGATTGGCATACCTTCACGAAGCTTAAAGCCTGCGATAGACTTTTTCGCTTTAGTGATTACAGGCTTCTGACCGGAAAGCTCTGTAAGTTCTTCAACAGCTTTGTCAAGAACCTTAGAGTTTTGAACCGCATCACCAATACCCATGTTGATTACAATCTTATCGATTTTTGGAACTGCCATTACGGAAGAGTAATTGAATTTCTCAGTTAGAGTTGGAGCAATCTCTCCATTGTATCTTTCTTTAAGACGACTCATAGTGGTGAACCTCCTTTCAACCTAAAACTTGTTACTTATCAAGCGCTTCGCCGGATTTCTTGGCGATACGAATTTTTTTACCGTTTTCTACTTTATAGCCTACACGTGTTGGTTCGCCCGTTTTCGGGTCGATCGGCAATACGTTCGATACGTGAATAGCCGCTTCCTGGTTCAAAATACCGCCTTGTGGGTTCGCTTGTGATGGTTTAGCATGTTTTTTCACCATGTTAACTCCTTCAACAAGGACGCGGTCTTTGCTTGGATATGCTTCAAGGATTGTTCCTTCCTTGCCTTTGTCCTTACCAGAGATTACCTTAACGCTATCTCCCTTTTTTACATGCATGAGGGGCACCTCCTTAACAGACATTTTCCGTCCATTTATGATTAAAGCACTTCAGGAGCCAAAGATACGATCTTCATGAATTGGTTTTCACGAAGTTCACGGGCAACTGGTCCGAAGATACGAGTTCCGCGCGGGCTCTTGTCATCACGTACAATAACCGCTGCGTTCTCGTCGAACTTAATGTAAGATCCGTCTGGACGACGCGCACCGCTCTTAGAACGTACGATTACCGCCTTAACGACCTCACCCTTCTTGACAACGCCACCAGGTGTTGCTTGTTTTACCGAGCAAACAATGATATCACCGATGTTAGCTACTTTACGGCCTGAGCCACCGAGAACTTTGATACATTGTACTTCACGGGCACCTGAGTTATCAGCTACTTTTAAACGACTCTCTTGTTGGATCATGGATCAATTTACCTCCCTTCAGGTAAGCAAACGTCATTCTTTACTTCTATTAAATAATAACAGCTTCTTCAACAACTTCTACAAGACGGAAACGCTTGTCTTTTGAAAGCGGACGAGTTTCCATTACGCGGACGATATCTCCAGCTTTTGCAGTGTTGTTTTCATCATGTGCTTTTAACTTTTTGGAGTATTTAACGCGTTTGCCGTATAGCGGATGCATTTTGTACGTTTCTACAAGAACTGTGATCGTTTTGTCCATTTTGTCAGACACAACACGACCAGTGTAGCTCTTGCGGTTATTACGCTCAGCCACTGTGCAAACCTCCTCTCAGGTATTAATCGTTTGTAATTCCAAGCTCTCTTTCACGCAAAACTGTTTTCGCACGTGCAATAGCTTTTTTAACTTCACGGATGCGGGCTGGATTGTCTAACTGTCCAGTCGCAAGTTGAAAGCGAAGGTTGAAAAGCTCTTCTTTAAGAGACTTTGACTTTTGTTCAATCTCAGCAGTGGTTAGGTTGCGGATCTCATTAGCTCTCATTTGCGTCACCACCCACTTCATCTCGTTTTACGAACTTAGTTTTAATCGGTAGTTTGTGAGAAGCAAGTCGTAACGCTTCACGAGCAACTTCTTCAGAAACCCCCGCAATTTCAAACATGATTTTCCCTGGTTTTACTACTGCTACCCATCCTTCAGGAGCACCTTTACCGGAACCCATTCGAACTTCTAGAGGCTTTGCAGTGTAAGGCTTATCTGGGAAAATTTTAATCCATACTTTACCGCCACGTTTCATATAACGTGTCATAGCAATACGAGCTGACTCGATTTGTCTGTTTGTAATCCAAGACGCTTCAAGAGCTTGCAGGCCGTATTCACCAAAAGCAACTTCTGTACCGCCTTTCGCACGACCGCGCATCTTACCACGGTGCTCACGACGGAATTTTACACGTTTAGGCATTAGCATGATTATTTTCCTCCTTCCTCTTGTTTCGTTCCTTTCGTCGGAAGGACTTCACCACGATAGATCCAGATCTTAACACCAATTTTACCGTAGGTAGTGTCTGCTTCTGCAGTACCGTAGTCGATGTCCGCACGAAGTGTGTGTAGTGGCACAGTACCTTCGCTGTAAGATTCAGAACGAGCAATGTCCGCTCCGCCAAGACGTCCTGAAACCTGAGTACGAATACCTAAAGCGCCAGCACGCATTGTGCGTTGGATTGTTTGTTTCATAGCACGACGGAAAGAAATACGATTTTCTAGTTGACGAGCAATGTTATCAGCAACAAGACTAGCATCTTTGTCCGGAGACTTGATTTCGTTAATGTTGATGTGTACACGCTTGCCAGTAAGTTGGTTAAGAGCTTTACGTAAAGCTTCTACTTCAGATCCACCTTTACCGATAACCATTCCTGGTTTAGCAGTGTAAATCGTAACGTTCACGCGGCTAGCGGCACGTTCGATTTCAATAGTGGATACGGATGCGTCTTTTAGACGCTTCTCAAGATACTCACGAATTTTGATGTCTTCGTGAAGTAGATCAGCATAGTCTTTATCTGCATACCATTTGGACTCCCATCCGCGAATAACGCCGACACGCAGTCCATTAGGATTCACTTTTTGACCCACTACTTATCCCTCCTTCTTTTCTGTAAGAACAACTGTAATGTGACTCGTACGTTTGTTGATACGGCTTGCGCGACCCATCGCACGTGGGCGGAATCTTTTAAGCGTTACACCTTCATCAACAAATACTTGACTTACAACCAAGTTGTTTGGTTCCATTTCGTAATTATGCTCAGCGTTAGCAATTGCCGAGTTAACGAGTTTCTCAACGATCGGAGAAGCTGATCTCGGAGTGTGTTTAAGGATTGAGATGGCTTCGCCAACTTCCTTACCACGAATTAAGTCAACCACTAAACGTGCCTTGCGAGGAGCAATACGCACTTGTTTCGCTACTGCTTTTGCTTCCATGGAAAGTACCTCCCCTCTTTATTAGCGTCTTGTTTTCTTGTCGTCAGAAGCGTGGCCTTTGTAAGTTCTTGATGGTGCGAACTCGCCAAGCTTGTGTCCAACCATATCTTCTGATACGTAAACCGGTACGTGTTTACGACCATCATAAACTGCGATCGTGTGACCGATGAATTGTGGGAAAATTGTAGAGCGACGAGACCAAGTCTTGATAACCTTTTTGTCATCATTCTCGTTTTGTACTTCAACCTTCTTCATTAGGTGATCATCGACGAAAGGTCCTTTTTTTAAGCTGCGACCCATGTGTGTACCTCCCTTCGTGACTGCCCTACGGTTCCTTGATAGAACCGTAGCACAACCCCGTTATTTTTTGCGACGACGTACAATATATTTATCCGTGTCTTTATTCTTCTTACGCGTTTTGAAGCCAAGTGTCGGTTTGCCCCAAGGTGACATTGGTGATTTACGACCGATTGGTGCGCGTCCTTCACCACCACCGTGTGGGTGATCAACTGGGTTCATTACAGAACCACGAACTGTCGGGCGCTTGCCTAACCAGCGGGAACGACCGGCTTTACCGATTGTTACAAGTTCGTGCTCTGTGTTTCCTACTTGACCGATTGTAGCGCGGCAAGTAGCAAGAATCATACGAGTTTCGCCTGAACGAAGACGTACAAGTACGTAGTCTCCTTCTTTACCAAGAAGTTGAGCTTCAGCACCCGCTGAACGTACCAGCTGTCCGCCTTTTCCTGGCTTAAGCTCGATGTTGTGAATGATTGTACCAACTGGAATGTCCTTCAGTTGAAGTGCGTTACCGATTTTGATGTCAGCATCTTTACCAGAAACGATTTCCATTCCTACTTTAAGTCCTTTAGGTGCAAGGATGTAACGCTTTTCTCCATCAACGTAGTTGATTAGAGCGATGTTCGCAGAACGGTTTGGATCGTATTCGATCGTAGCAACGCGGCCTGGAATTCCATCTTTGTTACGCTTAAAGTCAATGATACGGTATTGGCGTTTGTGTCCGCCACCTTGGTGACGTACAGTAATACGACCATGGTTGTTTCGACCGGCTTTCTTGCTTAGTGGTGCAAGCAAGGATTTTTCCGGCTTATCTGTAGTGATCTCCTGGAAGTCAAGAACAGACATTCCACGGCGACCGTTAGTGGTTGGTTTATACTTTTTAATAGCCATCAGAGTTTCCCTCCTTCTCTATAAAAATGTTTTATACACCTTCAAAGAAGTCTAGTTCTTTGCTATCAGGTGTTAACTGAACAATGGCTTTCTTGCGCTTGCTTTTGTAGCCTGTATAACGTCCGAAACGACGGAATTTACCTTTGTAATTCTGTGTGTTGACTTTGTCTACTGTCACACCGAAGATCTCTTCGACAGCGTCTTTAATCTGAGTTTTGTTAGCGCGAGTGTCCACTTCAAAAGTGTACTTTTTCTCTGCCATCAAGTCAGTAGAACGTTCAGTGATTACGGGGCGCTTAATAATATCACGAGCGTTTGCCATTATGCAAGCACCTCCTCTACCTTTTTAACAGCGTCTTGAGTGATCACAAGGTTGCTGTGGCTCACGACGTCTAACACGTTAAGACCGTCTGCAGTAATTGTTTTTACTCCAGGAAGGTTTCGTGTAGAAAGAGCGACCGCATCGTTGTAGTCAGCAGTTACAACAAGAGTTTTTTCTCCTGCAGAAAAGCCGGCTAAAACAGCTTTCATCTCTTTTGTTTTTGGTGTTTCAAGGCTCAATCCTTCCAGTACGCGAATCTCTTCGGCTTGTACTTTAGAAGAAAGAGCTGATTTGATCGCCAGACGACGAACTTTTTTCGGTAATTTGTAGCCATAGCTACGTGGTGTAGGACCGAATGCAACACCCCCGCCAACCCATAGTGGGGAACGGATTGTACCGTGACGTGCACGGCCGGTACCTTTTTGTCTCCAAGGCTTCTTACCGCCACCGCGAACGTCTGAACGTCCTTTAACAGCGTGCGTACCTTGTCTTTGTGATGCTTGCTGCATGATTACAGCGTCATATAGAACACTTTCATTTGGCTCAATACCGAAAATACTATCGGATAGTTCGATATCGCCAACTTGAGAGCCAGTTTGGTTAAATAAAGCAACTTTAGGCATCAGGGCTCCTCCTTTCCTAGTCGATCTACTTATTTAGCTTTTACAGCAGATTCTACTGTAACATAGCTTTTTTTCGCACCCGGTACATTTCCTTTTACCAAGAGCAAGTTGCGTTCTGTATCTACACGGACAACTTCAAGGTTTTGAATCGTTTTTGTTTCTCCACCCATTTGTCCAGGTAAGTTTTTACCTTTACGTACGTGGTTCGGGTCAACAGGACCCATTGAACCAGGACGACGGTGATAACGTGAACCGTGGGACATTGGTCCGCGGGACTGGTTGTGGCGCTTGATTGCACCTTGGAAACCTTTACCTTTGGATTGTCCTGTTACGTCAACAACATCTCCTGCTGCAAAAGTATCTACTTTGACTTCCTGACCAACTTCATAATCCGCTAAGTTCACATCGCGAATTTCTCTAACGAAGCGCTTAGGGGCAGTGTCGGCTTTAGCAGCGTGTCCTTTTTCAGGTTTGTTAGCGCGGTGATCTTTCTTGTCACCGAAACCAACTTGGATAGCTTCGTAACCGTCAGCTTCAACCGTTTTCTTTTGAAGAACAACGTTTGGAGTCGCTTCGATTACTGTTACTGGGATGACCTCGCCGTTATCAGCGAACACTTGAGTCATTCCTAATTTCTTACCTAAGATTCCTTTGGTCATGAGTCACACCTCCTGTTATTAAACAATCATTTATAGTTTGATTTCAATGTCAACGCCTGATGGCAGGTCTAATCGCATAAG
Source organism: Alteribacter salitolerans (assembly GCF_016901055.1). NCBI lineage: Bacteria > Bacillati > Bacillota > Bacilli > Caryophanales > Bacillaceae > Alteribacter > Alteribacter salitolerans. Next base: position 39,624 of record NZ_JAFEUX010000006.1, on the reverse strand, counting down.
TGCATCCACTGTTTGTGGGGTTGGTTCAATGATGTCGATTAAACGCTTGTGAGTACGCATTTCGAACTGCTCACGAGAGTCTTTATACTTGTGCACCGCACGAAGTACTGTGTAGATCGATTTTTCAGTTGGAAGCGGGATAGGACCAGCTACACTGGCACCTGAACGCTTAGCTGTTTCAACGATCTTCTCAGCAGACTGATCAAGAGTTCTGTGATCGTACGCTTTAAGACGGATACGAATCTTTTGTTTTGCCATTTGATTACCTCCTTTTTTCGCCCATTTTGGAAATAGACTTGCTCCGTGGAAATTTTCCTAGCACCGCTCCATGGCAACGGGGGCTGGTGTGTCGGTAACCTCCCACATCAACGCCTGTCATGTGACCAACATTATTCATTATACATTAATGCCTAATGCAGATCAAGTGATTTCTGTAATTTATATACGTAATCACACTTTTACTATTATAAAGATTATCTCATCTGATTTCAAGTGCTAGATGGTGTGGGAATGTTTTCTTTTAGTTTTGGAGGTTATATCGGGGAAAATCGGGGTATTTTCTTTATTTTGAAGTCAGTTGGGGTCTCGTTAATTCTCCGACTGGTATCGTATATCTTTGGGTTATCATGAATCGGATATCATGAATCCTTGGGTGGTTAACGTAAATCTCCGTAATTTATCATGGAACTCCTTAATCGGAAACAGAAAAATCCATCTATCGTGCAGATTCCTTAATCCATCACGATCTTAATTCTTTCATCCGCACTTTTTCCCTGAGTTCGGCCGTGGGATTCCTGAAAATAAACCATTATACCTTAACCTAGACACTGCCCCCCTGTCTCATAAACAAACATCACCCTCCTCTCTTAGATAGAAGAAACTCGTAAATCAATCCAATAAAAAACAGCCCCCGGGGAAATCCCGGGGGCTGCATGTAAAGCCTTAGCTTAGTTATTACTCAGTGATTTCAGCAACAACGCCGGCACCAACAGTACGTCCACCCTCACGGATAGAGAACTTAGTACCTTCTTCGATCGCGATTGGGTTGATTAGCTCAACTGTCATCTCGATGTTGTCACCAGGCATTACCATCTCAACGCCTTCTGGAAGGTTACAGATTCCAGTTACGTCAGTTGTACGGAAGTAGAACTGAGGACGGTAGTTAGTGAAGAATGGAGTGTGACGTCCACCCTCTTCTTTAGATAGTACATAAACTTCAGCTTTGAACTTCGTGTGTGGAGTGATTGTTCCTGGCTTTGCAAGAACTTGTCCACGAGTGATGTCGTCACGGGATACACCACGTAGTAGTGCTCCAATGTTGTCACCAGCTTCAGCATAGTCAAGAAGCTTACGGAACATTTCTACTCCAGTTACAGTAGTCTTCTTAGACTCTTCTTCGATACCGATGATTTCTACTTCGTCACCAACGTTAAGCTGTCCACGCTCAACACGGCCAGTTGCAACAGTACCACGGCCAGTGATAGAGAATACGTCCTCTACTGGCATCATGAATGGCTTGTCTTTGTCACGCTCTGGAGTTGGGATATACTCGTCAACTTGCGCCATTAGGTCGATGATCGCTTGCTCGTGATCAGCGTCGCCTTCTAGAGCTTTAAGAGCAGAACCTTTTACTACTGGGATGTCATCACCAGGGAAGTCGTACTCAGAAAGAAGGTCACGTACTTCCATTTCTACTAGCTCAAGTAGCTCTTCGTCGTCAACTTGGTCAGTTTTGTTAAGGAATACTACGATTGAAGGTACCCCTACCTGACGGGAAAGAAGGATGTGCTCACGAGTTTGTGGCATTGGGCCGTCAGCAGCGGATACTACAAGAATAGCTCCGTCCATTTGAGCGGCACCAGTGATCATGTTCTTAACGTAGTCAGCGTGTCCTGGGCAGTCTACGTGTGCATAGTGACGGCTGTCAGTTTCGTACTCAACGTGTGCAGTGGAGATTGTGATTCCACGCTCGCGCTCTTCAGGAGCTCCGTCGATTTGGTCATAAGCCATCGCAGTACCTTTACCGGATTTCTTATGAAGTACGTGAGTGATTGCAGCAGTTAGTGTTGTTTTACCGTGGTCAACGTGTCCAATAGTACCAATGTTGGCATGCGTCTTGGAACGATCAAATTTTTCTTTAGCCATGATCTAATTCCTCCTTGAATTTCATAGAATTTTTATATTAGGGAGAATGATGAAAAGCTGTACCTCTCATCACTCTAAGCTTACAACAAACTTAGCTTACAACAAAATGACCTGTGAGACAATAACAGATTACTTACCAGACTGTTTTTTGATGATCTCTTCAGAAATACTCTTAGGTACTTCTTCATAGTGGTCAAAATGCATTGTGTACTGTCCGCGTCCTTGCGTGTTGGAACGCAGGGAAGTAGCGTAACCGAACATTTCGGAAAGTGGCACCATCGCCTTAACAATTTGTGCGTTACCGCGGGCTTCCATACCTTCAACTCGTCCACGACGGGAAGTTACGTCACCCATGATGTCTCCCATGTACTCTTCAGGTACAACCACTTCAACTTTCATGACTGGCTCAAGAATAGCCGGGTTACATTTTTTCGCCGCTTCTTTAACAGCCAGGGAAGCAGCTACTTTAAATGCCATCTCGTTGGAGTCGACATCGTGGTAAGAACCATCAACAAGGGTGGCTTTTACGTCGATAACTTCGTATCCGGCGAGCATCCCGTTCTTAAGGGACTCTTCAAGACCCTGTCCAACTGATGGGATGTATTCACGAGGAACAACACCGCCGACAACTTTATCAACGAACTCGAAGCCTTTACCTTCTTCGTTAGGTTCGAACTCAACCCATACGTGACCGAATTGTCCACGACCACCGGATTGACGTACGAATTTACCTTCAACTTTCGCCGCTTGACGGATTGTCTCACGGTAGGAAACCTGAGGTGCACCAACATTTGCTTCCACTTTGAATTCACGCTTCATACGGTCAACGATGATATCAAGGTGAAGCTCACCCATACCTGCGATGATCGTTTGTCCTGTTTCTTCATCAGTGTGTGTGCGGAATGTTGGATCTTCTTCTGCAAGCTTACCTAAAGCGATACCCATTTTATCCTGGTCAGCTTTAGACTTAGGCTCTACAGAAAGGGAGATTACCGGCTCAGGGAATTCCATGGATTCAAGAATAACCATGTTCTTCTCATCACAGATTGTGTCTCCTGTAGTTGTGCTCTTAAGCCCGACACCCGCAGCGATATCACCAGCGTAAACAGTAGGAATCTCTTCACGGTGATTCGCGTGCATTTGAAGGATACGTCCCATACGCTCACGCTTATCTTTCGTTGAGTTCTTAACGTAAGAACCAGCGTCAACAGTACCAGAGTATACGCGGAAGAATGTAAGTTTACCTACGAAAGGATCCGTCATAACTTTAAATGCCAATGCAGAGAATGGCTCGTCATCACTTGGCTTACGCAGAACTTCTTCTTCGCTGTCCGGTAGCATTCCAGTCATTGGAGGTACGTCCAATGGAGATGGAAGGTAGTCGATAACAGCATCAAGCATAAGCTGAACACCTTTGTTTTTAAAGGCAGATCCGCAGATGACAGGGTAGAATTCAACGTCACAAGTACCTTTACGGATCGCAGCTTTGATCTCTTCAGTCGTAAGCTCTTCACCTTCAAGGTATTTCATCATTAAATCTTCGTCAAGTTCGGAAACTGCTTCAAGTAACTTTTCACGGTACTCATTCGCTTGATCCTTATACTCATCCGGAATTTCACGTGCTTCAGTACGTGAACCGAGATCATCTAAGTAGTAGTAAGCGTGCATTTCAACAAGGTCGATGATACCTTCGAAGTCATCTTCTGCACCGATTGGCAACTGGATCGCATGTGCGTTAGCACCAAGACGATCGTGCATTGTGCCTAGTGAGTAGATGAAGTCAGCACCGATCTTATCCATTTTGTTTACGAAAACAACACGTGGTACGCCATACGTAGTTGCCTGACGCCATACAGTTTCCGTTTGTGGTTCTACACCGGACTGTGCATCAAGTACAGCTACGGCACCATCAAGTACACGTAAAGAACGCTCTACCTCTACAGTAAAGTCTACGTGTCCTGGAGTATCGATGATATTTACACGGTGTTCTTTCCAAGCGGCTGTTGTCGCAGCAGAAGTGATCGTGATTCCACGCTCTTGCTCCTGGTCCATCCAGTCCATTTGAGAAGCACCTTCGTGCGTTTCACCGATTTTGTGAATACGCCCTGTGTAGAAAAGTACACGCTCAGTCGTCGTCGTCTTACCGGCATCGATGTGAGCCATGATTCCGATATTACGCGTCTTTTCTAAGGAGAATTCTCTTCCCATGGTCATTTTCTCCTTCCTTAAGTGAAGATGTTAGTGGGTTGGAGATGGTTCCGAGGGAAAGCCGGGTGACCGGCCTCCTCAGTATCCCGTCTCGATTAACTGTTTTGAAATATACCGCCCGTAAGCCGGGCAAGTATTTTCTTACCAGCGGTAGTGAGCGAATGCTTTGTTCGCTTCTGCCATACGGTGAGTATCTTCGCGCTTTTTAACAGCGGCTCCCGTATTATTTGCAGCGTCCATAATTTCGTTGGCAAGACGCTCTTCCATCGTTTTTTCACCACGAAGGCGAGCGTAGCTTACTAACCAGCGAAGTCCCAGTGCAGTACGTCGCTCTGGTTTTACTTCGATTGGTACTTGGTAGTTTGCACCACCAACACGGCGTGCTTTAACTTCAAGAACAGGCATGATGTTTTTAAGTGCTTGTTCGAATACTTCTTGAGGATCATTGCCGGTACGTTCTTTTACTAATTCGAAAGACTTGTAAAGAGTCGTTTGTGCTTTCCCTTTTTTACCGTCGATCATCATACGGTTGATCATACGTGTAACAAGCTTCGATTTGTAAAGTGGATCAGGTAATACGTCTCTTTTTGGTACTGGTCCTTTACGAGGCATGTGGTCCCCTCCTTCCATCCATTAATAGTAGTTTATATCTGTCTTAATCAATTATTTTTTAGGACGCTTTGTTCCGTACTTGGAACGACCTTGTGCACGGTTTTCAACTCCGGCAGTATCAAGCGCACCACGTACGATGTGGTAACGTACCCCCGGTAAGTCTTTTACTCGTCCACCACGGATGAGGACAACACTGTGTTCCTGAAGGTTGTGCCCGATTCCTGGGATATAAGCTGTCACTTCAATTTGGTTCGTAAGACGTACACGAGCATATTTACGCAATGCGGAGTTTGGTTTCTTTGGTGTCATTGTACCAACACGAGTACAAACGCCACGCTTTTGCGGTGAGCTCAAGTCCGTTTGAACTTTCTTGAAGCTGTTGTAACCTTTATTTAAAGCTGGTGAGTCGGACTTTCTAACTTTAGATACGCGACCTTTGCGTACTAACTGGTTAATTGTAGGCATGGTTTTTCCTCCTTTCGTATCAACTTGGTTCAAGTCCACTGGTCCAGGTGGTTCATAAAAGTACAAAAGTAAAGTTTTTGCCGCAGAAGGTGAACCCCTTAAGCAAAAACCCATTTACTTTTTAATTGCTACAATCGCTGCTGATACGTCAATTCCGCATGCTTTTCCAAGCTTTTTCATGGAATCAACGGTCTGAATCGGCACCCCCTGGTCTTCGGCTAGCGCCAGGACTTTGGAAAGTACACCGTGATCAGCATCGTCGGCAATGATTAATTCTTTAACCTGCTGTTCTTCCAGTGCTTTTAAAGTTTGTTTCGTGCCCACTATTCGTTCATTGGCCTGCACTACTTTTTCATAAGACATCAATAATCCTCCAAAGCATCAGGTATTAGGCGCACTTTTATATATTATCACTAGGGATAACATGTGTCAACAACCTGTTCGAATTTTTATTGAGCAGGACCGGAGTGGCGGAAAAGCCACTCCGGGTGCCCATGATTAATCCTGGATCGTCGCTTCTTCAATCGCCGGCATTTCAGACTGTGCATCTTCTTCCATAGCAAGGTTGATCTTTCTATAGCGCTGCATGCCTGTACCAGCCGGAACAAGCTTACCGATAATAACGTTCTCTTTCAGTCCTACAAGCTCATCTCGTTTTCCTTTAATTGCTGCGTCAGTCAGGACACGAGTCGTTTCCTGGAAGGAGGCGGCAGATAAGAAGGAATCTGTTTCAAGAGATGCTTTTGTAATACCGAGCAGAACCGGCTTACCTGTTGCTGGTGTGCCGCCGCGAAGGAGCACATCTTTGTTGGCTTCGTTGAACTGGTGAATTTCAATAAGGGATCCTGGAAGTACTTCTGTGTCCCCTGCGTCAAGAACGCGGATTTTACGAAGCATCTGGCGAACCATTACTTCCACGTGCTTATCACCAATTTCCACCCCTTGCATGCGGTATACTTTTTGTACTTCGCGAAGAAGGTACTCCTGTACACCTTGAACACCGGATACGGTGAGAAGTTCTTTCGGATCAATAGAACCTTCTGTAAGTTCCTGCCCCGGTTTAACTTCAGTACCCACTTCTACTTTCATGCGGGAGCCGTATGGTGTTGTGTAAGAACGGGTTTCAAGATCACCTTTAACGATAATCTCTTTCTTTTCGTTTACTTCCTTCACGTCGGTGACCACACCCTGAATCTCGGAAATGACAGCCTGACCTTTAGGGTTACGGGCTTCAAATACCTCTTGGATACGTGGTAAACCTTGAGTGATGTCGTCTCCGGCTACCCCGCCTGTGTGGAAGGTACGCATCGTTAACTGTGTACCCGGCTCACCGATTGACTGGGCAGCGATGATTCCTACCGCTTCGCCTACTTCTACTTCTGCACCTGTTGCAAGGTTGCGTCCGTAGCAGGCCTTACATACGCCGTGTTTTGTGTCACATGTGAAGGCAGAACGAATAGTTAGTTCTTTTACACCGGAATCTTCGATGAGTTTACTTGTGTCTTCATCAAGAGTCTGGTTTTTCTCAGCAAGGACTTCACCTGTTTCAGGGTGATGTACCGTCTGGAATGTTAAACGGCCGACAAGGCGGTCGTATAATGGTTCAATAACTTCTGTACCTTCCTTAATGGCAGCCACTTTCAAGCCGCGGTCTGTTCCACAGTCTTGTTCGCGAACAATAACATCCTGTGCAACATCAACCAGCCGGCGTGTAAGGTAACCTGAGTCGGCTGTTTTAAGGGCCGTATCGGCAAGACCTTTACGGGCACCGTGGGTGGAGATAAAGTACTCAAGTACTGTAAGTCCCTCACGGAAACTGGATTTTATCGGAAGCTCGATGATTCGCCCGGATGGGTTTGCCATCAGACCACGCATACCTGCAAGCTGCGTAAAGTTCGACGCGTTACCACGGGCACCGGAATCACTCATCATGAAGATCGGGTTGGAGGTATCAAGTGTACCCATCAACTTGCTCTGGATCACATCTTTCGCCGAGCTCCAGATCTCAATAACCTTGTCATAACGCTCTTCTTCCGTGATCAGACCACGGCGGAACTGCTTTAGGACACGGTCTACTTTTCCTTCCGCTTCGTCCAGGATTTTCTGTTTGTCTTTAAGTACCACGATATCAGATACACCGATGGTAATACCTGCTTTTGTGGAGTAGTAGAATCCTAAGTCCTTCATTTTATCAAGCATGATTGACGTTTCGGATACTTTAAACTTCTTAAAGACTTCAGCGATAATATCGCCGAGGAATCCTTTTTTAAACGGCTTAATAACGTCACGCTCAGCGAATTCCTTTTTCACATCTGTGCCTGTTGACACGATATACGTATCAGGTGTTTCTTCCTGAAGGTTATAAGCTGTCGGTTCGTTAATATAAGGAAACTCAGGAGGCAGGATTTCGTTAAAGATAACCTTACCTACTGACGTTAGAATCAGTTTTCCTTTTTGGTGATCCTTAAATGGCTTATCGCCAAGAGAATCAACCGGAACGGCAATACGGGTATGAAGGTGTACATAACCGTTTTGATATGCTGTCAGCACTTCATTTGGTCCGTAATACACGTTCGCTTCGCCTACTGCATCTTTTCGCTCAAGTGTAAGGTAGTAGTTACCCAGCACCATATCCTGGGACGGAGTAACAACAGGCTTGCCATCTTTAGGGTTCAAGATGTTTTGCGCTGCAAGCATAAGAAGGCGTGACTCGGCCTGTGCTTCAGCAGAAAGAGGTACGTGAACGGCCATTTGGTCTCCGTCAAAGTCGGCGTTGTAAGCTGTACACACAAGTGGGTGCAGCTTAATTGCACGACCTTCAACCAGAGTCGGCTCAAATGCCTGGATACCCAATCTGTGAAGGGTAGGTGCCCGGTTAAGAAGAACCGGGTGCTCTTTAATGACTTCTTCAAGAACATCCCATACTTCCGGCTGAACGCGCTCTACTTTACGCTTGGCGCTCTTGATGTTGTGGGCAAGACCTTTACTTACAAGCTCTTTCATTACAAAAGGCTTAAACAGTTCAAGAGCCATTTCCTTTGGAAGACCGCACTGGTACATCTTAAGGTGAGGACCTACTACGATAACGGAACGTCCGGAGTAGTCAACACGTTTACCAAGAAGGTTTTGACGGAAACGTCCTTGCTTACCTTTAAGCATGTGGGAAAGAGATTTCAACGGGCGGTTACCAGGTCCTGTTACAGGACGGCCGCGTCGTCCGTTATCGATTAAGGCATCGACTGCTTCCTGAAGCATACGCTTCTCGTTTTGAACGATGATGCTTGGAGCACCAAGGTCGAGGAGACGCTTTAATCGGTTGTTACGGTTAATTACACGGCGGTAAAGGTCGTTTAAGTCGGAAGTCGCAAAGCGTCCTCCGTCTAACTGAACCATCGGACGCAATTCCGGCGGGATGACAGGAAGAACATCAAGGATCATCCAGTCAGGTTTGTTGCCGGAGTTACGGAATGCTTCAAGAACTTCAAGGCGCTTGATCGCACGTGTGCGTCTTTGACCTTGAGCTGTAAGCAATTCTTCTTTCAGCATATTTACTTCTTTATCAAGATCAATGTCCTGAAGAAGCTTGCGGATTGCTTCCGCTCCCATAGAGGCTGTGAAAGAACGGCCGTACTTTTCACGGTACGTCCGGTATTCTCTCTCAGACAGCAGCTGCTTGAGTTCAAGCGGTGTGTCTCCTGTTTCAGTAACTACATACGATGCGAAGTAGATTACTTCCTCAAGAGAACGTGGGGACATGTCCAGGACAAGCCCCATTCTGCTTGGGATTCCTTTAAAGTACCAGATGTGAGATACAGGGGCAGCAAGCTCGATGTGTCCCATTCTCTCACGACGTACTTTTGCACGTGTTACTTCTACGCCACATCGGTCACATACGACACCTTTGTAGCGGACACGCTTATATTTACCACAATGACATTCCCAATCTTTTGTTGGACCGAAAATGCGCTCACAGAACAAACCGTCTTTTTCAGGCTTAAGCGTTCTGTAGTTGATTGTTTCTGGCTTTTTGACTTCCCCTCTTGACCAAGAGCGGATTTTATCCGGAGAAGCCAAGCCAATTTTCATATACTCAAAGTTATTAACATCTATCAAGGGGCCAACCTCCCTTTCGACTTTCAAGATCTGCCATTAACCGTTTGATTCAGTGGACTCTAGGTTCAAATTCAACTTGTCGTTGTTCTGATCATCTTCGTCATCCAGCTCCAGCATTTCGATTTCCTCTTCATTACTGGTAAGCATCTTCACGTCCATACCAAGACTCTGAAGCTCTTTGATAAGAACTTTAAACGACTCAGGAACACCTGGTTCCGGTACGTTTTCACCTTTCACGATCGCTTCGTACGTTTTAACACGTCCGACAACGTCATCGGATTTCACAGTAAGGATCTCCTGCAGGGTGTAAGCAGCACCATATGCCTCAAGTGCCCATACCTCCATCTCACCGAAACGCTGACCACCGAACTGTGCTTTACCACCGAGCGGCTGCTGGGTTACGAGTGAATATGGTCCCGTTGAACGGGCGTGAAGCTTGTCATCAACCATGTGTGCCAGCTTGATCATATACATAACACCGACAGAAACACGGTTATCAAACGGTTCACCGGTTCTTCCATCATATAGTACCGTCTTCGCATCTTCAGCCATACCGGCTTCAGCGATCGTAGACCATACGTCTTCCTCACGGGCACCGTCAAATACCGGAGATGCAATGTGGATACCGAGGGCTTTTGCAGCCATACCCATATGCATTTCAAGTACCTGCCCGATGTTCATACGAGATGGTACACCCAGTGGGTTTAACATGATGTCAATCGGCGTTCCATCCGGAAGGTAAGGCATATCTTCTTCAGGAAGGATCTTGGAGATAACACCTTTGTTACCGTGACGGCCGGCCATTTTATCCCCTTCGTGAATCTTACGCTTCTGTACGAGGTATACACGCACAAGCTGGTTCACGCCTGGTGGCAGCTCATCTCCGTCTTCACGGTTAAAGATCTTCACATCAAGAACGATTCCATCACCGCCGTGTGGCGCACGCAGGGATGTATCACGTACTTCACGTGCTTTCTCACCGAAGATCGCATGAAGGAGACGCTCTTCTGCAGTAAGTTCGGTAACTCCCTTAGGTGTTACTTTCCCTACAAGAATATCTCCGTCTTTCACTTCAGCACCCACGCGGATAATTCCACGGTCATCGAGGTTGCGAAGGGCATCCTCACCGACGTTTGGAATATCTCTGGTGATTTCTTCAGGTCCGAGCTTCGTATCACGGGCTTCAGACTCGTATTCTTCAATATGAATGGATGTGTAGACATCGTCTTTTACAAGACGCTCACTTAAGATGATCGCATCCTCATAGTTGTAACCGTCCCAAGTCATAAATCCGACTACGACGTTACGACCCAGGGCCATTTCACCTTTTTCCATTGATGGTCCGTCAGCAAGGATCTCACCATTTGTTACGATGTCACCTTCACTTACGATCGGACGCTGGTTGTAGCAGGTTCCCTGGTTGGATCGGATGAACTTTTGAAGGTTATAGCGAATTGCGTCCCCTTCAATCTCTTTTCCGTCCACTTCTTCGATACGGCGAACCTGAATATAGTTACCGGACACGCGCTCTACGCGGCCTTTTGATTTTGAAATAACGGCAGCACCGGAGTCTTTGGCAGACACATACTCCATTCCTGTTCCCACGATCGGGGATTCTGGGTTAAGAAGCGGCACGGCCTGACGTTGCATGTTTGCTCCCATAAGGGCACGGTTGGAGTCATCGTTTTCCAGGAACGGGATACATGCTGTCGCAGCAGATACTACCTGCTTAGGCGATACGTCCATGTAGTCAACGCGGTCTTTTGGTACAACGATGTTTTCACCACGGAAACGGCAGATGATGTTGTCATCGATAAAGTAACCTTCATCATCGAGTTTCGCGTTAGCCTGGGCTACAACGTAGTTATCCTCTTCGTCAGCAGTCAGGTAGTCGATTTGGGCAGACACAGCACCACGTTCGTGGTCAACCTTACGATAAGGTGTTTCCATGAAGCCAAACTCGTTTACCTTCGCAAAGCTGGAAAGGGAGTTAATCAAACCGATGTTCGGACCCTCAGGTGTTTCGATCGGACACATACGGCCATAGTGGGAGTAGTGAACGTCTCGTACTTCAAAGCCGGCACGTTCACGAGTCAGACCACCAGGTCCGAGTGCAGACAGACGACGCTTGTGCGTAAGTTCTGCAAGCGGGTTTGTCTGGTCCATAAACTGAGAAAGCTGAGAGCTTCCGAAGAACTCTTTAATTGATGCAATAACCGGACGGATGTTGATTAGCGCCTGTGGCGTAATCATGTTTGCATCCTGAATAGACATACGCTCACGAACGACACGTTCCATACGGGATAATCCGATACGGAACTGGTTTTGAAGCAGTTCGCCGACAGAGCGCAGACGACGGTTACCTAAGTGGTCAATGTCATCTGTGTTTCCGACACCGTGAAGCAGGTTAAAGAAGTAGTTAATAGAAGAGATGATGTCAGCAGGTGTAATGTTCTTCACACTGCGGTCAACAACCCCATTGCTGATCACGCGAATCGGTTCAGCGTCTTCTTTACCGTTTTGAGGGTGAATAAGAACAGACTGAAGTTCTACATCTTCCTCATCCACTACACCGCCATTAAGGGTATAGTGACGGAAACCAACGTTATTTTCCAGATAAGGAATAAGGCGGTCGAGAAGACGGCGGTCAATCATAGCCCCTTCTTCCGCGAGTACTTCGCCTGTGTCCGGATCAACAAGCGTTTCAGCGAGACGCTGGTTGAAAAGACGTTCCTTAATATGGAGTTTCTTATTCATTTTGTAGCGACCAACATTGGCAAGGTCATAACGCTTCGGATCGAAGAAGCGGGACTCTAAAAGACTCTTGGCATTGTCGACTGTTGGTGGCTCTCCTGGGCGAAGGCGCTCATAGATTTCAAGCAACGCTTTCTCTGAGCTGTCCGTATTGTCTTTGTCAAGTGAGTTACGTAAGTATTCATCTTCTCCCAGTAAGTCAATGATCTCTTGATCAGTTCCAAACCCGAGAGCACGGAGTAATACCGTAACCGGGATTTTTCGTGTACGGTCAATACGCACATAAACGACATCTTTTGCGTCGGTTTCAAGCTCCAACCACGCACCGCGGTTTGGAATCACAGTAGCGCCGAAGCCTTTTTTACCGTTTTTATCAATTTTGTCGTTAAAGTAGACACTTGGAGAACGAACGAGCTGAGACACGATAACACGTTCTGCACCGTTAATAACGAATGTCCCTGTTTCGGTCATAAGTGGGAAATCTCCCATAAATACTTCCTGCTCTTTTACTTCCCCTGTCTCTTTGTTGATCAAGCGAACCTTGACCCTAAGAGGTGCAGAATAAGTAACATCCCTCTCTTTTGAATCTTCGACAGAATATTTTGGCTCTCCTAAGCTGTAATCAATAAACTCTAAAACCAAATTACCCGTGAAGTCTTCGATCGGGGAGATGTCTGAAAACATCTCGCGAATACCCTCATCAAGAAACCATTGATAAGAAGCTGTCTGAATCTCGATTAAGTTTGGTAGTTCCAAAACTTCGTTGATTCGTGCATAACTTCTTCTCTGGCGGTGACGTCCATACTGAACTTGTTGACCTGTCAACTGATTCACCCCTCAAACCTAACGTTTTTATTAAGAAAAGCAACAGCGCCAAACTTTTCCGGTTGCGGCGCAGCACAAAAATAACTTGTATACTGCTATCCTCGCCCCCGGGACGCAATTGCTAAACATAGACATGAAAATACATTCCCATCTATGAGTCAAAGGGCATACGTTTGACACCCTCCGAGCTTCAAATAGGTCAATTTACAGGTGCATGTTTTACTGAAACAGTAAAGTTAAAAAAAAAACAAAAAAGGGTATTTTCAAAGCCTTTTATGCCGTAAGCATAAAAGACGTTACTAGTTTGTCCAAAATAACCCTTTTTATACACAGCTCCTATATTTAAACGCATTGACCCTATTTTTCATTTACATACGCATTAAATAACATTAACATAATAAAAAATCCGAGTCAATGTTTTTTACAGCGCAAAATGAAGTAGCCTTTATCTTTTATTGGAACCTCTACTTCCCCTGCTCCAAACAATTCTTCAAGCTTCTTTTTTGCAGACGGGGCTCCTTGTTTCTTTTGAATCACAACCCATAACTCGCCGTTTTCTTTCAGTTGTTCGTAAGCTTCCTCAAAAAGCTGGTGAACAGTCTGCTTTCCGGCACGGATAGGCGGATTGGTTAAAACTGCAGCATATCTCTCATCTTTAATTTCAGAGAAAAGCATACTTTCTTTTATTCTGACATTATCAACCTGGTTTTGATTTGCGTTTTGTCTGGCAAGGTTAACGGCCCGCTCATTTATATCCACCATTACAAAGGTACGTCCTGGAGCTTCTTTCGCCAGTGAAATCCCTATCGGCCCCCAGCCGCATCCGATATCAGCAATCGGTCCTTCTTCTTCAGGAAACTCAAAAGCTTCCAAAAGTACGCGTGTTCCATAATCGAGGTCTCCCTTTGAAAAAACACCGCGATCAGATATAAAAGAGAGGTCTTGTCCGCGGACGGTTACCGCTACCTTCTCAGGTTCGCTTGCCACATCCGGCTTTTCAGAATAATAGTGACCCATTTTCAATCACCTGCCTGTTGTTCTGTTGTTTTTTCTTCCTGCCTTGCTAAACAACGTGTTGATACAATTTTTGACCTGATTCCTGTTCACGGAAATGCTCAGGACAGAACACGCCTTTTGCAGGAGTCTCTGGTTTTCCCCAGTATCCATGTGTAGCTGCGGGAGGGGGGGAGCATCACTTCCAGTGATTCCCGGGAAGTATTAACATTCTCCTTAACACGACTTTCTTTCAGCAAAGAAAATCCGTCAGCCTGTTACAGGAGAGTCGTATTTATTGAGTGTAAAAAAACCCGCTTTGGAAAACCAAAGCGAGTTTTTAAGAATTCAAGCGGTATTATTTAACTTCGACAGAAGCGCCAGCTTCTTCAAGCTTAGCTTTCACTTCTTCAGCTTCGTCTTTAGCAACGCCTTCTTTGATTGCTGCAGGAGCGCCGTCTACAAGAGCTTTCGCATCTTTAAGACCCAGGCCAGTGATTTCACGAACCACTTTGATCACACCGATTTTAGAGCTTCCAGCAGACTCAAGTACTACGTCGAATTCAGTTTGCTCTTCAACAGTTTCTCCAGCTCCGCCACCAGCTGCAGCTACAGGCGCAGCAGCTTCTACTCCGAATTCTTCCTCGATCGCTTTAACAAGATCGTTTAGTTCTAATACAGACATTTCTTTAATCGCATCAATAATTTGCTCTTTAGTCATTTGTCTTTCCTCCTATTTATTATAAGTTTCTAAATTTAAGTCACGCTGACTTCAGGCATGTAAAATTTACGCGCCTTGTTCTTCCTTTTGTTCTGCAACAGCTTTTGTAGCCAATGCAAAGTTTCTGATTGGAGCTTGCATAACGCTGAGAAGCATTCCAAGCAATCCTTCGCGGGATGGTAGTTCCGCGAGTGCTTTAACTTCTTCAAGAGATGCAATGCGCCCTTCAATGACACCTGCTTTTAGTTCCAATGCATCGTGATCCTTCGCGAATTTGTTAAGAATTCTCGCAGGAGCGATAACATCCTCGTTACTAAATGCAATTGCAGTCGGTCCTACCAGCTGCTCGTCCAACTCAGTTAGACCAGCCTCAGCAGCCGCGCGACGAGTCATAGAGTTTTTGTAAACTTTGAAGTCTACGTTTGCTTCACGAAGCTGCTTACGAAGTTCAGTTACTTCAGCAACGTCAAGTCCGCGGTAATCAACAACAATTGTTGACTGGCTTTCTTTCAGCTTCGCAGCAATTTCGCTGACAACAGCTTGTTTCTGCTCAATTACTTTGCTCATCCTGTTCTGACACCTCCTATAGAATCAATGGTTCATACCGGAGAAATAAAAAGGCCTCCACGTCGCAGACATGGAGGCACACGTATCGAAAACCTGCAGGAATGCAGGGATCTGATCATGATTTCACCTCGGCAGGATATTAAGCGACAAGTCGCTCCTGCTGTCTACGGTATGAGTGTTTTATGAAAATCACTATTGAACAGTATATCCTTCCCCTAAAGAGAAGTCAACACTAAGATTAAAGTTTAAATGCGGAAGAGTTTACCTTTACGCCAGGCCCCATTGTAGAAGCAACGGAAACATTGCGCATGTAAGTTCCTTTAGAAGCTGCAGGCTTCGCTTTTAACAATGTATCGATCATTGTTTGGAAGTTTTCCTGGAGCTTGTCTGTATCAAAAGATACTTTTCCGATTGGTACGTGAATGTTACCGGATTTATCAACGCGGTATTCAACTTTACCAGCTTTAATTTCGTTCACAGCTTTTTCTACATCGAAAGTTACTGTGCCAGTTTTAGGGTTCGGCATTAGACCTTTTGGTCCAAGCACACGGCCCAGTTTACCAACTTGAGCCATCATGTCAGGTGTAGCTACAACTACATCAAAATCGAACCAACCTTGGTTGATTTTGTTGATGAGCTCCTCTTCACCTACGTGATCTGCTCCGGCAGCTTCTGCTTCTTTCGCTTTGTCGCCTTTAGCGAAAACAAGTACACGTTGTGTTTTACCTGTTCCGTTTGGAAGTACGACTGCTCCACGAATCTGCTGATCTGCTTTCTTTGGATCTACGCCAAGGCGCGCAGCTAATTCAACAGTTTCGTCAAAGTTAGCTGTTGCCGTTTTCTTTACTAACTCGATTGCTTCTTGCGCGTCGTACGCTTTTTCGCGGTCAACGAGCTTCAAAGCATCTTCGAACTTTTTGCCTTTCTTAGCCATGTTATTTCCTCCTTGATTGTGGTTTTAGCGGTTAGACCTCCCACTAATAAAGGTTGCGAGCCCGGAGGCGTGGAATCGATAAGATTGGCTTAGCCACCCTGATCGCCCAACACTTTCCAGGCGGGAGAAAATCCCCGCTTCGCAACCTTACTTACATTTCATGGGTACTATTAACCTTCGATAACGATTCCCATGCTACGGGCAGTACCTTCAACCATACGCATTGCTGCTTCAACATCAGCTGCGTTCAGGTCAGGCATTTTTGTTTCCGCGATTTCACGAACTTTATCACGACTTAACGTTGCCACCTTGTTCTTGTTCGGCTCACCAGAAGCCGTTTCAATTCCTGCTGCTTTCTTCAGTAACACTGCAGCCGGTGGAGTTTTAGTGATAAATGTAAATGAACGGTCTTCAAATACCGTGATTTCAACTGGAATGATTAAGCCCGCTTGTTCCTGTGTACGAGCGTTAAATTCTTTACAGAATCCCATGATGTTCACGCCTGCTTGACCAAGTGCTGGACCAACAGGTGGTGCTGGGTTTGCTTTACCAGCTGGGATTTGAAGTTTTACAACTTTAATGACCTTTTTAGCCACGCGACACACCTCCTTAAGTCCGTGATGTGGTATACCGGGCATGATGCCCTCCCACTCATATGCCTGCATGTTTGCAGGAAAAAACGTGAACATGATGTTCACGTCATTAACAACATTCAAATTTTATCACTTATGAAAATGAATATCAAGTCGAAATTAATATTCCATTTAAAGGAATCGACTTAAATCTTTTCAACTTGAGTAAATTCAAGCTCAACCGGTGTTTCACGACCGAACATATTAACGTGTACTTTGAGCTTCTGCTTCTCTACATGGATATCTTCAATCGTACCAATAAAGTTAGCAAATGGCCCTTCTTTTACTTTAACAGGCTCTTTAAGCTCAAAGTCAACTTCCGCTTTCGGCTGTTCTACACCCATCTGACGCAGGATTGCGTCTACTTCCTCAGGAAGAAGCGGCGTCGGCTTCGAACCCGCTCCGGAAGATCCTACAAATCCTGTAACTCCAGGCGTGTTACGGACAACATACCAGGAGTCATCTGTCATTACCATTTCTACGATTACATAACCCGGAAAGACTTTCTTTGTTACCTGCTTGCTCTTTCCGTTTTTCACTTCTGTCTCTTCCTCTACAGGAACGAGAACCCGGAAGATCTTGTCAGTCATGTCCATCGACTCCACACGCTTCTCCAGGTTCGTTTTAACTTTGTTCTCGTACCCTGAATAGGTGTGGACAACATACCAATTTTTCTCCATGACGATCAGGACGTAATGTCCTTCCCTCCTCTAAACGCAACTTAAAACCTATCTTACTCTGAAATCCTTTTAGTTCAGGATCAAACGAATCAATTCAGAAATACCAAGGTCGACAATTGCAAAAAATACTGCGATGAACGCAACCGTTGCAATAACGACGCCTGTGTAACGAACGAGTTCCTTACGCGTCGGCCATGTTACCCGCTTCATTTCTGTTGAAACTTCTTTCAGGAACTTTACAGGTTTTTTTGCTGTTGATGTTGTTGTTTCTGCCATACAAGCCACCTCCAACCTTCATCTATACTTATATACAATTATTTCGTCTCCACATGGGTTGTATGCTTTCCGCAAGTTTTGCAGTGTTTTTTCATTTGCAAACGTTCGGCATGAATGCCTTTCGTTTTTGTGGTTGAATAGTTTCGGGATTTACATTCCGAACATGAGAGAACGACTTTAGCTGACATAGTATACTCCTTAGCATGACAAAGCTATGTGCACAGATGTACATACCTAATAAATTTATCATAATAAAAGAAGGGATGTCAATGTCCCTTCCTTTTCATTGTCGCCTTGATTCAACGATTTCATAACAAGAGTAAGAGAAAGTCTGCCGCTTTTCTGTTAAGAGATTGTGAGTGTGATCGTCTTTATAGTAATGTGGTATCCTTACCGTTATTTCCAGCTGAAAATACAGGATGCAGCCGTAATGCCCTGCGCAGCGAGCCCACCCCCCTTGTGCTTCTTCCTCTGATAGTAAGGGTTCCAAGCTACCTGCGTCGAAGCAGCTCGAAGCATATCCTGGAAGTAAGCGCTCGTCGTTGCGGGTTCTCTCCTCGCCCCCAGCAACCGCCAGGAGTCTGCGGGCATTCCCGCTACATCAACATTCATTGATAAAAATAAGAATGGTGTTTATAAAAGAGAAATCTGAAAGTCATGTGGATTTAACAATATACAATGCCCTTGTATATGTAACATAAGGCAGCGGAAAGCGTCCGCCTGGATCTGCTGAATTAATCCTGAGAGGCACAAAAGCTTTTAAAACAACAGCCTTCAGAAAAAGATGCGAAAACTGGCTTTTGTAAAGAAAGCAGGGGTCGGATTCTACCCCTGCTTTTATAACTTCACGCCTTTGATTTCTACATAGCGTTCCAGTTTCCTTTTCACCCGTTGAAGGGCATTGTCAATGGACTTTACATGTCTGTTAAGGTCCGCTGAAATTTCCTGATAGCTGCGCCCGTCCAGATAAAGCATGAGCACCTGACGTTCGAGTTCACTGAGGATCTCCGTCATCTTCACTTCAATATCGTCAAATTCTTCCTGATTGATCAGCAGTTCTTCGGGGTCACTCACCCTTGACCCGCAGATTACATCCAGCAATGTCCTGTCCGATTCTTCATCGTACAAAGGCTTGTCCAGTGATACGTAAGAATTTAGAGGTATATGTTTCTGCCGCGTAGCTGTCTTAATAGCTGTGATGATCTGGCGCGTAATGCAAAGCTCAGCAAAGGCTTTAAAAGAGGAAAGCTTGTCTCCTTTAAAATCCCGTATGGACTTGTAAAGACCAATCATCCCTTCCTGGACAATATCTTCGTGGTCTGCCCCGATCAGGAAGTATGATCTCGCTTTCGCCCGTACAAAGTTCTTGTATTTATTAATTAAATACTCAAGTGCCGAGCTGTCACCCTCCCTGACATACTCCACCAGGGTTTCGTCGTCCATTCCTTCAAACTTGACATTCCGTCCAGCTTCCATGAGGTCTAAAGCCACCGCGATCCCTCCGACCCTGTCTCTTTTTCTGTATTAAAAAGGGGAGTTGACTGCACCGACCCATCTTGATGTAAGCGCATAAAATTTTTAAGTTGCCGTTCATCACAGAAGCTATGGTGCTATGTTGAATAGCTCCGCCCCATCCGGGGGTACCATCCGGATAAATCCGGTTCGTTTCCCTGTAAGCCAGCCACTGTTTGAACAAACACACTTAAACCTCTTTAAACAGATTGAATTGTCTAAATATAGAAACATTATACTAAACAAAAACAAATGGCGTCAAGGTGCTCAATGCTCACCTCGACGCCATTTTTCGAAAATTTCAGCCATTTCGTCCGTAATAGGCAGTTTTGACCTGGCCGTTTTCTTCTTTACACTTAATACCTCTTTTGCAATGCCTTTCTCAATGGCAGCCACTTCTGTCCTCAGTTCCCTTGCAGATTTCCTTAGAGCTCCGCTCGCAAAAATGACCCGCTGCTCTACAAAATCGGAGGTAGCCACAGAAATTTCTGTATCTACGCGTTTGAGAGATCTTACCAGCTTTTCGATCCGTTCATCTGCTGTCTCTTTTTCCCGGGTATAAACAATATCAAGACGGTAATTGGAGTATTTCTTACCGAGACCCGGTACCATATGGGCATCGAAAATGATCATGACCTTTGTCCCTGTATAAGCCTGATACTCAGCCATCTTTTCAATCAGGACATCTCTCGCCCCTGCCAGGTCGCTCCCCTGCATAACCCTAAGCTCAGGCCAGTCTCCGATAATGTTATACCCGTCGACGAGTAAAAAACGGCGCATTTATGCTTGTCCTTTTGGATGACGGCGGCGGTACACTTCATACATCAGTAAAGCAGCTGCCACAGAAGCATTCAATGACGTCACATGACCGGCCATTGGAATCTGGACGAGAAAGTCACACTTTTCTTTCACAAGCCGGCTCATCCCTTTTCCTTCACTGCCGATAACGAGCCCGACCGGCATATCAAAATCGGTCTCCCGGTAATCTTCATTTCCGGCAGCATCTGTTCCTACAAACCACAGCCCCCGGTCTTTCAGCTCGTCCATCGTCCGGGCAAGGTTTGTTACTCTGACCACCGGAATGTGCTCAATTGCACCTGTTGAGGCTTTTGCCACTGTCGCAGTCAGTCCTGCAGAACGGCGTTTCGGTACGATGACCCCGTGTGCACCGGCCGCATCCGCTGTCCGGAGGATAGATCCCAGGTTATGAGGGTCTTCAAGCTCGTCCAGGAGGAGAAAGAACGGAGGTTCTCCGCTTTTTTCTGCTGCTGCAAATAGATCATCCATATCCTGATATTCGTAAGCTGCGACCTGGGCAATTACCCCCTGGTGCTGAGCTGTGTCAGCCATTTGGTCAATCTTCTTTTTCGGCACAAACTGAACATTGACCTTTCTGGACTTGGCAAGGTCCATCACCTTCCCCATCTGCCCTTTCTGGGAACCTTCGGCAATCCAGATTTTATGAATGGGCCGGGGCGATTTCAATGCTTCAATGACGGGATTTTTTCCCGCAATCATATCGTGTTTTTCTGACATGTTGTTACCTCCTTTCTTCGTCTGCTGTCAGGATTTCAAATGCCTGAACCATGATTTCATCAAGACGTCCGTGTTCTTCTTTTAAGTAAAGATAGCCGCACAGGGCTTCAAAACCCGTACTGTAGCGGTACGTTGATACATCTGTATTTTTAGGCACCGTTGCCGACTTGGCATTCCTGCCCCTCATTGCGACTGAACGCTCTTTCTCCGAAAGAGCCTCCCCTTCAAGGAGGACAATAATCACTTTAGCCTGTGCTTTGGCCGATACAAATTTTGTAGCTTCACGATGAAGCTGATTGGGCTTCACCTGACCTGAGGCGATGAGGCGGTAGCGGACGTACATCTCCATAACCCCATCCCCCATATATGCCAGGGTGAGCCCGTTTAACTGATCCACGTCTTGAACGGATGCATTGAGTTTCACTGCCTACACCCTCTTCCAGCGCGTACCTTGAGGTGTATCTTCTAAAATAATTCCTTTTTCTTTCAGGTCATCCCGGATCTCGTCGGCACGGGCAAAATCACGGTTTTTCCGTGCATCGATTCTTTCCTGAATCAAAGCGTCAATTTCCTCGTCCAGCATTTCGTTTTTCTCCGAAAGCTTAATTCCCAGAACATACGCCATGTTATCCAGGGCCTCTGTAATATGAGAGAGAACGTTTTTGCTCGTTTGTTTTTCACGAAGGTAAAGGTTTGCTGTCTTGACCAGCTCAAACATCGCTGCGACAGCGTTCGCACTGTTAAAGTCATCTTCCATTTCACGATTGAACGTTTCAAGGTGTACATCAACCTGCCCCTTCCACTTTTCTGCATCGATACCGAGATCGGCAGTTTCAGTAAGGCGGTGGGAGACATTCTGGTACGTGGTCTTTATACGTTCAAGACTCGTTTTCGCACTGGCAAGCTGTGCGTCACTGAAATTAATCGGGCTCCGGTAATGATTGTTTACGATAAAGAAACGGACCACTTCAGGATCAAACTTCTTAATAATGTCGTGAACAAGAATAAAATTCCCTAGTGATTTGGACATTTTTTCATTGTCGATATTAATATAGCCGTTATGAATCCAGTAATTGGCCATCTGCTTTTCATTCAATGCCTCAGACTGGGCAATTTCATTTTCGTGGTGCGGGAATGACAGATCCTGGCCGCCGGCGTGGATATCAATCGTATCCCCCAGATACTTCTTTACCATAGCCGAGCACTCAATATGCCACCCCGGACGGCCATTGCCCCACTTGCTCTCCCAGAAGATTTCTCCAGGTTTTACCCCTTTCCAGAGTACAAAATCAAGAGGGTCCTCTTTCTTCTCACCGACTTCAATGCGTGCACCGAGCTGAAGATCATCTACCGACTGGTGAGAGAGCTTGCCGTAGCCGTCAAACTTACGGGTTCTGAAATAGACATCTCCCCCAGACTCATAGGCATAGTCTTTTTCTTCAAGCCTTTCAATGAATTCAATAATTTCAGGCATCGTATCCATGACCCGTGGGTGTTCGTCTGCCTTTTTTACGCCGAGAGCGCCGGTGTCTTCGTGATAGGCTTGAATAAACTTCTCCGCAACAGCCGTTACGTCCTCACCCATCTCTTCTGCAGCTTTAATAATTTTATCGTCTACGTCTGTAAAGTTAGACACATACTTCACATCATAACCCCGGTATTCAAAAAACCTCCGTATCATATCAAAAACAACCGGCGGCCGGGCATTACCAATGTGAATGTAGTTGTAAACAGTCGGTCCGCACACATACATCTTTACCTTGCCTTCTTCTATCGGCTCGAACACTTCTTTTTGTCTGGTGAGTGTATTATAGAGCTTAATTGTCATGTGAGACGCCTCCTTTTAGTCTTGATTGATCCTGTTTCTTCAGCTCAGCTATATGTTCCTTCAGGCGAGCCATTTCTTCTTCAAGCTCCCTGAACTTATCTGACACCGGATCGGGTAAATTAATGTGGTCCAGATCATGACCGATCTTCACGCCGTCCTGGATGACTACCTTCCCGGGGATTCCGACTACAGTAGAGTTTGGAGGTACTTCTTTTAAAACGACCGATCCTGCACCGATCCGCGAATTCTCCCCGATCCTCATGGATCCGAGTACTTTTGCTCCTGTAGCTATAAGGACATTATCCTCAAGAGTCGGATGACGCTTCCCTTTTTCTTTTCCCGTCCCCCCTAAGGTTACTCCTTGATAGATCGTACAGTTATTTCCGATTTCGCACGTTTCCCCAATCACAACACCCATGCCATGGTCAATAAAAAGGCGTTGACCGATTTTAGCACCGGGGTGAATTTCAATACCTGTTAGAAAACGGCTGAATTGAGACAGAAAGCGTGCCAGAAAATAAAACCGGCGCTTCCAGAGACCGTGGGCGAGACGGTGGCTCCAAATCGCATGAACACCGGAATAATTGAAGACTACTTCCAGTCTGTTTCTCGCAGCCGGATCCTGGTCCATCACCACGTCGATGTCATTCTTAAGTGTTTTAAACAATGGTCAAACCTCCTTTTGTCCTTGTCTAGTAATACTTATGGTCTTTTCTTTATCAATACTTTTAGTAGCCGGTTCTGGTTAAGGCAGATGTTCATTTTCGTTCCTTTGGCTCCCTTTCCGCGGGGTCTCCGGTGAACCTCCTCGTGCCCGGCGAAGCCACTGAAAAAGTTAACTCTCCAAGAAAAGTGGCGTGTTGATTTCCGCTCATTACGCTCCCTTTCCGCGGGCGGTTCGGGAGCCTCCTCGGCGCGCTGCGCCTGTGGGGTCTCCCCGGAACTCGCTCCTCCCGCAGGAGTGTCGCGCATTCGCTCCAAACAACACTCTTTTTATAACGACAATGAGCTCCCACCTCAAAAATCAAAACCCTTTTACGTTGCAATTCGACCCATGTAGCGGTGACGTTATTTTGACTTTTTAAAAGTGGCCTCATAAAGGGCATGAAGGCAGCGTCAACATCCTTCAAGCCTAACGTAAATAAAGCAACACTTCTTAGAAAAACGCTAAAAAAACGCCTCTGGGTCATTACTGACTCAGAGACGCTTCTCATTGCGCGGTTCCACTCTGCTTGAGCTGTAACAGCTCCGCTTAACCCGTTAACGGCGGGTACCGCCCTTACCTACTTTACTTTCAATAAGGGGCTCTGAGGTGCATGTTCAAAAGCAAGTCTTTTAAGCTGCTTTCAGCCGGGGCAGCTCTCTCTGATAAAAAACTTTGCTTTTTACTTTTCCTCGTCATTACTTTAGCTGTATGATTCACTCATTAGTTACTTAAAACACTGTTTAAACGGGTAACAATAACATCTCTGCCAAGTAGAGAGATGGTATCAGGAAGATCACGGCCGTGTGTCTGGCCTGTTGCTGCAACGCGAATCGGCATGAACAGCTTCTTCCCTTTGTGTCCCGTGGCTTTCTGTACAGACTTGATGGCTTTTTTGATCGTTTGAGGCTCAAAGTCTTCAAGAGCGAGCACTTCTTCTTTAAATGCTGCCATTACCTCAGACACCTGCTCTTCAGCCAATACTTCTTTAGCTTCTTCATTATACTCGATTTCATCCTTGAAGAACAAATCTGTAAGCTCAACAATCTCTGCTCCAAAGCTCATTTGCTCCTGATAAAGAGCAATCAGCTTCTTCGCCCACTCATGCTGTTCCTCTGTCATGTTCTCAGCAAGCCTGCCTGCTTTAACAAGGTGCGGCAGGGCAAGCTCAACGACGCGGTCAAGGTCTGCCTCTTTCATGTACTGATTGTTCATCCAGGCAAGTTTGTCTGTATCAAAGACAGCCGGCGCTTTTGATACACGCTCAAGGCTGAATTCTTCGATCAGCTGTTCTTTTGTAAATACCTCTTCTTCACGTCCTGAAGACCAGCCGAGAAGAGCAAGGAAGTTTACAATGGCTTCAGGAAGATAGCCAAGGTCACGGTACTGTTCTACAAACTGAATGATAGACTCGTCACGTTTACTCATTTTCTGACGGTCTTCATTCAGGATAAGAGACGCATGAGCGAACGTTGGTGCATCCCATCCCAAAGCCTGATAAATCAGTGCCTGGCGGGGCGCATTTGACAAGTGTTCTTCACCACGGATCACGTGGGAAATCTTCATCAGGTAATCATCAATAACAACCGCAAAGTTGTACGTCGGAACGCCATCTTTACGAGCGATTACAAAGTCACCGATACCTTCATTTTCAAACGTAACATTACCTCGAATGATATCTTCGATAACAACAGAATCGTTTTCAGGTACATGGAAACGGATAACTGGTTTTTTACCTTCCTGTTCGTACGTTTCGCGCTGCTCTTTAGTTAAATTACGGTCACGGCCGGAGTACTTCGGTGTTTCTCCACGGGCACGCTGGGCTTCCCGCTCTGCTTCAAGTTCCTCTTCGGTCATATAGCAGTAGTATGCCTTTCCCTCTTCAAGCAGCTGATCCAGGTACTGTTTATAGATATCCATACGCTCCATGCTCTGATACGGGGCATAAGGACCTCCTACATCGACACTTTCATCCCAGTCGATGCCGAGCCACTTCATGCTCTCCATCAGCTTTTCTGTCGCTGTTTCCACATTGCGTGCTTGGTCTGTATCTTCTATTCTTACGATAAACTTACCGTTTTGATTACGTGCAAATAAGTAATTGAAAAGAGCAGATCGTGCTCCTCCAATATGCAAGTGCCCGGTAGGCGATGGCGCAAAGCGCACACGGATTTCCTGACTCATTGTATGACACCTTCCATTCTTTTGTTCAAAAACGCTGTCTGCGTTTCTGCTGTTCTCCGCTCATTATTTTATCACTATTGGTCAAGGACTGAAACAGGGAGTTCATTCATTTAAACACGATATTCATGCTTACTCTAACCTTTAGGGTACAGAAGTTAAGATGAAGTCTGCGTGCCCTTCGCTTTCCGTGGCGGTGCCGGCAAGCCTCCTCAAGCTAAAAGGAGGCCACTAAAAAAGTAAAAAACAACTTTTTCACTGCCTTTTATTTAAGTGGCAATGGCTCCATTCGGTTGCTCGCCTGTTACGAGAAACCCACTCATAACAGGCTTTTTAAAACATGCAACCGTTCCGCTCATTGCAGGCACTTACAAAAGTTAAAGATCAAACTTTTTCACTGCCTTCTTAAAGCATTGCGGGGTCTTACCTGGCCCCCACTGCCACAAGAGTCTCGGGCACTCCGGCTTCATTACCTGTTAAGCGAAAGAAACAACGTTTACGAAAATCAGTCATTCGTTAATTCCTCGTAAAATTGGTGTTTTTTTCACACCTTTAAACGTCCAAGCTTATTTAGGAAGTACGGTTCTTCCATGACCGCTTCTCCCCGGAACTCGCTTTCCCGCAGGAGTGTCGCGTATTCGCTACAATCAACGCTTTTAATCATTCCACAATGTCATTTTAAAAAACGTAAACTGAGGGACGACTATCCGTCTTGTCATTACATCGCTAGTAAACTTCGTGTGGCTTCAACGCGAATATCGGACTCATTAAGGCACCAATATTCATTCCCGGCAGCCGTACTTTCAATGATTCTTTAAGAAGTTGCTTTTGTTAGAAGAACCACAGCCTGGCTTGCTATTCCTTCGCCGCGTCCGGTAAAGCCGAGTTTCTCCGTTGTTGTCGCCTTTACGTTAACCTGGGACTTGTCCGCTTCCAAAAGCTCACTGATTTGAGTCCGCATGTCTTCGATATGGGGGGCCATTTTAGGCATCTGGGCCATTATCGTACAGTCAACGTTACCTAGAACGTACCCTTTTTCTTTTACGATCTTCCATACATGTTTTAGTAATTCCTTTGAATCTGCATCTTTAAACGCAGGGTCAGTATCGGGGAAGTGCTTACCGATATCGCCTTCAGCAACAGCGCCAAGACATGCGTCTGCTATGGTATGTAAAAGGACGTCGGCATCCGAGTGTCCGAGCAGTCCTTTTTCATATGGGATCTCAATCCCTCCCAGAATGAGCGGGCGTCCTTCAACGAGCTGGTGTACGTCAAAACCTTGTCCGATTCTAAGCATTGGTTTCTTCCTTCCTCATCTTTATAATCGCTTCTGCAAACCACATATCTTCCGGTGTGGTCAGCTTAATATTCTGGTAATCTCCTTCTACGACGCGGACTCTCTCTCCAATCCACTCAACAAGACTTGCATCATCCGTGCCCGAAAATCCATCCCGTTCCGCTCTTTTATGTGCCTTCAAAATACCTGAAAGACGAAAAGCCTGCGGGGTCTGAACTGCCCACAAGCTTGATCGGTCCACTGTATTTGTGACCTCGCCCTGTTCAACCTGCTTTACCGTATCTTTTACCGGAACGGCAATGATGGCAGCACCATCCTGTACAGCAGATCGGACAAGTTTTTGAATATCACTTACTTTAATGAACGGCCTGGCTCCATCGTGAATGAGCACAATCTCCTCATCAGAAGACACAGCTTTCAGTCCTTCAAAAACACTCTGCTGACGCTCACGTCCGCCCGGAACAATACGGACTGTTTTCTGAATGCCGTATGTTTTGATTAAAGCAGACATGTCTTCTATTTCCTGTTCGTTTACCACAAGAATGATCTCACGGCAATGAGTGTCCTGTGCAAATACAGTCAGGGTATGCACAATGAGCGGCTTATCGTGAAGGAGAAGAAACTGCTTGTTATGCCCGGCACCCATCCGCTTTCCCTGTCCGGCGGCTGGGATAATCACCGTATAGTTCTTCATAGCTTCTCTTCCCCCGTCATAATAACTTTCAGTACATCAGAGTGCTTTCTCCATCAGCTTCGGCTTGGCAAAAATCATCCGCCCCGCTGACGTCTGAAGCACACTTGTCACAATGACTTCAATCTCTTTACCAATGTAATTACGTCCGTCTTCGACAACAATCATCGTACCGTCATCAAGGTAAGCAACACCCTGATTTTGTTCCTTGCCGTCTTTTATAACCTGTACAGCCATTTCCTCACCCGGCAGCACAACCGGTTTAACGGCATTGGCAAGATCGTTTATATTCAGTACTGAAACACCCTGAAGGTCACAGACCTTATTAAGGTTAAAATCGTTTGTTACTACATAGCCGCCAATGACCTTCGCCAGTTTGACAAGCTTTGAGTCGACTTCCTGGATCTCTTCAAAGTCTCCCTCATAGATTTCAACGTTAATCGGGAGTTCTTTTTGAATTTTATTCAGGATATCCAGGCCTCTCCGCCCGCGGTTTCTTTTTAACACATCCGAAGAATCAGCAATATGCTGCAGTTCTTCAAGAACAAATTCAGGGATGATGAGCGTCCCATCAAGAAAACCAGTCTGACAGATATCTGCAATCCGTCCGTCAATGATTACACTAGTATCGAGTATTTTAAGTGAGCCTTTACGGGCTTCATCTTCATCTTCTTTTTTCTTGGCATCCTTTGAACCTAACCGGCTGGAGATTGCAGTCAGTCCCATTAGTTCATCCCGTTTCTTAAAGCCCACCTGGAACCCGAGATAACCCAGGAAAAACGTAGCAAAAAGAGGCAGATACGTACTCAGAATCGGAATTCCGAGTGCATCAAGAGGCAGGCCGATTAAGAAGGCTACTATTAAACCTACAATAAGACCCATCGTACCAAACAATAAATCAGTGACCGGTGCCTTTACCAACGATTCCTCTACAAGCCTGATCAGGCCGACAAGATCATCTGTAAACCAATAGGTCGCTAAAAATAAAATGAGTGCACCTATAACTGCGCCAATATACGGGCTTTCAAGCCACGCAGCATTTCCAATATTTAGCAATTCCAGCAAATCAGGTATAAATATAAATCCGACCGCGCCACCGACAATGATAATAAACAACTGAACTACTCGTCTAAGCATCGCCTTCACCTCCTTTAACCATTATAGACAAGTCACAAAATTTGAAACGTTATTCTAAAAAAATCACAAAAACTTACATACTTATAAATTGCAATAAATTAACAATATCAAAGGGCCTTTTTGTTGTCAATGAAAGCAAAACAAATCATTATATCGTCAATAAAGGATATTCGTCAAGGTGTGATTTTATTAGACACCTTAAATATGGCGGTCGATAAACAGCTGTTCCTGAATCCTCGTCAAGCCTTCCTTGATTTTACGTGCTCTGGCTTCCCCGATTCCTTCCACTTCATCCAGTTCTTCAGTTGAAGCACGCATAATATGGGGAAGATCTTCAAACTTTTGAATCAAATTCTCGACAACAAGCGGAGGTATCCGCGGGATCTTATGGAGAATACGATAGCCCCTTGGACAAACGGCAAATTCCGAGAGATTCGGACTTTTACTATAGCCCAAAAGTTTCACGATAATCTGATCGTCCAGCAATTCATCACTCGAAAGCTTCTTAAGCTGCCTTAAAATCTGCATCGGATCGCTCGTTCGCTCTTTCATGTAATCCTTGATAAGAAGGACGGCTTCTTTTTCAGTGTTGGAGACAAGTTCTTCAAGCTGCATGGAAATCAGACGGCCTTCGTTCCCCAGTTCATTGACATAGTTCAGAATTTCGCTTTTTATCCGGAGAACCATCTCCACCCGGTGCATCACCTGAGATACCTCTTGTATCGTTACCAGTTCCTCAAATTCCAGAGCTCCGAGATTCGTCACACTCTGGTCGAGAACACTTTTGTATTTTTCCAATGTCTGAATAGCCTGGTTTGCCTTAGTCAAAATAACACCGATGTCTTTTAACGAATAACGGTATTCACCTTGATACAGGGTGATTACGTTTCGTCTTTGGGAGATGGAAATCACCAGGTTCCCCGTCTGACGGGCCACACGCTGTGCGGTCCGGTGACGAATCCCTGTTTCTGTGGAATCAATTGCATTGTTTGGAACAAGCTGTGTATTGGCATAAAGGAGCCGTCTTCCGTCTTCGCTTAAAATGATGGCACCGTCCATCTTCGCAAGCTCATACAAGTACGCAGGTGAAAACTCGCAGTTAATAAAGAAACCTCCATCTACAATATGCACCATTTCATTATTATATCCGAGAACAATCAGTCCTCCTGTTTTTGCTCTTAAAACGTTATCAATCCCCTCCCTCAGAGGAGTCCCCGGAGCGACAAGCTGCAGGACATTGCTGATAAAATTCGTGTCATAGTTTGAACGTGGATCCACCTGAAGATGCACCTCCTAAACATTGTTCTAACGCTTCGTTTACTGTATTTACTCCGATAATTTCAATCCCATCGGGAACGGTCCAGCCGCCTATGTTTTTCTTAGGAATAATGGCTCTTTCAAAGCCGAGCTTTGCAGCTTCGATAATCCGCTGTTCAAGCCTTGCCACCCTGCGCACTTCGCCTGTGAGACCGACCTCACCGATAACAACATCCGCAGGCCTTGTAGGCACGTCCCTGAAGCTTGATGCAATAGCTACCGTTACAGCCAGGTCAATAGCAGGCTCATCAAGCCGCACTCCGCCTGCTACCTTCACATACGCATCGTGGTTCTGCAGCAGCATTCCCACACGCTTTTCGAGCACTGCCATCAGGAGTGAGATCCGGTTATGATCGAGCCCTGTGGCCATCCTTCTTGGATTACCGAAACTAGTGGGTGAAATGAGTGACTGAATCTCTACCAGTACAGTCCGTGTCCCTTCCATGGAGGGAACAACAGTGGAGCCTGCCGAACCTGCCGTCCGTTCCTGCAGGAAAATCTCAGAAGGATTGAGCACTTCTGTGAGCCCCTCTTCTTTCATTTCAAAGATCCCCATTTCATTCGTCGAACCAAACCGGTTTTTTACCGCCCGTAATATGCGGAAAGTATGGTGACGTTCTCCTTCGAAATAGAGAACGGAGTCTACCATATGCTCAAGAAGCCGTGGTCCTGCGATTGCTCCCTGCTTCGTTACGTGGCCGACGAGGAATATAGCAATCCCCTTCGTTTTTGCAATCTTCATAAAGGCTGCCGTACATTCCCTCACCTGGGAAACACTTCCCGGTGCACTCGTGACTCCGTCAAGATAGACGGTCTGTATGGAGTCAATGATTACAAGGGTAGGATTCATTTCTTCGATTACTTTTTCAATATATTCCACATCGGTTTCGGCAAGAACAAACAAATTATCTTCTGCTACTCCAAGACGGTCGGCACGAAGCTTTGTCTGCTTCACGCTTTCCTCACCGGATATGTAGAGAACCCGCTCTTCCTGCTTTGCCATTTGTGACGAAACCTGAAGGAGAAGTGTTGATTTTCCGATACCCGGGTCTCCCCCCACAAGGACAAGAGAACCTGGTACAATTCCGCCGCCGAGAACGCGGTTCAGCTCTTTCATATTGGTGCTGATCCGGGCCTCCTGCTTTCTTTCAATTTTTGTAATCGGCTCAGGCTTGGATACGCCGCCCCTGGCACTGGTCACGAAACTTCTTGAATTAGCCGCTGTCTGCTTTTCTTCAAATTCCTCCACCATCGTGTTCCAGTTCTGACAGCCAGGGCATTTTCCCATCCATTTCGTCGATTCGTAACCACAATCTTGACAAACGTATTTCGTCTTTCGCTTTGCCATATTTTTCCCCGTCCTTTAATTCTGTATGTATTACTTTTATTTTATCATGTTTTTCTTTCAACAAGGTATAAGGGCGCACAGAATAAGGATCCGGCGTTACCAGGTACCCTTTTCTCAGGGTAAAACCGGCAGAGGGAATATGTATGGAAAAAACCGGGGAGTCCTCAAAACAGACTTCCCCGGTATAAAAGGCTGTGTATTTATTTTGCCTTACTTCCTGAGCCAACCTTTTCTACGACATAATCGCCGTCTTTTACATCGAGCTTAACGTTTTGCCCTTTATGAATGTTTCCTCTGAGCAGTTCTTCCGACAGACGGTCTTCAACCTGCTTTTGGAGTGCACGTCGCAGTGGACGGGCTCCGTAGTCAGGGTCGTAGCCTTCATCGGCAATTTTCAGTTTCGCTTCATCGGAAATTTCAAATCCGATTTCCTGCTCATTCAGACGCTTCGTAAGCTGGTCAGCCATAAGTGTAACGATTTCTTTGATATGTTCTCTATCAAGAGAGTGGAACACAATCGTTTCATCGATACGGTTTAAGAACTCGGGACGGAAGCTCTTCTTCAGTTCACTGATCACTTTGCCTTTCATATCTTTATAGTTCTGGCCGTCACGTTCTGCCGTGAAGCCCATGCTCTTCGATTGACGGAGAGTGCTGGCACCAACGTTGGAAGTCATGATGATCGCCGTATTACGGAAGTCGACACGACGCCCTTTGGAGTCAGTAAGGAACCCGTCTTCAAGCACTTGAAGAAGAATGTTAAACACTTCAGGGTGCGCTTTCTCAATTTCGTCTAGAAGAATAACCGAATACGGTTTGCGGCGTACCTTTTCAGTAAGCTGTCCGCCTTCTTCGTGCCCCACATATCCCGGTGGTGAACCTACAAGCCGGGAAGTGGTGTGCTTCTCCATAAACTCGGACATATCGATCCGGATGATGGAATCTTCATCACCGAACAGAGATTCGGCCACTGCTCTTGCCAGTTCGGTTTTACCTACGCCTGTAGGTCCGAGGAAGATAAACGACCCGATCGGACGTTTTGGATCTTTCAATCCTGCTCTTGCACGGCGAATCGCCTTGGACACAGCCTTAACTGCTTCCTCCTGGCCGATCACACGGTTGTGAAGGATCTCCTCCATCTTCAGGAGTCGCTCTGTCTCTTCTTCAGCAAGCTTGCTTACAGGAATTCCTGTCCAGCTTGCTACAACAAGGGCAATATCCTCTGTGGTCACTTCAGAGTCCTCCTGACCCTGCTTTTCCTTCCATTCTTTCTTCATGGCTTCAAGCTCTTCTCTTACACGCTGTTCGCTGTCACGAAGGGATGCGGCTTTTTCAAATTCCTGGCTTTGTACAGCAGCATCTTTTTCCTTACGTGTCTCTTCAAGTTTCTGCTCCAGCTCTTTTAGGTTAGGCGGCGCCGTATAGGAACGAAGGCGCACTTTTGAAGCTGCTTCATCAATCAGGTCAATGGCTTTATCGGGAAGGAAACGATCTGCGATATAGCGGTCTGACAGCTTGACAGCCGCATCGATGGCGTCATCCGTAATCGTTACTCTGTGGTGAGCTTCATACCGGTCACGCAGTCCTTTCAGAATCTGAATTGATTGGTCATTTGTCGGCTCTTCAACGCGGATTGGCTGGAAACGACGTTCCAGAGCTGCATCCTTTTCGATATATTTGCGATACTCATCGAGGGTTGTCGCTCCGATACACTGAAGTTCACCCCGGGCAAGGGACGGCTTGAGGATGTTTGATGCATCAATGGCACCTTCTGCTCCCCCGGCTCCAATCAGCGTGTGCAGCTCATCGATAAACAGGATTACGTTGTTGGCCTGACGGATTTCTTCCATCACTTTTTTCAGGCGGTCTTCAAATTCCCCACGGTATTTTGTACCGGCCACAACGGTTCCCATATCCAAAGTCATTACACGTTTGTTACGGAGTGTTTCCGGAACTTCATTATTCACAATCTGCTGCGCCAGTCCTTCCGCAATCGCCGTTTTACCAACACCAGGCTCTCCAATCAGAACCGGGTTGTTTTTCGTACGGCGGCTCAGAACCTGGATCACACGCTCGATTTCTTTTGAACGCCCGATTACCGGGTCAATCTGCTCTTCTTTTGCAATAGCTGTTAAATCACGTGCCAGGCTGTCGAGGGTTGGCGTATTTACGTTTGCTCCGGCCCCCCCGCTCTGTTGCTGGCTGTTGGAAGATTCACTGCTTCCGAGAAGCTGCAGCACCTGCTGGCGTGCTTTATTAAGACTTACACCAAGATTATTGAGTACACGGGCTGCTACACCCTCACCCTCACGGATTAATCCGAGGAGGATGTGCTCTGTGCCTACATAGGAGTGGCCAAGCTTTCTTGCTTCGTCCATTGATAATTCAATGACTTTTTTTGCCCGTGGAGTATAATGAATCGTCTTTGATCCTTCTTCTCCTCTTCCAATCAGCTGCTCTACTTCTGTCTGAATCTTTTCAGGGCTCAGGCCAAGAGCAGATAATGCCTTGGCAGCAATTCCTTCCCCTTCACGTACAAGTCCGAGCAGAATATGCTCTGTGCCGATATTGTTATGTCCCAGTCTTGTTGCCTCTTCCTGTGCCAGTGCTAGTACTTTTTGTGCTCTCTCTGTAAATCGTCCAAACATCATATTCCTCCACCTCCGGTTATTAGTTGTTCTTTTTTGTCTCCAAATGCAATCGATCGCGAATTAACAGGGCTCTTCTATGATCCCGCTGTTCGGGAGATAACACTTCACCGGCATATTGCTGTAAAAACCCCGGCTGTATGAGAATCATAAGTTCATTTAATATATTCGCACTTACGTCTTTGATGATTCCCATATCAATCCCGAGCCTTACATCTGACAGCCGTTTTGTTGCTTCCTTTGATTCCATCGTTCTGCTGTATGCCAGTACACCGTATGAACGGTATACACGGTCTTCCATTTGAATTCTTGACTGTTCCATGAGTGTTTTTCTCGCTGCCCGTTCCTGCTGGATCAGCTGAAGTACGACACTCTGCAAATCCTGGACAATATCTTCTTCCGTTTTCCCCAGCGTAATCTGATTGGAAATCTGGAAGAGATTCCCCTGTGCTTCACTGCCTTCACCGTAAATCCCTCTGACGACCAGGCCAAGCTGATTTACCGCCGGAAGTATCCGGTTCATCTGTCGGGTAATCACGAGTGCGGGAAGGTGCATCATAACTGAGGCACGAAGACCAGTTCCTACATTGGTCGGACAGCTCGTCAGATAGCCCCGCTTTTCATCAAAGGCGAAATCCAGCTTATCTTCAAGCCAGTCATCAACTTCATTGGCCAGCTTTAAAGCTTCCGTGAGCTGAAAACCTGAGAGCAGACACTGGATTCGGATGTGATCCTCCTCGTTAATCATGACACTTAAAGATTCATCTTCACTGAGAAGAACTGCACCTGCTCTGGATTCATCCGACAGCGCAGGACTGATCAGGTGCTTTTCAACAAGGACACGCTTTTCGTTTTGCTTCATATCTTCTGTTTTTAAAAGCTCAATCGTCCCGAAACGATGATGACTCTGTCTGCTGTAATGGGTGTTAATTTTATCGGAAAGAGCTGATAATTCTTCAGTAGCTGCAAGCATCGGAAACGGAACGTTCTGGATATTACGGGCCAGCCGAACCCTGCTGCTTAAGACAATATCGGAGTTCGGGCCCTCCTTTTTCATCCAGGGGCTGATAGCCTGACTGATAAATTGCTGCAGTGACACGGTCTATCCCTCCTTCTTTTCCGCCAGCGATTTTTCGAGAGACCGGATGCGGTCCCGAAGTTCAGCAGCCTGTTCAAATTCTTCTTTCGCAATCAATACCTTAAGTTCCTGCTTAAGCTTCTCGATTTCTTTATGCAAATGCAGATCCTGTCCGATACGTTTCGGCACTTTCCCGCCGTGCACGACATTCCCGCTGTGAATCCGTTTAAAAATAGGATCGAGCTTTGACTGAAATGCCTTGTAACATTCCGCACAACCAAATCTGCCGACCTTGGCAAATTTTTCATAGGTCATGCTGCAGGAAGGACAGGATAAAGCTTCCCTGCTTGGTGTGTGGCCTGTTGAATGTACCGGTGAAACCGTCTGGTCAAAATCAAGCAGACCCGATAAGAGCTGGTGAATGGAAAAACTCTTCGAACCCGGGATATGCTCGCCTTTTTCTTTCGCACAAACATCACATATATGAATTTCCGTTTTTTCGCCATTAATGATCTTTGTAAAATGCAGTGTAGCCTGCCGCTCCTTGCATTCCTGACAGAGCATAGCCACCCCTCCTGATTCTATAGGTTAATTTACCTGTACTTTAAAGATGTGATCATTGCTTTTAATATCGCTGCCCTTACTTCATCCCTCGCCGGGAGAGGCAGCACCAGCACGGTTCTGTCCAACGCACTGAGGATCAGGTTCGCTTCACGCTTTGTTACCGCTTCTTCTTCCAGGAGCCGCCTTACCATGTTGGAGGCGGGGCTTTGGGCAATTCTGTTCCCGATCATGGATACTGCATGATCAAAGAGCTCCTTCTGGTTATCAATCTGGACTTTTGTAATGCGGATGTAACCGCCCCCGCCCCGTTTACTTTCTACGATATACCCTTTTTCAAGTGTGAAACGGGTACTGATTACGTAGTTGATCTGCGAGGGGACGCATTGAAAATACTCGGCCAGTTCACTCCGTTTAATCTCGATGATTTCGTCCTCACTTTGATCAATGACTTCCTTCAGATAATGTTCAATTACATCTGATATATTGCGCATCGCATCAGCCTCCTTGCACTTGTGACATGGGTTTGCAGCCTGCAGATAGTTTGACTTTGACTATCTTTGACTTTAATTTTATTATACCCATTTTCCCTTCGTTTGCAATCGTTTTGCTCAGAAATTTTACGTGCAGTTTCAGGAGACAAATCTATATGTATAATGACAATTTCCGCATTAAAATAACTGTGATCCTGCCTTCCCCATTATTGCCTTCATTTTTTCCATTCATTCTGAAAATACGAAGAACCGTGTTCCTTAAGAATAAAAAGCCGTCATAACAACGACTTTTTTCTTCCTTTTATCCATATTCCACATAAAAGCGATATTCAATCATTCGTTCACGACTGAATACCGCTTTTTTATATTTGCTATGTTAATTCCACTCATTGCAGAGGCGCTTGCCTGCATAAGAGGTGGCCCTGTTTCTTCCTCTGTCAGTTATGCTTCGCAGCTTTCTGCGTAGAAGCAAACCGAAGCTCATTCGTAATGTAAACGCTCATTTCTCCCGCAGGAGTGTCGCGCATTCGCTGGAATCAACATTCTTAATAAATCAACAATGCTCTTTAACACAGACAAGATGTAAGGCCATATCTTTGTACCGTTTCATTACGTAACGTTTTCCACTTCCACCTGCTCTACAAAATCCAGTGACTTTAATGTATAGAACACATCCGTGGTGTACATTTTTTTATCTGTTACGATGATACAAGTCAGTACTGTCTTTTCTCCTTCTTCCTTTACTTTGACCCGCCTGAGACCCATCTCCTTCTGTTTAATATTCTTAAGCAGGTTCGTTAAGTCGGTCCCGCTTTTCACCACAATCTTCGTTCTTACTTCGATTTCATTCAGTTTCTTCAGCCCGACCCACTCAAGAAAGTCAGGAAGAATCCGAACACCGAGAATCAGGAAAAAGACCCCGAAGATGGCTTCCATATAAAAACCGACCCCTATTGTTATCCCAAGGCCTGCAGATGCCAGTACAAGAGCAGCAGTAGTCAGTCCGGAGATAACATCGTTGTTTCTCCGCAGGATGACCCCGGCTCCGAGAAAGCCGATACCACTGATAATATATGAAGGAATCCGACCCGGATCCATCGGTCTCGAATACGCTTCTGAATACAGCATCGCTGACTCATAGGAAACAATGGTGAGTAAGCATGCTGTAACTGAAACAATTAAACACGTCTTTAAACCAAGTGGTTTTCCTTTCAACTCTCTCTCCAGCCCGATAATCAACCCTGCCAGAGCCGCAAAACTCATTTTTATCAACGTACCTGCTGTAACTGCTTCTATGAATGCGTCGTACATCCCCCTAAACCCCTTCTTCAGTTGTAAATTTCGCTTCTGTTTACTTTCTCTTTTCCCCTTCCCTTCATTGCGATAAATGAAAGCAAGAAGTCGTTATACCCTGTCTTAAGGATTCTCAAGCTGATCTTTAACTTGTTAATTACTTCAAAAGACCTCTGAAACCCTTTTTCTCAATGATAAAAGGGTTAAGAAATACCCTTACCGTATACTTGATTTGTTTTTCTGGATATGATGAAAAGGGCATTTACTTTTAATCGGCTCACAATCATCTCCAATAAAGAACTGCTTCCACTCATGATGTGTTTCATCACCGTAATGACTGATATCAGGATGTTTGGGAAGTTGATCCCAAACTTCTACCCGCTTTCTTACAGCTTCCCTCGAATTAATGCCGTTTGGCTCCGTCCCTTCAAGACCTTCAAAGATCAATCGAGGCTGAAAGCCTATTACCAGAGCATTCCCCAGGTTTCTCGTCTTTCTCTGAACGTATGCCGGGGCATTTCCAAAAGCAAAAATAGGCTCACCATCGAAACAAAATGTCCACAAGTGATGATCAGGATCTTCTGGAATGTGCTTGGGCCATGGTTTATGATCTTCTTTGTGAAGATATTGCAAAATATTCCAAAACTCTTTACGAAACTCTTCTATTGTCTCGTTTTCCCCTTGCTCTGCAAATAAAAACAGACCTCTTCTTACAGAGGGATCCCTTTTCAAAAGACTAAGAAAAGAGCGCATAGTATCAGGCAGATGGGCCCAATTGTCCTTTTCAATATAAGAGTACCGCAATTCATCCTGGATCAATCCATGCCTTCCAAAATAACAAGGAAAGGAAGGTTCCGATACTAATTTTTCAAATGTAGCGAATTCCTTTGTAATCCAGGAGGGAACAAGCTCTTGATTCTTCATTTGCTGACGAGTAAACAGGTATGTTTCTTTCAATTATTCTTCCCCTCTTCCCTTAAATATTGACAGACTTTAAAGTCTGTTATTCTATTTCATTACCCTAAAGCATGTACTCTTAATAATGAATACGATACTGGAGGCCGATTCATGAGTGAAAGCTGGTTTTATTTTATCCTGCTGGGAATAAGTCTCGCTGCTCCAATCGGGCCGGTCAGTCTGGAGATGCTTAAAAAGGGACTTGTTCTTGGATTCTGCGGAGCACTTGTTGTTGGCCTTGGAGGACTTTCGGCAGATTTTGTCTTTATGAGCGTTATCTATGCAGGAGCTGCTACGCTGTTCACCCACCCTCTCCTCCAGGGAGGGATGATGATCACAGGAGCTGCGATGCTTTTGTTTTTAGGTTTTCAGTCATTTAGCAAGCCAGTTTCTTCTTCATTGGCTGAGCGTTCCAAAGCGGATGTTACCTGTTTAAAAAGCTATTTTATCGGGTTTGGCATCGCTATTTTGAATCCGTTGAATTTAATGTTCTGGTTTGGCATTTACGGATCCACATTAACCAACCTGAGTCAGAATCACACAACAGCAGTTGTGCTCATCGACAGTTTTTATATCCTGCTTGGCGTACTCCTCTGGAACCTTCTTATTGCATCTTTGGTTCATGGATTAAGGACAAGTATAAATGATAGAACAATTTATCGTATTAACATCGCGGCCGGTGTCCTCTTATTGTTTTTCGGTGTGACATTTTGTTATCAGGCAGTAGATTTTTTCTATTTAAAGAGCGGATGGTTTGGATAAGGAGGGGTATGAATGGAAAATAATGATCCTGGCGGCCGCCCAGGCCGCCTTCTTTTTTACAGAGATCAGGTGTTCATGATAAAGAATAATTTGTCAGGATAAATGCCATTTTGTCATGATATCCAGCTCTTCGGAATACCTAAGAGCCACTCCGCTGCTGTAAAATCCTGCGGACACACAAAAAAAGCACCCGCTTTAAAAACGGGTGCTTTTTCTTATTGCCCAGCGGCGTCCTACTCTCACAGGGGGAGAGCCCCCAACTACCATCGGCGCTGAAGAGCTTAACTTCCGTGTTCGGCATGGGAACGGGTGTGACCTCTTCGCTATCGTCACTGGACAAATCATGAAATTGAGAA
>NZ_JAFEUX010000005.1:0-376539 GCF_016901055.1 Alteribacter salitolerans | reverse complement strand
GACTCCAGCGGGAAAAGCAACAGCTGAAGACCCCGCAACGGAGTGAGGAGGCTGAAGCGTTGCCCGCGGAAAGCGTCCGTCTGAAGCGGATGCAGGATCTCTGCTTTTATGTGCAATTCATACTAGACCCTTTATTATTAGTGTACTATAAATATCTGAATAGTTGGATTATTAAACACAAAGGGGGTTCTAGAATAGAACCCCCTTTGTGTTTGGTGTAGTTATTTATTAGCCTTCTTCGTCCTCATCATCACTTTTTTCTTCTAAATCAACTTTATAAGTATATTTCCCATTATCTTCATTGATAGTTACAGTTCCCTTATATCCTTTTAGCTCCGCTTCTAAATAACCTTTATCAGCAAGCTCTTTGTCTGTATAACTAGCTTTTTCATTATCTTGTGATGCTACCATAAGTCTTGCTGCATTAATTAGGAGATCTTCGTTGGCCTGCTTTGCATCGTCTTGTGCATTACTAATAATACCCCCAATCGCCGGAATCGCAATCGCTGCGATAATCCCCAAAATAACGATTACTGCAAGCAGCTCAACCAGTGTTAAACCTTTTTCATTCCCCATCAACTTCCGTAATTTCAGTTTGTACTTGTTCACTTTAGTGAACCTCCCTCTGCATTTTAGTTTAAGGCGTTGTTAAAAGAAGATATTGATGCTGCCTCCATACCCTCCCTTTCCGCGGAGGTGCCCCCGAGCCCCACTTACGCAGGAGTCTCGGGCATTCCGGCAGCATTTGCTTCTATGAAGAAGAGCTTGGAAACCATCAAAACCTCTCTAAAACACGCCAATAAAAAAACCGGCATATTCACAAATAAGAGGAGTGCTTGTACATAAGAAGTCCTCTCTTCGCTGCATCTGCCGGTTGCACTACTCGCTCCACACCGCCCAAGTGCCCATATACAGACGGTGTTTCATAGCTTTCATTCGTTTATTCGTTCACTATAGTAGTAGTATAGTTTATATTTCCTATTATGAAAAGCCTAAAATCTCAATAAAATAAAAATATTTACTAGTTTTCTATGAATTTTTACCCAATGGTGTCGAAGATCTCAAACATAGGTATGGCGATCGCCGCGACAATGACTCCGACCACGACAGCAAGGCCCACAATTAACAATGGTTCGATGGCGGTTTTCAGTCTTTCTGTTGCCTGATCCACTTCGGCTTCATAAAAGTCAGCGACCTTTCCGAGCATGGAATCGAGGCTCCCCGTTTTTTCCCCCACGACTACCATCTGCGTTACGAGGGGCGGGAAAATCCAGTGACGTTCCATAGGTTCGGCCATGGATTCTCCTTTTTCAAGAGAATTACGTGAATCCCGGATCACTCTGGCCAGCACTTCATTTCCTACAACCCGCTCTACGATAGACGTGGCATGAAGAACAGGCACAGAGCTTGAAAACAGGGAACTCAGGGTCCTGGACATCCGGGCGATGGCTGCCTTTTGAAGAAGAGAGCCAAAAATCGGCAGCTTCAACAGACCGTAGTCCAGGTAATATTTATAGCGCTTGTCCCTGGCCATAAGGGTAATCACGATGCCAGTAAGGAGGATGAGTAAAAACAACACCCACGCATAGCTTTGGAGCACGTCCCCGATTGTTAACACAAATGCTGTAATCCACGGAAGGTCAGAGCCGAAGCTTGCGAACATATCTGCAAAGGTCGGCACCACAAAAGCCAGAAGGAAAATGACTACACCGACGGCGACCACTCCAACCACAGCTGGATACGAGACAGCTGAGATGACCTTTTGTTTCGTGGCGTGCTGCTTTTCATAGTAAACAGCGAGACGGTCGAGAATCTCTTCAATGTTTCCTCCCGCTTCACCGGCCTTGATCATGTTCGTAAAAAGAGGCGGAAAGACATGACGCTGCTTTTCAGCCGCATCAGAGAAGGTCGAACCTGTACGGATATCTTCACTCACGGAAACAAGCCCTTCTTTTAAGAGCTTGTTTGAGGTTTGTTTAGCCAAAAGCTCGATGCTGTCCACGAGGGAAAGACCTGCATGAAGGAGCGTTGAAAACTGGCGTAAAAAGATGACGAGATCTTTTGTGGTCACTTTTTGAAGCAGTGTCACATCTTTATAGAGCCAGCTGTCCAGATGCTTGATTTCCATAACATTAATGCCTTTTTGCTTCAGCTTAACTCGCACATCTTTTTCTGAATCACTTTTTAATTTGCCGTTAACAAGAACGCCGTTCCGGTTTCTGCCTCGGTAACGATACATTGCCATAGTCATCTACCCACTTATGTAATAGGATGCCGCATCCCGGTCGATTTGCCGTTCGCGAAGGAGTTCATTCACGCTCATTTCAAGGGTCTGCATCCCTTGGGCCCGGTTCGTCTGAAGGACGGTCGGGATTTGAAAAATCTTTTCGGTCCTGATCAGGTTTTTCACTGCACTGTTGTTGAGTAAAATCTCAGTCGCCGCCACCCGTCCCCTGCCGTTTGAGGTTTTCAGCAGCCGCTGGGAAACGACGGCTGTGAGCACGGATGCGAGCTGAATCCGGATCTGCCCCTGTTGTTCGGGAGGAAATACATCAATAATCCGTTCAATCGTGTTTGCCGCATCGGTTGTATGAAGTGTTCCTAAAACGAGGTGTCCTGTTTCCGCTGCCGTTACAGCGGTGGCAATCGTTTCAAGGTCACGCATTTCCCCTACTAAAATGACATCCGGATCCTGGCGGAGGGAGGCTCTTAAGCCGTTGGCGAAGTTCTTCGTATCAAACCCCACTTCCCGCTGATCAATGATGGAATTGCCGTGCTTATGTAAGTATTCGATTGGATCTTCCAGTGTGATGATATGACGTTTCATCGTCCGGTTCATATGATTGACCATGGCAGCAAGGGTCGTCGATTTTCCCGATCCCGTCGGACCGGTCACAAGGACAAGTCCCTGGGGTTTTGCTGCAATGTCTTTTAATACGCCTGGCATGTTGAGGTCATCAAGTGTCGGAATGGAAGTCGGAACAATCCGCACAGCGAGGCTGATGCATGACCGTTGGAAGTATACGTTAATACGGAACCTCGAAATCCCTGGTATGCCGTATGAAAAATCGATCTCTCCCTTTGATTCAAAAAGCTCCCACATCTCCTCCGGCATAATGGCCCGGGCCATTTCTCCGGTTATATCCGGTGTGAGAACGTCGTATTCGTGCTGGACGAGTTCCCCGTTGATCCTGAAAACCGGCCTGACGCCGACAGTGAGGTGGACGTCCGAGGCGCCCAGTTCGTATGCTGATACGAGTAGATTTTCCAAACGCTCTTTCACTGCACACTGCCCCCTTTACTAATCATCCAAAGCCACACGGAGAACTTCTTCAAGCGTGGTTTCTCCTTTTTTCGCCTTAAGAAGCCCGTCTTCAATTAAAAAGATCATGTCATTTTTCAGAACGTGTTCCTTAATGGCGGTCATCGGCTTGTTGTTAAGGACGAGCTTGCGAAGCTCATCGTCGATCACAAGGACTTCATGAATCGCCATTCTCCCTTTGTAGCCGGTATCGTTACAGAGCTTACATCCTCTGCCGCGGTAAAGGTTATCCACGTCAATGCCCCGTTTTACAAACCATTTCAGCTCCTGTTCAGTAGGCTCGTACGTTTCTGAGCATTCCGGACATACCCGTCTGACAAGTCGCTGTGCAACCACACCTGTCAAAGACGACATCACAAGAAAGGGCTCCACGCCCATATCAATCAGCCTTGGAATCGTAGATAAGGCACTGTTTGTATGAAGGGTGCTCATGACGAGGTGACCGGTCAGTGAGGCCCGAACGGCAATCTCGGCCGTTTCCCGGTCCCGGATTTCCCCGACCATGACAATGTTCGGGTCCTGGCGGAGCATCGAGCGGAGACCAGCCGCAAACGTCAGGCCTACCTTTGCATTCACCTGCACCTGGTTAATCCCTTCCATCTGATACTCTACCGGGTCTTCTATGGTCATAATGTTGACCTCATCGTCATTCAAGGCATTGAGCCCTGCATAAAGGGTAGACGTTTTCCCCGAACCCGTGGGGCCAGTAATGAGGACCATTCCCGACGGACGGCTCAACAAGTTTTCAAAGTGCTCTTTGTTCACTATATTGAACCCAAGGTCGCCGATACGCGTCACGGCCTGGCTCATATCGAGAATACGCACAACGATTTTTTCCCCGTAAACCGTAGGGAGTGTGGAGATTCTTAAGTCCACCT
This sequence comes from Alteribacter salitolerans, assembly GCF_016901055.1. Lineage (NCBI taxonomy): Bacteria > Bacillati > Bacillota > Bacilli > Caryophanales > Bacillaceae > Alteribacter > Alteribacter salitolerans. Next base: position 372,339 of record NZ_JAFEUX010000005.1, on the reverse strand, counting down.
GACGCTTGTCCATACTCACTTTGACCCGGCCGTCCTGGGGAAGGCGGGTTTCTGTTATATTCAGGTTAGCCATGATTTTCACTCGGGCCACAAGGGCATTCTGAAAATGCTTCGGCAGTGCCTGTTCGGTACGCAAAATACCGTCAATCCGGTAACGGACAAGAATTTTCGTTTCATGGGGGTCGACGTGAACGTCACTGGCTTCTTTTTGGAGAGCCGCTGCGAAGAGTTGATTCACAAGTCGGATGACCGGTGCATCTTCCTCTTCGTCAATGGACTGGCTTTCCCGTTGGGCAGGTTCTTCTTCCGTTTCCTCCACCGCAAACTCTTTCATAGAAGGTTCGAGCTCATAGTACTTGTAAATACTCTGCTGAATATCTTTTTTTGATGCGATGGACGGCTCAATGGAAAAACCCGTATGCATCCTTAAGTCATCAATAGCCACGTAATCCATCGGATCAGCCATGGCCACCCTGAGCTTATCCCCTTCTTTTTGAAAGGGAAGCACAAGGTGGCGCTTGGCCATGTCTTTTGGCACAAGGTTCGTGAGCTGGCTGTCCACGGGGTGGCGGCTCAGGGTCACGTGGGGAATTCCGAGCTGGAATTCCAGCACTTCAATGAGCTGTGTTTCTGTTACGAGTCCATGCTCCAGCAGGGCATCCCCCAGCTTCTGGGACCGTCTCTTTGCTGAAACAGTCTTTTCAACCTGCTCTTTTGTTACGACTCCTGCTTCGACTAAAATGTCTCCTAAACGGCGGTGTTTCGTCCTCATCGTTTCCTCCCTCGCGACCTAGTAGCCTTTAATATCGATGTCTTCTTCTTCGTACTCACCGGACTCCTGTCCCGGCGGGCGGCTGCTGTCTGTGTCCTGTCCCGGCTGGGAAGGGGTTAATCCATTTCCTGTTCCGGAGCCGCCTTGTCCCGGCTGCGTACCGGTTCCGCTCCCTGAGCCGTTTCCGCTGCCATTGCCCGGATCAAACGGATTTGTTCCTGATCCTCCCGGTGTCTGATTGTTGTTTTCAGAAGGAGGCCACTGACTGTTGTTACCCGGATCTGCAGGGTCGGACCCATTCTGTCCGTTTCCATTCCACTGGTTGTTATTATCCTGGTCCTGTTCACCGTTGCCCCACGGATCCCCGTTATCGTCACTGCCCCATGGATCGTTATCATCTCCATTACCGAAGGGATCGTCGTCCTGACCGTTGTTCCCCCAAGGATCTCCATTATCACCGTTGTCTCCATCCGGATCAGTTGGATCGAAGATGAAGTCCTCATCTTCTTCCTCTTCCGTTATCCGCTCTTCAATGCTCCATTCCTCAAGACGGTTTTGGGCCGTATAGTAATCTTCAGAGACGGTTTCTCTTTCGGGTTCTTCTTCATCCCAGCGGGCAATCGTACGTACCGTTCTTGCCTGATATCCCGGTGCCCCGTTATCAATCACAGCCCGGTCACCTTCCGTTCTCTGACTGGAAAAACGGACGCGTGTTTTAGGTTCAATTTCAGCTGTCTGCTCCACTTCTACACGAATGTCGTAAGGGAGAGGCAGACCATGCAGCTCTGCTGTGAGCTGATTATTTTCCATTCTTAAATGCAGGTCATAGTTGCTGGAGTTCGGATTAAAGAAAACAAGATTCCGCTCAAATGGAACGACATTGGCATCAAACCCGAGAGGAACGCCATCAAGAAGCTCATGACGCTGAGAACGCTCAAGTACTTCGAAGTTACTCCACAGAAGCGCTTCATACACGGCTGAGGCAAGGACAACCAGGTCTTCACTTTCTACCGGATCAAGCCCCCGTTCCTCCATCGTACCGAGAAGTGAAAACGTCCCTTCTGCCGGGATCGTTACATTCTCCATGGCACTGATCCACACCATCAGCTGTTCACTATGGGTAACACTTCGGTTCGCAGTCTGAATAAGGCCTTCCATTGGTTTTACTTCTTCGTATAAATAATCATGGACATGCTTTACTGTATCCTCTGCCGGCAGAAAGGCAACTTCAGCTTCAAGGTCAAGGGCAAGAGCTTCTGTATTTGTCTTATGTGCAGGATCTTCTGCAAAAATAAAAAGGGATAACTGCTTCTTCAACTCTGACTCATCCGCTCTCACAATGATCCCGTTTTCATACCCTTCCCCTGCAAACACTTGCTCAACGGTGGTGTCCACGTCAAAAGTAAACATATCGTTTGGAAGGGTAATCGTCTCGTCATACCATGTGAGAGTGACAGAAGCCTCCTCCTGCCATGCTTTAATTTCCCCCTCCAGGGCAGCCGCCGCTTCCTCTTCACTCATTTCACTGACGTCTACACTTGCGAGCTGAGTTTCCCTGTCCAGCCTGTCTTTTTCCCACCACGTGCTGTAAACCAGCGTACCTGTATAAGAAAAAAGGGAAAGAAACGCGACACTTCCGACCAAAACGAGCAATGTTGCGGCAAACCATTCATGAAACTTCATGACGTTTCCTCCTGTGAATGTATTTTTACTGATCACGGTCAAGTGAATCAAAAAGGCGCTGCCTTCTCTTATGAAGAGACTGTTCGCTTTGTTTTTCATTGTCCGTGACCGGTTTTCCCTCCCGGTTTCCCTGTCCAAGAGGTCGTTTATGTACAACTGCTGATTTCTGTGGCGTTTCTTTCTTCTCTTCAACAGACACCGTTTCATCTTTTTTTATTATCGGTGACTCCTTTACCGGCGCTGCCTTAGCAGGCTCTTTGAGGGACTTTTCCCCTTCCTCTTTGTCCCCAACCGGATAATCGTCATCTTCTGAACCATAACCTGTTTTTTTCATTCGGGAACTTACAATCAAAGAGATTAGCAAAAGGACCGTAAACAATACAACCACAGCTACCCACCAGGGATAAAGACTGATCAGGCTGAACGCCCCCGCAGTAAGGAGGCCTGCCCCCACCACGAGAAGAGCCGTGACTTTACGGCTGAAAACGGACGGCAAAAACATCATTATGGGAATCAGTAACAATGTGCCGGCTGCAACAAACAAGTACTCTACCAAAACGTCACCTACTTTGCCTCTTAAAAATTCTGAAAGTTTTTTCTGATATTTTCATTTTATACCAGACTTTCCAACAATGAAAGGATACGGGGTGCGGTTTTCCGCATAATTTTTCCATTGTTCCCTTAACAGATAGGTATTTCGACACCTGTCGCAAAAAAAAGAGGACGACCCGGACGTTTTCGTCCTCTGGGTCCTCCTCTTATGAAAACTGCGCCACTCGGTTGCGCCCCTGTTGTTTCGCTCCTGTATACATAGCCCGGTCCGCATTCCTGAGAACGGCCATTGCAGTCTCGTCCGGCTCAGACTTTCCTGCCACGCCAATACTGGCCGTAATGTTAATGAGCGATTCGTTCCCTTCACCAAGATCATTCTCCACAACAAACGGTTGGTTCTCCAACGCCTGGCGAAGGGTCTCTGCAAGACTGCGGGCAAAAGAAAGGTTTGTATCTTCAATTAAGACGACGAACTCCTCTCCCCCGTATCTTGCTACTGTACCTGCGCTGCCGACCGTGTTGGTAAGAACATCAGCAACCTGACAGAGCACTTCATTGCCGCTATGGTGTCCATATGTATCATTGACTCTTTTAAAATGATCGAGATCGAGAAGAATAATGGCAAATTGCTGATCTTCCGAAGTACCTTTATCGAATTTTTCCAGAAGGAGGTTCTCAAAATACCGGAAATTATAAAGGTTTGTAAGGGCACAGCGTTCGCTTTCTTTCTTCTTCATTTCATAGTTCCTTGCATTTTGAACTGCTACTGCCAGATAGTTTGCCATAAACTCAAGAATCATGACGTGGCGTTTTTCAAACACTCTTTTTCTTCCTGATGTGAGAGTAATAACAGCCACACATTCCTGGTTACGCATGACTGGAACACTAATCACAGACTCTGTGTCACTCAAAATATCCTGTGTTTCTACTTCCCGCCACTGTTTATACGATTGAAAATGCAGGGTCTCACTCGTCTGGCTTACTTTCAGACTGAGCTTATCCACCTGTCTGCCTTCAACAGATTCAGTCGAATTCCTGAATCTCAACCCGTCTTTTGGGTTGTAGTCATATACATGAACCGCATCCACAGGAAAAATCGTTTGCACATGGTCCATAAACAGATCGATGATTTTATCCACACTGAGGTTTTCATTCACTTGATAACCATACGAACTTACTTTTTTCAAAAGGCCATTCGTTGTTTCTGAATTATGGAACTGACGCAGGATCAGGCTTACACTCACAAAAGGAATACCCATGATTAAAATTGCCATAAATCCAATCTGGTTGTAGAGCATAGCAACGGTTAGACCCACGGGCACAATCATCACCGCTGAAAAGGCTTCCCACTTAAGCCCCTCATCCCAAAAGCTGACGTCCCGCTTCGTAAGGTACTTGATGGCCACATAAATAAACAAATGGTTTGTAATAAAAAACGTCAGTGCATATCCTGCAGCAGGAATAACCACGTCTGCGGTCATCCGCTCCATGCTCCCTGTGGTTCCGCCGAGAAGATAGAAGACTCCGGCTGAAACCATGGATACACCGAGAAAAATAACAGAGTTAAACGGAATACGGTAAATCTCTTTTTTCGAGAGTCTCAGCATGAGAAGAGCTGTAAACAGAGCAAGCTGTGTAACAGCCATCTCTGCAATAAGGCCGAACTGCAGGAATACAGCCAGTGCAATTCCGTGAAGAGGAATGAGCGACGTGCTTTTTATCCTTATCGGAAACAATGAAACGAGGATAATAAGAACTGCAAAAGAAAGAAGGCCGGTAACGTTCTCACCGGGAAACGCCCGAAAATGATCAACGATAAAAAAAACAAAGACGGGAAACACAATAAACCAAATTGCCCAGACAGCTTGCTTCCGCTCTCTTTCCAAGGCGATCCCTCTCTTTCCAATGCCAGTGTAAGTTTTCCACCTTCCGGGTAAAAAGATGGATGAATTTTCCACGATCAGTATGTTGTTCTCATCTTATCACAAGTCGTTCACTATTGTTAATACTAATGTCTCAATTTTTGGAACATTTTTATAAAGGTACACCTGATTGGTGGGTATATACTACCATTATCATGTCAGATATTGACGGACCTGGCCGATGAATTTCTGGGACCCTGTAATAATAAGTGGCTGGTTGTTTTTCTCCAGCCATGACCGGACATCGTCTACCGCTGTAATTTCATTCAACTGAAGCTGATCGATTGAAGCTGCGCGTTCATCATCAAATGAGGTCACCAACACCTCTGAAAAACTCTCCCTAAGCATCTGAAGCATCTGTTTGTAGTCTTTATCTTTCATCACACCGAATAAAACGTTAAAATCAGTGTCCTGGTAGCGTGCTTTTATTGTTTTCGCAAGAGCTTCAATGGCCTGGGGATTGTGGGCTGTATCCAACAGAACCACCGGGTTTTTACTTACCTTCTCCAGGCGTCCCGGCATCACCGCCTGCTTTATCCCATTACGAATGGCCTCATCATCGACCATCATGGCATAGTATTGTTTCATGTAATCAATGGCCATAATCCCAAGTGCTGCGTTAGTCACCTGGTGATCGCCTGGCATTAGCGTTGAGAGGTTTTTCAGATCCTTGTAAGAAGAGCTGTATTGAAAGGTGGTTTCATCTTTTTTCCGCTCTTCAATTGTGATTTTGGCGGCCTTCCCTGCCTCGTAAACTTTCGTATGCTTAAGGCGGGCTTCTTCTTTTATTACGTCCAGCGCTTCTCCCTGTACTGCAGTAAATACAGGCACCCCCGACTTTATAACCCCGGCTTTTTCCCGGGAAATAACCCGAATCGTGTCACCAAGCCATGCTTCGTGATCCATGCCTACGGTTGTAATAATAGAAACGAGAGGCACAATCACATTTGTGGCATCTCGTCGTCCCCCCATGCCTGTTTCAATAATGGCAATGTCAACCGGCTTCATTGTGGAAAAATAATAGAGAGCGGCTGCGGTCATCCGTTCAAATTCCGTCACCACAGACCCGAGATCGGTTTCTGTTTCTTTTATAGCGGGAGCGATTTCACTGAGACATTTTTCAAGTTCCGATTCACGGATGTGTTCCCCGTTAATGGCGATCTGCTCTGCCGGTGTATCCCAGTACGGTGATGTGTATGTCCCTGTAATGAAGCCCGCTTCCTTAAGCATTTCCCTGAGATATGCGGTTGTTGACCCTTTCCCGTTTGTTCCGGCAACGTGGATCGTTTTGACTCTTCGCTCCGGGTGGCGGAGTTTTTCCATTAAAAGCTCGACTCGTTCAAGACCAAGATTAATTTTAGACATATGATGTGATCAATCCTTTCTTTCCTGCGAAAAAATCGTAGTTTTGTTAAACTAAAATAATAACCTAAGTCCATTTTGAAGAAACGATATCCAAATTGCAACGAACGAAGGAGAAAAGAGATGCGCTACGGATGGCTTGTTTATAACAGCAGTTTACTTACACCTAAATTTCTCGATTACGGGAAGTGGATGCAGCGGGCAGCGGAGGCGGCCGGGATCACACTGGACCTGGTTTTAAACAGTGAGGTTCTTGTCATGATTGACCGAAACGGCGAGCGGAAATTACGATTCCCCGGTCACCTTCATCGTCCTGATTTTGTTCATTACGCCGATAAGGACCTCCACCTTGCCAGGCACCTTGAAGCGACAGGTATTCCGCTTTTTAACAGAAGCCGTGCAATCGAGATCTGTGACAATAAAGCGCTCATGCACACTGCTCTTGCAGGCAGTGCCGTTCCTGTACCAAGAACGATCATTGCCCCGAAAGTGTTCGACGGCTGTGTACAGGGAAACGACACGTTTATTGAACAAATCGTGGGAGAGCTCGGTCTGCCGGTAATTGTGAAAGAAGCGTACGGATCGTTTGGAGAGCAGGTATATAAAGCAGATACAGAGGAGCGGTTACGTAAATTAATTACTGAAATCGGTAGTAAAGAAGCGGTCTTTCAGGAGATGGTCCGGTCAAGTGAGGGAAAAGATGTCCGGCTTAATGTTGTGGGCAGCCAGGTTGTTGCGGCGATGAAGCGCACGTCGGAGGTCGATTTCCGGGCAAACGTCACAGCCGGGGGAACGACGGAGCCTTATGATCCTTCCCCCGAGGAAGAAGCGCTGGCTGTCCTTGCTGCCAAAGTAGCAGGAGCGGATTTTGCCGGGGTTGATTTACTGTTCGGCGAGGACGGCCCGGTGCTTTGCGAGATTAATTCCAATCCTCATATTAGAAGTATTTATGAGTGTACCGAAGTGGATGTGGCGCCTCGGATGATTGAGTATATTGCGGAGAAGGTTTACAGATAGAAATGGAGCTGCCTGGGATCAGGCGGTTCTTTTTTTGTGAGGGGGAGTTTTGTTGAGGGGAGAATTATTGCAGTTTAAGGAAGAATTAATTCGCTTTTGGGCAGAATTATTGCGGTTTAAAGAAGAATTAATCCGCTTACGGGAAGAATCATTCCATCTTAGGGTAGAATCAGCCCCCACACACACTAAATAAGGCCCCCTCTCAAAAAGAGAGGGTGGCCCGCTGGTTAATTCTTCAGCTCTGCGATTCGCGCGTCGACTTTATCGCGCTGCTCGAGATAATCTTTTTCTTTTTCACGCTCGGCTTCAACAACGGCATCCGGTGCTTTCGCTACGAATCCTTCGTTGCCAAGCTTCTTCTGAACACGCATTACCTCCTGGTCGAGGCGTTTTCGCTCTCCCTCAAGACGCTCGATTTCTGCTTCGAGATCCAGAAGTCCTGCAAGCGGCAGGTAAAGCTCAACGCCGCTCAGTACGCTGCTCATGGATTTTTCAGGGGCTGCGAGGTCCACAGCCATTTTAAGGTCGCTCGGACGGCAGAAGCGCTCGATGTAGGACTGTCCGCGCTCAAGCTGGCCTAAAATCTCACTGTTACCCGCATTGATCTGAAGCTCAACTTCTTTACTCATCGGTACGTTCAGCTCAGCACGGGTGTTTCGAACGGAACGGATGATGCCTTGCAGAAGCTCCATATCTTTAACCGCCTGATCGTTCATCAGGACTTCATCTTTCACCGGCCATTTCGCAACAGTGATGGATTCTCCTTCGTGAGGAAGGTGCTGCCAGATTTCTTCTGTGATGAACGGCATGAACGGGTGAAGCAAACGTAACGTTTGATCCAGTGTATAGGCAAGAACGGAACGGGTTGTGTGCTTCGCTTCCTCGTCTTCCCCATTCAATGGCAGTTTCGCCATTTCAATGTACCAGTCACAGAAGTCATCCCAGATGAAGTTGTAAAGGGCACGGCCCACTTCACCAAACTCGTAGGCGTCGATGTTTTTTGTTACATGCTCTACCGTTTCCTGAAGACGGGTTAAAATCCACTCATCGGCAATTGATTTTTTACCGCTAAGGTCAATTTCCTCGTACTTCAGGCCGTCCATGTTCATCAGTGCAAAACGGGATGCGTTCCAGATCTTGTTTCCGAAGTTCCAGTTTGCCTCGACTTTTTCCCAGTAGAAGCGCAAGTCGTGGCCTGGTGAGCTTCCTGTAGACAGGAAGAAACGAAGGGCATCGGCACCGTACTTGTCGATAACATCCATCGGATCGACACCGTTTCCGAGTGACTTACTCATCTTACGGCCTTCCCCGTCACGAACAAGTCCATGAATGAGTACGTCTTTAAATGGACGCTCGCCGGTAAACTGAAGCCCTTGGAAAATCATACGGCTTACCCAGAACTGGATAATGTCGTAGCCCGTTACGAGAACATCACCCGGGTAAAAGCGCTTGTAGTCAGCCGCCTCGTCGTCAGGCCAGCCCATCGTGGAGAACGGCCACAATGCAGATGAGAACCATGTGTCAAGAACGTCTTCGTCCTGCTCCCAGTTCTCAATGTCTTCCGGCTCGTCACGGCCAACGTAAAGCTCTCCTGTTTCTTTGTGGTACCAGGCCGGGATACGGTGGCCCCACCAAAGCTGACGTGAAATACACCAGTCACGGATGTTCTCAATCCAGTGCATGTATGTTTTTTCAAAACGGTCAGGTACAAAGTTGACTTTTCCTTCGCCTTTTTGAAGCTCAATCGCCTGCTCCGCAAGTGGTCCCATCTTAACGAACCACTGTGTGGACAAGTAAGGTTCAACGACTGCGTTACTTCGCTCTGAGTGACCAACGGAGTGCATGTGGTCTTCAATTTTAAACAGTACGCCTTCGTCCTGAAGATCCTTTACAATCTGCTTACGGCATTCAAAACGATCCATGCCCTCGTATTTGCCGCCTTTATCGTTCATCACGCCGCCTTCGTCCATTACAAGAACCCGTTCAAGGTTATGGCGGTTCCCGATCTCAAAGTCGTTCGGGTCGTGAGCCGGTGTAATTTTCACTGCACCGGAACCAAACTCCATATCTACATAATCATCCGCAACGATCTCGATTTCCCGGCCGACAATCGGAAGTCTTACTTTCTTGCCGATGAGGTGCTGGTAGCGCTCGTCTTTCGGGTGAACCGCAACTGCCGTATCTCCGAGCATCGTCTCCGGACGGGTAGTTGCCACTTCAATGTGCCCGCTGCCGTCAGCTAGCGGATACTTCATGTGGTAAAAAGCACCTTGTACGTCTTTGTGAATAACTTCGATATCAGAAAGAGCCGTCTTCGTCTGGGGATCCCAGTTGATGATGTACTCGCCGCGGTAAATGAGCCCTTCTTCGTAAAGCCTTACAAATACTTCACGAACCGCATCAGACAGTCCAGAATCCAGGGTAAAACGCTCACGGGAATAGTCGAGGCTGAGGCCGAGCTTTGACCACTGCTGACGGATAAAGTCCGCATACTCCTCTTTCCACTCCCAGGACTTCTCGAGAAACTTCTCTCGGCCGAGGTCGTGCCGGGAAATGCCTTCCTCACGCATTTTCCCTTCTACTTTAGCCTGGGTTGCAATTCCTGCGTGGTCCATACCCGGCAGCCAGAGGGCATCATACCCCTGCATACGCTTCGTACGGATCAGAATGTCCTGTAACGTCGTATCCCAGGCGTGACCGAGGTGCAGTCTTCCTGTTACATTCGGAGGTGGAATCACAATCGTGTAAGGCTTTTTGTTCTCATCTCCTGTTGCTTCAAAAAACTTTCCGTTTACCCAGTACGGATACCACTTGGCTTCAGTTGCCTGCGGATCGTACTTCGGGGGCATTGTTGTTTCGTTGTTCATGTTTATTCCTCCTTTGATATAGAAAGCTTTGCATACAAGTCGGGAAGTGCCTTATGCCATTCCCCAAGCGATACTCTCTCTCACGGTCTGCAAGCCTTTTGAACACAAAAAAGCCCCCTTCGTCAAAGGACGAAGAGAGCTGACGCTTCTCGCGGTACCACCTTTGTTTACACTGCCCGAAAAAATGCAGTGTACACTCAAGTGACCATAACGGGGTCTGCCGGCTTTAACTACTCACCTTAAAGTATGGCGTTCACAAAAGCAACTCCGGGGCGACCTTCCATCCCTGCATCCAAGAAAGCCTTTCAGCTAATGGCTTTCCTCTCTGGTGGTTTCAAGATGTACTCTTCCCCATCACGGTTATTAACTATCGTTATTTTACTCTATGCCTTCCGAACTTTCAATAGGCAGAAGCACAATCTTTACAATCATCATCACCTATTTTTTATTTTATATACCTCTTTGCTGCTCGCCCTAATCTCATAATCCCGGACCTATACACACATTTCACCGCCTTCGCATAAACTGACAGCAGACAGAGCCCGGAAAAGGAGGCGGATTTTGTGGGAAAACCGTTTAGCAGGGTGCGGTTACCGTTATGGGGAAGACGGATCATTGACGCTTTTTATCAGTGCTTACTGCCCATCATCTTTTTTCAGCTTATCAGAACCCTTTTGTTCCCGAGTACATTTGATGTCATCCTCCTTGCCACCCTTGCGATTTTCTATTTCTCAACTGCATACGGATGGTTCCAGTAACAGACGGGCTCCCGTACGAAACACCCGGGAAGCTCGTCTGTTTGTGTTTGTATCAAAAAATGGTTTTGTGAAACTCAGGTGTTGATTTACGCTCATTGCGCTCCCTTTCCGCGGGCGGCTTGATTCTCAGCGTTGCGCGCTTGCGGGGTCTCCCCGGAACTCGCTCTTTCCGCAGGAGTGTCGCGCATTCGCTCCAATCAACTTCTTAATAAGTCAGCAATATTATATAAAACAGCCAAAAAAAACAAAAGACCGCCCTTATGGACAGTCCTGAGTTTAATAATTCTGCTCCGGCTCCTCACGGAAAAGCATTTCCTGAAGCCGGTGAATGCGGTTAAGAGAGAGAATCCGGCGCTCAAGATGAGTAACGAGCTGCAGCTGTGTCTGTTCCCGCTGTTCGTTTAGATATAAGTCCACAGAATGAAAAATACTCTCGGGGAACGACAGGTAGCTCATTAACAAATGCCTCTCCTCATCAAACAGGGAGAAATGCCGCTCGTACGTGCCGAGCCAATGAAAGCCTTCACTCGTATCCCACGGCCTGGTCTGGAAATAATGCCGGAATAAAATTGCCAGATCCCGTGCCGGCGTGTCGAGGACCGCATGTTCAAAGTTCAGAAAGTAACCGGATCCGTACTGATCGAACAAAACATGGCTGCGGTTTAGTCTTCCGTGACAGAGGACGCTTCGAAACCCTTTCTTTTCTTTACAGATATCCACCCACGAGGCAAGGTGCTCCTCGGCCGACTCCGCCATTTGCACCATCCTGTGAAAGTGTGTGAGAAACGTGAGCTCAAATGGGGACAAGTACTGTTGCGTTTCAATCTTGTCAACGAACCGTTCCATTTCAAGCCTGCGAAGTTCCCACCGTTTCTTCAGGGTGTTGAAGCTTTCCTGAATGACTTCTTCTGAATACTCCTGATTTTTCTCCGTAAGCCCGTGAAGCTTTGCAATTTCCTCTAAAATCACATCTTCTTTACTGACCGGATGAGAAAAGCGGTCATGGCTGTCATACCACGGCATCAAGTAAAAGGCCGAATCTCCACGCCTTACAAGATAGTCGCCGTACTTAGTCGGAACAATCGGCACGGTGTAATGAAAACCGATGCGGTCAAGCCTCCTCATGACATGGATAAACCAGTCTCCCCCTTCCCGGTCCATCGGCGTCTGTTTAAGGGCAAATACGCCGCGGGAAGTGTAGACCTTTTTTACTTTCCCATACGTCTCTATCTTTTCTGGGTAAAGATCGTAGTGAAAAAGAACGGAACCTAAATGATCGAACGTTTTCGTCGTCAATTGGCCACCTTCTCTCTTTTTCCATCAAACCACGTACTGAGGGCTGTGACGAGAGCACGTGATTGTTCCCACGTCTGATACATTTTCTCCAGAAGCTCTGACGCCTCTTCTCCTTTTTTACCGGAGATTTCTTTTACAGCATCGACAAAGTCCCATGGAAGCAGTGCTTCTTTCAGCACTCTTATGACAATGGCTTCATCAAAGGTTTTTGACTCATCCAGTGACTCAAGAAGGCGTTCGAAACAGACTTTTCCGTATGCTGCCAGGTAATCTCGCAGGAAAAATGATATGGACCTGTATCCCATTTCAGGTGCCTTTCCCGGAAAAGACCAGAACAGCTGTCCGAATATTTCTTTACCGTTGTCCAGCCCTGCCAGCGGGTCAATGACCGGAAGTTTTTCCAGTTGGGATACCGGCAGTCTCTCCGCCTTTTTGTACCTGGTAATGGCTTCATCCATTGTCTTTTTTAAAATCGACACTACAATCGGGTCCACCGAATCAGGTAACTCTCCCACTGCTTCAGTAATCGTCTTCTCCGTGAGCTCTTCGTTGGCGGCGTACCGGGAATCCATCGTGTAACCGGTGTTGATAACCCCTTCAATGAGCGCAGCCAGCTCATCTTCCCTTCCCTGATATGAAAAAAGGGACGTGACCTCGTCATGCAAGGTCATCCACCCCTCTGAACAAAGGAAAGACATTTCATGATCTTTGGTCCGGATCATCCGGTTTGTCAGGCACACACCACGGTTGTCAAGAGCCTCTCTCCATTGAATGTGCCAGTTCATCAAGTGATGGTTCTCCCACCACTTGATTGTTTTAACGCCTCTCTCTGTCTTTAACGTCTCCCCCGGTATAACCCATTCCGCTGTATGGAAACCGTACGCTGCCTTTAACTGCTCGATTTCAACCATATTCTGCTCCCCCTAAGAAGAGGTTGGTGACGAAATTCTGGACGGAATATAAAGAATCTGTCCTTCTTCCACGCGCTCTTCGTTCAGTCTGTTCTGTCTCATCAATTGACTGACCGGAATATTATACCGTGCTGAAATGGTTTCAAGGGATTCCCCGGACTGTACGATACACATACGAAGTCTGGAAAACGCTTCTTCATCATCCCTTGCAAGAACCTTGGTGAGATAAAGGGCATTTTCTTCCTCACGGGTACCATACGTTTTTTCTTCTGACTCTTCCTGCTCTGCCTGTTCCTCAACTTCCTCTTCTGCTTCGTAAGAGGTGTAGCGGGTATCATTCGCTGAAAAGGCATAATCCTCTTCATACTGCGCTTCCTCTTCGTTGTCCTCTGATTCCATCCTGTTTAAATAAACAACAGGTTCAGATGAGGTTTCTTCTTCTGAGCTGTCTTCTGCTTCCTCATTTCTCATATAATCTTCCTGTTCCCCTGCGGGACGAACAGCCTCATAGTGAAATTCTCTCGGCTCCTGTTCTTCTTCTTGAGAGGTCTCTTCTTCTGTATACGTAGAAGCTGAATCCGGAAATTCTCCCTGCATGCCGCTGATGGATACGTCAGCCTGCAGTTCGATACATCCGTTCCCCGGCAGGTCGTAGTCAAACGAATTGACATTTACATAAATTTGGTCCACGTCATAAATCCGGCTCCTTGGGATTGTCACATCAATTGGAAACGGATGACGAATCATACCGAGCCCTTCGTCTGAGATCCGTACTTCTTCGATGGACCTGAACGATACCTGCTCCGAAAGACTTGCGTTACGCTGCTGCTGCTGTTCATCCACATCCTGCCCCGGACTGTACTCCCCTGATAACACCAGATTTCCTTTTACTGTTACATACTCTTCGGATTCCTGAATAGTAATGTCAGGATCCAGTGACAACGAAAGGACACTGTCAATTTCCTGGCCGCGATTCAGCCACACTGCTTCCTGAATCGAAAATGATAAGGTTGATGCCTGTTCATTGGCCACACGCTTCTCCTCCTTTTATAGAAAAAAATCCTTTTTCCGTTTCGCTCTGGGATGTTCATTCTTTGTCCACCATGAATGAAAGACTCGCCATTCATACGTTACACTTCTATGAGAAAAGAGGGGCAATTATGCATGGTTTCTCGGGATGGACGGGTTAAGGAGAATTAATTTGAGCCAGTTGACAATTATTTTGCTTAGGGGAGAATTAGCTTCCTTTCAGGCAGAATTAACTTCCTTTTGGGGTGAACTATCTTTCCTCAAGGGAAATTATCTTCACTAAGAGGAAAATTATCTGCCCTTAACGAATAATTACCTCTCTTTAGTGGGCAATCAGCCTCCTCCCCCCTCCCAAAATCCAAAAAAAACCCTCCGCACGAAGGCAGAGGGTCCTATCATTTTTAGTTTTCGTTCCGGATGCGCTGAAATGCTTTTTCAGCTGCTTCCACTGTGCGATCGATGTCCTCGTCTGTGTGTTTGGTTGAGAGGAACATCCCCTCAAACTGGGAAGGAGCAATGGATACGCCCTCTTCCAGCATATAACGGAAATATTTTGAGAACATATCAAGATCCGAGCTTGCAGCCTGATCGTAATTTTTCACCGGGCCGTCGTTGAAAAAGAAGCCGATCATGGATCCGGCACGGGTAATGGAGCAAGGGATCTCATACCTGGCAGCTGCTTTTTTAATGCCTTCTTCCAGACGCTGTCCGAGACGGTCAAATTCCTCGTAATCAGCTTCTTTCAGCTGATCGAGCGTTTCAAACCCTGCCGTCATGGCAAGGGGGTTTCCGGACAGGGTTCCAGCCTGATAAATCGGACCAGCAGGAGCGACCTTCTCCATAATCTCTTTCTTACCGCCGTATGCTCCGACCGGAAGACCTCCGCCGATTACTTTACCAAGGCACGTTAAATCCGGTGTAACACCGAGCTCGCCCTGGGCACAATTGTAACCTACGCGGAAACCGGTCATAACTTCATCAAAAATGAGAAGGGAGCCGTGTTGCTCAGTAATTTCGCGCACGCCTTCCAGGTAGCCAACTTCCGGACGGACAACGCCCATATTACCGGCAACCGGTTCAAGAATTACACCTGCAATGTCATCACCGAATTCATCAAACGCAAGCTTCAGGCTTTCAAGGTCGTTGTAGGGAACGGTCAACGTATTTTGAGCAACAGATTCCGGAACGCCGGGACTGTCGGGAAGACCTAGTGTTGCCACTCCGGATCCTGCTTTGATCAGCAGGGAATCTCCGTGACCGTGATAACAGCCTTCAAACTTCACGATTTTGTTACGGCCTGTGTAGCCGCGGGCAAGACGAAGGGCACTCATGGTCGCTTCTGTACCGGAGTTGACCATACGGACGATTTCAATGGAGGGAACTCGCTCGATTACAAGTTCAGCGAGCTTTGTCTCAATTTCGGCCGGGGCACCAAAGCTTGTGCCTTTTTCCGTTACTTCTTTAAGAGATGCTACTACACGGTCATCGGCGTGGCCGAGAACGAGTGGACCCCAGGACATAACATAGTCGATATACTCGTTTCCGTCGATATCCCAGATGTGCGATCCCTTTCCTTTTTCCATAAAAACAGGGTCCATGTTTACGGATTTGAATGCACGCACCGGGCTGTTTACACCACCGGGCATGACTTTCTTCGCTTGTTCGAATGCTTTAATGGACTTGTCCAGTTTCATTGTGATCAGCCTCCTTTATTTTTCACCTTTAAGCCAAATGGCTGCGTCTTTTGCGTGATAGGTCAAAATGAGATCAGCTCCGGCACGCTTCATGCTCGTAAGCTTTTCAAGAACAATGTCTTTTTCATTTACCCATCCGTTCTGTGCAGCAGCCTTCACCATGGAATACTCTCCGCTGACGTTGTAGGCAACGATCGGGAGCGGGTGTCGCTCTTTTACATCACGGATAATGTCCAGGTAGGAGAGTGCCGGTTTTACAATAAGGAAGTCTGCACCTTCTTCCACGTCTGAATCCGCCTCGCGAAGAGCTTCAAAACGGTTGGCCGGATCCATCTGATAGGTTTTCCGGTCTCCTGACTTTGGAGAGCTGTGGGCCGCATCACGGAACGGTCCGTAAAAAGCAGATGCGTATTTTACCGCATAGCTCATGATTGGAATATTTTCAAACCCGGCTTCGTCAAGTCCGTCCCGGATCGCTGAGACAAAGCCGTCCATCATGTTCGATGGGGCAATTATATCTGCTCCGGCCTCCGCCTGGGAAACAGCCGTTTTTGCAAGAAGTGTCAGGGAGTCATCGTTTACGATTTCACCGTCACGGACGACGCCGCAATGGCCATGATCGGTAAACTGGCACAGGCACGTATCTGCAATAACAGTCACTGCAGGGTAGCGTTCCTTGATTTGACGAATTCCTTCCTGAACAATCCCGTTGTGGACATAGGCTGAAGAACCAACTTCATCTTTTTCTGCCGGAACACCGAATACAATGATCGTTTCAATGCCAAGCCCGACTGCTTCATCTACTTCTTCATTTAACCGGTCAAGAGACCACTGGTAGACACTAGGCATGGATGGTACTTCATTTTTAATGTCTGTTCCTTCTTTAACAAAAATCGGGTATATGAAATCTTCTGTGTGAAGGTGAGTTTCTCTTACCATGTTGCGAATGCCGGCTGTCCGGCGCAATCGGCGGTGACGTTGAAATTCTTTCATCTCTCATTCCTCCTGATTGTTTGATCAATCTCCTGAAGAAGAGCCTCTGTTGTGTATTCTTCAGGGACAATGACATTTTTGATTCCCAGTGATTCCAGAGCTGATAATGTGACCGGTCCGATGGCCGCAAGTTTCACAGTTTCCGGAGGGTAATCCGCTACTTCTTTAGGGCCTGAAGAAAAGAACGCTTTCACAGCTGAAGGGCTTAAAAAGGGGATCACATCCACCTTTTGATCACGGGCGAGCTCCCGGAGCCTTTCCGCTTCCTTTTCATTTGGTTCAGTAATATAAGCGACGGGAGCGTCCAACTCAATGCCCGCTTCCTTCAGTGATGTTTCAATGACATTTCTGGCAAGATTGCTTTTTGGGAAAAGGACGATGTCGTTTTTTCCAAGTAACTCAACGAGTACCTCCGCCAGGTGTTCCCCGTCAAAGACCTCAGGAACGAGGTGAGGAGTTATTCCATTATCTTCAAGGAGCATTTTTGTTTTTTCCCCCACACAAGCAATTGTCTTGCCACGTAAGATTTCTTTATCCAACTTCAATGACGAAAGGCCCGTTAACGTATGTATGATGGCGTTGGCGCTTGTAAATACAACCGCGGTGTAACGGTCGATATCCTTAAGTGATTGAAAAAAAGCGGATGAACGTCCGGCAGGCTGAACAGAAATGAGGGGGACTTCCAAAGCAGTGGCGCCAAAGGCTTCAATCTGCCTTGTAAAGGGGGCTGCCTGGTGGGCAGCCCTTGTATTTGCGATCTTCAGTCCCTTAAGGGAAGGGAGTCCGCCGGTCATTACAGATCGAGCTCCTGCTTAACCTTATCGAGGACTTCCTTTGCCCCTTCATTGAGCATAAACTCGGCAACACTGTTTCCGACCGCTGCAGGATCTTCTCCTGTCTCCGTTCGTTTAAAGATCTGCTTGCCGTCCGGAGAAGCGATAAGGGCTGTAAGAGTAACCCGCCCATCATCCATCAGCTTTGCGTGACCTGCGATCGGCACCTGACATCCTCCTTCTACCGTGTGAAGGAAGGCGCGCTCTGCAGCCGTTGTTTTCTCTGTTACTTCATCGTTGATCTTTCTGAGCATATCTACGACTTCTTTATCATCAGAGCGACACTCTATACCAAGAGCCCCTTGCCCCACTGCAGGCAGACACACTTCCGGATCGAGGAATTCTGTCACAATCTCATCCGTCCAGCCCACACGCTCAAGCCCTGCTGCTGCCAGGATGATGGCATCAAAGTTTTCTTCTTTCAATTTGCGCAGGCGGGTATCAATGTTCCCGCGAATCCACTGGATTTCAACATCAGGACGCTCGGCAAGCACCTGTGCAGCACGGCGGAGACTGCTCGTTCCAACAACAGACCCTGCCGGAAGCTCTTTTAAGGTCTTCCCGCTTTCAGAGATAAAGGCATCACGAGGGTCTACACGTTTTGGTATAGAAGCGATGGTCAGTCCTTCCGTTTCACCGGACGGGAGATCCTTCAGGCTGTGGACACTAAAATCAATTTCCTTATCAAACATGGCTTTTTGAATTTCTTTTACAAACAAGCCTTTTCCCCCAACTTTAGAAAGGGTTACGTCAAGGATCCGGTCTCCTTTTGTTACAATTTCTTTAATTTCAAATTCGTAGGGAACACCTTGTTTTTTTAACTCTTCTATCACCCATTTTGTCTGGGTGATGGCCAGGTTACTTCTTCTGGAACCGATAATAATTTTGCGCATACGCTACCTCCAATGTGTAGGACTTCGTCTGTTCTATAAGGTCTTCATTCACAATATCATTTTTCACACCATCAGTACCACAGGTGGAAGTCTGAAAACGAACTTGATAAAAAGTAATTTACCAACAGTACAAGGAAAGCGACGATATTCAAAAGTGCCAGGCCGTATCCCCGTTTCTTCTTCACAACATACTGAAACAAATAGACGCCGTAAACACCGATGACAAGGAAGCTTGATATTACTTTCAGGTCATCCCAGGGAACCGTATCAAACTCAATCCAGGCCCAGATGATTCCAAGAATTAATCCGAAAACCATAAGAGGAAAGCCGACTAAGGAAAAAACATAGGAAAACCTCTCGAGTTTCGCCAGATCTCCAATTCTGAACATCCGTTTTCCCCACTTTTTTTCCTTAAGCATGTGATGCTGAAGCATGTACATAAACGAAAAGGCAAAAGACAGGGTAAACGCACCGTAGGACAGGAGAATCACAGATACGTGAATGACGAGGAGCTCGGTAATTAACAGGTTTGTCAGCTGGTCTGATGCATCACCAGGGGGAACAAAAATACTGATGGTCATAATCACAAACCCGACCACATTCACAAAAAAGATAAGAAAGTCCATTTTAAACAGGCGGTTAATAATTAATGAAAAAGTTACCAGTATCCAAGCGTATAGAAAGAGCCCTTCAAATATCGTCATTAAGGGCAGCCTGTTAAATTCGAGCATTCGGAGTATGAAAAAAAACAGCTGAAGAGACCAGACAATAGAAAGCAACCAGAAGGCTATGCGATTCACCTTCTGGTTGTTTTGTATGAAATCAATAAAATAGCCGAGAACACTCAAAAGGTACAGCACGATGATGAGCATATACAGAGAGTTTAGAATCATAGCCTGTCCTCTCCGCTATTCAAGATCGTGCCAGGGCCTTCGCTGAAGTTTTCTGCTTGTGCTTACTCGAAAGCTCTGCTTTGCGCTTTTGAAGATTCCATTCCCGCTCTGCTTTATTAATATAAATATTGGACTTTGGCATGCTGTTTTCCTCAAGCTCCTCTTCAAGCCCGAAAAGCTTGGTCACAAGAGCGAGTGATTCTTCAGCACTCTCTTCTTCAGGAAGTTCTTTCACAACTGTAATCGGATCGCGCAGAATCTGGTTAATGATACTCTTCATATGCTTTCTGATCACTTTCTTTTCCCGCTCGGTAAGGTCTGTGAGTTTTCGCTCCAGACTCTCCATAGTATCAGCCTGGACCGCAAGTGCTTTTGTGCGAAGGGCACTGATAATCGGTACAACGCCCAGCTGATCAAGCCAGTAACTGAAGGCAATCAGTCCTTCTTCGATCATGAGCTCAATCTTTTCTGCTTCCTTCTGCCGCACTTCAAGGTTGGCAGCTACGATCCCCTGGAGATCATCGATGTCATAAAGGTAAACGTTCTCCAGTTCACCGACTCTCGGATCGATATCCCGTGGAACAGCAATGTCTACAAGAAACAACGGACGTCCGTTACGCTTTTTCGCCATAGCCGTCATCATCTCTTTGGAAAGGACATAGTCCGTAGAACCGGTAGAGGTGATAAGGATATCTGCTGTCGAAAGGGCATCGTCCAATTCCGCCATGGAACGGGACACGCCTTTAAACTTCACAGCAAGCTCTGTCGCTTTTTCCTGGGTACGGTTCATGACGGTAATGTCACTTACCCCGCTTGCGTGAAGGTGCTTCGCTGTAAGCTCACTCATCTTTCCTGCTCCGAGAACAAGAACTTCTTTTTGATCAAACCCGCCAAAAATCTTTTTACCCAACTCAACCGCTGCATAACTGACACTAACCGCATTCTCTCCGATGCTTGTTTCAGAGTGTGCACGCTTGGCAAGGGTAACGGCTTCTTTGAACAGGTGGTTGAATACTGTCCCTGTCGTCCCTTCAGCCTGGGCTGCAGTAAAGCTGTTACGGATCTGCCCGAGAATCTGTGTTTCTCCGACAATCATGGAATCTAGGCCGCACGTAACACGGTACAGGTGCTCCACCGCACTCTCGTCTTCACGGATTTGTAAAAACGGCGTGAAGTCCTCTTTCGGCATATTAAACCACTCTGCCAAAAAAGCCTTTGTATAATAACGACCTGTGTGAAGCTGATCGACAACGGCGTAAATTTCCGTACGATTGCATGTAGAAACAATCACACACTCAAGCATACTTTTAGAAGATCTGAGTTTCGCAAGCGCTCCCTCAAGATCGTTCTGAAAAGTAAATTTCTCTCGTATTTCAACCGGTGTTGTTTTATAATTCAAACTGACAACAAGGATATGCATCGTTTCACCCCCGAAGTAACTAGCTGTTCCCTGTATTTTATCGATAAATCATTACGTTCTTGAACAAACCTTATCTATTGTACCACGTTTACATGAACAAGTGAAAGGCTCGCATACATACTGACTATATTATAACATTGTCTTTATGGGTTACAAAAATAAAGGTTTGAACAGACTGTGAATTTTATATGTAAAACGAAAGAAAAACTGACTGAACTGGTAAGGGTTCACTCTTATGTATTTTACCCTTAAAAGTCGAATTTAATCTCTTGTATAAGAAAGGTGTGGTGCAATGAAACGCAGAAACAACCTCCTTCCCGGTCTCATTCTCATCGCTCTTGGTGCCTATTTTTTTGCCCGGCAGATGGGATGGCACATACCGCTTTCCGATACTCTCTTTTCATGGCCTTCTATTTTACTCATTGCCGGACTCTTATTCTGCGGTCAGGCATGGTCAAATAAAGATGATGGCCAGCTTTTTTCCGGTTTGGTTATGACCGGACTCGGTATCCAGTTCCACGCTGTACATACATATGGCTTATGGTCCCATCACTGGGCATACTTCACCTTAATTATCGGTATTGCGTTCCTCGCAAAATACTTTTTCAGCCGCCGTGACGGCTGGGTGCCGGGAATTATTCTGACAGCGATCAGTATTCTCTCTCTATTTTACCAGGGCACTGTGGTGCTGATTCGGGAGTCTCTCGGGAGCTTTGCACAGTACTGGCCGGTTCTCTTAATTCTCGCCGGTGTGTACATCTTGTTTTTCAGAAAAAAATAAACCAAGCCTGCCTTAGAAGGATTTTTTGAATACCATCTAAGGCAGGCTTGTTTCATTCATTTCAGTGTTTCTTTATTGGTGTATTCGTATAGATTGTTGCTCTTATTTTTATAAACATGGAAAACGCAGATGAAGCCTGTGTACCTTTCGTTTTCCGCGGGGGTGCTGGCAAGCCTCCTCGTGCTGTCGCACTGCGGGGTCTTACCTGGGGCCCCCACTCCCTCAGGATTCTCAGGTACTTCGCCTTCATCCCTTTTTTATGAGAAGGAAAAACAGCTTTCGGAATAGAAACGTTGCTCGAATGTAGGTGATTTTTTCACTACATTTTAACATTTGGATGACAGCTGCATGCATCTTGCCTCAGATGATATTTTAATGCGAAACACCGTTTACAAAACCGGCAGTTTATAGACGCTCTCCAACCGCTTCCCATGCTGCATATACCGCTCCTTCCACAGGCTCGGCCTTTGGAATGGATAGTCTATACCCTTTTGTATCAGTAAGCCGGGTTAAAGCATCAAACAATGCCTGCTGCTTTTGAAACAGACTCCCTGTGCATACGAGAGTTACTGCTTTTTGTTCCGTAAAAAGACGGCCTCTTACTTTTTGAATCGAATCGTATATATCTTCTGCCGCCTGTGAGATCAATTGTTCAGCTGCTTGGTTCCCTTGTTCGTAAAGGGAAAACACAGCGGGCGCAAGAGAAGCCACATCATGCCGGGGATCCTGGGAGTGGTTCAGACACGTAACGATGTCCCTCGGATTGTCTGCAGATAGTGATTGAAGGATCATTTCTGAGAAAGACGACAACGCCATCCCGGAATCGGCTTCGTTCATCACAGCCTTTAATGCGGCTTTTCCGATTCCAAATCCTGAACCTGAGTGGTCAAACATATAGCCCCACCCTGCAGCCCGGGCTTCATTTCCACTCTCGTCCTTCCCGTAAACAACCGAGCCGGTCCCGGCGATAACAGCAATCCCGCTGTTTCCTTGTGTGCCTGAATATAGAGCTGTAACTGCGTCATTTGTTACTGTAACAAAGGCTTCAGGGTTGAGTTTCGTTTTTATATGTGCCTGAATTGTCTGAATGTCTTCCTGGGACAAGGCAGAGAATCCCGACATACCAAAACAAAGAGACACAGCTTGTTCCTTAAAAGAAGATGGTGTTTGATTAAACAACTGTGACAATCGCTCCGTGATAATTCCCAACGAAACCGCTGTCGGATTTGTTGCGCCGGTTGTACAGGAAAAAACAGCCTGATCTTCACGGTCTTTTATCATCAGCTTTGATTTTGTTCCTCCACCGTCAATCCCAATTGCATACATCAGCTTCTCCCCCTGAAAGACTCATTTTCTATCATCGTACCACAGCCTTCCCGGTGTAAAAATAAGACCTGCCCATAAGGTTGTTGTTCACCTCAGGGGCAGGTCTTTGGGAAACACTATAAGACTTTACTTAAAAACTCCTGTGTCCGCTTTTCTTTCGGATTGTCAAACAGCTCTTTCGAATTTCCTGTTTCTACAATCCTGCCATCATGCATGTAAATGGTCCGGTCGGCAACCTCCCGGGCAAATCCCATCTCGTGGGTAACGACAATCATGGTCATCCCCTCTTTGGCAAGCTGCTTCATCGTTTCAAGTACCTCCCCGACAAGCTCCGGGTCGAGAGCGGATGTCGGCTCATCGAAAAGCATAATCTCAGGCTTCATAGCAAGGGCACGGGCAATGGCGACCCGCTGTTTCTGACCACCTGACAGTTTGCCTGGATATACGTGATACTTGTCCCCGAGTCCTACTTTATCGAGAAGACGCTTTCCTTCTTCCTCTGCTTTTTTCCGCTCAATCTTTTTGACCATAATCGGCGCTTCCGTCACATTTTGAAGCACTGTTTTATGTGGAAAAAGATTAAAGTGCTGAAACACCATTCCTACTTTTTGACGGACTTGGTTGATGTTATGGGTTTTGAGCTCGATCTGATCACCTGCAAAAATGACCTTTCCGTTATCTTTAACTTCAAGGAAATTTAAGCAGCGGAGTAATGTACTTTTGCCGGAGCCACTCGCCCCGATTAAACATACAACTTCATTTTCATTGACTTCAAGATCCACGTCTTTTAACACATGCAGATCACCAAAGGATTTGTTGAGTTTTTCTACACGAATCATTTCAGGCATTAAGGTAGCCTCCTTCTATCGGTCACTCGCTGATAACCGGTGCTCTACTTTGTTCACAATAAAGGTAAGAATCATCACAAGTCCAAGGTAATAAACGGCAACAATCATATAGGTCTCCATCGTATTAAACGTCCCGGCTGCAATGCCCTGGGCTGTACGGAAAAGTTCCGCAACACCTACAAAGGCTGCAAGTGATGAATCTTTTAACGCAATAATAAACTGGTTGCCGAGAGGGGGAACAGCCCGCCTCATGGCCTGGGGCAAAACAATTCTCCGCATGGAGAGTCCCTTGGTCATTCCAAGAGAGCGCCCTGCTTCCATCTGACCTTTATCAATGGACTGGATTGATCCCCGGAAGATCTCGGCAATATAGGCGGAGTTATGTATGGCAAGTGCCAGGGAAACGGCCCAGAATGACGAAAGCTGAACCAGGTTTGTGAGACCAAAATACAAAACAAAGATCTGAACGATCAGAGGAGTCCCACGGATAATCGTAATATAAATATCTGCAATAACTTTAAGAAAAGGATTCGAAAGCTTTACCAGTGCAACGAACATCCCGATTACAGTTCCGATTAAGACAGCGGCAACTGAAATACGGACGGTAAGCCAGGCTGCTTCAAAAAAGATTGGATACGTTCTGATCAGCTCTGAGAAAAATGTGTCCAGGCTGAATACATTTGCTGCAATCATATCTCTCACCTCACTGTTTAAGAGGGAAAATGTGCACCCGCAAGTGCACATTTTCCATTACTGTTTTTAGTTTTCTCCGATATTTTCATCGAAGTATTTCTGGTTAATCTCTTCGTATTTCCCACTCTCATGGATGGCTTCAAGCGCTTCGTTTATCGCATCAAGAAGTTCTTCTTCATCGTGACGGATCGCAATCGCCATCTCCTCTTCGTCAATCAGGTCACCGCGAAGCTCGAGATCAAGATCCTGGTCTTCGATGTTGATCAACCCTACAAGACGGTCCGTTACGACTGCATCATGACGACCCTGGGCAAGGGTCTGCAGGGCTACAACGTCAGAATCGTAGGTTACGATATCTGTCGTATAATCCTGGATCATCGTGTGGTAGGTTGTCCCTTCGGCTACTGCCACTTCTGTATTTTCATCAATGTCATCAATTCCCTGAATATCACTGTCCGAACGGGTGTAAACCTGAGCTCCGGAATAGTAGTAAGGGTCTGAGAAATCGACGTTCTCCTGTCGTTCTTCTGTAATTCCCATACTTCCTATAATCGCATCATAGCGGTTATCCTGGAGACCGAGAATAATGGAGTTCCAGGAAATCTGGTAAGGCTCTCCCTCCAGCCCCAGTTCTTCAGCAATTGCCATTCCGATATCCACGTCAAACCCTACAAGGTCTCCATTTTCATCAATGTAGTTGAATGGCCGGTATTCACCGGATAAGGCAAAGACGAATTTTCCATCTTCGAGAGTAAGATCATCGTAATTCTCACCGCTGTCTTCTGTCTCTTCAGCATCAGTGTCATCTGTACCGCCTTCATCCCCTGTTCCTTCTTCGTCTCCTTCACCACAGCCGGCTAAAACGACTGTAGCTGCCAGTGTCATTGGCAGTAACCCTCTTTTAAGTATTTTCTTCATCGTAATGGTCTCTCCCCTTTATTATGTTTTCCTCCATAATCGGAGTCGTTCCCCAGATCTGAAAATTCCAAATGTTGAAACAGGAGCATTCTGAATATTATCATAGCAAAATATTGAACTCAATGACAAAAGGGTAATTATTGAATAATCAGTTGAATCGGTTCGTTTCAACAGTTGTTCTCATCATTATGTACAAACGGTAACAATCACTCGCCTATCCTCTGTATTCCTTCAAAATGCCCGTTACGAATTTCATAGTGGAAAAATAATAGACAAGTCTCTTTTCCCTAGTTTGGATATTTCTAAACTACAAATGAAAAGACCCGGTTTAGCTGCTTCAGCCGAACCGGGTGGAGAAATCTATTCTTTTGTTCCAGCCGGCCTTTTTCCGGGCCACCAGTTCTTTTCTCCGAAGAGTACGATCATTACCGGGATAAACAGTGGCAGCATAATGACTGCGTATAGAAGCAGTCCGGTCAACACGAGTGTTCCGATCTGCATCAGGGAGAGCACACCTGATGGCATCATGGCGCCAAATGTTCCTGCGAGAATGACAGCGGCAGATAACACCACTGTCCCGATCTGTTCCATCGAGTAAAGAATGGTTTCTTTTATATCCACATTGTTTTTGATATCTTCCTGAAAGCGGGCCGTAAGAAAGATCGAGTAATCAACACCAAGAGCCATGAGCATGATAAAACCAAAGAACGGTACTGCCCAGGTGATCCCGCTGTATCCGAGTATCGTTACAAAAAAGAATTCAGTAAACGAAACAGACAGGAAATACGTGAGTATGAGCGAAATGAGAATGTAAACCGGCATAATCAGTGACTTAAGAAGAACCACAAGGACGATAAAAATACCTATCAGCATAATCGTGGCCGTCCTGAAGAAATCATCATTGGAGATTGTCTGCAAGTCACGGTTAACGCTCGAGAGACCGGCTACAGCAACCGGGGTCCCTTCCAATTGCGTTCCTTTGAGTGCCATCCGGGTTCGCTCCTCAATCACATCAATCGTATCCATAGCTTCGTTACTATACGGATTCAATTCAAACACCACATCGATGGTGGTGACTAAACGATTCGGCGTCGTATAGTTATCCCACACATTGTTAAAGTCGTCACTTGCGAGTGCCTCTTCCGGAACAAAAAAGCCTTCCAAAGGGTTTTGAGGCTGGGATGCTATCTCAGAGAGTACATCTTCCATTTCTCTTAATCCCTCTTGAATTTCTCCAAGACCATCGTTAATTTCCTCCAAGGCGTCAGCAATTTCCCGAAACCCGTCTTCCACGTCTGAAAAAGCTTCTGCCACTTCTCTTTGTCCCGTTGCAATTTCATCAGCACCACCTGCCAGTTCACCGGCACCGGTGCTCAGTTCATTCTGGGCTGAGGCAAGTTCTGCGACCCCCGACGATAACTGTGAAAGGTTTTCTTCAATTTCTAAAAGTCCTCCTATGAGCGTCTCAAGCTCTGCTGCTATTTCGGGAGGAAGTGCGTTTGCCGCATCAGCGAGCCCGTTCTGGATATTCTGTACACCATCACCCAGTTCCCGGGCACCGTCTGCAGACGACCTTGTTGCACCTTCCATTTCATTAAGACCTGACTCCAGGTCCCGGGCACCTTCTGCCAGTCCCTCTGATCCTGTCTGCAATTCCTCCAGCCCTTCAGTGGAGCCTTCTTCTGACTCTCTTAATTCCCCGGCTAATTGTTCGAGCCCTTCCTGGATGTCTTCTATTCCATTATTCGTTTCATTTAATCCATCGGCTATTTCCTCTGCGATCACCGGAATTCGAAAAGCGTCTACAATCTCCCCATTCGGCTGTGTGGCGCTTCTTACTTCTTTTACACCGTCGATTTTTTCAAGTTCCCTTGTCAACGCTTCAATATATGGAAGCCAGGTCTGAGTATCCCACGGTTCATCATTAGCAAGTGTTACGGTCGCAGGGAACATATCCCCTTCCCCAAACTTTTCCTCCACAACCTGAAATGCTTCCACAGAATCGAACTCACTGCCAATTTCATCAAGTGAGTTAAACGAAGTGGCGTTGTCAAAGGAGAGAATGGCCGGAATAATGAGTAAACCTAACAGTACAAGTGTCCAGCCCGGACGGAAAACGGCAAACCGCCCCAGCGCGCCCCACGTCCGGCTCGGTTTCGGCTTCAAGCCTGCCCTGGATGGCCAGTAGAGCTTTTCACCGAGTAAAAGCATGGCTAACGGTACCCACACCCATATCGCCGCTACAAGGACAATAATTCCAATACTTACACCCATGGCGGAGCGGTATAGGTCAAAGCCTGCAAAGCCGATGGCAAAAAAGCCGATAAAGCCGGTTAAAGCACTGGAAAAAACGGTGGGCCCTACTGCTTTAAAGGTTCGTTTCATTGCTGAAAACCGGTTTCCCTTTTCTTCAATCAGCTCTGCTTTAAACCGGTTCAACAGCAGGATACAGTAGTCCGTCCCGATCCCAAACAGCACCGCTACAATAAAGATTTGTGTAAAGTTTGATACAGGAAAATTGAAACTGTCTATTAAATACGACACAATCCCTACACTGACCACGTAGGAGGCTCCCACAGTCACCAGCGGGACAAGAGGTGCTGCCAATGACCGGAACACCAGAAGCAGAATGATCAGTACAAAAATAACGGTAATCACTTCTGTTGTAGCGAGTCCTTCCTCAGAGCTTATAATCACATCATCTTCGATCACAGATGAACCCGAGATCAGCGTATCTACTCCGGGAGATTCCAGTTCAGCTGCCAAGTCATCACGTATCGCCGCCACATCACTAAAGTCCATATCCATCTGCACGAAAGCCAGTATTGTTGTTCCATCTTCGCTTAGTAAAAAATCTTCAGATTCCTCGGAATCAAACGGTGTGACAACCTCATGAACCTGGAAACCGCCAATGTCCGGTCCAACTTCAGTAAGGGTTTCTTCGATCCTTTCAAGCTCCCCTTCTGTCAGGGAAGTTTCACTCCGGTAAACCACCAGGACCGTTTCCCCGGTTGTCCCTTCATTTTCTTTCATGATCTGATCAGCTGTTTGTGAAGGGTACTCTTCAGGAATGGAAGCCTGCCCCCGCTCCCGGACAAGCTCATCCATATTCGGTGCCTGCAGAAATAAAAAAACTGCAGCCGCAATCCACATAAGCGGCAGGATATAGATCAGCTTTTTCATGGGGCTGGAGGCTCCTCTCTGTCCTGCATCATCCGATTGATTTTTTTATACACATTTAAAAACACTTCCACTTCTTCAGGATCGAGGTTTTCTAAATAGGATGAAATAAACTCTGTCATAGCTTCTTCAGACCGGGCATAGACTGACTCTCCTTCTTCAGTGAGTGATAAATACCATACCCTGCGATCTTCTTCATCCTGTTTTCGATGAACAAGTCCTTTACTGACAAGGCGGTCAGCTTTTAGAGTGACGGCACTTTTATGTACCCCCGTAATGGTTGCAACTTCCTTTGGCTGAAGAGGGCCCTTAACAGCCAGTTGCCGTAAAATACCGAATTGCTCTATGGACATTGGAACCATGATTTTTTCAGCCATCAGGGATTCGATGCGTTTGGTGGAAAACAAATAAACTTCTTCATACTGCTGCACAAGTGTTCTAAGCTTTTCTTTATCGATCTGCATGGATGGTATCCCTTCTTCTTTATGTATTCATACCTATATTGTTTATACCCTAAACTGTTGAGAATATAAACAGTTAGTTCTATACCACCGTGTGTTGTATAAATTGTATTTGTACGTAAATTGAAGTACCGTTGATTGTGCTTTTAAAGCTGAAGAAGTTAGGATGCATCCGGAATATCCTTCGCTTTCCGCGGGGGCGCCGGTGAGCCTCCTCGTGCTCCGCACTCCGGGGTCTCACCCTGCCACCCGCTCCCGCAGGAGTCTGCGGACATTCCGGCTTCATCCACTCTCATCCTCCTCTCTAAGCTTTAAAAAAACAGTGGCTTAGTGGTGCCAACAGAAACACTGTTGATTGAAGTAAAGGAAGGTATCGAGAGTGACGCGGCCGGAAGGAAGAGAAGGAATAAAGCGTCTACAGATTCAGAGCTGAAGAACTGAAAAAGTCAAAGTCCGGAACTTACATCACTCCTTAGGGCTCTGATTGCAGCATGAAAGGGGTTTTGATTTTTTGATGTCCTAAAGATCATTTTAATTATAAAAAAAGGGGTGATTGGAGCGAATGCATGACACTCCTGCAGGAAAAACGAGTTCCGGGGAGACCCGGTCAAGCACGAGCGTTGCTTCATGAATAAGCTTCGAGTTGCTTCGACGTATATCGTTCGGAGCCTGGCTGGCAGAGGAAGAAGCAGCATGCTGAGGAGGCTCCCGAACCGCCCGTGGAAAATGCAATGAGCGATATCAACACTAACTTTTCCTGTAAAGAAAATGGACTTTTTCAGTGGCCTCGGCAAAGCCCCGAGGAGGCTCGGCGCGAGTCCGCGGAAAGGGGAGCGTATTTCGTTCAACGAAGCTACTGTAATGAAAGGAAATGGTTTAGCAACTGTCCAAATCTTTTTAAGGTTAGCATTCAAAAGGATACAACTCGAGCTTAATGTCTGGCGAACATACAGAAAAAGCCCTCCGGTTAAGGAGAGCTTCTAATAACTACTTAAATAAAACTTCACTGATTTCGCGCCATGCTTTGTCTTTACCAAGACCTGTTTCTGCTGAAAACAGTACGAGAGGGTCTTCTGAATCCATATCCAGCTCCCGCTTGATCACGGCGAGCTGTTTTTGCTGTTTTCCTTTTGGAATTTTATCCGCTTTGGTTGCAACAACAATCACTTTTTTACCGAAATGCTTGAGAAAGTCATACATCATCTTGTCGTCTTCGGTAGGTTTGTGCCGGACATCTACAAGCTGAACGACACCCTTCAGCTGGTCGCGTTCTTCAAAATAACGTTCCATCAGGCGGCCCCATGCATCACGTTCTTTTTTCGAAACTTTTGCATAGCCGTAACCGGGTACGTCCACAAAGTGAAAACGTTCATTGATCCGGTAAAAGTTCAGCGTCTGGGTTTTCCCCGGACGCTGTGACGTCCGGGCCAGTGCCTTACGTCCGATAATTTTGTTTACAAAGGAAGACTTTCCTACGTTCGAGCGGCCTGAAAGGGCCACTTCCGGGAAAGGACCGGGTGGAAACTGGTCCGCTCTTCCTGCACTGATAATTAATTCTGCTTCTGTTACTTTCATTTCTTTTCCCCTGCCAATGCATGTTTCAACACTTCATCCAAGTGCGAAACAGGTATGAATGTTAAATCTTTTTTCACGCTCTCCGGAATATCTTCCAGATCCTTTTCGTTATCTTTCGGCATGATGACCACCGTTAATCCGGCACGGTGGGCACTCATGGATTTCTCTTTTAAGCCGCCGATCGGCAGCACACGGCCACGCAGCGTAATCTCACCGGTCATCCCTACTTCTTTACGGACAGGACGCTCTGTGAGAGCAGAGATTAAAGCTGTAGCCATCGTTATCCCTGCTGAAGGGCCGTCCTTTGGAATCGCTCCTTCAGGCACGTGAATATGAATGTCGTTTTTTTCGTGAAAGCCGGGATCGATGTTCAGTTCTTTGGACTTGGAACGGATGTAGCTGAACGCGGCCTGGGCCGATTCCTTCATTACATCGCCCAATTTGCCTGTAAGGGTGAGCTTTCCTTTTCCCGGTGACAAGCTTACTTCAATCGTAAGCGTATCTCCTCCGGCAGTCGTATAGGCAAGTCCTGTAGCAGCACCGATCTGGTCTTCAGCTTCAGCTTTTCCGTAACGGAACTTCGGCTTCCCAAGCATCTGCTCTACTGTATTTTCTGTTAATACCACACGCTTCTTTTCGCCTGAAACGATCATTTTCGCCGCTTTACGACAAAGAGTTGCCATCTGGCGCTCCAGGTTCCTGACACCAGCTTCCCTTGTATAGTAACGGATTGTTTTGAGAATCGCTTCTTCTTTTACCTGAAGGAGGCTCTTCGTAAGACCGTGGTCCCTCATTTGCTTTGGAAGAAGATACCCTTTTGCAATTTCCAGCTTCTCAACCTCAGTATAGCCTGGAATATGAATGACTTCCATCCGGTCCATAAGGGGACCCGGTATCTGGGAAATGTTGTTCGCTGTTGTAACAAACATGACCTTGGACAAATCATACGGCTCTTCAATGAAGTGATCACTAAAGGAGTTATTCTGCTCCGGATCGAGCACTTCAAGAAGGGCTGAAGATGGGTCTCCTCTGAAGTCATTGGCCATTTTGTCAATCTCATCAAGGAGAAAGACCGGATTCATAGAACCGGCTTTTTTCATACCCTGGATGATCCGTCCCGGCATCGCTCCAACATAGGTTCTGCGGTGACCGCGGATCTCCGCTTCATCACGGACACCGCCGAGGGACATGCGGACAAAATTCCGGTCCAGAGAACGTGCAATCGAACGGGCAAGGGAAGTCTTACCCACACCCGGAGGTCCTGCAAGACAAAGGATGGGCCCTTTTAGCTCATTGGTTAATTCCTGTACGGCAAGGTATTCCAGGACACGTTCTTTCACCTTTTCCAGACCGTAATGGTCTTCGTCAAGAATCTCTTCTGATCGGTGGATATCAAGGAGATCCTTTGTTTCTTTATGCCACGGAATGAGCGTGAGCCATTCCACATAGTTTCGAATAACGGAACTTTCTGCAGAGCTTGCCGGCATTTTTTCATAACGGGCAAGTTCTTTGTACGCTTTTTCCTCTACAGATTCAGGCATCTGAGCTTTTTCGATCTTCTCTTTAAGCTCAGCGATTTCCCCTTCTCTTCCTTCTTTGTCTCCAAGCTCTTTTTGAATAGCTTTCATCTGTTCCCGAAGGTAATATTCCTTCTGGGTTTTTTCCATTGACTTCTTCACACGCTGACCGATCTTTTTCTCAAGTCCGAGCACTTCTTTTTCGTTGCTCAAAATACGGAGAACTTTAGTCAGCCTTTCCCCAACCGAATAGGTTTCAAGCATGTCCTGCTTCTGCACAATTTTAAGAGGCAGGTGTGATGAAATAATATCTGCAAGCCGTCCCGGTTCAATGATATCAGCCACGGACGCAAATGTTTCCTGGGAGATTTTTTTTGAAAGCTTGATATACTGTTCAAACTGCTCAAGAACATTTCGCATAAGGGCCTGTTCTTCAACAGTAGCTTCAAGTCGTTCTTCTTTCAGCTCAATATCAGCTTCATAATACTCTTCCTGTTCATGAAATTCTTTTATTTCACCACGGCTGATTCCTTCAACAAGAACACGAATCGTACCGTTAGGCAACTTAAGCATCTGCTTAACCTTAGCAAGGGTCCCTACCTGATAAATATCATCCAGACCCGGTTCGTCGACTGATATTTCTTTTTGAGTGGCAAGGAAGATCTTTTCTTCTTCCACCATGGCACGCTCTAAAGCCTGCACTGATTTATTTCGCCCTACATCCAAGTGAAGTACCATCGTCGGGTAGACGAGTAATCCTCTTAAAGGTAGCAAAGGCAATGTCTTACGTTCGTTGTTACCCATATGTAGTCCACCTCCGCGCCAATCTCATCCTACTTTTATTACTACTCTCTTTTGTATAGGAATAAACGTTACAATATTGTTCAATTTTACTCTATTGCCAGATTAATGTCTAACAATCATTATTTCCTTGTCACCATAGTCAGATGAACACATTGGAACAGGGATGGCTTAAAAGGCTCTTTCTGTCTTTTAAGCCACCCCTTTTGTTTAAATTTGTGCCTGTCCCATGGTTACTGCGGCCGCCGGCAGTACGTTTTCATCTTCTTTCTTATTCTCTTCAAGAAGGGCGATTTCAAGTACTTCCGAGAAAGAATCCACTGCATGAATGGTAATTCCCTTTATTTCCATCAGAATGGCCTGCAGGTTTTCTTTAGGGATAATTACATCAGTAGCTCCCGCCTGTTTCGCTGCTTCGACTTTTGCAACAACCCCGCCAATCGGCTTCACATTGCCGTGAATACTCAACTCCCCGGTCATGGCCACCTTATGGGAAATCGGTATCTCATGGATAGCCGAGTAAATAGCCGTAGCGATCGAGATTCCTGCTGACGGGCCGTCTACCGGAGCTCCTCCCGGAAAATTCACATGAATAACATAGTCATAAGTGGCAATCCCCATGTGACGCAGCACGGTTACAACGTTTTCAACTGATCCTTTTGCCATACTTTTACGCTTAATGGTCCGTGTATGATCTCCCGTGCTTTCTTCTTCTGCAATACCTGTAATGTTAATCGACCCTTTTCCGGTGTTTTTCATCACCGTAACTTCAATTTCCAGAAGGGCACCGAGGTTGGGACCAAAAACGGCAAGCCCATTTACAAAACCAACCTTGTCCTGGCGGTGAATTTTTCTCTCGGGCCTTGGGGCACGCTGGCTTGAGTGAATAACCCATTCAATATCACTTTCACTGATTGTTGTACGGTTCTCGCTTGTAGCCATCCCCGCCGCAATCTGCATAATATTAACCGCTTCACGGCCATTGGTAGCGTATTTTGAAATGATTTCATAAACACCGCTGTCCACATCACATTGAATCCGAAGCGCTGCTTTTTTTGCAATCGTTTCGATCTCAGGCGGTGTAAGGGCTCTGAAGTACACTTCCATACACCTTGAGCGGATCGCAGGAGGAATATCCTGCGGGTTTCTCGTTGTCGCTCCGACTAAACGGAAGTCTGCAGGCAGCCCGTTTTGAAAAATATCATGGATGTGCTCCGGGATCTGCTGATTTTCCTCGCTGTAATACGCACTTTCCAGAAACACTCTTCTGTCTTCAAGTACTTTAAGGAGTTTGTTAATTTGAATCGAGTGAAGCTCGCCGATTTCATCGATAAACAAAACACCACCGTGAGCCTTGGTCACGGCTCCGTGCTTAGGCTGCGGAATACCAGCCTGTCCCATTGCACCAGCTCCCTGATAAATCGGATCGTGAACAGAACCAATAAGGGGATCGGCAATTCCCCGCTCATCAAAGCGGGCCGTTGCTCCATCAAGTTCAATAAAGACTGATTTTGGCCGGAACGGGGTGAGAGCACTCTTTTTAGCTTCTTCAAGTACAAGACGGGCTGCTGCTGTTTTCCCGACTCCCGGCGGCCCGTAGATAATCACGTGCTGGGGATTCGGACCGCACAGGGCAGCTCTCAGAGAGCGTATGCCGTCCTGTTGACCGACAATATCATCAAAGGACTGAGGTCTCACTTTTTCAGCAAGGGGTTCACTGAGAGTAACCATTCGCATTTTTCTAAGCTGATCAAGCTCTTTCCTTGATTCCTTGTCCACACTCACACGCTGGGACCGTTGGTTTTTAAGCAGGTTCCAAAAGTAAAGGCCAATAACGACTCCAAAAAACAACTGTATTACAAACGCTAATCCGGTAAAAGACATATCTGGTTCCTCCTACTGCATTATTCTGTAATGCTTAGTATTGCCTTTCGAGGTCGGTATAACCTGACTTCCGGCACTAGGCAATAATTAGCATAGAACCCAAAATTGTCGTTGGTGTATTTGAGCAGGGAGGATGGGCGTTGAGTACCGGTTGAAGCAGGGGGCATGTGTTGTTGATTGAGTTTGGCTGATTGTTCATCGACTTCACGAATTGTTCTAAGGTAGTGCTGTTCCATCACCTTAGACTGTTTATTCATCGACTTTCCCTGTTGTTCATGGACTTCATTTTTTCTTTCATCGACTTTACCCCAATCAAGTCACAAAAGCTGACTCTGAAAAGATTACCAACATAGCTCGTTTAACCATCGACTCCGGAGCCTTCAGGTTTTCTCAATAAATCGTCTTGTCCCTAACTTACGCCTCAAAGCGTTCATACACAACTAAGCCCCCTCCGGATTCACCGGAGGGGGCTTAAAGTCAATTATTTATGCACTTTCTCTTGGCTTTTCCTGTTCTTCAACGACCTTACCGTCTTTTGTTTCAAGACGGGGACGGGCATGATCTCGAACAGTTTCAGCTGTAACAACACATTTGGCAATGTCGTCACGGGAAGGCAGTTCGTACATCACATCAAGCATCATGCCTTCAATAATGGAACGTAGTCCACGGGCACCTGTTTTACGCTCGATTGCCTGTTTCGCCACTTCCACGAGAGCATCGTCTTCAAACTCAAGCTCAACATCGTCGAGTTCCAAAAGCTTCTGGTACTGTTTGACGAGAGCATTTTTAGGCTTGGTCAGGATTTCAATCAAGGCATCCTCATCTAATGGACGAAGGCTTGAGATAACCGGCAGACGACCGATGAACTCCGGAATTAATCCGTAGCGCAGTAAGTCTTCCGGAAGGATTTTAGCCAGGTATTGACCTTCTTTCAAGTCTTCCTGTGAAGCATCGGAACCAAATCCGATGACTTTTTTACCAAGACGGCGCTTGATGATCTGTTCGATACCGTCGAAGGCACCGCCACAGATGAACAGCACGTTGGTTGTATCGATTTGGATAAATTCCTGATGAGGGTGCTTACGCCCGCCTTGTGGTGGCACGCTTGCTGTTGTTCCTTCAAGAATTTTCAGTAATGCCTGCTGAACACCCTCACCTGATACGTCACGGGTGATGGATGGGTTCTCGGATTTACGGGCTACTTTATCGATCTCATCAATATAGATAATGCCGCGTTCCGCTTTTTCAACATCGTAATCGGCAGACTGGATCAGCTTGAGAAGGATGTTCTCAACGTCTTCACCAACGTAACCTGCTTCTGTTAACGATGTAGCATCGGCAATGGCGAATGGTACGTTAAGAATACGGGCCAGTGTCTGTGCAAGAAGGGTTTTACCGCTTCCTGTCGGTCCGATTAAACAGATGTTACTTTTTGCCAGCTCTACTTCATCATTTTTCTGCGTGGAGTTAACACGCTTGTAGTGATTGTAAACGGCTACAGAAAGTGATTTCTTTGCCTGGTCCTGTCCGATTACATAATCATTAAGGATTTCACGAATTTCCTGTGGTTTTGGAATATCTTCCATTTCCACTTCTTCCTCGCTGCCCAGTTCCTCTTCAACAATCTCGGTACATAATTCGATACATTCATCACATATATACACACCAGGACCGGCTACGAGTTTGCGGACTTGGTCTTGTGTTTTACCACAGAAAGAGCACTTAAGCTGACCTTTTTCTTCATTAAATTTAAACATTCCGCTTCACCCCTTGTCTTTTTTTCGAGGACGTACATGTTTTATTGAGACGGAGAAAATCCGGTTTAGACGTTACTAACAATTTTGTATGTTCTCATTGTACGTACACACACCTGTTTTTAATCACAGGAAAGCAAATCAATATAAAAATGGTTCGTAATACCAGCTGAATTTGTGCTCCTATTGTAACACATTCACTGTATATTTCAGAAACAGAACGCATTTTTGAGAGAATTCATTGCTTTATTGTGAATGTTTTTCAAGCATAAATCAGTGGATTTTTCCTGTCAAATATAATGAACCCTATGTACACTGCACTCATATGTATCCTTTTCCACATTCGGGCGGATTTAACCTCTTAATTGATATAAAAGAAATTCTACAAATCCCCACTATTCTCGCATGGGCTAACTGTTTTATGTATGTATAGAGCAAGGTACGAATCCTTTCGTACCTTGCTCTTTATGGTCAGGCTATATAATTTACGCCTCTTTTGTTTTGCTTTCTTCTACCAGAAGATCGATCGCTTTACGGATTTTAAGGTCGGCTTTAAGTGTGTCAAGACCGCCTTGCATCTGAAGGATCTGCTTAAGCTCATCTTTTGAGCGCTGGTATGTTTCAGCCATTTTATCAAGCTCAGCTTCTACGTCTTCATCAGAAGCTTCAACGTTTTCTGCTTCAGCAATAGCTTCCAGCGTCAGGTTCATGCGTACGCGCTTTTCAGCGTCGTCCATAAACTGAGCTTTCATGCCTTCTTCGTCTGTACCAGAGAACTGGTAGTACATGTCAAGAGTCATACCCTGACCCTGCAGACGCTGTCCGAATTCTTGAAGCATACGGTCTGTTTCAGTTTCGACCATCGCTTTAGGAACATCGATCTCAGCATTTTCAGTTGCCCGCTCTACAAGGGAGTCTTTTTTCTTCAGGTCCGCTTCCTGTTCACGGCTCTTCTGAAGGTTTTCCTTCAGCTTGCCTTTTAGATCGTCAAGAGAGTCAACCTCTTCATCAACATCTTTAGCGAACTCATCGTCCAGCTCTGGAAGCTCTTTACGCTTGATATCGTGAAGTGTCACTTTGAATACAGCAGGTTTACCTGCAAGCTCTTCAGAGTGGTAGTCTTCAGGGAATTCTACGTTAACTTCTTTTTCTTCGCCTGTTTTTGTACCTGTAAGCTGGTCTTCGAATCCTGGGATAAACTGACCGGAACCAATTTCAAGTGAATAGTTCTCAGCTTTTCCGCCTTCGAAAGCTTCACCGTCAACGAATCCTTCGAAGTCCATGACAACTGTGTCGCCTTCTTGAACTTCACCGTCTTCGATGGCAACAAGATCAGCATTTTTCTCTTGAAGCTGCTTAATTTCGCTGTCAACATCTTCGTCAGTAACTTCAGCAGACTCTTCTTCTACTTCAAGTCCTTTGTAGTCGCCAAGTTTAACTTCTGGCTTCACTGTAACAGTTGCTTTGAAAACAAGGTTTTCGCCTTTTTCCATGTTTTCGATGTCAATTTCAGGACGGTCAACCGGCTCGATTCCTGTTTCTTCCACAGCTTCACCGTAAGCTTGCGGTAGAAGGATATCAAGAGCATCCTGGTAAAGTGCTTCAACGCCGAAACGCTGTTCAAACATAGAACGAGGTACCTTTCCTTTACGGAATCCAGGTACGTTTACTTTCTTTACTACTTTTTTGAACGCTTCATCTAAGGCAGTGTTTACACGTTCTTTATCAACTTCAATTGTAAGAACGCCGGAATTGCCTTCTAATTTTTCGAATTTTGCAGTCATATATGTTCCCTCCAACATCTTTGAAAATACTAATTTCTACTGTTCTCGCGATTTGCAACCATTTTATTATAACACACGTGTTTCTCATTTCAATCATAATCACTCTTAAAAGTAAACCATTATGTAATCGGATCTGTTGACTGAAACAAGTGGGTTTCTATGGACCTGATATGCTTGATGGCGGCCTTTACCGGTCTTTCAGATGTTTTATAAAGAACGATGATGTCGTCAATTTCCATATTTTTATCATCGTCCTCCATCAGCAGAGAAAGGCCGAGGTAGTGAAGAGCGGCTGCCCAGACTTTTGTCTCATACGGATCGGGTGACTTTGGATAAATGGCAAACAGATAGTGCCACCACACCTGCATAACCATTTCGACGACAGTCGGGTTGTCCTGTCCGAGGTGATCTTCCAGCACCCTCACCACTTCATTTCCGAATCGCTCGTGAAACACATCTTCCAATTCATTCATTTGTACGGTGTATGTATCGCCAAACTTATGTACAACAAACTTACCTTCTATGTTCATATCCTTCATCATCTGCATGACATAGCTTTTTAAAACAGGGTCGTTTTCTTTATCTTCCAAAAACGCCCGGTACGCCTCAACTACTTTTGCCGTGTTGACCTGGCTCAGCTTTTTTAATGCCCCCCACTGCTGGTTCGGATCCCCTCTTTCAAGTGTCTTAATCCATTCATCCGGGGAACTGAACTGATCCACAGGTTCTTCATCTTCAAGAATGCCTGTTTGATGATGGTTCGTCATCTGCCTGGAGAATTCGAGCAACTGATAAAATGACTCTGCCATTTTCGGCGGCAGTTTGTCCTCAGCCATAACAGACTCAAGCATTGTGACGACTTCTTCGTATTTTCCCAGCTGAACAAGAAGGGATACGTATACCTGCAGCACTTCATAGTACTGTCCGATACCTTCTTTTAACATGGATTCACAATAGGTTTTCGCTTCGTCAAGCCGGTTGAGCTCGATATTTGTTATCACCAGACCGTATCGGGCCTGGCTGTGTGTAGGTTCAAGCTCAGCTGACTGCTGAAAGTAGCGGAGAGCATCGTAATGCTTCTTCTCTTTCAGTGCCTCCATCCCCTTATCCACAAGGCGCGCTACCAAGCCGGGGAACATTATGACATTATCTTCTTGTCCCTGCCCCTTTTTCTGTTTTCCCATTCTCCGTGCCACCTTTACCATCTGCAAAGTTATTACCTTTCAGTTTATCAATTTAAATTGTGAAAAACAAATATTAATAAGAAAACCTTTTCCTTCCTCATACAGAATAGAGAGTTACTTCATTTTTTTCAGTAATGAACGAAAATAAAGGTTTCCACTTCGAATTTTCTGTAAATACATATTTATAACAATCTCTTTTTGAAAGGGTGATCGCGTTGATGGAATTCTTTCTGTTGTTTTTGGTTGCTTTGATCACTTTATACGTAACGTCCCATAGTAAATCCGAACACCGTCCAAGGTTAACAACAGTCAAATCAGAGCGTTTCCGTCTGCAGTCCCCGTTGGAACAGCAGCTTTATGACGCTCTTACACTAAAAGGTTTTTATGTCAGTTGTCATATACAGTGTGGAAGCACGAAGGTTCCTCTGGCACTGGAGCCATACCGTATTGCCGTCCTCCCTCCCTGCCTCTCCCGGATCAAACAAGCGTTCCTGACCCAGTACATTAGAAGCTTCGGCTGGAAAGTGGTTGCCCTTCGCACAGAAAATATTGAGGAAGCCATTGAGCACGTCATTTCCGGTGTGAGCGGCAAAAAACAGGAATCAACTGCCGTGGAACAGAAGCCGTCTTAATCAGCCCATTACAAGTCTCGTTCAACCGGCTTTTAAGCCTGAGTATAAGGTCTCTACCTGTAGCAGAAGATAACCATGACATCTGCAGTAAAGGAGTGAACACCATGACCCAATCACAACACGAACCATTTGAAGAGTACAACCCGGCACCATTAACAGAAGAGATGCTTGAAGAGATCCGCAGCCTGGAAAGTAAACTCCGGGAGCAGGCTTCTGATGACGTTATCCTGATCGCCTATACGCACAAGTAACTCAAAAACCCACGGGAAAATCCCGTGGGTTTTTGTCTATGTATCATTTTGATTGCTCTAATGGCGTCCCAGGAGAGATTCGAACTCCCGACCGACGGCTTAGAAGGCCGTTGCTCTATCCAGCTGAGCTACTGGGACAATGGAGCGGGTGATGAGAATCGAACTCACATCATCAGCTTGGAAGGCTGAGGTTTTACCACTAAACTACACCCGCATCGCTACATTAAGTTTATCGCTTTTTTTCTTGCGACAAGTATTAATATAGCTGAAATGTGAAAGAAAGTCAACAAACTTTTTTCACTTCATTATGATCTTTTAAGAGTTCTGCTTAATTCTTCAACTTCCCGACCTTCAAAAGTGAAAAAGGTAACTTTCGCTTCCTTCTCATCGATTTCAAGAATTACATAGGTTCCTGCGTTTACTTCCCCCCGCGGAAGACGGATACTCCCAGGGTTAACAAACAGCATCCCGTCTTCAACAAAGGCTTCGGGGACGTGTGAGTGTCCGAAACAGACAACATCGGCTTCTGTTTCCTGCCCTTTGTATTTCAACTGAAGAGAAGACATCTTCACATTAAGGAGATGACCGTGTGCTGAAAACACACGAATACCCTTCGCCTCGTCTACTCGTTCTTCGGGGAATTTTCCTGTAAAGTCACAATTCCCCCTGACTGTATGAACACCTTCAAGTTCCGGTGCTTCTGTTTCCAATTCCGAGTCTCCACAGTGAATGACCATATCCACCTCACTCCGGTGACGGTCAATAACCTCTTTAAGTTCGCTGCGCCAGCCGTGGCTGTCGCTGATAATCATCGCTTTCATCACTGGCCTCCTATTCTTTCTGTGAAGGCACTGAAAAAGTTCGGTCTTTAACTTTTCCCGGTGCCTTTTAAGCAATGAGCGTAACGGTTGCATTTTTTAAAAGCCTGTTATAAGTGGGTTTCTCGTGCGCGCAACCGAATGGAGCCATTGCAACTCAAATAAGAGGCACTGAAAAAGTTGTTATGTACTTTTTCAGTGGCCTCTTTCTGTCTCTAGTTGAACAGTGTGTCCCAGTCAGCTTCGA
Source organism: Alteribacter salitolerans (assembly GCF_016901055.1). Taxonomy (NCBI): domain Bacteria; kingdom Bacillati; phylum Bacillota; class Bacilli; order Caryophanales; family Bacillaceae; genus Alteribacter; species Alteribacter salitolerans. The sequence continues at coordinate 330,790 of NZ_JAFEUX010000005.1, read as the reverse complement.
GCTTTTTCATGGCATTTGCTCTGTGGCTGATCTGATTCTTTTCTTCACGGCTGAGTTCGGCCATCATTTTCCCCAGTTCCGGTACATAAAACAAAGGGTCATAACCGAAGCCGTGTTCTCCTCTTTTTTCAAAAGCGATGCGCCCTTCACATGTTCCCCTTACAACGTGACACCGGTTTCCAGGCAGGTAAACAGCGAGAGCACACACGAAGCGTGCCGTCCTGTTTTCTTCTTGCACCCCTTCAAGCTCTCTCAAAAGCTTCTCGTTATTTGCTTCATCGCTCTTTTCACTTCCCGCATACCGGGCAGAGTAAACACCGGGAGCTCCGTTAAGAGCATCTACCTCAAGACCACTGTCATCAGCAATGACGGGAATTCCATTGGCTTTTCCGATCGCTTCTGCTTTTTTGACGGCATTGTCTTCAAATGTTTCGCCATCTTCAATCACATCATCAGGTTCTTCCATATCAAGAAGGGACTTAACTTGAATATTCTTTTCAGCAAAAAAGGCTTCAAACTCCCTGACCTTACCTTGATTTTTAGTGGCAATAAGAACTGTTTTCACGCTCATTCACTCTTTTCTTCCTGCAGCTCGGGAGTTTGGAGTTTTTCCGCTGTTTCACCTAACGTTTCTTTTTGAATCTGGAATAACTCTGTGATTCCTTTTTCTGCAAGGTCCAGCATTTCATTTAACTGACTGCGGGAAAATGTTGCTTCCTCCCCGGTGCCCTGAAGCTCAACAAACTCTCCGCTTCCGGTCATAATCACATTCATATCAACATCGGCTTTTGAATCTTCAGCATAGTTAAGATCGAGAATGGCTCCTTCTTCCGTATCAACACCAACAGAAATAGCCGCCAGGTAGTCCGTAACGGGGAATGTTTTAAACATTTTTTCGTCCATCCCTTTTTGAAAAGCAAGGCACATAGCCACAAAGGCACCTGTTACAGAAGCCGTTCTGGTACCACCATCAGCCTGAATCACATCACAATCGATCCATACTGTACGCTCCCCCATCGCTTCAAGGTCTACCGTGGATCTTAAAGCCCGTCCGATCAGACGCTGAATTTCCATCGTTCTTCCTGTCAGCTTTCCTTTTGCTGCCTCACGGATGTTTCTTGATTCGGTGGCACGTGGAAGCATGGAATACTCAGCTGTCACCCAGCCCTTCCCCTGATTTCTCATAAAAGGAGGCACACGGTCTTCTATCGTTGCTGAGCAAATGACTTTCGTATCACCAAATGAAATCAACACAGACCCTTCCGGATGCTTGATGTAACCTGCTTCTAGCTGTACATTACGTAACTGGTCATTTTCCCTGCCGTCTATACGCATACAATCACTCCTAAAATCTATATTGTCTTTATGTATTATTCTCTAATCAAGTAAAAGAGGTGGCTGCATTCAGCCACCCCCTTATGATAATCGTTTCTTATACCAAATTCAAATGACAGTCTATTTAATATTTACCTGTATTTACAGTCCCTGGACGTGTTACAGGCTCTGTCAGTGCAGCACCCGAGCTGACCATGAGTTCATCATTGTCATTAACTTCAATGGAGACCTGTTCCACTTCCTCCTGTTCAGTCAGGGAGAGTACCAGCATATTCACAACATGCTCTGAAACAGCCGTGCCTTCAAGCTGTGTGAGTACTCCTTCATTAAAGTTCAATGTTACCGTTCCATTTCTGAATTTTGGTTCCTCCACAAGGGCAACTTCATTTCTGAAATCAGTCAAAAGGGACGTAAGCATATCGGGTCCTTTTAACAGCTCGTCGACTACAGCAGTGTACGTATCTGCATTTGCCGGAACCCGTCGTGTGACCGGTACATAGTACGTCTGATCTTCATGCTGTGACAGGAAGTAAACCGTAACAGCCTTCGTGTTTGAAAGGTCACTTACAGCACCTGTTTCAAGGTTGATTCCGTGAATACGGCTGTAGCCTTCTGCAATCGGGGTGCCATTCTGAGGCATCACCTGCTGCTCTTCGCCGGCAATTTTAATTTGAACCCGGTCCACATTTTCAAATTGTGTAACGGTCCATGTGACTGCCTGTAAAATTCTTAATTCATCTTCGGGACGGTAATCCGTAAAGTCCGGTGAAAAATCAATGACAGCAGTTCCATCCCCCGTAACTTCAGCTTCCAGTACTTCTGTTCCTGCAGGGAGTACTGCCTGAAAACCGTTTGGCAGAAGTTCAGTGACCGGTCCGTCTTTTACCAGGTAGGAAAGGGATTGTTCAAGGTCTTGGTTTGAATCAGGGAGGGCAAACGTCTGCGGCGTTACCATACCATTTCTGTCCATTAAGTACAGCTCGCGCATTGCAGTTTCTTCCATCATACCGCCGCCTTTTTCCTCCATTTCCTCATCTTCTTCATGCATACCATCTTCATGCATATCATCATCTTCCATCATACCGCCTTTTTCATCGTACTCGTCTTCTTCCATTCCTTCTTCCATATCCATTTCTTCATTTACTTCTACGGTATTCTCTTCTAATGCTTCAAGCATTCCTTCTAATCCCAATTCATCTTCATCGTCCACATATTGTGGCGGATCCACTTCTTCAAACGTTTCTTGAGCCTCATCCTCAGCACCACATGCAGTTACAACGGCTGCAGCCAGTATCAGCATCCACCAAGGTTTCTTTATTAGACGAAGCATACTTTCCCCTCCTCAGGCAGTTTGTACTACCATATATACGAGCCTCGCACCTTTTTATACCAACTTGTTTAACCGTAAACCCCCGGGGTCTGTCCAATCAGTCATTAAGTTAAAAGATAGTGCTATTGCTGAAGGTGTAGGTGCAGCCTGAATGCCCTTCGCTTTCCGCGGAGGTGCCGGTAAGCCTCCTCGGGCTTCGCCCTGCGGGGTCTCACCCTGGCCCCCACTACCGCAGGAGTCTTCGGACATTCAGGCTGCATACACTCTCAAATCCAAAGTCATATTGTTATTAACAGGAAGTGACTTACAGGTAAAGGTAATTTCAGACGGTTTGCCTTTACAACAATTTAGTGTGATATTGCGGGGGGATGGAAGAATCTTCAAACGACACTATGAAAGAAATGAATTGATTTGTTGGTTCCATTCTCTTCAAATTTCCTGGAGGTGCCAGTGATTCCTCAAACATTTATAATTGAAATGAAAAAATCCCCGGCCCGTAAAATACGGTCCTGGGATTTTCTGTCTGACATTTTATTATATGCTTCTAGTCGGGCTCAGTGTAATGTGGTGAACGTCATCCACAGTGATACTCAGCCACTGGTTTGCAATAGCTTTAAATGTTTCTCCCGATCCTGTGGAATAAAACTGGTGAGCAGGCAGCCTGTCACCGGTATAGAGCAGATCTTTGTGATAAAGAAGTGCGCTTACTTCACGGGCGGTTTCATCGCCTGAACAGATAACCTGGATGTCCTCCCCAACCACCTTTGCAATAACCTCCTCCAAAAGAGGGTAGTGCGTGCACCCGAGAATCAGACTGTCAATGCCTGTCTCGATAATCGGTTCGAGAGTTTCAGTAACAACACGCTCCGCTTCCTCACCGCTGATCACACCCTTTTCCACGAGAGGGACAAAGCGGGGACATGGCAGGCTTTCCACCTTCACTTTATTGTTAATGCTCATCAGGGCTTTTTCATAAGCTCCGCTCAAGATGGTGCCAACGGTTCCCACGACACCAACGTGATCGTTTTCAGTTACCTTCAGAGCCGCAATAGCACCAGGGTGAATGACACCGATCACAGGAATGGAAAGCCTTTTCTTTGCTTCCTCCAATACAACAGCTGTAGCGGTGTTGCAGCCGATCACAAGAAGCTTCACATCGTTTTGAAGCAGGTAGTCAATCATTTCCCAAGTATACTGACGCACTTCTTCAACCGGACGCGGCCCATACGGACAGCGGGCGGTGTCTCCGATATATATAATCTCTTCCTTTGGAAGCTGACGGAGCATCTCTGACACCACCGTCAAACCGCCTACTCCGGAATCAATTACTCCAATTGGTTTATTCAACGTACTTTGTCCTTCTTTCTCTGTCCAAATTAATTCGAAGGCTCTGTTAAACTCACTTGTTGATTTACGCTCATTGCGCTCCCTTTCCGCGGGCGGTTCGGGAGCCTCCTCAGCGCTTTGCGCTTCCGAGGTCTCCCCGGAACCCGCTTTTCCCGCAGGAGTGTCGCGCATTCGCTCCAATCAACATTTTTATAAACAACAAAAATGGTCTCTAACAAAGCTAATCCGAAAAGAAATCTTATTAAACCTGTTTCCGTAAATACATTTTACTGTTAATGAGGAAGCTGGGATAGAAGTGTTTAAGTCAAAGAGAATCCGAACGAATCATATGCGGCGCAAATAAACCGCTCCTGAATTATACTTCGCTTTCCGCGGGAAGCTGGTAAGCCTCCTCGTGCTCCGCCCTGCGATCTCTCCTTTGCTTTTCATCCCGCAGGAGTCTGCGTATATTTCATCCTCTATGTCCTCGCATTGTTCGGATCTTCAGCTAAAAACTTTTTTATGTCCCAGCCTCGTCAAAATGATTTCCACGTTTTCGCATCTTTTTTCATTTCATCCAAAAGGTAGTTTAGGCTCCGGTCCAGGAAATCTACATTTTCCGGTGAAAAATCATCTAATATTCCTTGCAGGTAACCCTGCCTGCGGTTGATTACTTCCTTAATGATTGTTGCCCCTTTATCCAGAAGGTGAATCCTTACAACGCGCCGATCGTTTGTATCCTTCACCCGTTCAACAAGCTCATTTTTTTCCATTCGGTCAACAAGGTCCGTCGTTGTGCTGCACGCCAGGTACATCTTAGATGATAGCTCTCCGATAGTCATATCACCATATTCATGCAGCCACTGAAGTGCAACAAATTGCGGAGGGGTTATTGGAAATTCATTAAGAATCTCCCTCCCTTTTTGTTTCACAATGTCTGCGATCATTCGTAGTGATTTTTCAATATCAGCAACCTGCTGTTTTTTAATTGTTTGTTCCGGCATTACTTTCCCCTCCCATTGACCTATTCGAAGGCCATCCCTGTATTATGTACACTTTCTGTTCAAACTCATACACTTGTATTACTCCTATTTTCTTAGTTTTTCTCCCTCTTTTCAAGTGTTTCTCTTGAAAAGTAAAGGAAAGTTTTATTCATCAAGTAAAATGCTGACATCCTATAAATAGTAAAAAGCCTCTGCAACAAGGGTTGCAGAGGCTTTCTTTATTGTTTAAATAGCTTTGTCCTGAAGAAAAGTTTCTTCTACGAACGCTTTTACATCTTCCGCAGTTTCCATTGCAAGTGCTTTCTCAGCAACTTCTTCTGCTTCTTTTTTCGTCAGTTTAGAAATCTGGCTTCGCGCCGGAAGAACGGACGTGGCACTCATGCTGAACTCATCAAGTCCGAGTCCGAGAAGAAGTGGAATAGCAACTTCATCCCCTGCCATTTCTCCGCACATACCAGCCCATTTTCCTTCTTTATGAGCAGCATCAATAACCATTTTCACAAGACGGAGGATCGCCGGGTTGTATGGCTGATACAAGTAGGATACTTGTTCGTTCATACGGTCAGCGGCCATTGTGTACTGAATCAGGTCATTTGTCCCAATGCTGAAGAAGTCTACTTCTTTAGCAAATGTATCAGCCATAACAGCTGTAGATGGGATCTCAACCATAATTCCTACTTCAATGTCATCGCTCACGTCAGTTCCCGTTTCCTGGAGCTTTTCTTTCTCTTCAGTCAGAATCGCTTTAGCCTGACGGAACTCGTCAAGAGTAGCAATCATCGGGAACATGATTTTCAGGTTGCCGAATGCACTTGCACGAAGAAGTGCACGAAGCTGCGTGCGGAACATATCGTCTTTTTCAAGACAGAGACGGATCGCACGGAACCCGAGGAACGGATTCATTTCTTTTGGCAGGTCAAGGTATGGAAGCTCCTTGTCCCCGCCGATGTCGAGAGTACGGATAACAACAGGTTTGCCGTCCATATCTTCAACGACTTTCTTGTAGGCTTCGTACTGCTCTTCTTCTGTAGGCAGTTCGTCACGGCCCATGTACAGGAATTCAGTACGGTAAAGACCAATGCCTTCAGCGCCGTTGTTGATAACACCTTCAAGGTCATTCGGTGTTCCAATATTGGCAGCAAGCTCAACGTGATGACCATCTTTTGATTCCGTCGGGTCATTCACAAGCTTGGCCCATTCTTTTTTCTTTTCAGCGAAATCTTCCTGCTTTTTATTGTACTCAGCCACTTCATCATCTGACGGATCAACAATAACTGTACCATCGATTCCGTCCACAATAACCATTGTGTCAAAGTCTGCAGAAGAAGTAATTTCTTTTGTACCGACAACTGCAGGAATTTCCATGGAGCGTGCCATGATGGCAGAGTGGGACGTACGACCGCCGATATCTGTTGCGAAACCTTTTACAAACTCACCGTTAAGCTGTGCTGTATCAGAAGGAGTCAGGTCGTCAGCAATAACAACGACTTCTTCATCAATTTCAGCAAGAGAAACGAGCTTTTTACCGAGGACATGGGCAAGCACACGCTTGGACACGTCACGGATGTCGGCAGCACGTTCTTTCATATACTCATTGTCCATGTTTTCAAACATGGAAACAAACATGTCGGATACTTCTTTCACTGCGTAACCTGCATTAATCTTTTCATCTTTAACCTTGCCGCGAATGGCATCAACAAATTCCGGGTCTGATAAAACGAGAAGATGAGCGGAGAAAATCTCCGCATGCTCTTCCCCAAGTTCGTTTAACGTTTTTTCTTTAATCTTTTCAAGTTCTCCCTTGGCTTTAGCCAGAGCGTTGTCGAACTTTTCTTCTTCTGCTGAAACATCATCAACCGTTGTTTTTTCAACGGACAGGTCCGGTGTTTCAAGAAGGAAAGCCTTGGCGATGGCGATGCCGGAAGAAGCTCCGATTCCTGTTAATGTTTTAGACATTATTCAGCGAGTCCTTCTTTCATAACACCTTCAAGACCAGCAAGTGCTTCATCTGCGTCCGGACCTTCTGCTTTGATTGTTACTTCAGCACCCTGGCCAACACCAAGACTCATAACACCCATGATGGACTTAAGGTTAACGGATTTTCCGTTGTGCTCAAGAGTAACTTCAGACTCATACTGACCTGCTTTGTTTACGAGCTGAGTTGCCGGACGTGCGTGGATACCTGTTTCTGCTGTGATTTTGAAATTCTTTTCTGCCATGAGAAAAACACTCCTTTAAATTTTAAATATTATTTTGTGATTTTTATAATATCTGTATCCCCAAAGGAAACAGAGCCTTGCTTTTGAAGCTTGACTGCTTCACCTTCTTGAAGGTTTGTGAGTACGATCGGCGTAATCAAAGACGGTACTTTCTCTTTAATTTTGTCCAAATCGACCTTTAATAACTCCTGGCCTTGCTTTACCCGGTCACCTTCCTGAACAAATGCTTCAAATCCGTCCCCTTTCAGGTTAACCGTATCAATTCCAAAGTGTATCAGAATTTCATGTCCGCTGTCAGCTTCAATGCCTATCGCATGTTTCGTAGGGAAGACATTCACTACTTTACCATTAACGGGAGATTTGACAAGACCATTTTTCGGATTAATTGCAAAACCGTCACCCATCATACGACCCGCGAAAACCTGATCAGGTACTTCAGTGATTTCAAGGATCTCACCTTCAATAGGCGTTGTTATGGAAAGAGGTTGATGTCCGGCTTCTTTTTTCTGCGAGTTCCCGGGAACGACTTTTGTTTCATCTGTTTCCTGTTCACCTGGGTCTTCCTGTACTTCTTTTCCATCGATAATATCTTTAATCTGACCTTTCAGCGTATCGGACTTTGTACCGAAGATCGCTTGTATATTATTACCCACTTCCATAACACCTGAAGCTCCTAATTTCTTAAGCTCTCCCTTATTCACATCACCTTTATTTTTAACCGTGACACGAAGTCTGGTAATACAGGCATCAAGTGCGGAAATGTTCTGTTTACCGCCGAGAGCGGAAAGAACATCTTTCGCCAATCCCTGTGATGGTTTTGACTTGCCTCCGCCTTCTTTTTCATCTTCACTGTCATCTTCACGACCTGGTGTCTGAAGGTTAAATTTGCGGATTGCAAAGCGGAAACCGAAGTAGTAAAGTACCGCGAATACTAATCCGACCGGAATAATCATCCACGCATTTGTTGAGAGATTCCAGTAAAGCACATAATCGATAAACCCGCCGGAGAACGTAAACCCGGCTTTAACATTAAGCAGGTCCATTGCAACGAAGGACAACCCTGCAAAGATACAGTGAATCAAAAACAATACCGGTGCTACGAAAAGGAATGCAAATTCAATCGGTTCAGTAATACCGGTAAGAAAGCTTGTAAGAGCGGCAGATCCCATGATACCGGCAACGGCTTTCTTTTTAGCCGGGCTCGCCTCATGGTAAATTGCCAGTGCTGCAGCCGGAAGTCCGAAAAGCATGAATGGGAACAAACCTGCCATAAATGTACCGGCAGTCTCATCTCCTGCAAAGTAACGGGTCATGTCCCCACGAACCGTTTCTCCTGCTGCGTTCGTGTACGTACCAAACTCAAACCAGAATGGCTGGTAAAAAATATGGTGAAGACCAAATGGAATGAGCGCACGCTGACCAAAACCAAAGATAAATGCAGCTACGGTTGAGCCTGTTTCAGTTGCAAGTACACTTAAGAAGTCAATTCCCTGCTGAATCGGCGGCCATATAAATACGAATGCCACACCGAGCACAACACTCACTGCTGCCGTGATAATCGGTACAAATCGCTTTCCTGCAAAGAATCCAAGAAACTGCGGAAGCTGTATATTATAGAATTTCTTATACAAATACGAGGCCACAAGACCAATAATAATACCGCCAAATACTCCCATCCCAAGGGTTTCAATACCAAGAACAGCCTCTGTTTCGACCCCCTGGTATTCTGCCATGATTCCAAGTGTCTGGTTCATGATCAAGTAACCGATAACAGCTGCGAGACCTGCTACTCCGTCACCATCAGAAAGTCCAATGGCAACACCAATAGCAAAGATTAATGCCAGGTTTGCAAAAATGATGCCCCCTGCTTCAGTCATAATAGGAATATTAAATACATTTTCGTGACCAAGACCCAGTAATAAACCGGCCGCCGGCAGGACTGAAACCGGTAACATTAATGACCGGCCGATACGTTGAAGCAATCCAAACAAATTACTCACTGTCGTACTCCTCCTTTTTGTAATGGTTTCCAAAACAGCCGGTAAACGCTGTCATTCAGCAGAAAAAAAGTTTTTCACAAAACAAAAAAAGACATGAGCAAAAGCTATATACGAATCCCCTTAAAACAGAGCAGGTAAACCTACCATTATAAAGATAGACTGACCCTCAAAAGGACTCATATACACCTGTTTACTCATGCCTGATCGTATCAGTAACACGTAACGTGTGTATGGTTATTGTTTTGTAAGCCGCTGCAGATGAATCGTAATGTAAACGATTTCCGCTTCGGGTATAGGTTTTCGAATGGTCTGCTGAATGATTTTTACCAACTTCCATGAAAGATTGTAGCATACCGGATATTCTTTTTTCAAGACCTCTGCCAATTTTTCATGAACTTCTACTGAATCATTGTCAATCACCCGGTCGATAACACGCCTGAGATGGCTGACAAGTCTCGCATAATCAATGCTTTCCTTATCAACGGTTACTTCAAGCTGACTCTCAATCACTTCAACGATCTTTGTGATCAGCTGTGAATGATGATTAATTTCCTGTAAGCTGCGGTTTGATACAGCACTGTGGATGTGCAGAGTGACAAAACCGACTTCACTTTTCGGCAGATTTACCCCTAGTTTTTTATTTAAATCATCCACCACTTCTTCTGCGATCTTAAACTCCTGGGGGTAAAGAAGCGCAGTATCGTGAAGAAACGGATTTTTAATATCAAAACCCTGCTCTACTCTTTTTATGGCAAAAGCGATGTGGTCAGTCAGTGCAATGTGGATATGTTCATGAACTGGCAGATCGAGCTTTTCCTGAATATGACGGATCGCATCGTTTATAGCCTGGACCACCTGGCTGTCAACATTGTGCAGAAGTTGTTTATATAGCTCCTGCTCCTTCTCATCAACGAGTTTGAATACCTTTTCATATTGCTCGTCAGAAAGAGGATCACCTTTCTTTTTAGAAAAGCCAATGCCATTTCCGATCATAATCAGCTCATGGTTATTCTCATCGCTTACAATAACCACATTGTTGTTCAGAGTTTTTTTGATTGTGTATGTAGGCTTCATAATTACATTACCTTTCTATGATTCACTGTCTTTCATCATAATGTCACAATCCGTCTCAGTCAATGAAAAAGCTTTCATTTCTAAACCATCCGCTGATCTGCTTCTGTTTTATTTTAAAGCTCCCCTGAAAGAAATTCAAATTCAGTTTCATTGAAAGGAATACACTCCCTTTCCGCGGACGCGCGCTGAGCCTCCTCATGGGGTTGCCGAGGCCACTGAAAAAGTACATTTACTTGAAAATAGGATCAGAAAAGTCAGGTGTTGATCTACGCTCATTGCACTTTCCGCGGGCGGTTCGGGAGCCTCCTCAGCGCTGTGCGAAAGCAGCCTATTTTAAACAAGGAACATGCTGATTAACCTGCATGCCCTTCATCAACTATCTTTAACCTAATCCTGAAATCAGTATACTATTTTCCCGGACAAGTGTTTGTGTTCTGGTAATGCTAAGAGGGTGCCTCATAAGGCAGTAACCGGCCTTACGAAACACCCTCTCAGTACTATATTTTCAGTTCCCCTAGACGGATCAGTTCTATGACTGCTTGCGAGCGCCCCTTTACCCCAAGCTTCTGCATTGTGTTGGATATATGATTTCGTACGGTCTTTTCACTGATGAACAATTCTGATGCGATTTCTTTAGTTGTCTTATCTTGGACCAGTAGCTCGAATACTTCTCTCTCACGTTTGGTTAATAGCGGTTTTGGCCGGAAATCGTGCTCTTTCAATCATTTCACCCTTTCTTGCGTGGGCTGCTTTTTCGTCGGCTGGTGGAATAGTATTTAGTCATGTTATCTTATGTCAATCGCAGGTTGCTTGTGACTTCTGATTAACATGAGTTATACACAATTTCCTCGTGTAATGTATCAGTTTCATTTCAAGGAATTTCATTATACAGAGGCTGATAGTGCAACATTTCAAAATACAGTGCCCGATACGCTTAAATTTCCATTAACCGGATCTAAAAGATTAAGGTAACCTATAGTATGCAAAACGCCATGCTCCCGTCACGGAAGCATAGCGCTTTTCCTGTGTTTATTTTTTCCGGCTCGCTTCAAGAAGAGAGCGTGCTGAATCGGTCCATGGCAGTGCCTTCCCTGTCTTTCGTGAAACCTGCACCATCCGGCCGCGGCCGGTCATGCAGATGTCATTTTGCTCATTGGTTACTTTGTAATGAAGATCTACAGAAGAGTTACCAATCTCCGCTGCTTTCACGCTTACAGTCAGTTTTTCATCAAAGAATACTTGCCGTACGTAATCACAGTGAAGGTCCGCTGTCACGGGAATACCTTCTCCACCTTTTGAGAACCACTCTTCCCCAAGTCCGATGTCCTTAAAAAAGCTGATTCTCCCTTGCTCAAAATAGACAAAAGCGACGGTATTATTCAAATGTCCAAATGCATCCGTTTCGGAAAATCGAACCGTCACAGGATATCCATATTCAAAACTCTCCGACCATTGCTCCATCTCTTCAATATAATCCGGTTTCGCCACACCAGCCACCTCTTCCTGCAAATTGTGCGGGGACAGACCCCAAAACTTTTATGAGTGAATGTTCATTCGCTCCCCTGTTAAACAGAAAGGGCCAGCTTTTGGGTGGCCCTTTCTCTATTTTCTTTTAGAAGTTATTGTCGCTTCCGAAGAAGTTCTTAAATGATTGCAATGTTGTATCGCGGTTAAGAGCCGCGATGGAAGTTGTAAGAGGGATTCCTTTCGGACATGACTGCACACAGTTTTGCGAGTTACCACAGTTGGTCAGTCCGCCTTCTCCGTCCATCAATGTGTTCAGACGCTCGGCTTTATGCATAGCACCAGTCGGGTGAGCGTTGAACAGGCGAACCTGGGACAATGCTGCCGGCCCGATAAACTCAGACTTGTCATTCACATTTGGACACGCTTCAAGACAAACACCGCATGTCATACATTTTGACAGCTCGTACGCCCACTGGCGCTTTGCTTCCGGCATACGGGGTCCGGGACCTAAATCGTATGTTCCATCAATTGGAACCCAAGCTTTTACCCGCTTAAGGGAGTCAAACATGCGGCTGCGGTCAACGACAAGGTCGCGAACAACAGGGAATGTCTTCATCGGCTCCAGGCGAATCGGCTGCTCGAGCTGATCCACAAGTGCGGTACAGGACTGTCTTGGCTTTCCGTTGATAACCATGGAACATGCACCGCACACTTCTTCAAGACAGCTTGCTTCCCAGGAAACCGCTGTTGTCTCTTCCCCGTTTGCATTGACAGGGTTACGGCGGATTTCCATAAGAGCTGAAATCACGTTCATATTTTCACGGTAAGGAAGCTTGAACTCTTCTTTATAAGAACCGCTTTCACCATCTTTTTGACGCGTGATAATCAAATGGATCATTTTTTCACTCATGACTTCACACTCCCTTGCTTTTTAGACGTGTAATCACGTTTACGTGGCTTAATCAGGGACACGTCTACTTCTTCATATTCAAACTCAGGGGCACCAGCAGCCGCGTTAAACTTCGCTTTTGTTGTTTTCAACCACTCATCATCGTTACGGTCAGGGAACTCAGGCTTGTAATGAGCCCCACGGCTCTCGTTACGGTTATAAGCTCCTTGTGTAATCACACGGGAGAGATTCAGCATGCCGTCAAGCTGACGGACAAAGGCTGCACTCTGGTTGCTCCATTTTGCTGTATCGTCGATGTTGATTTTCTTATAACGTTCCATAAGCTCCTGAATCTTCTCATCCGTTTCCAGAAGACGCTTGTTTTCACGAACAACCGTTACGTTATCCGTCATCCACTGACCGAGCTCCTGGTGAAGCTTAAATGCGTTTTCAGTTCCATTCATGCCAAGGATGTTTTCAAACTCTTCCTGATCTTTTTTCAGCTGACCGTCAAATACGCTGGAGCTGATATCATCGGAAGACTGCTCAAGACCGCTGATATACTCAGCTGCTTTTGGTCCCGCAACCATCCCGCCGTAAATAGCAGACAGAAGTGAGTTTGCTCCAAGTCGGTTCGCACCGTGCTGGGAATAGTCACATTCACCGGCTGCAAACAGACCAGGAATGTTTGTCATTTGATCGTAATCGATCCAAAGACCACCCATGGAATAGTGAACCGCAGGGAAGATCTTCATTGGAACTTTACGTGGATCATCACCCATGAACTTCTCGTAAATTTCCATGATTCCGCCAAGCTTAATATCAAGCTCTTTCGGATCTTTGTGGGAAAGGTCAAGATAAACCATGTTCTCACCGTTAACGCCAAGCTTTTGGTCTACACATACAGAGAAAATCTCACGTGTAGCAATGTCACGTGGCACGAGGTTTCCGTATGCAGGATATTTCTCCTCCAGGAAGTACCAAGGCTCACCGTCTTTGTACGTCCAAACACGTCCGCCTTCACCACGGGCAGATTCACTCATAAGACGCAGCTTGTCGTCTCCAGGAATCGCTGTCGGGTGAATTTGAATGAACTCACCGTTTGCGTAGTAAGCACCCTGCTTGTAAACCGCAGCGGCTGCGTAACCAGTGTTGATCATCGAGTTTGTTGATTTCCCGAAAATAATACCAGGTCCGCCTGTTGCTAAAATGACAGCATCGGCTTTAAAGGACTGCATTTCGGAAGTTGCAAGATTCTGAGCGGTTACCCCGCGGCAGCGTCCGTCACTTTCATCTACGATGGCGCTCAGGAATTCCCATCCTTCGTATTTTGTGACAAGACCTGCTACTTCATGGCGGCGTACCTGCTCATCCAATGCATATAACAGCTGCTGACCGGTTGTAGCACCGGCGAAAGCAGTACGGTGGTGCTGTGTTCCACCAAAGCGTCGAAGAGCAAGAAGCCCTTCCGGAGTACGGTTAAACATAACGCCCATTCGGTCCATCAGGTGGATGACGCCTGGTGCAGCATCACACATCGCTTTTACAGGCGGCTGGTTCGCAAGGAAGTCCCCGCCGTATACAGAGTCATCAAAGTGCTCCCACGTGGAGTCCCCTTCACCCATTGTATTTAATGCCCCGTTAATGCCCCCCTGTGCACAAACAGAGTGAGAACGTTTAACAGGTACTACTGAAAATAAATCTACTTTCATGCCGGCTTCAGCAGCTTTGATTGTAGCCATCAGGCCCGCCAAGCCACCACCGACAACGATGATTTTACCTTTGCTCATACAAAACACTCCTTCTCATAGTGCGTGTCCAAAATGGAGTCGTCTGAGCCTGCGGAGATCGGAGATCCGATAACATCCACACGCCGTAACCTGTCACTTTGAACAAGTATTTGCTATACGAATGCCAGGATGGATCGAATGCCAACGTATGTTAATAGTACGAATACGCCAAGAGTAACGTATGTGGAAATCTGCTGTGAACGAGGTGAAACGGTAATTCCCCACGTAATTGCAAACGACCATAGTCCGTTAGCAAAGTGGAACGTTGTTGCTGTAATACCAATGATGTAGGCAATCAATGCTACCGGGTTGGCTACAATATCTGCCATCATGTCAAAGTTAACTTCCTGCCCGAGTGCAGCAGCAATTCGAGTCTCCCAAACGTGCCAGGCTACGAAGATCAAAGTAATGACCCCTGTCGTACGCTGAAGACGGAACATCCAGTTACGGAAGTAGCTGTATGTACCGGTATTGTGTCTTGCCTGAAAGGCAATGTAAAGTCCGTAAATGGCATGGAATAAAATTGGAAGAAAAATAACAAAGATCTCCATTGCATAGCGCATTGGAAGCCCTTCCATAAAAGCTACTGCCTGGTTGTACGACTCTTCTCCCCGAACGGAGAAATAGTTTACCCCCAGGTGGACCAGTAAAAATATTCCAACAGGAATAACTCCTAATAAAGAATGCAGTTTGCGTAAGAAAAACTCTCGATTTTGTGACATCAGTTCTTTCCCCCTGTAAGTTTAATTGTTCAAAACAGGATCTACTACCCCAAAGCTGACCAACTAACGCCTCCTTCTTCCGTCTATACTTCCGACATTTTCTGCTAAAATGCAATGAAAATGCCATAACTATGAACATCTTGTGACAAAGTTATTGTACTCCCTTTTTTGACTCAACGTCAAGAAAGCGGATACAGACCTCATTTTAACAGAAAAGCGTTCAGAGGAACACAATCTTACTAATTTTCTGATATAAAAATTTATGGAATTCCCGCCAACGTTTGATTTCAATAGCAAAAAAGCACGTTCTCAAAAAGAGAACATGCTTGATTACAATTTCGTGACACAAGATTAGTACTTTTCTGATATAGCTTTTAAATTATCCGATAATGATTCGCTCTGTCGGATACTTGAAATGTGTCTTTTGTTCCTGTCGACGGATGGAGAACAGGAAGGCAACTAATCCGACACGTCCGATAAACATGAGAATCATCAGCGTATTCTGGCTTGCCTGGGATAATTCCGATGTGATTCCCATGGACAAGCCGCACGTTCCGAAGGCTGAACTCACCTCAAAGATAATCGCCATGAGCTGCACTTCCTGCATGTCTTCAAAATGGGCGAGAAGAACAATGGACGAAAACAGTCCGACAACAAAAACAGAAAGGACGATGAATGCTTTCTGCCGGTCTTCGGGGTGGATTTCACGGCCGAATGCCTTAACATCCCTGCGCCCCATGGCAAAACTCCGGATCGTCAAAAACATAACCGCAAGTGTTGTCGTCCTGATTCCCCCGCCCACACTGGACGGACTGGCGCCGATGATCATCAGACCGGACAGGAGAAGAAGGCTGGCTAACCCCAACTCGGATATATCCATAGTTGCCAGCCCCCCGCTTCTTGCCGTTGTTGAATTAAACAGGGAGAAAAAGAACTGCTGATGCCAGGCAAGGCCATCATAAAACTCATTTCTCTCCAGAATCCAAAGCCCGAGAAATCCGATAACCAGTACAATGAAGTACGTAGACACAGAAATCTTCGTAAAGAGACTGAACCGGAAGTTATTGTCTTTACTCGTCAAGTATTCCTTCATTTCCATGAGTACAGGGAAACCGATCGCACCGAGAATGATAAGGAGAATATTAACGAGCTGGACAAAATAGTCATCCGCAAAAGGAATCAGGGACTGTCCCGTCACATCAAAACCGGCATTCGTAAATGCCGTTAAAGCACCGAATGCCCCCTGATAATAGGCTTCCAGAGCTGTATCAAAATAGTTAAGATAATATGTACCTAATATAAGAGCGCCGATTACTTCAATTGCAAGGGCTACACCAAGAATACCCCTCATTAATTTCACAAGGCCGCTGAAGGCAATCTGATTGTGATCAACCATAATCAGCATCCGCTGTGAAAGCTGTATCTTACGGCCAAAAATCATCCATACGAACGTTCCGATTGTCATGATCCCGATACCGCCAAGCTGAATGGCAAGGGCAAGGAAAAAGATTCCCCATCCACTGTATGTTTCAGATACACTTACAACTGTAAGCCCTGTTACACTTACAGCACTTACGGATGTGAAAAGTGCTTCAGAGTAGCTGATTGAAACACCCGGCTGTGATGAGATGGGTAAAAACAACAGGATGCTGAATACAAACATCGCTACAACGTATGAGGTTAATATTATTCTAAATGGTGTTAATAATTTTGATAAACCGAGCTTCATCCCAATGAACCTCCACTTTTAGTCGGGACTTAGTATACCACTATCTGGATGATCTTGCTATGTTATTTCATAATCCTGCGAGGTAAAAAAATCCGAGAAAACCCTTCGAAATTCTTATCCTGTTTTACCGGGACTATGATAAGATAAAAAGACAACATGCCTGTAACGAGTCGCAATGGTACTGGAGGAAGTCTACAACTATGGCTAGTAACGAAACAAAAGAAGACATTCAGCTAGAAGAAAAAGAGCAGAGCCCGTTAACCACCGATCCGCAGTTCAGCTATGACCTTTTGCGTCATGTATTACTGCCTGAGCTGCTTGGCAAAGAAGAGGAAGCTATCCTTTACTGGGCAGGCAAATCGCTTGCAAGGAAAGAGGCCCTCTCTTCCTTTGTGGAGATTCAGCGTTTCTTTTACAAAGCACAGTGGGGTGTCATTAAACGGACCAAGGAAAAGAAGCACGAAGCCTTATTCGAGCTTTCCGCTACGACCCTTACCCGTGAACACGCACCTGTATCCTTAGAATGCGGCTTTCTTGCCGAACAAATACAGCTTCAAAAAGGATTTATCACTGAGGCTGCCTATGAAGTGAAAAAGAAAAAGCCCCTCGTTTTTGAAATCACTGTCCGATGGGACCATAAAGATCCGGAACGAAATGATTCATAAACTGAAATAATAAGGCACTTTTTTTCATATAAGTTGTTGCTACTCGTACTCCCTTAACAGAAAATGAAGATGAAGTTTGCGTGTTCTTCGCTTTCCGTGTCAGTGCCCGCAAGCCTCCTCAAGCTAAAGGAAGCTGCTGAAAAAGTCCATATTCTTATAAATAAGCTCAGAAAAGTTAGGTGTTGATCTGCGCTCATTGCATGCGGGAGTATTGCACATTCGCTCCAATCAACACTTCTCTCAAACAACAATGACCATTAGCACAACAGAAAATCAAAACCCACTTTATGTTGCAATCAGAGCTCTAAAGTGATGATATTATTATCGGACTTTGACTTTTTCAGTAAAAGCAACAATTAATACGAAAACAGCCAATGTAAAAGAGGTGCCGGCAGACTTTCTTTCTGCCGGACACCTCTTATTTTTGTCTTCCAGCCCTGTTACGCTCTTACTTCCACCCGTTCATCAAGCTCAAAGAACGTATGAAGAGATTCTACGGCTTTAACCATATACTTCTCTTCTATTACTGTAGATACTTTTATTTCGGAGGTAGACACCATTTCAACCGGTACTTCCTCTTTGGCAAGAACACGGAACATATCTGCTGCGACACCGGGATTTGAAATCATGCCTGAGCCCACAATGGATACTTTGGACAGCTGATCCACGTGGCGCACCTTTTGATATTGAAGTTTTGATTGAATAGTCTCCAGAACTTCGAGGGTTTCTTTTAATGCCTGTGTATGAATGGAGAAGGACACATTTACTTTCTGGTCCTCCGTAACCTGCTGAATAATAACATCTACATTAATACCTGACTCTGCAAGAGAGGTAAACAGGCTTGAAAGTGTATCCACCCTGTTTGGCATTCTTTCTACGGTGACCTTCGTCACAGCACTTTCAAATGCAAGGCCGCGTACGACTAAATTTTGTTCCATTGATGCTTCCTCCTCTACAACGGTTCCTTCCTGATCGATCATACTTGATCTTACAATCAGGGGAATTGAATAGTTTTTTGCAAACTCCACAGCTCTTGGGTGAAGAACACCGGCCCCAAGGTTGGCCAGTTCGAGCATTTCATCGTATGAAATGCTTTGCAGCTGCCGGGCTTTCTTTACTACCCGGGGATCGGATGTGTATACGCCGGGAACATCTGTAAAGATTGAACAGCTCTCAGCTTTAAGAGCAGCCGCCAGGGCAACTGCCGTTGTATCTGAACCACCGCGGCCGAGTGTTGTAATTTCCCCTTCAGGTGTCATTCCCTGAAAACCGGCAACGATAACGACTTTTCCTTCTTTTAAATGACGCTCTAAATTCTCTGTTTTAATATCCGTAATCCGGGCGTTCTGGTGAACATCCTCTGTCCGGATTCCTGCCTGCCACCCTGTCAGGGATACAGCATCAATTCCCATTTCCTTAAGGGCCATAACCATTAGGGAAATCGTGACTTGTTCCCCCGTACTCATGAGCATGTCAAGTTCCCTTTTGTCAGGCTCTTCACTAAGCTGGTAGGCTAAATCAACCAGGGCGTCTGTAGATTTCCCCATGGCTGACACAACAGTTACAACTTCGTGTCCTTCATCTTTCGCCCGTTTAACTTTTTCTGCAGCCCGCTTAATCTTAGCTGCATCTCCTACTGAAGTGCCTCCGAATTTCTGAACCAGTGTGGCCAATCAAAACGCCTCCTCCAATGAATTACCAGTGCATGGCTAGGTCGATACAAAAAGGTATAAAAAAGCAGCAGGAGGATCACAATCCCACTGCCGCATCGACTAAAATAAAACACGTGTCGTCCGGTGAGATAGTTCTCCACACAACCTTCGTTGCATGACAGCTCTGTACTTATTCAGCACAGCTCCAGTGAAAAAGCATTTGAGTTGCTTTTTGCACTTCGGCGACCGTTCCTTTCCAGCTGTTTCACAGGGGCTCAACCCCCCTCGGCAACTGTACTCTTCACGTCCGCTCCTCTACCAATCACTCTTTTGTTTGTATTTTGATGTTAACGAGTGTAACAGACATTTTCGTATTTGACAATGTAAAAATCTATTTTTCTTTTTCCGCCTCTAACTTTTCCTTCAGCTTTTCTGCCACAGCAGCGGGCACCCCTGCTCCACGGATTTCATCAACAGAGGCTTCTTTCAGACGCTTTACTGAACCAAAGTGCTTCAGCAGCGCCTTTTTTCTTTTTTCTCCAATGCCTTCTATGTCGTCAAGAATGGAGGTGAACATCGTCTTCTTTCTTACATTCCGGTGAAATGAAATCGCAAACCGGTGCACTTCATCCTGAATTCGCTGAAGAAGGTAAAATTCCTGACTCGTCTTTTTTAACGGCACCACCCGGGGCGGGTCACCAATCATAAGCTGGGAGGTCCGGTGTTTTTCATCTTTTACCAGTCCGCAGACAGGGATTGCCAGTCCCAGTTCATCCTCCAGTACCCCCTGGGCTGCAGAAATCTGTCCTTTTCCCCCGTCAATAACAATGAGATCAGGAAGGGGCTGCTCGTCTTTTAACAGACGGAAATACCTTCGCCTTACAACTTCACGCATGGAATCATAATCGTCCGGACCTTCCACTGATCTGATTTTATATTTACGGTAGCTTTTTTTATCCGGCTTTCCATCCAGAAACGAGACCATGGCCGAGACGGGATCAACCCCTTGAATATTTGAGTTGTCAAAGGCTTCGATCCGGTGGGGCGTATCAATGTGAAGGGCTTTTCCCAGTTCCTCAACCGCCACGATCGTCTTCTTTTCATCTCGGTCGATGAGATCAAACTTCTCTTTCAGTGCGATGGACGCATTTTTCACAGCCAGCTTTACAAGCTCTTTTTTCTGCCCTTTTTTCGGCTTTAGCGCATTCACGTCAAGAAACTCGCTTACCAGGGCTTCGTCTGCTTCTTCGGGCAGAAAAATCTCTTTGGGCTTTTTGTGCTGATCATCATCGTAGAACTGTCCAATAAATGTGTAAAAATCATCTTCCGGGTCCTGATACATGGGAAACATGGAAACATCGCGTTCAATCAGTTTCCCCTGACGCACAAAGAAGACCTGGATACACATCCAGCCTTTATCGTAAGCAAAGCCAAAGACATCACGGTCGACAAGATCCGTAAGTGCCATCTTCTGTTTTTCCATCACAGCCTCAATGTGCTGCACCTGATCACGAAGCTCTTTTGCACGTTCAAAATTCAGCTCTTCCGATGCTTCGTGCATTTTTTTGAAGAGCTCGTCTTTGATTTCTTTATGGCCGCCATTCAGGAAACGGACAACCTGACTGACGATCTCTTTATTTTTCTCCTGACTAACCTCAAACTCACACGGGGCCATGCACTGTCCAATGTGATAATACAAGCACACACGGTCAGGGAGAGTTCGGCACTTTCTGAGAGGATAAATGCGGTCGAGAAGTTTTTTTGTCTCGTTTGCAGCAAAAGCATTGGGGTAAGGACCGAAATACTTTGCCCCGTCTTTTTTCACCTTCCGTGTCGTTATCAGACGCGGGTGCTCCTCGTTTGTGACTTTCAAATACGGGTAGTGCTTGTCATCTTTTAAAAGAACGTTGTATCTTGGTTCGTACTTTTTTATTAAGTTCTGCTCCAGAACAAGGGCTTCCACGTTTGAAGAGGTAACAATGTATTCAAAGTCCCTGATCTCACTCACAAGCCTCTGTGTTTTCTTGTCGTGGGAACCTGAAAAGTAGGAGCGGACACGGTTTCTCAGTACTTTTGCTTTTCCGACATATATGATCGTTCCGTGTTTGTTTTTCATCAAATAACATCCGGGCTGGGCTGGAACGAGGGATATTTTTTCTTTTAACGATTCCACGGCCGTGATCACACCCTTCAAATGTATGTTCGTATCTTTTACTATAGCACAGGGTTGAAACAGGAAAAAGGAAGAGATGTCGCAGTCTCAGGCACCCGTATTCAACCACAGATTATTAAAACCGCGTTTATAGAACAAAAGCGCAAGCGTCTTAGTGACGAGCGATAAAGAAAACTTGGCTTTCGCCATGATGACGAAAGCCTTAGTTGCCCTTATGCTTTATTACAATCATTTGAGGGAAGCTATCAGATTTAAGCCGCTCTTTGGCTTAAGCTGATGGAATGAAATGACCTCGAACTCGCAGGCGCTGGAGCTGGAAGTGGAGAAGATTCATCATAAAGTAATCCACATATAGAAAGTTTAAACAATAAAAAAAAGCCGCCCGGTAACGGACAGCTTTTCCTTTACTGTTGCTTATGCGTGTTTGTTAAGAAGTTCAACAAGGGCTTCTTTCGGCTGGAAACCGACTACCTGGTCCACTACTTCACCGTCTTTGAATACGAGTAAAGTCGGGATGCTCATAACGCCGTATTTGCTTGCTGTTTCCTGGTTTTCGTCAACATCAAGCTTTACGATTTGTGCTTTGTCGCTCATTTCAGCGTCAAGTTCTTCAAGAACCGGAGCGATCATCTTACAAGGCCCGCACCACGGTGCCCAGAAGTCTGCTAATACTAAGCCTTGACTTGTTTCCTGACCAAAATTGCTATCTGTTACGTTTTTAATTGCCATTTTAAAAAACTCCTCCTCAACAGGACTATGATTTCTCCTGTTTAGTATATCATTTTTTCAATAAATGTTGCGAATGAACTGCTTTCTTCCATAAAACCATAGGAATTGTGACCATTCAGCTTTACGGATAATAGTATTTTAACGAATTCAGCAGACCGTTACAATGAATATGCTCAATCCAGTGCGGTAAGCTTCTCCACTGCCGGCTGGTACCCTTTTTCAGCACTGATTTTCAGTGCGATATAGGACAGCCACACACCATAAATAAACTTCGAAGAAATGTCGGCGATTGTATAAAGCAGATGCCTTGTCACTACGCCGTTGGGTGTAAACGAAAGTGCCGGCATCAGGTACGCAAATAAGTAAATGGTCCACGCTGCGACCTGGAAGTAAAACAGTCCTTTGACGAGCTTTTCAATGTGGACCGGCACCTTTTGGCGATCCACAAAGTACACCCGGTAGAGAACGACCAAAAGAGGAACATAGGCAATGGAACCGAGTATGAACCAC
Organism: Alteribacter salitolerans; assembly: GCF_016901055.1. Classification (NCBI taxonomy): domain Bacteria; kingdom Bacillati; phylum Bacillota; class Bacilli; order Caryophanales; family Bacillaceae; genus Alteribacter; species Alteribacter salitolerans. The sequence goes on along the minus strand of NZ_JAFEUX010000005.1, from coordinate 308,176 downwards.
AGCCAGTATAAAAACGGGTTCGTCACCTCATACATCTGACCGATATAGCCTGTCAGCACCATCACTGCACTTGCTGTGACAAAAATCAGGGTATTTCTCATAAACGATTTTCCTTTGATCCCGAATACAAACATAGGCTGCGTCAAAAGGAGAGGAAGGGTGATAAACCAGTTAAAATAGCGAAAGCCATTTGAAAATGTCTGCTCCATTACATAAGCAGATCCCTGCCATGTGAAGGCATCATTCCATGATGAAAACTGCCTGAAAAGGTTCAGTGCTGCGGCTGCCATAATAAAGCATGACATAATCGTCGCCGTCCTGAGGCGGGGATGGATATCTTTTTGGGCGAAGGCAAAATAAACGATGCCCGCCGCATGGGCTACGAACCCGAGAGTAAGAACGTGGGCAACAATATCATGCTGCATCGTCGAATAATTAAAAAGGTTTTCATAATTAATTCCGGGGTGGTTTTGCAACGACATCGGCTGAATCTCCTTCAGTACGGTATTTTCCATAGTTTGCTAAATAAGGAGATGGTTTATGTAAAAGGACCGGGATTTCTTTTATTTTTTACAAGGGGAAGTTGGATTTGTGCTAAGGATGGAGGGGCGAATATTAATTATTGGTGGATTTGTGTTAAGAATTCCCCCCTGAATATTAAGAATTCCAGTCTCCCTCCAAATTTATATGGAAAAAACACATCCTCACCTTCAACTACGTCCTCCTCATAAAAAAAAGAACCCTGCCTGAGCGGCAAGGTCCTTCTCACATAAATCACTTACGATTTAACCAAAACGTTCTTAAACTCTTCCGTCAGCTTTGGAACGACGTCAAACAGGTCTCCGACAATTCCATAATCGGCAATGTTGAAGATCTCTGCTTCGGGATCTTTGTTGATTGCAACGATGACTTTAGAGTTGGACATACCCGCTACGTGCTGGATCGCACCGGAAATACCCACTGCAATGTAAAGATCCGGTGTTACGACCTTACCAGTCTGGCCGATTTGAAGGGCATAATCACAGTATTCAGCGTCACATGCACCACGGGAAGCACCGACTGCTGCACCGAGTACATTTGCCAGTTCATCAAGGAGCGCAAAGTTTTCAGAACCTTTCATACCGCGTCCGCCGGCTACGATCACGCTTGCTTCAGAGAGATCCACACCGGAAGCTGTATTTTTAACCACATCTTTAATGATCGTACGCAAGTCTTTAATATCTACGTCAAGGGATGCAACATCACCAGAACGGGACTCGTCTTTTTCAAGAGCCGGGATGTTGTTCGGACGTACCGTTGCAAACACAATCCCTTCAGCCACTACTTTCTTCTCAAAAGCTTTACCTGAATAGATCGGGCGTGTGAAGATGACTTCTTCACCAGCTGTTTCTACACCTGTTGCATCAGATACCAGACCTGAGTTCAGGCGTGCTGCAAGTTTCGGTGCAAGGTCCCGGCCGATTGCTGTATGTCCCAGCACAATCCCTTCAGGACTTTCCTGATCAATAACTGCCTGAAGTGCCTGACTGTATCCGTCCGGCGTGTATCCGGCCAATTTGTCGCTATCAACGACAACAACACGGTCAGCACCGTATGCGATCAGTTCATTCCCTAAACTGCTTACATTCTCGCCTAAAAGAACACCTACTACTTCACCGCCTGCTGAAATTTCCTTTGCAGCGGCAACTGCTTCAAACGATACGTTACGAAATTCTCCGTCGCGGATTTCTCCTACTGCCAATACTTTTTTCGTCATCGTATAATCCTCCTCTGTTTATATCACTTTAGCTTCGTTTTTAAGTAATGAAACCAGCTCTTTTACCTGATCGTCCACTTCACCTTCAAGAACTTTTCCTGCTTGTTTCTCAGGCGGAAGGTAGCGGTCTACTGTTTTTGTTTTGCCGGCTACATCGTCCTCATCAAGGTCGAAATCATCAGCTTCAAGTGTTTCAAGAGGCTTCTTTTTCGCTTTCATAATGCCTGGCAGGGATGGATAGCGGGGCTCGTTTAACCCTTGCTGCGCAGTAACCAGTACAGGAAGGCTTACTTCCACAATTTCCTGGTCACCCTCTACATCACGCTCTATCGTTGCTTTACCGTCAGCAATGTCGATCTTTACGATGGATGTTACGTGAACGATTCCGAGCTTTTCAGCCAGGCGCGGTCCTACCTGCCCGGAGCCACCGTCAACTGCGATGTTTCCGCCTAAAATGATGTCCACATCTTTGTCTTCGAAGTAAGCAGCAAGAAGAGCCTGCGTAGTGTAAGGATCTTGGTTTTCCACTTCTTCGTTATCAATCAGTACCGCTTTATCAGCACCCATGGCAAGTCCGGTACGAAGCTGTTTCTCTGCTTCTTCCTCACCGACTGTAACAAGTGTTACTTCCCCGCCGTGCTCGTCACGGAGTTGAATCGCCTCTTCAATTGCATACTCATCGTATGGGTTAATGATAAACTCGGCACCGTCTTCTACGATCTCTCCGTTTGAGATCTGGATTTTTTCCTCAGTGTCAAACGTACGCTTTAAAATGACATAAATATTCATTCTGTTCCCTCCCAGATTATCAGTTCTGTTTATTGGCTTTGAACGGTTTCATAAATTGCTGCTATTCTTTTTAAGATAAAGCTCTGTGCCCGCTGTTAACGGTCGTTAAATACTGGTTTCCGCTTATTTAAAAATGCATCGATTCCTTCTTTGGCGTCTTCGGTTTGAGAAACATCACCAAAGCGCTTCGCTTCCTGACTTGCACCATCTGCTTCTGAATGACCAGCCAGTCGGATCAGTTCCAGCGCATAACGGACAGCAACAGCACCTTTTGAAGCGATTTTGGCAGCCAGTGCTTTCGTTTCTTCAAGGACGGATTCGTCGTCAAATGAAGCATCGGCAAGCCCGAGAGCTACTGCTTCTTTACCCGTTACAGGATCGGAAGTAAGAAGCATCTGTGTAGCTTTTGATTTCCCCACAAGTTTTGGCAGACGCTGCGTACCCGCAAATCCAGGAACCAGTCCGAGCTGAAGCTCCGGAAGTCCAAGCTTGGCATTGTCCCCGACAAAACGGATGTGGCAGGCCATGGCCAGTTCAAGACCTCCGCCCAGTGCTGCTCCATGAATAGAAGCAATGATCGGCTTTGGATAGGCTTCCATTTTGTCAAAGACCCGCTGACCACGTTCAGCCATTTCCTGAAACGCTCCCCCGCTGTCAACTGTTGTAAACTCCTTAATATCAGCTCCGGCTGCAAAAAAGCGGCCTTCACCATGAACGACGATGACCTTCACTTCTTCATCGTGTTCAAGCTTATCAAGCACGTCATCCAGCTCCAGAAAGATCGGCTGAGAAAGTGCGTTGGCCGGTGGATGCTGGAGAGTGATGTACCCGATTTTATTTTCCTTGGATACTGCAAGATATTGATAGTCGCTCAAATCGATCCACTCCTTTCGATCTCAACTAACCTTATTCGACATTAAAACGCTTTCACCTTTGTTTATTAAGAAAACCTGCATAAAAAAATCAATCTTTTTTACGAGGTTTTCTACGAGTCTTACACTTTCCGAAGTCCGGTCAGCAGCATTTGGTTAAGGGAATCCGCCAATGGTACAAGTTTATACTTGTGGTCTTTCATAACCCAGTTGGTCACAACTTCATCAATGGCTCCGAAAATAACCTGGCGCGCCATGCGACGATCGAGGTCAGGAGAGAAAAAGCCTTTCTCCATTCCTTCTGCCAGAATGGAATCGATCAATCCCAAGTACCCTTTAAGCACTTCGTTAATACGGGATCTGAGAGCAAGATTTGACTGCCTCAATTCCAGCTGGGTTACAATGGCCAGGTCGTAATCGGCCTCCAGTTGTTTCAGGTGCATCTCAATGAGAAGCTTCAGCTTCTGTTCAACAGATGTTTCACTGGCAAGACGCTCCTTACTCCTTATGACAAAGCTTCCCATCTTCTCTTCAAAAAGAGAAATCAGGATATCTTCTTTGTTTTTAAAATAAAGATAAATCGTTCCATCGGCGACCCCTGCTTCACGGGCGATTTTTGACACTTGTGAATGGTGATAACCGTTTTCTGCAATGACCTTTACTGCAGCGTCAATAATCTGTTCAAACTTCTGTCCTTTTTTCTTCGCCATTTCTTCACTTCCTCAGCCAATCCTCTAAAAATGAATGACCATTCATTCACTTTACGTTTATTCTAGATCAATCCCATCCGTGTGTCAAATGGAAAGTTCAGATTTTTCTTTATGCAAATAGAAACGCATTCCCCTATACTATTCCTAATCAGCCGGGGAATCAACTTTACTTTCAGGAATCTGGCTGCAGTTAAAATACTCGGGAGTAGAAAAACAAAAAGGGACCGTGAAGGCCCCTCTTTTTAGTGCCTATTTCCCATGAACCTGGGGTTCTTTTTCCTGTTCACGTTTTCTCTTTTCCTCATCCACGAGTGCCCGTCTCAGCACTTTTCCAACCATTGTCTTCGGCAGTTCGTTTCTGAATTCAAACTGCTTCGGTGATTTATAGGCTGACAGGTTCTTACGGCAGTATTCATTCAGCTCTTTTTCCGAAAGCTCCATGCCTTCTTTTAAGACCACAAATGCCTTTACCGTCTCTCCCCGATATGGATCAGGAACGCCAATGACTACCGCTTCTTTGATGGCTTCGTGTTCGTACAACACTTCTTCCACCTCTCTCGGATAAATGTTAAATCCGCCTGCGATAATCATATCTTTTTTCCGGTCAACGATATAGAAGTAGCCTTCTTCATCCATATATCCCATGTCTCCGGTTAACAGCCAGCCATCCTGGAAAACAGCTTTCGTTTCTTCAGGGCGGTTCCAGTATCCTTTCATCACTTGAGGACCCCGGACAATCAATTCACCAATTTCCCCGGCTTCGGCCTGTTCGCCCGTTTCTCCGTTAATGACTGCGGCATCTGTATCAGGCCAGGGCAGACCAATGCTTCCGCTCGGCCGTTTTCCCCACATCAGGTTAAAGTGTGTCACAGGTGAAGCTTCCGTCAGACCAAAGCCTTCACTGAGCTTGCCTCCTGTAAGCTTCTCAAACCGCTGCTGGACTTCCACCGGCAGTGGAGCAGATCCACTGATACACACTTCCACTGAAGACAGATCATACTTGTTTACGTCAGGGTCGTTAATCAGACCGATATACATCGTCGGCGCACCCGGGAAGATTGAGACACGCTGCTTTTGAATGGCCTTAAGGATCTGCGTTGTATCAAAACGCGGCATAATCACCATTTTCGAGCGGTCCATAATGGAAAAGTTCATTCCGACTGTCATACCGTACACGTGGAAAAACGGCAGGGCACAAAGGATAACTTCATTTCCATGATCAATCTTGTGCATCCATCTTAAAGCCTGGGTTGTATTTGCAACCAGGTTATGATGGGTCAGCATTACACCTTTGGCTACTCCGGTAGTTCCACCTGTATATTGCAACAGTGCCAGATCTTCTTTTGGATTAACTGAAACCTCTGTTTCCACAGGTTCATTCTCTTTAAGAACCCGGGTGAATGGATGTGTTTTTTCATTGTACGTTATATCAACCTTAATTCCTGTGTTCTTCTTCTGTATAAACGGATAAATCAGGTTTTTAGGAAACGGGAGATAGTCTTTAATTCCCGTAACAATCACGTGTTCAAGCTTCGTTTTTTTCAGCACATTGGCTACCCGGGGGTACACCAGATCAAGACAGATCATGACTTTGGCACCTGAGTCGATCATCTGATGCTCGAGCTCCCGTTCAACATAAAGCGGATTGGTCTGTACCACAACAGCCCCGGTTAAAAGGGTTCCGTAATAGGAGATGACAGACTGCGGTGTGTTGGCAAGCATGATGGCCACGCGGTCTCCCTTTTTAACACCAAGTCCCCGAAGTCCGCTGGCAAAACGCAGTGCGCTGTCATATACCTCAGCAAACGTCATTTCTGTCCCCATAAAATGAAGTGCGCTTTTATCCGGTGTTTCTCTTGCAGCATCTGCGAGGTAAGATTGGAGCGGCTTTTCTTCGTATTCAATCTTTACTGGAATTTCATCAGGATAATGAGTTAACCATGGTCTTGCAAGTCTTTCATCCATGAAAAGGCCTCCTTTAACTCTCACCTTCTAAAGAAAACACGTGCTGCACCATGGATGGATGATGCACAGCGTTCCTGTATTTCAAGCCTCACTGACGTTCCCCTTAGCCAGCTTAATATCAGAAGTACAGGATATGACAAATTTCCTCTCTACTCCCATTCTAATGAAACCGATTACAAAAGCAAAGTATTTTGTGAAAAATTTTCAAATTTTTATTCTTGTATAACAGTTTTGTATTTTCAGTTTTTGCGGTGTACGGGAATATCTGACTAAATCATTTTTATCCTGCACAATGCATTTATCCTGAAAAAAACCTCGGTTCAAAATCACCAATCTATAACAAAACCCGCTCACCGAGAGGTGAGCGGGAATCTTTATTTGTCCGATGCTGCCTGTTTTGCTCTTTCTTCTTCCACAAGCACCCGGCGCAGAATTTTTCCGATCATCGTTTTCGGCAGTTCATCCCTGAACTCCACGAGTCGCGGAACTTTATATGCTGCCAAATGTTTGCGGCAGTACTCTTCAAGTTCTTCTTCTGTCAAAGATTTGCCGCTTTTCAGGACGATAAAGACCTTCACCGTTTCCCCCCGGTAAGGGTCCGGAACCCCGATCGCACAGGCTTCCTGAATGGCAGGGTGTTCGTAAAGCACTTCTTCGATTTCGCGGGGGTAAATATTGAACCCTCCTGCGATAATCATGTCTTTTTTCCGGTCAACAATATAGAAGTAACCTTCTTCATCCATATAACCCATATCTCCGCTCAGGAACCAGTCATCCTTGAACGTCGCCTGGGTGGCTTCAGGGTTATTCCAGTAACCCCGCATAACCTGTGGTCCGCGAATGATGATTTCCCCAATCTCATTCGCTTCAGCCAGCTCTCCTGTCTCAGCGGAAAGAACCGCCACATCTGTATCCGGCCATGGTATGCCGATGCTGCCGGTTTTCCGATTTCCCCAAATCAGATTCGCAACAGCAACGGGTGATGTCTCAGTAAGACCATACCCTTCTACCAGACTTCCTTTTGTTACTTTTTCAAAGTTGTTCTGAACCTCAATCGGCAGTGGTGCCGATCCGCTCATACAGGCTTTGATGGAGCTCAGGTCATGTTTTTCAATATCGGGATGATTTAATAATCCGATATACATGGTCGGCGCACCGGGGTAAATGGTCGCTTTGTGTTTTTCGATCGCTTTAAGAATGTCCTTCGGTTCGAACTTTGGCATAATCACCATTTTAAAGCCCATACGAATAGCCAGATTCATCACCGTTGTCATACCGTAAACATGGAAGAACGGCAGTGCTGCAATAACAACTTCCTCACCCGGTTTCATTTTGTACATCCAGTGCTTACACTGAAGGGTGTTTACAACAAGGTTGTAGTGTGTGAGCATAACCCCTTTGGCAGGGCCTGTGGTGCCTCCTGTATACTGGAGAAGAGCCAGGTCCTCTTTTGCATCCACAGTCAGCTCAATTTCTTTTGCCTCACCGTTTTTGATTACCTTTTCAAAAGAGTGGAGATGGTCATTGTACTGGAGGTCTACCTTGATTCCAGTTCGTTTCTTCTGGATAAACGGATAGATAAGGTTCTTAGGAAATGGCAGGTAATCCTTAATTCCTGTAACAATAATGTGCTCAAGACTCGTCTTATCCTTGACATTTGCCACCTTCGGATAAACGAGGTCGAGACAAATCATCACTTTCGAGCCTGAGTCATTCATCTGATGCTCAATTTCCCGTTCCACATAAAGAGGATTGGTCTGGACAACAATCGCCCCTGCGAACAGTGCACCATAATAGGAAATCACAGACTGCGGTGTGTTGGCTAGCATGATAGCCACGCGGTCACCCTGCTTTACCCCCATACCCCTGAGCTGGTTTGCGAGCTTAAGAGCCGCATCGTACACCTGGGCATACGTCATTTCTGTCCCCATAAAATCCAGAGCAGTCTTCTCAGGAAACGTCTGTGCGGATTCTTTCAAATAGCTTTGCAATGTCCGGACTTCGTAGTCTATCGACTTCGGAATTTCGTCGGGATAATGCTGGAACCAAGGTTTTTGCGTTAATGTTTCCATTCTCTTTCCTCCCTTTTACTTATTAGAACTCAATTAAAAAGCTGCGCTTTTTAACCGGTGACTAATAGTGACCTCTCCTTTCTAAAGGATTCCGATTACGGATGCGGGATGGAAACGGAGTGGCGATCACACTCCTCTTCTCACCTGGACATTCTCCTCTCTTAGTCTCATTTTAATGAAAACGCATTCAATTTAAAAGGGATTTGTTTGAATTTTTTAAATTTTTCTTCTCATTTTGTCCTAGTTCTTTTCTCCCTCATACGGAATTGGCCGTTATTGTATGTATATGTGCAAAAAATACAAAAAGACGATCAGATTATGACACTGATCGTCTTCTTTGACAGTTATGGTGATGCTATTTGCATTTTCTCTTTAGTGAGCATAAATATAAAAGAAGCCCGCGCCCAAAACTTTCAACAGGGGAGCCGACTCCTAGAGTTGATGGGAGCAATTGAAAAAAATCCATTTTCTAGAAATAGCTCTATTATAAATAGATGGAGATTTGCGCTCATTGCACCTTCTGCGGGCGGCTCGAGCCTCAGCGCTGTGCGCTTCCGGGGTCTCCCCGGAACTCGCTTTCCCCGCACGAGTGTCGCGCATTAGCTCCAATCAACGCTTTTTAAAAAACATTGTCCTTTAACACAACATAAGTATTTTTTAGAAGCGGTTGTGGAAGTGTGTTACCTATTTTATGCGGCAACAGAGCCCTAAAGTAGTAACGTTATGGTGATTGATTTTCAGTACCCTCTTGACGCTCTATCGCAAGATTCTATTGTATTTCCGCTTCATCAGTTTTTTCATAATATGCAACAACCTTTGCCAAAACAGACGCCATGCTAATCTTTTCACACCATGATTCATGAAAAAGGCATGTATTTGTTGGGAAGGTTATCTTTTTCCACTGATTCTTCAACGCATTGTGTGGAGTTGACCGGAATACGCGAGACTCCTGCGGAAGTGCGAGACAGACGAGACTCCACAAGGGCAAAGCCCCTAGGAGGCTCGGCACGAGTCCGCGGAAAGGGAGCATATTACGCTCAACGAAGCTGCTGTAATATAAGAAAGGGTTTTAGCACCTGTGTACTAATTCTTTTTCAAAGTATCCTTAATTCTGAATCCAACCCTATTTTCCTATATAAATAGATATACAATTCCGGCAATAATAAACCCGGCGCATAAAACCGCCAGAATTTTCCATAATGTTTCCATTTCTTTCGTTCACCTGCTTTTTGAAATTACGAGCGAATACTGGCTCCTATGACGTACGATAATGCAATGGATAAAATCAATGAGATAAGACCGACTGCACGATTTCCGTTTTTCAGTTCTGCATCAACCTTAAACTTTGGGGTGAGAAACTCAAAAATGAAGTAAACAAACAATAAGAGAACAAAACCGTAAACCCCCCAGGCCAGCATCGTAAAGACCGTATCGTTGGCTTCGACTGAGTAGCGGAACACATTAGCCACACCGAAAATCTTACCTCCTGTTGCCATCGCAACAGCGACGTTTCCATTTTGAATCTCATCCCATGTTTTATAACGGGTTACCATTTCAAACACAGCCAGAAAAACGACAATTGCCATTACAACCACACTGTAGATACCTGCTGTGTAAAGAAAATCATGTTCAAATAACGTTTCCATATCAGCCTTCTCCTTACTTAAACTGAACGACCGTTACACCGGAGCCGCCCTCATTCATGCCGCCCATCCGTGTTTGTGAAACATTTCTGTGCCGCTTCAGTTTTTCCTGAACTCCTTTTCTGAGAGCGCCTGTTCCTTTACCGTGAATAATGGATACTTGGTTATAACCTGCAAGCATGGCATCATCGAGGTATTTATCTACCATGAGCATGGCATCTTCATAGCGCTCACCACGTAAATCCAGTTCCGTTTTCACGTGGGCATCTTTTCCCCTGACAGCTGCAAGCGGGGATTTCGTTTCCTGCTTCGGTCGTGACATATACTGAAGGTCGCCCGTTTTCACCTTCATTTTCATCATGCCAAGCTGAACGTAAAACTCCTTGTCACTTACTTTTTCCACAATATGACCTTTCTGATCGAAGCTGATCACTTTAACTTCATCACCCGGCATAAGCTTGTCTGCATTGGCAGCCTGCTTGTTCTGTTTAGGCTGCTTTTTGGTTTTTGACTTCAGCTCAGGAGAAGCTTCGTCCAGCATCTTTTTCGCTTCAATGAGTTCATGGTCTTTAATTGCAGGGTTGGATTTCTGCACTTCCCGGAGATATTCGATAATATCATTTGCTTCCTGCTTCGCTTTTCGAACCGCTTCCTTCGCCTTTTCCTCTGCTTCTTCCATTGCACGCTCTTTGTCACGCTCAAAGCGTTCATACTCCTGCTCCAGTTCCCGGTGGAGCTTCTCGGCATCTTTACGGTACTGATCTGCACGCTCAAGCTCGCTCTCGGCCTCTTTGCGGCTTTCATCAAGTGAGGCGATCATCTTTTCAATCTTATTTGTGTCCGCCCCGATCTGGCTTTGGGCTTCTTCGATAATATCATCCCGGAGGCCGAGACGGCGGCTGATGGCAAAAGCGTTACTCCGACCGGGCACACCGATCATCAGTCTGTAGGTGGGACGAAGAGTCTCCACATCAAACTCAACACTCGCATTCATAACACCGTTCCGGTTGTAGGCATAGCCTTTCAGTTCACTGTAGTGGGTGGTCGCTGCCACCTTGGCACCAACCTTGTACACATAATCAAGGATCGAAATGGCAAGGGCTGCACCTTCTGTCGGATCAGTCCCTGCCCCAAGCTCATCAAAGAGGACGAGACTTTCATGATCAAGTTTATCAAGAATGTCTACGATATTTACCATGTGGGAGGAGAACGTACTCAGACTTTGTTCGATAGACTGCTCATCACCGATGTCTGCAAATATCTGCTGAAACACCGCAGCTTCAGAACCCTCTTCACAAGGGACATGAAGACCTGACTGGGCCATCAGTGTCAATAGACCGATCGTTTTTAAGGTCACGGTTTTACCACCTGTATTCGGGCCGGTTATGACAAGCGATTGAAACGAATTGCCGAGTTCAACATCAATAGGGACGATCTCTTCTTCCGGAATTAACGGGTGACGGGCTTTTTTAAAATCCAGCCTTCCGTCACCATTCAGTTCCGGCTGGCTCGCCTTGATCTCACGGCTGTAATAGGATTTTGCAAAAAGAAAATCCACTTCTTCCATTGTATCAACGACTGTCTGGAGGTTTTCTCCCTCTTCACTCACCTCCGCTGTGAGCTCGTGGAGAATCCGTTCAATTTCCTGACGTTCTTTTACCCTTGCTTCACGGAGCTGGTTATTAATTGCAACAACGGCATCCGGTTCAATAAACAGCGTAGCACCCGAAGAGGACTGGTCATGAACAAGACCGCCAAACTGCCCCCGGTATTCCTGCTTTACAGGAATCACATAACGGTCATTCCTGATCGTAATGATGGCATCTGAGAGCATTTTCCGCTTTGAAGATGACCGTGTCATTGACTCAAGCTTGGACCGGACGCTCGATTCATGGCTTCTGATCTGCTGGCGGATCGAACGAAGCTGTGGACTCGCTGAATCGAGCACTTCTCCATTATCATCAATCGACTGTTTAATCGAACGCTCCAAACCTGTCAGAGGAACAATGTCTCCGGCCAGTGCAGGGAGAATGGAAAGTTCAATTTCATCCTCGAGACACTGTTCAATAAAGCTTTTAAAGCGTCGGCTCCCGTAAATCGTAGAAGCAATGTCTAAAAGCTCCTGTTCATTTAACATGCCGCTGATGGCTGCCCGCTTAATAGAAGCACGGATATCCCTGATCCCCCCAAGGGGGGCCTGTCCTTTCAGACGGAGAACCTTTGCTCCTTCAAATGTGGCATTCTGGGCGTATTGCACTTTCTCAAGGTCTGTGTCGGGCATAAGTCTTTCAATGCGCTTTTTTCCAAGACTCGAGCTTGCGTGCTGCATAAGCTGTTTTTTCATTTTGTCATATTCTAAAACGCGGCAAACCCTTTCCATAAAAGGGAACACCTCCTGTATATCTATCTGTTTTTATTTACATAGGCGATGAGAGTTTCAGCATCCCACGTATTTACAACGTTCTCTTTTTTCAGCCATCCGCGGCGGGCTGCTTTTACCCCTACGGGCATATGGTCAAGCATGTCGATTCTGTGCGCATCCGTATTAATCGCCACTTTGACTCCGGCTTCCTGTGCTTTTTTCAAATGCTCAGAGGCAAGATCAAGGCGGTTTGGATTCGCGTTAAGCTCAAGAATTGTTTCTGTTTCTTTTGCCAGGTCAATCAGTCTGTCAATATCCACAGGATATCCGTCCCGGCGGCCGATCAGTCGTCCTGTCGGATGGGCAATCATTGCCACATGCGGATTTCTGAGCGCTGTTTCCAGCCTCTTCATAATCGTATCTTCTTTCTGGTTAAACCCAGAGTGGATCGATGCAATGACAAAATCAATATCCTTTAAGATGTCATCGTCATAATCAAGAGTCCCATCAGGCAGGATATCCATCTCGATCCCCGTAAAAATTGTAAAGTCACTGAATTCCTCATTGAGTTTACGAACTTCTTCATGCTGACGTTTCAAACGCTCAACTGAAAGGCCGTTCGCCACCCGGAGAAACTTCGAGTGATCCGTAATGGCCATATGGGTGTATCCCCGCTCCCGGTTCGCTTCCACCATTTCGCGAATGGACTGGGCACCGTCACTCCACGTGGTGTGCATATGAAGATCAGAACGGATATCACCCTGCTCTACAAGGGTCAGGTCAGCTTCCTTTGTTTCAAGCTCGTCATATCCCTCCCGGACCTCAGGGGGAATATAAGGCAGTCCGAAATGGGCAAAAAAGGCAGGCTCATCTGTAAAAGTAGTAACCTCTCCCGACTCCGCCGACTCGACGCCGTACTCGCTGATCTTCTCTTTGTTCTCTTTTGCCCGCTGGCGCATGAGAACGTTGTGATCCTTCGATCCGGTAAAATGATGAAGAGTGGTAGCAAATGCTTCATCTCTTACCATTCTGAAGTCGACAGGAACGATGAGGTTTTCTTCAAATTCAAGTTCAAGGCTTATTTTCGTTTCACCCTGGCCGACAATCTGTTTAATGTTATCCATAAGGCCGATCTGCTCTGACACCTGGTCCGGTTTGTCAGTAGAAATAATAAAATCAAGATCCTTTACTGTCTCACGGCCCCGGCGGAAACTTCCGGCCAGTTCAAACCGGTTAATATCCGAAAACTCATTCAGCCGTCTTGTCACTTCCTCTGCCACCGGCATCACAAGAGACAATGGGAGCCTGTCCGGCCGTTTTCCGAAGTCGTCGAGTGCCGCAAGGATTTTCTCTTCGGTCTTGGCGCCGAAGCCGGCAAGTGCTTGTACTTTCTTTTCCTCACACGCTTTTCTGAGCGTTGCAGCATCCTCCACCCCGAGCTCCTGGTACAGTTTGCCGATCTTTTTTCCGCCCATGCTTGGTAAAGCAAGGAGGGTAATTAATCCGGACGGAATCTCTTCTTTCAGTTCATTTAAAAAGGAGGATTCTCCTTTTTCCATCAGCTCTTCAATAATTGAAGCCGTCCCTTTCCCGATTCCTTTCAGTTTGGACGGGTCACCAATTTCCTCAATCGTACCTTCATCACGCTCCAGTGCCTGGGCTGCTTTACGGTAGGCAGACACACGGAAGGCATTTTCGCCTTTTATTTCTAAATAAACCGCTATTTGTTCAAGGGTTTTGATAATATCTTTTTTATTCATCTCAGACATGAACATTCACCTCTATCTAATAGGTAACTAACCTCTTTCATCATATCCAACTTGCGGCCCTGACCGCAACAGGCGTGTTTGCGTTAATTATGGAGGCTTCTAAAACAGGATCTAAAAACCGGACAATTAATAGGGCGGTTCGTCCATGTTTTTTCTATACCTCTAATCGGGGTTCTAAGCTACGTTGAACGATATACGCTCCCTTTCCGCGAACTCGCGCCGAGCCTCCCCGGTGAGGTGCCGGGTCTCGCCTGTCTCGTGCTTCCGCAGGAGTGTCGCGTATTCCGTTCACCTCCGCACAATTCATTGTAAAAACCAAAACCAGCCGAAACGACCATATGTCCGATTTTATACGCTTTTATGGTGATACGCTTCTAACCTAGCTGGTATAGAATTGCTCTTTCAGGCTATCCCAAACAAAAAGAAAGACTCCCTTTATGAGAATAAGGAAGTCTCTCCAAAAGCAACATCCAGCCATAGCTCCTTCAGCTGATTTGAAATGATCGGTGTATACTCAAAAATCAGCTGCGCCAGCGAGGAATTGGCAATTAACTGTTGAATGAACTCTACTTGGATTAACGCACCGAGATGAACAAGGATGACGGCGATCAGGAGCCCTTCCAAAAAGCCCAGAATCCCCCCGAGCCAGCCGTTAATCGTATGCAGGATTGGAAGGTGCGCAAGAAAATCAAACATAGATCCGAGAATCTGCATAAGGATCTTTGTTACAAAGAACAAAATAGCAAAGGCAATTCCGTTGTAATAGACTTCCTCGATAGAGAAAAAATCAATAAGCAGAGACGATCCGCTTTCTGACCCGAGCGTCGGGAACGGAATCCATAAACGTATGTATGACGCTAATTCCTGATAGTACAAATAGGCAACGATAAAAGCAACAACAAATCCAACTAAATGGACGAGTTGAAGAATAAGGCCTCTCCGGAAACCTACAAGAAAGCTCCCAATGAGAATAATAAATAAAAATAAAGTGAGCATGTTTTCTATTCCCCATCTTTCTCCTGATTGTTGTGTTTCTCCTTGAGCTTTACAAGCTCATCTCCTATGTTTAATGCTGCCAGTACGGCAAGCTTACCCGTATCCAAATAAGGGTTTTTCCCTTTTATTTCTTTCATTTTATCATTCACAAGGCCTGCAACTTCCTTTACGTGATCGGGACTTTCCTGTCCGACAATGGTGTACTGCTGGCCATATATTGTAACGATTGTGCGACTTTTGCCCGTCCCTTCTCCCACCGATAAGCCTCCATTCGTCATAATTATCCTAAACTCTATCATAACATGTTGAATCCTGATTGAAAATATTTCATATTAATATGGTGACGTTTACGGCTGATTTGACTATACTCGTACATAGCCGATGAATTGAGGAGGACACTATGAGCCACGAAGTACTGAAAGTATCAACCAGTCAGCTGGGGAAAATGAAAGAGCATTACAAATCCTTACTTAAACCAAACACTCCGCAAAATGCAGCCTTTGCTGCAAAGGTAGGAAGCTGTACAATCACCGCCTACAATTCAGGGAAAGTACTGTTTCAGGGAGGTGCTGCGTCAGCAGAGGCATCCCGTTGGAAAAGTTCAGGAAGCACAGCTTCAAAGCCAGCCAAAGCCGCAACCGGGAAAAAATCAGTAGACGAACACGACTACTCACCCCCTTCACAACTTGTTACCCGTTCGCTTCTTGGAAGTGACGAGGCGGGAACTGGTGATTATTTCGGACCGATCACAGTCGCCTGTACCTATCTGACACCTGATCAGATGAAAGAAGTAGAGCATATGGGAATCCGTGATTCAAAGACAATCAAGGACCCGGTCATTCGGGAGCTTGCACCTGAAATTATTAAACATTCGACATACAGCCTCCTTACCCTTTCGAACGCCAAATATAACGAGCTTCAGGCAAAAGGATACAACCAAGGACGCATGAAAGCGATGATGCACCATAAGGCAATAGAAAATGTATTGAGGAAATGCCGTGAGCAGGGGCTCGACCCAGAAGGCGTTTTTGTCGATCAGTTCTGCCAGCCAGGTGTTTATTTCAACTATCTTCGCCAGAGCAAGATGAGCTGGACGTCGGATAAACCGATTTATTTTGCCACTAAAGCCGAAAGTCTTCACGTAAGTGTAGCTGCGGCTTCGGTAATCGCACGCTATGCTTTTATCCGGGAAATGGACAACCTCGAATCAGAGCTCGGGCTTCCCGTTCCAAAGGGAGCAAGCGGAAAAGTGGATGCAGCAGCTGCTGCCGTAGTAAGGAAGTATGGACGGGAAAAGCTCCGTATGTGTACAAAACTGCATTTCGCCAATACGGGAAAAGCAGAGCGTCTGGTGTAAAAACCACAGAGCCACAGGATGTCGTTTTTTGACGAATTCTCTTTAAATCGTCCCGAACTCTGCATAAATGTTCAAGAGTTCTCCATAAAAGGCCCGAAGTATTGCATATATACATCAAAGCTCTCCATAAACGCCCGAAAGTTCTCCATAAAAACTTTCCACAAAGAAACCCGGCCTCAAATGAGACCGGGTTTTCATATGTTTAGCTTCTTAAAGTTGCTCCTAGTTCAGCTTCGAGCTTCTCAATCACACGATTATGAACTTTACTCACATCTTCATCTGTAAGGGTGCGATCCGGGTCAAGGTACTTAAGAGAGAAGGCGAGAGATTTCTTGCCCGCCTCAAGATTGTCCCCTTCATACAAATCAAAGAGATTCACCTCTTTTAACAGTCTTCCTCCTTCTGAACGGATGACTGCTTCAAGCTTACCTGCAGAGATTTTATCATCTACTACAAGTGCGATGTCACGAGTGATCGAAGGATAGCGCGGGATCGGTTCGTAACGGATGTCTCCTTTTGTCTTGTCGCAAAGACGGTCCATGTTCAGTTCAAATACATACACGTTTTTCAATGACCATTCTTTTGCTGTGGAAGGGTGAACCTGTGCGATAAAGCCGACATCTGTGCTGCCTGCACTGATACGGGCACCGCGGCCGGGATGCATACCGCTGATTTCAGTCTGTTCAAACGTCACGTCACCTTCTACGTCAAACTCCTCCATCAGACCTTCAACAAGACCTTTCACGACGAAAAAGTCGACGGGCTTTCTTTCCTGCTGCCACGGGTGTTCATGCCATGTTCCCATAAGCGCACCGGAGAGATAAAGCTTCTCATCAGGCTGCGTTGTCACTTCTGCTTCCACCGTGTGGAAAACAGATGACAGCTCATAAAGAGCCACATCGAGAATGTTGCGGTTTTTGTTATGACTCAATGCCTCAAGCAGGTGAGGAATCAATGTTGTGCGGAGGGTGCTTCGTTCCTCACTCATAGGAAGAGCCAGGCTCACATCGTGCTTGATCCAGTCTGGACGAAGAGCCGATTCTTTTTTCTCTGTTGTAAGAGCGTAAGTGATCGCTTCGCTTAGTCCCGCACTTTCCAGGTAGCGGCGGCTTTTCCGTTTCAATACCTGCTTCTCTGTCAGACCGCCCGGTGTTGTAACAGAGTCCGGCAGGGTTGTCGGGATGTTATCATATCCGTATAGACGGGCAATTTCTTCAAGAATGTCAACGTCGACCGTAATGTCCTGACGGCGGCTTGGGATCTGAACGTTGAATCCTTTTGCTGTTTTTGTAAATGAGAAACCGAGTCGGTGGAAGATTCCCTCTACTGTTTCGCCGGACAGATCCGTTCCGAGTTTACGGTTGATTCTGTCCAGTGAAATTTCTACTTTTGTCTCTGTATGATCCCGTCCGTCTACTTCTACCGGTCCTTCCAGAACGTCTCCCTCAGCGAGTTCTGCAATCAGTTGGGCTGCGCGGGCTCCTGCTTTTTTAACACGGGCAGGATCAACGCCTTTCTCATAGCGTGTGCTCGCATCACTGCGAAGTCCTGTATGCTTGGACGCCTGGCGGATGACAGATCCGCTAAAGACAGCTGCTTCCAGGAGGATATTAACGGTCCCCTTGTGGACTTCTGAATCGGCACCACCCATAACCCCTGCAAGAGCAACGGGCTTTTCACCATTTGTGATAACAAGGTGGTCACTTGTGAGTGTGCGTTCCTGGTCGTCAAGTGTTACCATCTGCTCTTCGTCACGGGCGCGGCGTACACGGATTTCCTTTGAGCCGATCAGGTCGTAGTCAAAGGCGTGAAGCGGCTGTCCGTATTCGATAAGCACGTAGTTGGTCACATCTACCACGTTGTTAATCGGGCGGATGCCTGCTGACATCAGGCGTGTCTGCAGCCATAATGGGGATTCTTTGATTTTGACGTTTTTGATGATAGTTGCACCGTAGTATGGCGTATCTTCTTTATCGTCCACTTCCACGCTCACATAATCAGAGGCATCTTCACCGGCAGCGTGTACGTGAGGTGCTGGAAGCTTTGGTTCACGACCAAGAATGGCGCCTACTTCATACGCAACCCCGATCATACTCAGGCAGTCAGCACGGTTCGGTGTGAGGTCAAGTTCAAGTACAGTGTCGTTCAGGTTAAGTTGCTCGAGAGCGTCTGCTCCTGGTGTCACTTCGTTTGGGAAAACGAAGATTCCGGTTGAGTATGCTTTTGATACGAGCTTTGCTTCAATACCGAGTTCCTGGAGAGAACAGATCATCCCCTGGGAAACCTGACCCCGAAGCTTGGCTTTCTTTATTTTGAAATCACCCGGCAGACGTGCGCCTACTTTAGCTGCAGCAACGTACTGACCTTTGCCTACGTTTTTAGCTCCGCATACAATTTGCACCGTCTCTTCTTCTCCAATATCAACCTGACAGACGTTCAGTTTGTCGGCGTCCGGGTGTTTTTCACATTCGAGGACGTGTCCGACAACAACGCCCTGGATGCCTTCACCCAGTTCGTGTAAAATATCAACTTCCACTCCGCTGCGGGTTAATTTCTCCGCGATATCAGCAGGTGTGTAATCATCTATGTGTAAATATTCTTTTAACCAATTGTATGAAACTAGCACAGAATCGTCCTCCTCTTATTTAAACTGTGATAAAAAGCGCATGTCGTTTGTGTAGAAATGACGGATGTCGTCAATGCCGTAGCGGAGCATGGCAAGACGCTCAACACCCATTCCGAATGCAAAGCCGGAGTATACTTCAGGATCAAAGCCGCCCATTCTCAGTACGTTCGGGTGAACCATTCCGGAACCGAGAACTTCAATCCATCCTGTTTGTTTGCATGTACGACATCCTTTGCCTTCACAAATGGCACATGAAATGTCCACTTCAGCAGACGGCTCTGTAAACGGGAAAAAGCTTGGGCGCAGACGTATTTTGCGGTCTTCACCGAAGTAATTTTTCGCAAACGTTTCAAGAACACCTTTTAAGTCACTCATGCGGATGTTTTTGTCTACCATCAAACCTTCAATCTGCATGAACTGGTGGGAGTGTGTCGCATCATCTTCGTCGCGGCGGTATACTTTACCCGGGCAGATGATTTTAACAGGTCCCTGACCTTCGTGCTTTTCCATTGTCCGTGTTTGAACGGGTGATGTCTGTGTACGGAGAAGCAGGTCAGATGTGATAAAGAAAGTATCCTGCATATCACGTGCCGGGTGATCTTTCGGCAGGTTCAATGATTCAAAGTTGTAGTAATCTGTTTCCACTTCCGGACCTTCTGCAACGGAAAAACCCATGCCGATAAATACGTCCTCCACTGTTTCTACAACGGAAGTAAGAGGGTGACGGGTTCCGCGGCGGACAGGGCGTCCCGGGAGTGTCACGTCAATCGATTCCTCTTTCAGCTTTTTGTCCAGTGCCTCTTTTTCCATACGGGCTTCTTTCTCTTCAATAGCTGAACTGATCGCATCCCGGACTTCGTTCGCTTTTGATCCGACTTTCGGGCGTTCCTCGGCTGAGAGCTTGCCCATTCCCTTCAGGACTTCTGTGATTGGTCCTTTCTTTCCTAAGTAAGCAACACGAACGTCTTTTATGTCTTTCACTTCGGCTGCCTGTTCGACTTTTTGCAGAGCTTCTGCCTGCAGTTCTTCTAAGCGGTCGAGCATGTTCATTTCCTCCTTTATTTTGCTATCTTCATTTTTTTGACAAACAAAAAGAGCCTTCAATCCCCTGGAAAGGGACGAAGACTCGCGGTACCACCCTCATTAGTAAACTTACGCTTACTCACTCGATCGTTAACGGACAGGGTCCGGGCTGCCTTAATAAAGCGTTGTGCTTTACGTTCCGGCGCCAACTCCGGAGTGAATTCGGCTGGGTCTCGCATCAAAGTGCTTTCAGTCTGCGGCACTTTGTCCCTGAATGCTGACGGTCAGCGTACTACTCTCCATCACAGTTTTTAAAAGGCTGTAATTGTCTGGGGTTAATTATATCCTTTTTCCTTTTTTGTTGCAACGGCTCTGGGTATACATTCTAACCATTTTTATACTTTTTAAAGCAGGTTACTAAATAAAAGGCTCTGTTAAACTCAGTTGTTGATTTCCGGTCATTGCAGCGGGGGCGCCGGTGAATGGAAGAATCCCTGCTTCTTCCTCTGCAGCTTATTCTTCCAAGCTTTCTGCGTCGAAACAACTCGGAGCTTATTCGTGATGTAAACGCTCATTGCTCCTCCAGGAGTGTCGCGCATTCGCTGCAATCAACCTATTTTATATAAAAGCAACAATGGTCTTTAACAAGCGAAACAAAACTGGATGCACCCCGATTCATGGAGGTGCCGTGACGCTCCGCTGTTTCTGTCTGGCTGCTTTAAACGACCTTGAGATGATACAGGAGGATTCCCGCTGCCACGCTTACGTTAAGGGATTCCGCCCCTCCGTATAAGGGGATGTAAAGATTGTGATCTGTTTGTGCAAGAAGTTCTTCGTCAATACCCTGACCTTCGTTTCCCAGAAGCAGGGCAAACTTCTGCTGGGGCTCGATAGCGGAATAGGTGCTTCCGTCAAAGGATGTGCCGAATACCGGTACACCGTTTTCTTTGCACAAGGCAATCGCTTCCTGCAGGTCCATCTTCTGAACAGGAATATGGAACAAAGACCCTTGAGTGGAGCGGATGACTTTACTGTTATAAGGGTCCGCTGTTCCTTCAGAGTAAGCGATTCCCGTCACGCCTGCTGCGTGGGCAGTGCGGATAATTGTTCCCATGTTCCCCGGGTCCTGTATACGGTCGAGAAAAAGAAACTGGCCGGTTTCAAGAGGAATGTTCACATTTTCCGGCAGTTCACATACAGCCGCAAAACCTTGAGGAGTTTCCGTTTCCGACAGCTCCTTCATGACACGTGCGGTCACTTCCACAGGCTTGACATCTGCTGCTTTCCATTCTTTCGGCATCTCCTCTCCTTCCCGAATGATGAGTTCCACAAATGGGAGGTTCGCTTTGAGTGCTTCTTCTATAAGATGACGTCCTTCAATGAAAAACAGGACCGATTTTTCACGGCCTCGCTTTGTATGAAGTTTTTTCCACGCTTTTATTTTTGGATTTTTAGGGGATTCAATTCGTTCCATTTTGGCTGCTCCTTTAACTTGCTGCGGTGTTAAGTAACGCACAGCTCTATGTTTTTTACATAATTCTTCTTTTTAATATCATACTATACCTGAGACTACATCCAAAATGCGAGGGATGTTTTTGTTTCAGGAGTTAGATATGATGAAAGGATGATAACCATGAGCTTTAATCTGCGCGGTGCTATTATGCAGAACATTCAGGGCAGTGACGAAGAAAAAGTAGAAGCGACGATTCAGGACGCGATCCAGAGCAAAGAAGAAAAGATGCTGCCAGGTCTTGGCGTTTTATTTGAAATTTACTGGCAGGAAGCAAATGAGCAGGAAAAAGCTGAAATGATTCAGCAGATTTCCCAGGGCTTGCAGAAGTAAATATCCAAAACCGGCTTCTTATGAGGCCGGTTTTTGTGTTTAAGAGGATGAAGGTCGTTGTTATAACAGGATATTGGGATTTATTTTCCATGAAATCTCATCAGGGGGCAATTATTCACACTCGCGCCCCATTATTTAACAATCGCGTTTGAATTTTTAACACAAAAGGCCAAAAAAACCACTCCCCTCTAACTAAAATACACAAAAAAGACAGCCGCAGCTGCCTTTTCATCCGTATTATTCAAACGTAATTTTATTTACTGTATCACGGTCAAGCTTTTTAATAACCTCTACAATCAGCTTCACGGCATTTTCAAAATCGTCGCGGTGAAGAACTGCCGCATGGGTATGAATGTAGCGCGTCGCAATCGTAATGGACAATGCAGGTACACCGTTCGCTGTTAAGTGGATCGCACCTGAGTCTGTTCCGCCCCCTGGTACATAGTCAAACTGGTAAGGAATTTCTTTGTCGTCCGCTGTTCCAGTTACGAAATCACGAAGACCTTTATGGCTAACCATGGATGCATCGTACATGATGATCTGCGGGCCTTTACCCATTTTAGCCAGAGCATCACGGTCGCTTACTCCCGGAGTATCGCCGGCAATACCGACATCCACTCCGAATCCGATGTCAGGCTGAATGTGGTGGGCTGCCGTGCGGGCACCGCGGAGACCGACTTCTTCCTGAACCGTTCCGACACCGTATACCGTGTTCGGATGGTTTTCGTCTTTCAGCTGGCGGAGAACTTCGATGGCAATGGCACAGCCGATGCGGTTGTCCCACGCTTTGGCCATAAGCATCTTTTCATTTTTCATTACAGTAAATTCACACACCGGTACCACAGAGTCTCCCGGGCGCACACCGAATTCAGCTGCTTCTTCACGGCTGGAGGCACCGATATCAATGTACATGTCTTTTTTATCCACGCTTTTCTTTCGTGCTTCCGGGGGGAGGATATGCGGAGGCTTGGACCCGATCACTCCGGGAATGTTTCCGTCTTTTGTCATTACCGTCACACGCTGGGCGAGCATGACCTGCTCCCACCATCCGCCGACCGTCTGAAATTTCAAAAAGCCGTTATCATCAATATTGGTTACCATAAAACCGATTTCATCCAAATGACCGGCAACCATAATTTTAGGACCGTCAGAAACAGAACCGGTCTTTTTAGCAATCAGGCTTCCGAGGCCGTCAGTTTCAATCTCATCGGCAAAAGGCTCGATATGTTTTTTCATGACGTCACGGGCTTCACGTTCGTTACCCGGAATCCCATTGGCATCAGTGAGCTCTTTGAGCATCTTAAGCGTATTATCCATGTGTTAAACCCTCCTGAATTTATTACAAAATTATGTATCTTCAAATAGTATAACGTTTTTACACCTGCCGCTCAAACGTTATGATGCTAAAGCCCGGAGGTCAGATGACTATCAATTCTGATCAAACAGACAGGTAGGCAAGCAACCAATACCGTTTTGAATCCATATGATATAAGAGCTTAATGCCTTAGAAAAGACAGGTTATATAAGATTGACAGTAACGAGGTAAGGGCAGAATTCCAGCCAGCCTTATGGTAAAAGCAATTCGAGAGTGAAGTATTTAAAACGGGAGGTACAGGGTAAATGAACAATAATCCGCCTCAAAACCTTCAAAGGTTTGTTGATGATATCAATACGATTACTGCAATGAACAATGAAACTAAAAAAACGAACAATCCCTATGATGTAAGCTTAAGCTTAAAGCTTGCTTTAGTTGCCGGATTCCTTACAACCTTTGCTGATGCTCTTGCTACAGTTGCAGCTAAGATTGCCATTGATGAGGAAATTCAGGGTAATATCCAGAACCTTAAGGATGAGCAGGCACAGGAAGCCAAGTTTACTGAAATGCAGAATCAATTAGATGAACTGCAAAAGCAACTTGCAGAATTGACTGGTGAAAAAAACGGGAAGGCGTCAAAAAAATAAAAGGATGAAGAGATCGTAATCATTATTTGCCAGACGATCCAAATCCTTTTTCTGCACGGATAGTTTCGGAAAGATCATTCGTTTCTGATACGTTTACGAACAATACCGGAGCGATCACCATCTGTGCGATACGCATTTCCTTCTCCACAATAAAAGGTTCTTTACCATGATTAATCAAAATAATTTTAACTTCTCCTCTGTATCCTTCGTCAATGGTACCCGGACTGTTTAAAACAGTTACAGAATGCTTGAGGGCAAGTCCGCTTCGAGGTCTGACCTGGGCTTCAGTGCCTTCTGGCAGTGCAATCTGAATCCCTGTTCCTATGAGCGCGCTTTCTCCGGGTTTCAATTCTTTTCTTTCTATTGCATATAAATCCAGACCAGCATCACCCTCGTGCGCCCGTTCTGGTAAAATAGCATCTTCATGGATGCGCTTTACATGTAAAGTCGGCTGCATTTCGCTCTTTTCTCCTTTCAGATTGTGATTACACTATTACTATCAGTGTAATCGTATCACTCCAGTTATTATTGTACAAAATTCATCATTTGTTCATTTATTTTCTGGAACTTTATCGCTGAAGGTTCGTAACCCATAATAATGAATCCAAAGAAATTACATGACAGTTGAAACTTTTTTTAATTCCTTTCGTATACACTAAGGAATAAAACAAAAATCATGATTGTTATATATAAGGTTTATTAAAGGAGAGATAACTATGCTCAGCGTCATTCTGTTCCGAATCCTTCTGCTGATTGCTGTTTCCATACTCGTGTTCAGTGTCATAAAGTATGCTGTTGACCCTCGCCGCAAGCTTGAAATTGCCCGTAACAAAGGCGGGTTTTATTTCCTTGATGACTCAAACAACGTTAGGAAGAACTTTTTCCTGACTTATGGACATGTCATGTTTGAAGGGGAAAAATACCTCGGAACCATTAATGACTCCTTTGAGGTGACCTCCATTACGGTATGGACGGAAGAAAAAGACAAGCTGAAAGGGCTCAGGAAAACAGACTTCCTTTTTATTGAGAAGGAAATTTCCATTCGCTATCCTCACGCAAAAATCGAATGGAACAGCCCGATTAAAGAGCTGCTAAAGAAAATGAATTAACTCCCTCAACAGAGCAGTGTCCAAAAAGTTTAAAAGCAGACTGTCAATGGCTTCGTACGCTGCTCGACCTGAAGGAGTAAACCCACTCCTTCCGGTCTCTATAAAGAGGGACGGCTACTCTTTAAAGAGGTTGGACAGAAGTGTTTTTGTCAACAAGAATCTGAACGAATAAAATGCGGTGCAAATAAATCGCTCCTAAAAATACTTCGCTTTCCGCGGGAAGCTGGTGAGCCTCCTCGATCTTCGCACTAATGTTCGGATTCTCAGCTAAACTCTTTCTTATTGTCCCAGCCTCTCTTATTTCATCGTAACCATTTGATATACGTTTCCGTCAACTTTGGGACTTTTCCTTCGAAGAGCCGCTTTTGCCAGTATTGATCGGCCGCTTTTGAGACCATTTCCCCGTGACTCGGATAAGGGTGGATCACACTGGAAAAATCCTTGATTTTGTGACCGTGCTGTTTGGCGAACACCACTTCCTGCATCCAGTCCCCGGCCAGGGTACCGATAGCATGTGCGCCGAGAATCGCACCTTTTTTGTCAGTAATGATTTTCACCAGACCTGTTTTGATCCGCTCTGCTGTAAACCGGTCAACATGCCTTGCATCGCTCCTGTAAACATGAATGTTATCTCCATACTCATCCCGGGCTTCTTTTTCCGTCAAACCCAAATGAAAAACTTCAGGGTCTGTATAAATCGTATAGGGGGTGTGGGTGTAGTCAACCGACTGCTTTACTCCAAAAACAGCATTGGCAACCACCGTTTTCCCTTCCAGTCCCGCTGCGTGAGTAAAAGGATATTCTCCTGTCACATCACCGCACGCGAAAATGGTGCTGACGGATGTCTGCATTTTTTTATTCACTACAATCTTTCCATCTTTTACGTCCACTCCTGTTTTTTCCAAACCCATTTCTTTAACGTTCGGTTTTCTTCCCGCAGCGATAAGTAATGCATTACACTCAATTTCCTGCGTGGTACCGCTATCCCCTTCTACAGTCAGTCCAATCTTTTCGGCCTTTTTCTGAGCCTTCGTTACCTTACGATTGAACATAAACGTCATCTCTTCTGATAGAAGATGATGCGCGAGCTCACGAATTTCCGGCTCTTCTTTTTCCATCAGCCCGGAATGATCAATGACGGTCACATCAGATCCGAACCTGGACATAGCTTGTGCGAGTTCGATTCCAACGGGACCTGATCCGAGAACAACAAGTTTAAGAGGCACACGGTCGATACTAAAAATGGTTTCATTGGTCAGATAGGATATATCTTCAAGACCGGCAATCGGGGGAATCATCGGACTCGAACCTGTAGCAATGACGATCCGTTTTGCATAAATGGTTTCACCCGTGTCTATTGAAATTTCATTTTTCGTTTTCAATGAAGCTGTACCATGGTACTCGTCAATGCCAAGAGAACGGAGACGTTTTCGGTCATCATGGGGCTGAATCTCAGCAATGGCATCTTGTACCCGGGACTTCACGACCGAAAAATCAGGAGCGCCCGAAAGCCCCAGCCCAAACTCCTCCGCTGCTTTTTTCGCATCTCTGAGTTCTTTTGCAGCTTTAATATATGCTTTTGAAGGGACACACCCGTAATGGAGACAGTCCCCGCCGGGTTCGGGATCTTTTTCAATCAAAGCTGTTTTTGCCCCGAATTGAACGGCACCGATGGCCGCTGTCAATCCTCCTGCCCCTCCGCCTATCACAGCAATATCATATTTCTTCATTGCACTCGACCTCCTTTTTTCAAGCATCATTATCTTTGTTTAAACCAAGAGCCGACCGGACCTGATCTTTAAAAAAGAGCGGAACAAGCATAATGATAAGAAACAGGCTTCCAGCAAAAATAAGTGTTCCGAATCCCCCGTCCACAAAACTCGACCCAAGATAGGTAAAGGCAAAAACCCCCGGGGTCATTCCGATTACCGTAGCGAGGATAAAGGCTGAAAACCTCACCTTGGAAATGCCGGCTGCATAGCTGATCAGGTCAAAGTTGAATAAAGGAATGAGTCTTAATACAAGCACATAGAAGAACCCTTTCTTTTCAAGCTGGTTCTGAATGGCCTTTCTTTTTCCAGCTGACCCTTTACCTATGTTCTTTCCAAGCTTTCTCGCTGTCCAAAAAGCAACCGCAGCACTTCCCGTGGCTCCAGCCAGCGTATAAACAGTGCCAAGAAGGGGGCCAAAAGCGAGACCTCCTGTAATGGACAGTACAGAAGCGGGGAATAAAACAAGCGGACGCAGCGTGTATATGAGTATGTAGATAACGGGGCTGAACCAGCCAAACGACAAAATCCACTCTCTTAAAACTTCCGGGTTAACCTGGAGTACTTCCCGGTTTAAAAAATACAGGAAAATAACTACGAAGGCTGCTCCACCGTAAACCAGCATGTTTTTCTTCATCCCCCACGCTCCTTTCAGCACCGGAGGGTCTTCATAAATTTCCGGTCGATTTTGTTCTTCAACTTCCATGCCCACTTTCCGTAAAACGAATAATCACCGTATGTGAGCACTCCTTCTTTATGCCCGGCAGATAAAATCGCAAGGTACTTATTCTGAGGCTTAAAGGGCTGCAGCTCTTCTCCTTTTAAATACTCTGTAACGTTCTTATATAACTCCCTGGACTGCCTGATTGCGTAAACACCGTTTTTAGGGAGGTCAGGATATGGTTGTAACGTCACGCAATCCCCTGCCCCAAAAATAGAAGGGTCCGATACCGATTGCATAAATTCATTCACAAGGAGGAATCCGTCACTGCTTTTTTTCACACTGCTTTTTTCAATAAGTGGTGGAGCTTTTGGCCCGGCAAGCCAGAGTATGTCATCCCCATCTATTACCCCTTTTTCAGTCTTTAGGAGACGGGGCAGGACTTCCTTTACAGCATCATTCTCAAACAAGTGGATGTTTTTATCCAGTAATAAACGCCGGACTTTACGCTGTGTGGTTCCAGCCTGTCCATCCAGAACATGTCCTCTCGTCACAAGAGAAATCCCTTTATTCCCCGGGACGTTCTTATCCCTCCAGGCGGTTAATGAAAAAGCAAGCTCAACGCCGGCTGCTCCTCCCCCCACAATAACCGGTTTTTCTGAATAGCGGAGTTGATCAACCACCTCCGGGAAACGGAAATTCGGTTTCAGGGATAAAGCATGCTCACTGACACCGGGAACAGGATCCTGAACATACGAGCCTGCGTTAACACTCAGGGCATCGTATGCAAGAGGTTCGTTGTTACTTAAAATCAGCTGCTTATTCTCAGATTCGATCCGTTCTGCCGTATCGCAGACAAACGTAACGCCATGCGCGTTACAAAAAGACTGCAAATCGATTCGAATGTCGTTAAGCGAATAAATCCCTTCCGCAAAACCGGAAAACATCCCCGAATAATACTGATAGGGGTCAGGGGAAATGAGGGTAAAGTTTTTATCACGATGACTCTCTTTTTTCTGTTTTTTTATGATGGAGAGGTTGGCATGGCCCCCACCCACGAGAACGAGGTTTTTCATCTAACCGCCGCCTTCCGTATCCGAAAGAATCCTTTTCGCTTCAAGCATCCTCTGCATGCCTGTAAACACTTCAACGAATAAAAAGAGCAGAGTTGTATAAAGGAGTACCGAAGGGAATAAAATCATCAGGGAGAAAAGAATGAACCCTTCTGTTCTCTCCGCCAGTCCGGCCTGATAGTAGAACGATTTCACTCCTCTTTTTTCCGATACGGCTCCCACTGTTAAAAACACGGTCATGGAAAAGATAATGGAAACGCTCAGAAGTAGCAGGGCCCACATCACATCCGGGTACAAAAAGGCGAGACCGAGGATCACACTTACTTCCACAAGCCGGTCAAAAGTCACATCCATCACCGTGCCAAACGGGGTGGACGCAGTCTTTCTTGCCATAGACCCGTCAACGGCATCAAGAAACCCGGAAATCCATAAGACTAGGACAGCAGTGACAGGCATTTCCATTAAAATAAAGACCCCTGATGACACACCGATAATAAATGCAGCTACCGTTACCTGATTGGCAGTCAGGTTGAGCTTCAAAAGCTGATCGGCTGTTTTTCCGATAAGGGGTTGTACGTATTTTCTGGCATGTGTATCAAGCATGATTATCGCCCTTTTCTCTTTGATACTCCACAAACGAATCTTCGTCCCAAGTAACAGCTATTTTCTCTCCGACAGTTAAATCCCGCTTGCTGTGAACGGTCACGCTCGTACGTTCAAGCTGTACACGATAAAACACGACACCGTGCAAGGTCCAGACCCGCTCAACCGTACCATTCTCCCCGTTTTGACCAGTGGGATTTCCCCTTTCTAAACGCAAGTTTTTTGCAGGGACGAACCCACCTTCCAGAGCAAGTCCTTCTCCTGTAACACCAGTGACACCTGAAGACTCCGGTCTTTCCTGCACTTCTTTTGGAGATCCCGTCTGCAATATCGTTTTATTTCCCATCACTGCCAGCTTGTCCCCCATAAAAGAAGCTTCATCACGGTCGTGTGTGACAAAAACAGCCGTCATGTTCTCTTTTTTCAGGAGACTGCGAATCCACGACCTTAAGTTAATACGAAGCTTCGTATCAAGACTTGAAAAAGGCTCGTCCAACAACAGGAGCTGAGGTTTAATGACCAGCGCTCTCGCGAGGGCTATCCGCTGCTGCTGCCCTCCGGAACACTCTGATGGGTAATGGTTCCCGTAGTCCTTCAGTTCAACTTTTTCAAGTACGGCAAGTCCCGCTTCGTTTCGTTCTTTTTTCTTAACACCACGGATACGCAGTCCGTATGTCACATTCTCCAACACTGTCATATGAGGAAACAGTAACGGCTGTTGAAACATGAGTACTACAGGACGTGCCTCCGCACGAACATTGCTCATGTCCTTACCGTCAATTTTAATCTCCCCTTTGGTTATACCTTCGAGACCTGCCAGGCAACGGAGGAATGTGCTTTTCCCTGTACCTGATGGTCCTATTAAACTTAGTAATTCCCCTTTCTGCAAAGAAAGCGTCACATTTTCAAAGACCGTTTGTTGCTCATACGTTTTTTTCAGTTGCTGTATATGCAGGAAATCCATTGTTATCCTCTCCTGTTCCATTGTGACGGGTAAGGGGAAAGCAGCCGGATCAAAAGTTCAACAATCCCAGCCACGATCACGGGCACAGCTGCAAAGAGTAAAGAGAAAGCAGCAAGAACCGTATCATTCCCAGAAGACACGTAGGGGTAATAGAGCATTGGCAGGGTCACAATCCGACCGCCCCCGATAATGACAGTCAGAACATACTGACTTAAGGAAATAACCATCGTCAGAAACACTGCAGCCCTGATACTTGAGGTAAACTGGGGCAGTTGAATGTGCAGGAAGATCTGCCAGTCCGTCGATCCAAGAACTCTCCCCTGATCCTCCCAACGGGCACCTGTTCGCTCAAAAGCTGAACGGAATATCCGAATCGAATAAGGAACCGTAGGAATTAAATGCACAAGGACAACCCCTGTCCAAGAGTCAGCGAGCCCGAATCTTATCATGGCAAAGTGAAGACCTATGGCAATAGCCAATACCGGGATGAGAATAGGAAGAAACAACAGGGTATCGACTACTCCCTTACCTCTGAAGTCTTTCGAGGCAAGAGCCTTTGCTGCCGGGATGGCAATCAGTAAATTTAAAACGATTACGGCGGAGCCTATTCCTACCGTAACCAACAAAGAATGTAACAGTGCCGGATCGGACAGAACCTGATTCCACCCACGCAGCGTGAATTCGTCCGGAAACAGCATCCCAAACCGCCAGGGTGTGGATATACTCTGAAGAAATAACAGAATAACCGGGATCACAAAGACAATCAGTGAGAGGATGAGTCCTAAAGCCGCCACACCTTTTTTTACAGTAATCATACCGACCCCCACATCCGCTCTCTGAGACGCCGGATCCGCCTGCTGAGGAAATAATAGAAAACAAGGATACAAAGGGTCAGTAATGCTATTAGGGCAAAGGCAGAAGGACGCATTCCCCAGTCTCCCCCATAAAACCAGTTATAGCTTAAAACCGGCAGCATTTGCGGGTAGGTCGCTCCGATCAGATAAGGTACTTCAAAAGCTCCAATAATAAAAGCAAACAGGATCACAGAGATCTCAAGCATTGCATGCTGAATATACTTCCACTCCACATCCCAAAACCTCCGAAAACTTCCCCCGCCCAGAGTCGTAACTGCATCTTTAAGCCTGTGATCCATCTCATAGAAGACCGGCAGCATCATGAGCATGACAAAGGGTATTTCTTTCCACACATAAGCCAGGATCAGACCAGCGCCACGCTGATCGTTTGTGAGGATTAGAAATTCCGCGGGATCCTTTATCAGCCCGAGCTGATAAGTTAAGGATGCGATCCACCCGCTCTGGGAAAAAAACACCATGATCAGATAAGCTGCCACAAAATGAGGAAACAACATCGGAAGCCATGCAAGCCATTTCCAGTGAAAGCGGGCAAGATATGTGTAGAACACCTTTGCCAGAGCAGTCCCTGCCACCAGGGCAATGACGGTAGATACCATGGTTACAGACAGACTGAACCGAAGACTGTCCCAAAAGGCCGGATGGGAAAACAATGTTGTGTATGCCTCCATTGTCCAATACTCATTCCACCCGTCTCGGAAACTGAAAACCAGTCCCTGAAAGATAGAATAAAGAGTCAACAGCGTTAGTAGAGAAGCCGGCAGGGTGAGTAGGATTGTTTTTTTATTCGCCTGAAACCACGTTTTCAAACCATTTCTCCTCCAGCCACGGTACAAATTGAGCGTCCAGTTCGGGCAAAAATGCCTCACCCAGCGTTTCTGCATCCAGGACAGACTCTCCCCGGTCCACTGCTTCAAATGCCGACCGCTCCTCATCCGGAAGAAGACTGACATCCAGCACCGTATTTTCACCCCATCCTTCAGGGCTTAATTTTTTCAGCTGGGCTTCAGGTGACAATAGCTCATTAATGACCACCATGGCACCTTTCGGGTTTGGTGCATTAAACGGAATGGAAAGGAAGTGCGTGTTTCCGATTGACCCGCTGTCCAAAACAAACGTCCGGACAGAATCAGGGAAACTCCCTTCTTCCACTTTATTTACAACCCTGGCTTCGTTGTATCCCATTGTCATCCATACTTCGCCTCGCCGAAACAGCCGGTCAAGCTCTGTGAGAGATGCTGGATACGTTTGTCCTTCACGCCACAGGTTCACCTCAATCCGGTTTAAATACTGCCATACACCTGCGGCTTTTTCTTCCACCTCGTCATCGTCGGACCTCATTTGCAGAAGCTCTTCCGGTTCATCAAACTGGGAATATAACAAGTGGCGGAGAAATGCATTTCCTGTAAAGTCGGTCGCTTCAGGATAAGTGAACTTGCCTGGATTATCCTCAATCCATTCTGCAAGCTCTTCAAAGGATTCAGGCGGAGTATCCACTTTTTCGCTGTCGTAAACAAAAACAAACTGTACTTTCCCCCAGGGCGCTTCATAGCCGTCAACATCAGTTCCGAAATCAACCTGATGATCGAGACTGTTTTCATCTACGTATTGTTCCATGTTCGGAAGTATGTCTGAAAAGGAACCATAAAGGAGATCACGCTCTTTGGCATTTCTGAAGTTTTCTCCATTGATCCACATCACATCAACAGACCCGTCCCTCTGACCGGCCTGCCGTTCTGTCTGAAGGCGCTGAAGAACATCCGGAGTATCCATAGGAACCCGGGTTAATTTAATTCCGTGTACGTCCTCCATCCGCGGTGCCGCCCACTCATCTATGTATGAATTAATTGCTTCGTCGCCGCCCCACATATAAAGACGTACTTCTGTATCAGCAGCACCCGCTTCAATTTCTCCCCAGTCTTTATTAAGGACTTCCAGATTCTCTTCCCCGTCTGCTGTTGAACAAGCAGCCAGCAGGGTAAGAACCAAAGGTAGTAATCTTTTTCTCATCCGTCCCTCTCCCTTGCTGAATTCATCATATATTCACTTTATCATGTTCTATTTATATCTCACGTAATTTTGCTTACTCCCTTATGCCCGGAAAAAAAGGTTGATCCAAAAGGTCGGTTTTTACCTTTTGGATCAACCTCGAAGCAATGGCACCTGCCTGGCCCTTTACGAATAGGTTCTCGTGATGGGCGAGTAGCGGGCAGAGTCATTGCCAATCTTCTTTTGTACTTTTGGGACACCATCCACACTTTTATTCAGACATTCTCGATCGGGATCTTGATGCAAAGAATTTATCCCATTTATACGTAATCGGACCCTTTTGGCCCATCAGATAAAAAATGACGGCAAGACCTCCAATTGTAATGAGAGATCCCGTTAACGACATCTCACTTATGGCCTGACCAAAGGCTGTAAAGAGCATAGCCGGCAGAATCAGTCCCCCAAAAGAATACTTCATATATTCTTTAAAAGACGACGTCATTTCCATCAGATAGAGACTTAACAGATGAAAGTGAACGAAAGGGAGCATTCTTAATATCATGACCTGCCCCAGTGTAAGCTGACGGTTTTTAAAGATCCGCTGTTTCATCTTTGAAAAACGGGCTCTGATTGATGGGAAATAATCGACAACTTTGTAAAAGAAAAAACTCATTAATGTAAGACCGACCAGGGAATACAGACTTCCGTAAAAGAAGCCGAAAAAATACCCTCCTGCAATACAGACTACAATAACAGGTAAAAATAAAAACGGACGAATGAGGTGAAGGAGAATAAAAATAAGAGGGGCCAGCCAACCTGCTCGTTCAATAATTGTTGGAATGCCTTCAATGAAATCATTCATGGTGTATCTCCTCCTCTCGTAGTCTATCCTATGATACCGTCAGACAATCTATGATGAAAGGCTCGGTACACCTTCACGGTTATCCATACATGGACCCGGCAAGCCACACAAGTAAAGCAAATAAAGCAATATGCAGTAAGCATAAAAACGGCAATCCGATTGAAAAGGTTTTTTTCCTCGTTTTATGTCTGAACGTTTTTGATGCAAAAAGCATTCCAAATGCACCGCCAAATGCAGCCCATGTAATAAGGGATTGCTCAGATGTTCTTCTGACCTGCTTTTGCGCTTTTCGTTTATCATTCCACATGACGACAAATGCAAGTACGTTAATAATTCCATAATAACATAGAAAATACATGATCACGCCTTGTACCATCTGCTCTTCCGCCTTCCAAAAGGACTATACTAATCTATTCCCTTACATCCCGATACGTAACCAGCTGGGAAAAAACAATCTTCTTGCAGGAGCTGTTTTATGATGGTGATGCAAGATTCCGGGGAGTGAGAGGCAGGGTGAGACCTCTCAATACGACAATAGGCCGATGAAAAAGTCAACCACTGAAAATAACGTCACTACTCTGGTGTCGGATGGTCACTGATGTGTTTAAGGTCATTTATGTATAAAACATTGATTGGAGCGAAATGAGCGCAAATCAAAACATGCCTGTTACAGAGCCGATCTTTAAAGAAAATGGACCTTTTCAGTGCCCTCACCCTCAGCATGAGGAGGCTCTCCGCCACCCCCGCGGAAAGCGAAGGGCATGGAGGCAGATCCACATCCCCATTCACAGCAAATATGGCTTAATATCATCCCTAATAAGAAAAGCCACCCTCAAAGAGAGTGACTTTTTGTTTTAAATTAAAGCTTCATAACCAATTACTTAAGGTTAGCTTTTGCTTTTTCAGCAAGAGCCGCGAAGCCCTGCTCGTCGTTTACAGCAATGTCAGCAAGCATTTTACGGTTCATTTCGATACCAGCCTGCTTAAGACCGTGCATGAAACGGTTGTAAGAAAGACCGTTAATGCGAGCCGCAGCATTGATACGTGTGATCCATAGCTTACGGAAATCACGCTTCTTCTGTTTGCGGTCACGGTAAGCATATTGTAAGGACTTCATTACTTGTCCTTGTGCTGATTTAAATAAACGGTGTTTGGAACCGTGGTAACCTTTAGCTAGCTTTAAAACTTTTTTACGACGACGACGTGCTACATATCCGCCTTTTACTCGAGCCATCGTAATCCCTCCTCAATAAATAATTCTATACAATACGATCAATAAATGTTGAAACAATCACAGGCATCAGCCTGTTAACGGCCTGGTGCCGTTATTATCTTGGCAGCATTGCGTCGATACGCTTCTGGTCACCTTTGGAAACCATTGAAGCTTTACGAAGCTTGCGCTTTTGTTTAGTTGATTTGTTAGCAGCAAGGTGGCTAGTGTAGCCTTGGGAACGCTTCAACTTGCCAGTTCCCGTTCTCTTGAAACGTTTTGCTGCGCCACTGTGTGTTTTCATTTTAGGCATTTGCAAGTCCTCCCTGTTAAGAAAGATTAGTTGTTGTTTGTTGTCGTTGCAGGTGATTGCCGGTTGTACCCGGCAGAATAAATATGGTCGTTGTATTGTTGTCTGTCTCTATTTAAGTTTACTTTTCGTTAGTCGGCGCAAGCACTAAGAACATGCTGCGGCCTTCCATCTTCGGCTTAGACTCGATGGTAGCAATGTCTTTACATTCTTCAGCAAGCTGCTCAAGCACTTTTTTACCGAGTTCAGAGTGAGTAATCGCACGTCCGCGGAAACGGATCGCAGCTTTTACTTTGTCACCTTTGCTCAGGAACTTGCGGGCATTACGTAACTTCGTGTTGAAGTCATGCTCCTCAATGTTCGGGCTTAAGCGAACTTCTTTTAAGTTCACGATTTTTTGGTTTTTCCGAGCTTCTTTTTCTTTTTTCTGCTGCTCGTAACGGAACTTACCATAATCCATGATGCGGCATACCGGCGGTTTTGCGTTCGGTGCAACCATAACAAGGTCAAGGTTAGCGTTTTGGGCCATTTCCAACGCTTCACTCTTGGGTTTTACACCAATCTGATCACCGTTCGCTCCTACCAGTCGTACTTCACGAGCACGAATAGATTCGTTAATGAACATATCCTTACTAATATTGAGCCACCTCCAAATTGATCCGGATCAAAGCAAGACTTGCTACAGCACCGTTATGCTTCCCGCTTAAGCTTATGGGAACCCACAAAGGCAGTGTAAGCAAAGCTTTATTATCTCTGCACAAAAAAGGTGCGAGCGCATAAAATCGCCCACACCTCTACTGGTTATGTCTAATCAGTGATAACCTGTCAACTTGTGTCAATCAGGTGAGAAGCGGGCGCTTCTGCTTGCTTTGTGTCCATATTTTGTTCACTAAAATAGAATAGCACATCCAAAAACGAAATGTCAACAGATGTTTGCTTTTCTTATTTTTCAAGCATAGCAATCATAACGCAGCCCGGTGGAAAAAGCAAATGTCTGTGCGTATAAGGTTTGAGTCAAGTATTTGTGGGAGAAACTTTACCAACTGTGTCAATCCCTTTATTTGCGAGCTTCTTTCGGTAGTCTCCAAGCGCTTCAGGGTACTTGCTTACCTGCTCAATCAGTCGCTCTAAGGCTTCTTCCTTTCTCTCGTGTTCAATCGTCCCTACAGCGCTGTTTAGCTCCACCATGAAGCCCTGAGTGTAAAAAAAGCCGATTTTTCTGTTAACCGGCTAATCCGGGGCTTGGCATCCCGCAGCATCAGGGCGCGTCCATGCGGAGATTGGGGATAACCGTAAAATAGCGCGTGAGAAGGGTAAAATCCACGCTGCTAAGTGTAAAATCCCAAGGCATAAGTGTAAAAAGCGAAGCGCTAACCGTAAAATCCAGTGGAAGAAGGGCAAACCCCCTCTCCCATCACCACCGAAAAAAAGCCCAGAAGGGATCTTATCCCTTCTGAGCCTGAATACCTTAACGGCGTTCTCGAATATCCTGTTGAATTTGATCAACGAACTCGTCGAGGCCGACGACTTGTGTTTCCTTTTGTCCGTAGCGGCGTACGTTTACACTGCCCGACTCGATCTCTTTATCCCCAAGAACGAGGAGGTACGGAATTTTTTGCATCTGTGCTTCACGGATTTTATAGCCGAGCTTTTCGTTCCGGCCGTCCACGTGTACGCGGGCTCCGGCTTCACGAAGCTTGTCTTCCACTTTGCGGACGTATTCGTCGTGAACGTCACTTACACCTATCAGCTGAACCTGTACCGGTGAAAGCCATACCGGAAGGGCACCTTTGTACTCTTCAAGAAGGAATGCCACAAACCGTTCCATGGTAGATACAACACCACGGTGGATAACAACCGGGCGATGCTCGTTTCCATCGTCCCCTACGTAAGTGAGGTCAAAGCGTTCCGGCAGGTGGAAGTCGAGCTGAACAGTTGAGAGTGTCTCGTCTTTTCCAAGCGCTGTCTTCACCTGTACGTCAAGCTTCGGACCGTAGAAAGCCGCTTCTCCTTCGGCTTCCACGTACTCTACTTTCATATCGTCCATGGCTTCTTTTAAGAGTGCCTGTGCTTTTTCCCACATTTCATCGTTGTCTACATACTTCTCAGTATCTGCCGGATCGCGATAGGACAGGCGGAAGTAGTAGTTGTCGATGCCAAAGTCACGGTAAACGTTCTGAATGAGTTCCACTACACGGATGAACTCTTCTTTCATTTGATCGGGACGGCAGAAGATGTGAGCATCGTTCAGTGTCATGGCACGAACACGCTGAAGCCCCGCAAGAGCACCACTCATTTCGTGCCGGTGCATTGTGCCAAGCTCAGCGATACGTACCGGTAAATTGCGGTAGCTGTACTTCTGGTGCTTGTAAACCATCATATGGTGAGGACAGTTCATCGGACGAAGAACGAGCTCTTCGTTATCCATTTTCATGGAAGGGAACATGTCATCCTGATAGTGATCCCAGTGACCGGATGTTTTATAAAGCTCGGAGCTCCCTAATACCGGCGTATACACGTGATCGTAGCCAAGCTTTTCTTCAAGATCAACGATGTAGCGCTCTACAGTACGGCGGATTGTTGCTCCTTTTGGAAGCCAGAGTGGAAGTCCCTGACCTACTTTTTGGTTTACTGTAAAGATTCCAAGTTCTTTACCCAGCTTACGGTGATCACGCTCTTTTGCTTCTTCAAGCATCTTCAGGTGCTCATCAAGCTGCCCCTGTTTTTCAAACGCAGTTCCGTAAATACGCTGCAGCATTTTGTTTTTACTGTCCCCGCGCCAGTAGGCACCGTTGATTGTCATAAGCTTGAATTTCTTGATTTTCCCAGTAGACGGAAGGTGAACGCCCCGGCAAAGGTCAAAGAATTCTCCCTGCTCATAGATGCTGATTTTTTCCCCTTCAGGAATATCCTTAAGAAGCTCAAGCTTCAGGTCGTCACCGATTTCTTCGTAGCGGCGGACCGCTTCTTCACGGCTGACTTCCTTACGCTCGATAGCAAGGTTTTCGTCTGCAATACGCTTCATTTCCTTTTCGATCTTCGGAAGATCTTCTGGAGTCAGTGTGTGCTCCATATCGATGTCGTAGTAAAAACCGCCTTCAATAACTGGTCCTACTCCCAGTTTTACATTGTCAAACAGACGCTTTACTGCCTGGGCAAGAAGGTGTGCTGAACTGTGACGGAGTATTTCCAGACCGTCGTCACTGTCGAGTGTCACAATTTCAATTTTTCCGGACTGGGTAATCGGGGCTTTTAAGTCGATCGGATTCCCGTCGAGTTTTCCCGCCACAGCTTTTTTCTTAAGCCCCGGGCTGATGGAAGCAGCTACATCTTCTGTTGTCGTCCCGTGTGAAAACTCCTTCTCTTTTCCATCCGGAAACGCCAGTACAATTGCTTGGTTTACTTCTGCCATGGTGTGTCACTCCTTTAGTTTTAGAAATACAAAAAACACCCGTCCCAATAAAGGGACGAGTGCTGTCATTTTTATACCCGTGGTTCCACCCTGATTCCTGAAAGCGCACTTCACGCCTTCAGCTTCATTTTATCGGTAACGGGGTGGCCGTCAATAGTTAATAGGTGTAGATACCGTTCCCTATTGAAGTTCAGAGGTGGTAACCCTGTTTTTCAACACCCTGGAAGCTTTCAGCCGGTGACTTCCTTCTCTTATGAGCTGTAAAAACGGATCGTGTCCTCATCGTAACTTTTGTTTTTCGTATGTCCTTATGTTACGTATTATAATCACCTGTCATCCGAAATGCAACAGCAGATTATGAGGTTTTATCATCTTATCCACGATTGTCCGTTTTCATTCAATCTCCGGGTACGGCTCCTCACAAATACAGATTCGTTCCTGAAAAATAGCGAGCAGAGTACGGATAATATTTTCCTGGCCTTCGTCAGAATAAAGATACACACGTTCCGGTGCCATACTCACAAGAGGACTGATGATCCGCTCTGAAACAGGAAGTGATCCGTCAAACGCAACCTCATCGTCCAGCATCCTTAGTATATGGGACAGTGTAAAGCGCTCTCCGTCTGAATTATACATGGACACAGGGGTATCATTGAGTACCACATGAATCTCTGAGTACAGCGGTGGCTTTTGGACGAGGTACTGTCTGCAGGATTCGACCATCAGCTGATAGTCCTGCTCCATCTTATACTCGTCAATCGCAATTTCCACAGCTTCTGTTAAGTCCTTTTTCATATTCCGAAGCCTGAATTGAAGGAAGGACTCAAACGAAAAGCTTTCCCTCTCTTCAATCATGCCCCGGAACAAGAGATAAAGCTCTCGTTGAAGCTCATTCATTCCAAAGTCCAGATGAAGATCCTCATGCTCACCACTAATGATTTCCCTTGTCAGAGCAACAATATCTTCAACTTCTTCCATTCCCTGAAAATAAAACCGGTCCCGAACGACCGTTTCAAGCCAGGAAGTCAGATAATGTTTCAGCGTGAAATTCGTCATTACTGCACTGACCGTGGACAAGGCAAGTGACAGCCTCTCCTCATTATGGTCGTGAAATGTAAT
Source organism: Alteribacter salitolerans (assembly GCF_016901055.1). NCBI lineage: Bacteria > Bacillati > Bacillota > Bacilli > Caryophanales > Bacillaceae > Alteribacter > Alteribacter salitolerans. Next base: position 268,478 of record NZ_JAFEUX010000005.1, on the reverse strand, counting down.
GGACACGCAGGTATCATCATCATTTTTAGAAAGTGAAATATCTTCATTTAACTTATCGAAAGTACGTAGTGACGTTGTCAATTGCTCATGGCAATTCCGGCATTGCTGACTAACTTCAAACTCGATCGTTACCAACGGCAGCCCCTCCCAAACGTGCAATTGAGTTGAGGGTCTTGGGCGTTTACCTGCTATGCTTCTTCAACTCTTTGCAAACATCTAGTACATATATATGGGGCTGTCCTCATTTTATGTTTACCTGTTTTGACTTTTGTCCGTTTATTGCTTACAGCTTCGTATCATCCACGCTGCTCAGGTACGCTTCAATGTCATCAATGACTGCTTTTACTGTGCCGTCCTCAAACGGGGAAAGTAAACCGGCTTCGTTTACAAGGGAAGTAAAGGACTGACTTCCTCCGGCCTTACATAAGGATAAATAATCATTCCATGCACGATCCCAGTCGTTTTTCATGTTTTTCCAAAACTGAAACGCACAAATTTGCGCAAGTGTATAGTCGATATAATAAAACGGTCCCTGAAAAATATGCCCCTGGCGCTGCCAGTAGCCGCCGTTCTCTAAATAGCTGTTATCCCCGTAATCACGGTGAGGAAGGTATTTCTGTTCAATCCTACGCCAGGCTTCCTTTCGTTCCTTCGGCGTCGCCTCAGGGTTTTCATAAACAAAATGCTGAAATTCATCAACCGTCACACCGTATGGGATAAATAACAGACCGGATGACAAATGTTCAAATTTGTACTTCTCTACGTCCTCTTTGAAGAACGACTCCATCCATGGCCAGGTGAAAAATTCCATGCTCATGGAATGAATTTCTGCTGCTTCCATTGTCGGAAAATTGTATTCCGGTACTGAATAATGCCGGCTTTCATACCCCTGAAACGCATGTCCTGCCTCATGTGTAAGAACATCAATGTCTCCTGAAGTGCCGTTAAAATTGGCAAAGATAAACGGTGCCTGATATTCACTCAGGTATGCACAATATCCTCCGCCCTGCTTCCCTTTTTTACTGAGGAGATCCATCAGATCATTTTCCTGCATAAAATGGTAAAATTCCTTCGTCTCAGGAGATAATTGCGCGTACATTTTCTCACCATTCGCAATGATCCATTCAGCGTCTCCTTTTGGTGTTGCGTTTCCGGATTTAAAACTAAACGGTTCATCAAAATACTTGAGTGTGTCAACACCAATCCGGTTTTGCTGCCGTTCTCTTAACTTCACAGCAAGAGGTACAATGTGTTCAGCTACCTGATCACGGAACCTGGCAACCATGTTCTTGTCGTAATCGGTCCGGCTCATTCTTGCATAACCAAGCTCCACAAAGTTCTCGAAGCCAAGCTTCTTGGCAATCTTCGTTCGTACTTTTACAAGCTCATCATAAATACGGTCAAAGTTTTCTTCGTTCTCACTCATAAATCTGTAGCGCGCTTTTGCAGCGGCCTCTCTCACTTTGCGGTCCGTGTTCATTTCAAAAGGAGTGAGCTGGGACAGCGTTCGCTCTTCTCCTTCAAAGTCAATCTTAGCTGATGCAATAATCTGATTGTACTCTGTAATAAGCTTATTCTCTTTTTGCAAGTCTTCAATAACCGCTTCATCAAACGTTTTTAATGACATTTCAGCCAGCTGGAAAAGCTGCTTTCCCCACTTCTTTTCGAGACCGCTTCTGAATTTCGCATTCACAAGTTCCCGGTATACGTTGGTCGAATAGCCCTGAAGGACAGGGGAAATTTCATCTATGTAGTCTTGTTCCTTTTTATAAGATTCATCATTCGTATCAATAGAGTGACGAATGTACACAAGAGAACATTGAGTGTCCACCTCACTCCGGAGCTTGTTAATGGCTGCCAGCGACTCATCCTGTTCTTCAAAGCTTGATGATTCCTTAAAAGATTTCAACAGTTGTTCAAATTGCTGCTCTACTTTTTTTACATCAGGGCGAGTATACGTCATATCATTAAATTTCATAAGATCAATCCTTCCCGTTATGGTTGCATACCCTTAACAATTTCGTGATGGGGGGTACTGAATCCTCTAATTCTGAAAACGATGTTGGTTCCGGTTTCACACAGACATTACATCAAAGAGGAGGGGACCAAAGTGAGAATCCATATTAATAAAGGAAATTTAAAGGATTTATTTAGCTTCGGTGAAACAAGCGGAGGTGCAATGGTCTCTGGGTTAAAGAGCTGTTGGTTTCTTAAAATGTTGATTGGAGCGAATGCGCGACACTCCTGCGGGAGGAGCGGGTGCCGGGGAGACCCCGCAAGTGCGCAGCGCTGAGGATCGAGCCGCCCGCGGTGCAATGAGCGGAAATCAACATCTGAGTTTATAAAGCCTAAAAAACTCCGGAAGCCTGATACGGTTCCCGGAGTTTAACTGTTTTATTGTTTAGTTTTGCATAATGAAGTCTTTTTCCGCCTGCTCGTCGCCTTCGAACACTCTGAGGGTGTTGTACTTTGTATCACGCTGGGCAGGGGTTTTACCCGCTTCACGAATCAGACGGAGAATCAGGTTGGTATCCACTTTGTGCGTTGCACCTGCTGCAGATACTACGTTTTCCTCAATCATCGTACTTCCGAAATCATTACATCCGTAAGTGAGTGATTTTTTCCCTACTTCAGGCCCCATCGTAACCCATGATGATTGGAAGTTTGGAACGTTATCAAGGAAAATTCTTGAAATAGCCAGGTTTTTCAAATACTCTTCAGGAGTAACCTTCTCTGCCTTCATGTTCGTATTGTCAGGCTGGAACGTCCATGGAATAAAAGCAAGGAAACAGTTCGTTTCGTCCTGGGCATCACGAACACGCTTTAAGTGAAGGGCCCGCTCTTCCATGGTTTCCCCAAATCCGATAACCATGGTGGCTGTTCCGTGCATGCCGACTTTTTTGGCCGTCTTCATACACTCGATCCACTCTTCCCATGTTCCTTTTAAGCGGCTGATCCGCTTTCGGGTTCGGTTGTCGAGAATTTCAGCCCCTCCGCCTGGCAGGGAATCCAGACCGGCTTCATGAAGTTCAGTTAACACTTCTTCCAGTGACAGACCTGAGACTTCAACCATCTTCCAGATCTCAGCCGGGGAAAAGGAGTGCATCGTAATATCAAAACGTTTTTTGATCTCTTTTAGAAGATCCGTGTAGTAGCTGAAAGGAAGATCAGGGTTTGTTCCCCCCTGCATCAAAATTTCTGTACCGTCTACATCTTTTGTTTCCTGGATTTTCTGGAAAATCACGTCATTGTCCAGTACATAGCCGTCTTCATGTCCCGGCGGACGATAGAAAGCACAGAATCGGCAGTATGTGTCACAGAAATTTGTATAATTAATATTGCGTCCGATAACAAATGTCGTAATCGGTTCCGGATGCCACTTCTGCATCATTTCATTGGCAACGGCTCCGATTTTTTCCACTTCATTACTTTCGTAAAGTTCAATCGCATCTTCAACTGAAATGCGCTCACCAGACCGTGCCCGCTCTAAGATGTGATCCACACTCATGTATATATCCCCCATCCTGACTAAGCTTATGTTTATGAATCTATTAAAATGGAAAACTTGCCCCGCATACAAAAGAATAACGGATATCTTTCGCTTCCCGTTAATCTCTCCATCCTATCGTAACATAGAAAAGGATGAAATAAACAGGAAAAAGCCAGGCTCACACCCGTACCTTTTCCTTACGCATTATACGTCCGCCGGTTCGTACCTTTCATTGCGATTTCTTCATTCAGGTGCCGGATCCGCTCCATAATCCTCTTCGCTTTCAGCACTTCAATGTTCTCAACGCCACCACGGTTTGTATATGTCAGATGGGTTTCCAGTTCATCAAGATCGTAGTTCGAGGTAAATACGGTAGGCAGCTTCTCCATCATTCTGTATTGAAGAAGAGCTCCCAGAATATCGTCACGTACCCAGGCACTCATCGTTTCCGCTCCGATATCATCAAGAATCAATACCGGAACACGCTTGACCGTCTCCAGTTTATCCTGATAGCTTCCGTCCGTAATTCCCTGCTTCAGTTCCCGGAAAAAATCAGGTGTGTATATAATCATGGATTCGATTTCCCGCTCTGCAAGAGCATTACTCACCGCCCCCATCAAGTAGGTTTTCCCAACACCAAAGGAACCTGTAATATAGAGGCCCTTTCCGTCTTCTCCCGGCTTTGTTTCCTGGGAAAACTGGAGGGCTTTTTTAATGGCGGTGACTCTTGACGCATTATCCTGATCGATATCCTTAAAGGTAACAGCGACAATTTCTTTAGGAATATACAGACTTTTGATAAAGGAAGCCTGACGCTTTCGCTCATCGGCTTTTTTCTTAAGAGGACACGGATGATAGGATACCTGAATATCGTCCCGGTACATTTTCAGTTCCGGCTGATAGCCCTGCATCAGATTCGGGCAGTTTTCAAGGCCCGGACACCGGTCACAGTTGGCCCATTCCTTTTTATATTGAAATAAGTCATTTAGATGTCTTTCTATCTGCGCTTCTGTCAGGCCGTTCTGTTTAGACAGAAACGCCTGAATTCTGCTATCTTCAAGAACTTCCTGCATTAATGCCTCAAGGCGTTTTTCAAAATTTCCGCCGCTCAGCTTACGAATGGATCTTCCGATTGGTTCCATCTGTATCCCTCCCTACTTTTTATTTTTCTCATATTGCTGCATCAGTCTGGCAAGCTCTTCTTTTTCCCGGTCCAGATCCTCTTCAGGTTGTTTTTGACTGGTCTTCTGCTTTCCTTCAGCCTGTTCTTTTTCCTCAGCAAGCCATTTTGGCAGCCTTTCTTTTCTTACCTGCTTAGACTGGCTTTTATTTTGACGCTTTCCGCCAAACCCTTGCTTCTCCGCTGCTTCTTTCCGGTTTTTATGCTCCTGCCTTGCAATCACCATTGCTTGTTTAACGGTCGTAATATTTTTACGGCTCCACTGGCCGGCAATTTTATCGGCAAACCCTTTTGTAAGCTTCATATCGTTCACCATCAGAATGTAGTCAATGAGAACATTTACAACGCCCGGGTGAAGATGATAGTCGAGCATAAGGTTTTCAACAATCTTCATATCTGCCGGAGGCACCTTTGCCCCTGCACTCCGGTTTTCAAGCATTTCCATTGGAGAGGTCGTTTCGTAATAACGGATCATTTTTTCTTCTTCACTCACTGGTTCCTCTGTCTGTGAAACAAGATGACCCGGCTGCTTTCGCAGTGCAAGGCTCGGTGGATCCTGGCTGTAAATCATCCGGTACCGCCGTTGAATCAGCTTCCTCAGTTCTTCCGTATCAAGCTCGTCTTCATGGATCATTGTATCCTGCACAAACTTGCTCATTTCAATAGGTTCTACTTTATATACAAAGGCCAGTTGGGACAGCGTACGTTTTACTGCAGGCTTTTCCAGCACTTTTTTATTAATGAATGGCGGGAGATCCGCAAGCATCAGACTGAAATCAAAGTCAGTCCCTTCAAACCGGTAAGCATTCCCTTTCTCTTTTTCACCGCGAAGGGTCTGATCGTTTACTTCCAGCTCCTCACTGTAGGAGATCATCTCTGACTGGTGCAGTGACTGAAATACGTGATCAAAGGAGCGGGTGACATCTTCAGTTTCCGTAATATCCTGTCTTTCAAGAGAAAAGCGGTCCCTGATCCGTCTGTATTGCTCTTTTCCAAGCCTGTTATACAAAAACACACTGAGGACATCGTCTCTGAAAAAAGCATCGGGTGTAAGGGGCTTTTTCAAATCATAGATATATACCACTTCTTCAGCGTCTTTTTTCCGGTAGGTTGACATAAGCCCCATGGCTTCGAGCTTTTTCCGCTCGTTAAACAATTCGTTCAGAGGCTGTCCTGTAAGGACCATCAACGTCTGGTGCTGTTTTTCCTCTCCAGCCGAATGCTCCGCTTCTGTCCAGAGCGTCAGATAAAGGCTGTAGGCAAGAGCGCCGATCAGGGGCTGATAAAGCAGCGTCAGGGCATCCCGGTCTGTATCATGAAGTTTGTCTTTCATTTGTACACGGTAACGATCGATGGGTAAAAGTTCTTTCCAGTGCATGACCCGTATTCCCCTTATTTCCAAAGTATCTTTCCCTATTGTACCAAAGTCCTTCTCTTTGCTCTATCGAATGGAGTCAGGGAATTGTAACCTTCTCCAAAACGAAAAAAAGAGCTTCTTTCCCGCCGGACGGAAGCCCTTTTCCTGATTATGAATCTTTATTATCTGCTCTCTTTAACAACTCTTTCAGTTCATCAACAAATACATTGATATCCTTAAACTGACGGTAAACTGAAGCAAACCTAACATAGGCTACATCATCAATGGCAGCCAGGCGCTCCATAACCTGTTCACCGATATCATGACTGTCGATCTCAGAAATGCCATGGTTTCTAAGCTCACGCTCAACTTCGTCTACGACATTCTCCAGCTTTTCAAGGGGTACAGGGCGCTTTTCACATGCCCGGATCAACCCTCTTAAGATTTTTTCTCTTGAGAATTCTTCCCTGTTACCATCTTTTTTCACAACAATAAGCGGCGTTTTTTCCACCCTTTCAAATGTCGTGTAGCGGTAACTGCAGGATTCACATTCCCGGCGCCTCCGAATGGAGCGGCCTTCATCACTCGGGCGGGAATCCAACACACGTGTTCCGTTATTCTGACAGCTTGGACATCTCATATTATCTTCTCCATTCCTGTCGCCCGGTTAAAACCCTTGCGTTAAATTGTCACCTAAACCTGCACCGACAAATGTCAGGCGGCCGTTTAAACTTTTATACAATTCGTAGATCAGTTTTCTGCTGTAGCCGAAATCCACCGGCAGTACTGTTTCAGTCGTTACAGAAAAATCGACAGCCGTCCGGTATGGCCTTACCATAATAACGGTTGCCACAAGGAAGATTTTCTTCCCTGAATCGGCCCTTACAATAATTTCTCCCCGTTCTTCAGACACGGACTGGACTTTTAGCCCCTGGCGCTGGTTAATCATTGCCTGAACTTCTTTCATTACTTTATCCTTCGAGGATTTGTAATAATGCGTCTGCAGCTTTTCATCCGGGTGCTTTTCCCGTGTTTCCGTATGTGTGCTTATGTATTTTTGAATTGTATCTCTAAATCCCATTATTCATCCCACCTTAGCACTTTAAGAATAGCAGGAAATAACAGCATGTTCAATATTTCCGGAAAATTGATGCGATTTCTGTCGGTAATTTTGGTCTTTATCCAATTGTGGTTTGTCATGAAATGAAAGGGCTTGCTTATAAATAAAGAAAGCGAGGTGTAGATATGGATTTTCTTCAGTTTATCGTAGATGAAGCACTGATCCTGATTCCGGTTTTGATGATTATTGGAAAGATCATTAAACAAACGCCCCGGGTTCCGGACTGGCTCATCCCCTACCTGCTGCTTGGTCTGGGAATTGTATTTACAACTTATCTCATAGGCTTCTCCATGCAAGCTGTAATACAGGGAGTGCTTGTTACCGGTGCAGCTGTTTTCGGTCATCAGCTTATTAAACAGATAAGAAGGGCAGGCGGGAGAAAGGAACAATGAAAGTAAAAAAGAGAGCGGTCCATCAGTCTGATGAGTCGCCCTCTTTATTTAACGCCGTTTTATGAATAGATTGTTGCTATTTTCACTTCTTTAGTCCAGAAAAATAAGATGAAGAGAAAAAATGTCCTGGCTGTTGAAAAAATGTTCTTCTTAGTGATATAGACTGTTGATCCCGCTTGCATATCCTTCGCTTTCCACGGTGGTGCCTCCTCGAGCTAAGCGAAGCATTGAAAAAGTCCATTTTCTTTTAAATAGGCTCAGAAAAGTTAGGTGTTGATCTACGCTCATTGCACTTTCCGCGGGCGGTTCGGGAGCCTCCCAGCATGCTGCTTTTCCCTCTGCCGGCTAAGCTCTGAAGCTTTATGCGTCGAAGCAACTCGAATCTTATTCATAGAGCAGTGCTTGTGCTTGACCAGGTCTTCCCGGAACTCGCTTTTCCACAGAAGTGTCGCTCATTCGCTGCAATCAACACTTTTTTATAACGCCCACGACCTTTAGCACTTCAAAAAATCAAAACCAATTCAGGTTACATTCAGAGCCCTAAGGTTGTGACATTATTATCAGATTTTGACTTTTTCAGTGGCCTCCTATGCTTTGCGGGGTCTTGCCTGGCCCCTACTACACTACTGCAGGAGTCTTCGGACATTCCGGCTGCATTCCTATTTCATCGCTGCAAAAGTGTTTGTGAAAACAACTATCCTCTTTTATAGAAGCGAGAAACACAAGCTTAGGTATATAGGTTTCTCGACAATTTGAACAGGTTAAGAAAAACTGTCTTACGATAAAAGACCCCCATCCCCCATGACGTACGAAATAGGCATGCGGTCTTTTTCGGTAAGGTTTCTTTATCCTCTGGTTCTCAACGCCTTTTTTTGCGGAGTTGAACAGAATACGTGAGACTCCTGCGGAAGTGCGAGAGAGACCCCGCAAGGGCAAATCCCTGAGGAGGCTCGGTGCGAATCCGCGGAAAGGGAGCGTATTCCGTTCAACCAAGCCACCCTTTTCATCGTTTCAAGATTTCAAGGTTAAATAAAAAATACTTCCGAAGCCGTCCGGCCAAGGAAGTATTCTATATTAGTTAGTCGTTGCAGATAAGGCTCTTTCCGTGCGTGGTTCGCCGACTTTAATCGGTCCCATGCCCCGGGGAACTTCTACTGCCTCTGTTAGTTTAGCATCCAGGTGTTCCGCAATGTAATTTGAAGCAACATTCGGGTCAATTCTGTCTCCACACGTATATACGTCAATACTTGCGTATCCGTGCTCCGGGAAACTGTGAATGGTAAGGTGTGATTCACTGATAATGACAACTCCGCTTACACCGTGTGGCGCAAACTTGTGAAAAGCCACTTCCCGTACTTCTGCCCCTGCTTCAAGTGCTGCATTTACAAATAATTTTTCGATAAATCCCATGTCATTCAGCTTTTCGATGTTGCACTCCCAAAGTTCTGAAATGACGTGTCGTCCCATGGTTTCCATACCGAAATCCCCCTTTACTATGTTTCATGCCTTCCTTACTAAGCATGGAGGAATGGATCACTACGGGGGAAAGTTAGTCCAGAGAGGTCCTAACCCTTAAGTACCGATCATCCCTACTATTGCTTTTATTCGAAGATCACGAAAAATAGTATACTTCCTTTGCATTTTTTTTGCAATGGTTTTTTGGGTGGAAAAGAAATCAAGGAACGCCAATGGTTCTTAGGCAGTCACTTCAGATTGAGCGGTAAGAGCTTCGCCAACATGCTCGATCAGGTTAACAACGCGGCAGGAATAACCCCATTCGTTATCATACCAGGCAAGTACTTTTACCTGTCTGTCGTTTAGAACCATCGTTGACAGTCCATCGATAATTGAAGAGTTCTCGTTTCCGTTAAAATCAACACTTACAAGAGGGTCTTCAGTGTACCCGAGAATGCCGGACAGTTCATTATCAGCAGCGTTTCTCAATACATTGTTCACCTGTTCCACTGTAACATCGGTTTCAAGGTCCACCACAAGGTCAACAAGGGAAACGTTCGGGGTTGGTACACGAAGTGCCATTCCGTTCAACTTCCCTTCCAGTTCAGGAAGCACCTTTGCAATGGCTTTAGCTGCACCGGTTGTAGTCGGAATAATGGACTGTCCGCATGCACGTGCACGGCGAAGGTCCTTATGCGGGTTATCGATGTTTTTCTGGTCATTTGTATACGCGTGTACCGTTGTCATCATTCCCGACTTAATACCGAAAGCTTCATTTAACACCTTTGCTACGGGAGCCAGACAGTTCGTTGTACACGAAGCATTTGAGATAATATCATGGTGCTTCGGATCATACTTGTCTTCATTTACTCCGTATACAATTGTAATATCTTCATCTTTGCCCGGTGCTGTGATTACAACTTTTTTCGCACCTGCTTCCAGGTGGTAGGAAGCGGTTTCCTTCGTTTTGAATTTCCCTGTCGCTTCAACAACGATGTCAACGCCGAGTTCCTTCCATGGAAGTTCAAGCGGATCTCTATTATTAAGCAGTTTTACTTTGGAACCGTTTACAATTAAGTGATCATCAAAAGCTTTTACATCTCCCATAAAAGGTCCGTGGACCGTGTCATGCTTAATAAGATGAGCCAGCGTTTCTGCCGGGTAGGATGCATTAATTGCCACCACTGATAGTTTAGTATCCAGCACTGCTTTACGGAAAACCATTCTGCCGATTCGGCCAAAACCGTTGATTGCGATTGTCGTCATTTGAGAAGGCCCCTTCCATCGTATATGTGTTATACTATTCAACATTAATTTCAATTTTAGTATAACATATATTATGCAAGTAGGACGGAAATTTCGAATAAATTTTTGCGGAATGGGTGATTGTCTATTCCGAGTCAGGGTTGAAATCATGGAGCATGGGTAGTCTCTGATGGTCTGTCCTCTCCGCGCCGTCACATCGACCGGTTTCCTGATCGATTGGCCGGTTTCCTGCACAAAAAGACCGGGAAGAACCCCTCCCGGTCAATTTTATTACCCTATACCCCAGCTTTTCAGGACTCCGGTAAGTTCGTTTCTCGTTTCTTTCACAGTCCCGCTGTTATCAATCACCGCATCCACACGCGTTTTTTTCTCATCCAACGGCATCTGCGAGTTAATCCTGCTTCTGGCTTCATCCTCACTGGACGCGTCCCTCGCCATCAGCCTCTTCAGTTGTGTACCGGCATCTACGTAAACAAGCAGGGTCCGGTCAACCAGATACTCCAGTTCACTTTCAATCAGCAACGGAATGTCTAAAACCACATGGGGATGACCGGCTGAAAGGAGATCGTCACGCTGTTTTTTCATCTCACCGCGGACAGCCGGGTGAACAATGCTGTTTAGCTTCTTTCGCTTCTCTTCATCATTAAAAATAATTGACCCTAGCTTTTTCCTGTGAAGAGTGCCGTCATCATGAAGCACTCCTCTGCCAAAAGCCTGTACAATTTTTTCATATGCCTCATGCCCGGGCTCTACGACTTCCCGGGCAATGACATCGGCATCGACAACAGGGATTTCCCAGTCCCCCATCATTTGGGAGACTGTGCTTTTTCCACTGGCGATGCCGCCTGTTAGTCCGATAATCATTTGCTCCTGACACCTCACTCTATATTAGAAGGCATTGGAAAAAGTTAAAGATCGAACTTTTCAGTGCCTTCTTATAGTTTCCAGATACCAAGGACAATCAGAACAACACCTGGAATAAAAGAAAGGCTCTTCATCCATTTGGCATCAGCAAAAACATAGCCGCTCCTCATACCGAGTGTGAGGCAGAATACGCACATAAATGCTACGCTTACAGCCATCATGACTGGTGAGAAACCGATCAGCGCAGCCCCGAGGCCTGCACCAAATGCATCCAGAGAAAGAGCCAGCCCAAGGAGAAATGCTTCCCGTCCGGTAATTGTTCCCGAGTTATCCAAGTCAGCTACCATCGGCTTTCTCAGTACGGTAATGACGATACCCAGTTTCTTAATTTCAAAGTTAAAGATGTACTCCCGTTCTTCTTTTGTTTTCCGGTCCTTTTTGGCAGGGTTATAAATCTGGTAAAGGGCCCATGCACCGATCAGGATCAGGATAAAGCCTCCTATTGTCTCAGCCATCCCCGGGCTCATGACCCTTGCAATGGCTGTACCGATCGTCATTGCAAGTAAGATTGACGTTGCCGAACACAAAGCAATAAATACGAGCGACCTGGCTGGTAACTTCATTTTTCTTAATCCATATGTCAGACCAACACCAAAGCTGTCTAAGCTTACGGCAAAGGCCAGTAGCAGCAGGGAGAGTAATTCCACCATTACCATTGCAGCTCCTTCCCATAACCATCGATACGATAGTATATGGCATGAGCCCATCCAATGTACGAAGGAATTTTACAATCAATCAGCCCTCCCCGCCTACGATGGCTGGCAGACAGGGCATGTATGAGTGCCGCGCCCTCCTACAACTGACCGTTCCACTTCTGCACCGCATTTTTTGCAGGTTTGACCGGTCTTTCCGTAGACAAATAATGATTGCTGAAACATCCCCATTTCACCTTGTCCGTTTACATAGGATTTGATGGATGATCCGCCCTGCTCCACAGCTTCTTTAAGGGTTTTGTAAATAGCTCCGTGAAGCTTTACTGCTTCTTCTTCTGTGATTGTATTTGCTTTTCGTTCAGGGTGGATACCTGCAAGAAAGAGAGCTTCGTCCACATAGATATTCCCAAGACCCGCGAGCACTGTCTGGTCCAGAAGCGCCGATTTAATAAACCTTGTGGTGCGGAGAAGCTTTTCTCTCAAATGTACCGGTGTAAAAGCATCCGTAAACGGTTCTACTCCCAGATGTGACAGAGGCAGATTTTGAAGTTCTTCTCCTCTCTCGAACAGATGCATCGTTCCGAACTTCCGAACGTCACGATATCTGAGTTCTTCCCCGTCCTTAAACCTGAACCGCACATGGGTGTGCTTATCCACTTCCTCATCAGTTTGGAAAAGTCCGTAGCGTCCTTCCATTCTGAGGTGGGATACGAGTGTCCATGTATCGAGGTGAAAAAGAAGGAATTTTCCCCGTCGTCCGATGCTTTGGAACGTTTCCCCTTTCAACATATCAGCAAAAGCCCCCGCATCATCCGGACGTTTTACCATCCGGGGCCAGGAAACAACCACTTCTTCAATTGTCTTTCCTGTAACAAGCTGCTCAAGAGTCCGCTTGACAGTCTCTACTTCCGGTAATTCAGGCATAACCATTCATCCTTTGTTTCATATTAAATGTGCCTCAAAAAATATAAGATTTTTATTTTGCGTCGTACCATGTCTCCCCGTATGACACGTCGACCTTCAGAGGGACGTCAAGTTCAATGGCGTTTTCCATCACTTCCGGTACGAGCATTTTCATCGTTTCAATTTCATCTTCCACAACTTCAAAGATCAATTCATCGTGTACAGACAGAAGGAGGCTTGATTGGAGCTGTTTTTCTTCCATTCGTTCAGCAATATCCACCATCGCCTTTTTAATGACGTCGGCAGCACTTCCCTGGATCGGCGTATTCATAGCTGTGCGCTCAGCAAAGCTTCTCTGGTTAAAATTACGGCTCGTAATTTCAGGCAGATACCTGCGGCGGTTCAGCATCGTCGTAACATATCCTTTATCTCTTGCTTCATCAACGATGTTTTCCATATATTCTTTTACCCCCGGGAAGCTGTCAAAGTACCGGTCGATAAAGCTCTTCGCTTCCTTACGGGTGATTCCGAGACTCTGGGAAAGCCCGTAGTCACTGATACCGTAGACAATTCCGAAGTTAACCGCTTTGGCTGTCCGGCGCATGTTCCCTGTGACCTCGGCTTCTCCCACGTTAAAGACATCCATAGCTGTTTTCGTGTGGATGTCCATGTCTTCCCGGAAAGCCTTGACAAGGGTTTCATCCTGACAAATGTGGGCCAGAACACGAAGCTCAATCTGGGAATAGTCTGCTGCAAAAATAACGGCATTTTCCCGTTCCGGAACGAAGGCATGACGGATCTTCCGTCCTTCATCCAGCCGTACAGGAATGTTTTGCAGATTCGGCTCAGTCGAACTCAGACGCCCGGTCTGGGTAAGGGACTGGTTAAAGATCGTGTGAATCTTTCCTGTTTTCTTGTGAATAACTTTAAGAAGTCCTTCAATATATGTTGAGTTCAGCTTCCCAAGCTGACGGTACAAAAGGATCTTTTCCACAACCTCGTGGTGATCCTGAAGTTTTTCAAGAACATCGGCAGAAGTGGAGTAGCCCGTTTTTGTCTTTTTCACAACAGGAAGATTAAGCTTTTCAAAAAGTACTTCTCCTAATTGCTTCGGCGAATTAATATTAAACTCTGTTCCTGCAAGCTCATGAATTTCAGCTTCAATTTCAGCAAGCTTCTTTTCAAGTCCTGCACCCATGTTCTCAAGCTCTTCACGGTCGACAGAAACACCATGCTTTTCCATGCGCCCTAAAATAACACTGAGAGGCATTTCAAGGTCATAAAATAATTCTTTCTGTTCATTTGCAGTCAGCTCCTCGTCAAGCTCGTCCCGAAGCTCAAAGATCGCTTTTGCTTTTCTTCCTAAATGCTGATAGAGTGCGTCACCTTCTGCCACTTTCCGCTTCTTGCCTTTCCCATAAACCGATTCGTCATGCTGGACACGGGTACTCTTTTTACGTTCCGAAATATCCGCCAGATCGTGGGCACTTGATGAAGGATCGATGAGGTAAGAAGCAATCTGGACATCAAACTCAACTCCGTCAAGGGTGATCCCCTCCCATCCGAGAGCGACTACAGACCGCTTGGCATCATACATAAACTTCGCATGTTCTTTGTCTTTTGCCCACTCGGCAAAAACGTCACTTTGAAGGGCCACCTCTGAAGAAATGAAGTACGTTCCTGTATTATTTGCAATAGAGAACCCGACAATATCAGCCTGATGATAATTTTCATTGAGGGATTCCACTACAAGAGCAGACGGGGATACCAGCATGTCACTTGTCAGTTCCGACACTTCTGTTACAGAAAGATCCTCCATCTCTTCGCTTTCCGCTTCTCTGTCTCCATCGAATTTATCCAGGAGTGATTTAAATTCAAGCTCTTTAAATAGTGCCACAAGCTTTTCCTGATCATGCTCGCCCATTTTCGTATCCTCAAAGGACACGTCTACAGGAGCGTTGCACATAATGGTTGCCAGTTCTTTGCTCATGAGTGCCTGTTCTTTGTTGGCTTCCAGCTTCTCTTTCAATTTCTTTCCGGAAACTTCATCCAGGGATTCGTAAACGCCTTCTACTGTTTTATGGGCTTTCAGGAGTTTCAGTGCTGTTTTTTCCCCTACACCGGGAACACCTGGAATATTATCGGAGCTGTCTCCCATAAGCCCTTTCATGTCAATAATCTGAATTGGAGTAATACCGTATTTTTCATCAACGAGCTTTTCATCGTATGTATCCATATTCGTGATGCCTTTTTTCATCATCGCTACATGAATGTTGTCATCTACAAGCTGAAGGAGGTCTTTATCTCCGGTGTAGACTTTCACTTCCCAGTTTTCCTTTGAGGCCTGTTTGCTTAAAGTACCGATAATGTCATCAGCCTCATAATTTTCCACTTCGTAATGCTTGATACGGAATGCATCCAGAAGCTCTCTCATATATGGAAGCTGCTCTGAGAGTTCCGGAGGTGTTTTTTCTCGTTTGCCTTTGTATTCCTGATACGTCTCATGGCGGAATGTTGTTTTGCCCGCATCAAACGCTACAAGCATGTGAGTCGGCTTTTCTTCTTCAAGTACTTTCAGGATCATTGTTGTAAATCCATATATCGCGTTTGTGTAAATCCCTTTTTCAGTGTTCAAGAGTGGCAGGGCAAAAAACGCACGGTAAGCCACACTGTTTCCGTCTACAAGAACGAGTTTGTTCACGTTCAACACCTCAGCTTTTATTATTAGCGGCCTGTCCGCCGCTTTCATTCATGATGTATTCCTGTTTATTTTATCAAACTTAACAGAGAGAAGGAAATTCAAGCTAGGAAGTATGGATGTTGATGCTGCCTCCATGCCTTTCGCTTTCCGCGGGGGCGCCGGTGATCTCATGCTCCGCGATTCCACTGATAAAGTCCAACTTCTATAGTATAGGCATAGAAAATGAAGGCGTTGATTTACACTCATTGCGCTCCCTTTCCGCGGGCGGTTCGATCCTCAGCGCTCTGCGCTTCCGGGGTCTCCCCGGAACTCGCTTTTCCGCAAGAGTGTCGCCCATTCGCTTCAATCAACACAATTTTTTAAAAAGACAATTGCCTTTACCACATCCAAAAATCAAAAACCATTTTATGCTGCAATTAGAACCCTAAAGTGGTGACGTTCTTATCGGACCTTTACTTTTTAAGTGCCCTCTCCCCATTGCGGGTCTCACCGCGCTCCCGCTCCCGCAGGAGTTTCAGGCATTCGGGCTGCATCATT
Source organism: Alteribacter salitolerans (assembly GCF_016901055.1). Lineage (NCBI taxonomy): Bacteria > Bacillati > Bacillota > Bacilli > Caryophanales > Bacillaceae > Alteribacter > Alteribacter salitolerans. The sequence goes on along the minus strand of NZ_JAFEUX010000005.1, from coordinate 252,500 downwards.
TCTTTGCGTAAACAAAAACCATTTGTAAAACTGTCGGTTCTGTGTCCACCTTCACCGACAAACGACTATTGTCACTCCCTAAAGGCTTCCTCTTCATTTACCACAACACTCCTGTGGAGCGATGAGCGTTTACATCACTAATTAGCTTCGAATTGCTTCGATGCAGAAAGTTGCGAAGTATAAGAAGTATAACTGGCAGAGAAAGAATCAGGGGTACTTCTTATTGAATGAAGGTCCTAATGCAATGAGCGCAAATTAACACCAGAGTTTAACAGAGCAAACAAAAAAAGACCGGAAGCTCAGGGGTGGGCTTCCGGCTAAACAAGGGGATGTAACATAAATGCAATCCGAGAGATTACATTCCTATGAAACAGTACATATATAATGTACCGCATCATTTTTAAGGTGAAGTATCGAAATTGTAAAGTTACTGTAAAGATTTACATGTCTTTTTTCTCTTCCACCCTTTTTTTATAAAAAGTAACTTTAAAAGTTGTTCCCTTGTTCACTTCACTTGTGACATCAAGCCTGGCTTTATGAGCTTCCGATAAGTGTTTGACAATGGCAAGACCCAGGCCTGTTCCCCCTGAGTTTCTGGAACGCGCACGGTCTACTCTGTAAAAACGTTCAAAAACCCTTGGAAGCTCTTTTTTAGTTATACCAATTCCCGTATCTTCCACTTCAAGAAGGACCGTTTCTGCCTGCTCCCGCACCCTCATGGTTACATTTCCTTCTTCCGGCGTATACGAAATCGCATTGTTCACAAGGTTTAAAATCACCTGCTTCAGACGGTGAGGGTCCCCTTCAATCTTTGGATTTCCCATAACTTTCGTTTTCAGGTCAATTTTCTTTTTATCTGCCTGTTCCTGAAGCATCATTTTCACATCTTCAATCATTTCATGGAGGTCAACTTCCTGCCAGTTTAGGAGAAAATGGCTTCCTTCAATTTTTGAGAGCTCAAGCAGATCATGTATCAGACTTTCGAGGCGGTCCGATTCTTTCGATATAATCGTCAGAAACTTTTCTCTGAGTGCAGGATCTTCCATCGCCCCGGCCAGAAGGGTCTCTGTGAACCCCTTCAGGGACGTAACCGGCGTTTTCAACTCATGGGAGACGTTTGCCACAAAGTCTTTACGTGCTTGTTCAAGCTTTTTAAGTTCTGTAATGTCATGAAACACGAGAACAATCCCCCGCAGCTTTTCATTCGACCCGATAATCGGCGCTCCATACACATCAAAATGACGCATCTCAATCCCGATCGGAAGCTCAAGGTGCCTGCGCTTTCCTTTTTCAGTAAGAAAGATCTCCTGAACGAGCCTGATGACCGTTTTATGACCGATGGCTTTGTAATAAAGCTTATGGAGCCACAAATCAGTATCTTCCTGGAACAGGTCCTTACACGAGCGGTTCACAAGGGTAATGTCACCTTTTGCGTTAATAAGAAGCAGTCCGCTCCCCATATTTTCTATAAGGGTTTCAAGGTGTTCCTGCTGCATCTGATAGGTTTTTGTAATCTGTCCGAGATTTTCAGCAAGAACGTTCAGCGACCTGTTAAGGTGACCTGTTTCATTTGCCTCTCCTTCAAATGTACGGGCTTTGAAGTTTCCCTGCGCCAGCTGCTTAGCCACACGGGTTGCTTCTTCAATCGGTGCAATCATCTGATTGGTCAGCTTGGATGTGAGGGCAAAAATAATTAAAAAGGCAATGGAAAAACTGACGAGCAGGAAGATCCAAATGCTCCGGTATACGCGGTTCATTTCTCCCAAAGTAAGACCGAGACGGAGATAACCGATGGTTTCACCATTATTTTGAAGCTCTGTGGCATAGTAAAGAAGTTCTTCCCCCAGGGTGTTACTCATTCTGATTTCACTACCCGCGCCTTCATTAACCGCTTCCTCAATTTCAGGTCTTCCGCTGTAGTCCTGGTCCTGTGAAGGGGATTCAGCAGATTCAGCAACAACCCGCTTTTCTGAATCAAGAAGAGTAATCCGAACGTCAAGTTCAGCAGCAAGAGTACGGACAAGCTCTTCAAGTTCGGCCGTATTCTCCATTCCCGTCTGCTCCACGTTATAGGCTATTACTCCCGTTTCCTTCTCGATCCGGTCGCCCATCCGTTCAAAATAAAACTCCTTAAACAGCGGGCCAAGTAAAGCACCGAGACAGGCCAGAACGATAAAAACAATGAGTGTTAAAGGAAGGATGAACCGCGCACGGTAACTATTCATTTAGAGCTGGCTCCTCCAGCTTATAGCCCAATCCCCTGATTGTTTTTATATACACAGGTTTTTTCGTATTTGGTTCAATCTTTTCACGAAGATGGCTGATGTGCACATCCACAATCCTTGTATCCCCTACAAACTCATAATTCCACACTGCGTTAAGAAGCTGGTCCCGGGTTAGGACACGTCCTTTGTGGTTAACCAGGTAGAGGAGAAGTTCGAATTCTTTGGGTGTCAGCTCCATTGGCTGATTTCTAAGAAACACTTCATAGTTGTCAGGATGGATTTCCACATCGCCGATGACTAATTTGTGCACTTCTTTTTTTGTTTCTTTTTCTGAAGCCGTTGCCTGGGTTCTTCTCAGAATCGCTCTGATTCTTGCTACGACTTCCCGGGGGCTGAAAGGCTTTGTTAAGTAGTCATCCGCCCCAAGTTCAAGACCGAGCACTTTATCAAACTCATCATCTTTTGCTGTCAGCATCAAAATCGGAGTCATCACTTTATTCTGGCGGAGCTGTTTACATACTTCCAAACCGTCCAATTCAGGAAGCATCAGGTCAAGTACAATAAGGTCAAATTTTTGATTCGCCGCTTCGTCCAAAGCTGACTTGCCGTCCATAGCCGTTGTTACGGAAAAACCAGACTGCTCCAGGTTAAACTGCAAAAGCGTAACAATTGATTCCTCATCGTCTACTACAAGGACTTTCTGAGACATGTATAATTCCTCCCGCGCCTGCTCTTGACCCCCAAAATCAATGCAGAACAAGATAATATATGTACTGTTTCATCTTTTCTTTTCGCTGTTTCCGGAGTTGCCAGAGGCTATTTTCTTTTTTGTCTATGGGCTCTGTTATCGCGTAATCGCTTTAGCACAGCCTTCTTTTTTATGAAATGGGATATTCAGTCATCCCTCTTTTCATATTACTATATTTTTATATTTTTACAAAGGCTGTGTAAACATACAGAAAACAAACACAAAGACAGCCAGTGCTGCCGGCACCTGAATATACGATTCGTCCTTCTGTGACTGAACCAAAAAAGCCGCCTCAACTGAGACGACTGCCTGATATTGATTAAAAGTTTTCAAACGTTCCGGCATCCTGGGTAACAGGCTTCCACGGATAAGGAGGGCAAACTTCCATTACCCCTTTGACGATCTCTCGTCCGTCTTCGTCTGTGCCCTGGACTTCGACCGTCACAAGATGTTTCTTTTCATCCACACTCACTACTTCGACTGACAGTGTCAGTGTCCCGTAGTGATAAAGAGGAGCGGGATACTCCAGTCTCTGGCTTAAGACCGCGCTTCCGGGACCCGGCAGGTGCATAGAGACCGTAGAGTTAATGATGCCGTTAATCATAATATGAGGAACAATCGGTTTTTGAAAAGGCGTGCGTGAAGCGTAATCGTGCTGAATATAAATCGGGTTTGCATCGTCAGAGAAACCGAGATACAACAATATATCTTTATCTTCAACTTTCTTTGAAACTTCGACTTTCTCCCCAACCTGAAGATTGGAAATGACCGTGCCGAGTTTCCGTTTTTTCGTAAACATCAGACATCCCCTCCTGCTTGTCATTCATTCGAATCTAGTATGCCCGGATCGTAAGCGCTTACAATTGGATGTAAGAATAAATCCGGTTTTAGCAACCGGATTTATTCGTTGAGTACTTATTTTACCAGAGATAGGACGTTACTTACTGAGTCTGCAGATTTTTTAAGCTCTGCTTTCTCTTCATCAGTGAGTTCAAGTTCAAGAATTTTTTCGATTCCGCCTCCGCCGATTACGGTTGGTACACCGAGGTACATGTCATTGTATCCGTACTCACCTTCAAGGTAAGCAATTGTTGGAAGAATTCGCTTCTTATCTTTAAGAATCGCTTCCACCATCTGGACAATGGATGCAGCCGGTGCGTAATAAGCACTTCCGTTACCGAGAAGGTTTACGATTTCTCCGCCGCCTTTACGAGTACGCTCTACAATAGCATCCAGACGGTCCTTGGAGATAAGCTTCTCCAGAGGAATACCTCCTGCGTAGGAGTATCGGAGCATTGGCACCATGTCGTCTCCGTGTCCCCCAAGAACGAACCCGGAAACGTCTTCCACACTTACGTTAAGCTCCTGAGCAACGAACGTACGGAAACGGGCAGTATCAAGCACACCTGATTGACCGAACACACGGTTTTTAGGGAATCCGGACTCTTTGTAAACTGTGTACGTCATTGTATCAACCGGGTTGGTAAGAACAATGATGTAGCAGTCTGGAGAGTGTTTTACAATTTCACGCGTTACTTTTTTCATGATGTCTGCGTTTGTATTTACAAGATCATCACGGCTCATTCCGGGCTTTCTCGGAAGACCGGCAGTGATAACTACGATATCGGAACCGGCAGTGTCTTCATAGTTGGATGTACCGATGATGTTGGAATCAAATCCCTGAACAGGAGACGCTTCCAGCATATCAAGGGCCTTCCCTTTAACAGGGTCCTCGTTATTCGGGATATCAACAAGTACAACATCACCAAGTTCTTTTTGTGCAGCCATCAGAGCTGTTGTCGTTCCTGTAAATCCGCCGCCAACGACAGTAATTTTTCTGCGTTTAATTGTCATTTTCCTTTCCCCTCTCACTTTTGTGATTATGTTAAAGAAAGACGGCGTTCCGCCTTAATAAGACGGACGCCTCATGATCTCAATTAAAGGTTTTTGATAAGTTCTTTACCAAACTCGGAACATTTTACTTCTGTTGCTCCATCCATCAGACGGGCGAAGTCATACGTAACAACCTTGCTTGCGATTGTTTTATCCATTGAAGCTTCGATCATATCTGCAGCTTCGTTCCAGTTCAGGTGGCGAAGCATAAGAACGCCGGATAGAAGAACAGAAGATGGGTTTACTTTATCCAGGCCGGCATACTTAGGTGCTGTACCGTGAGTTGCTTCAAAGATAGCATGTCCGCTGTCGTAGTTGATGTTGGCACCAGGAGCGATTCCAATTCCACCAACCTGTGCAGCAAGTGCGTCAGATACATAGTCACCGTTAAGGTTCATTGTAGCTACTACATCAAACTCTTTCGGACGAGTAAGGATCTGCTGTAAGAAGATATCGGCAATAGAATCTTTAACGATAATTTTGCCGGCAGCTTCTGCTTCAGACTGAGCTTTGTCTGCAGCTTCACGGCCGCTCTCTTCTGTAATTTTGTCATATTCAGCCCATGTGAATACTTTATCGCCGAATTCTTTCTCAGCAAGCTCGTAGCCCCACTTTTTGAATCCGCCTTCTGTAAACTTCATGATGTTTCCTTTGTGAACAAGCGTTACACTCTTACGTCCTTCGTCCAGTGCGTACTGAATAGCAGAGCGGACAAGACGGTGTGTTCCTTCTTCGGACACAGGCTTGATTCCGATTCCGGAAGTTTCAGGGAAACGGATTTTCGTTGCCCCAAGCTCGTCGCGCAGGAAGCTGATCAGCTTTTTCGCATCCTCTGAGCCTTTTTCATATTCAATACCAGCATAGATATCCTCAGAGTTTTCACGAAAGATAACCATATCTGTATCTTCAGGACGCTTTACAGGAGATGGTACTCCTTCGAACCAGCGAACCGGACGTACACATGCAAAAAGATCAAGCTCCTGACGAAGGGCTACGTTTAATGAACGGAAACCGCCGCCGATTGGAGTTGTTAAAGGACCTTTGATTGCGATGAAGTATTCACGGATTGAGTCAAGTGTTTCATCCGGAAGCCACTCACCTGTCTGATCGAATGCTTTCTGACCTGCAAGTACTTCTTTCCACTCAATTTTCTTTTCGCCATTGTATGCTTTATCTACAGCTGCCTCAATAACGCTTGAAGCCGCTGCCCAAATATCAGGACCAATTCCGTCTCCTTCGATGTAAGGAATGATTGGATTGTTCGGTACGTTTAGTACCCCGTTGTTTACTGAAATACGTTCTGCCATTTGTAAAGACCTCCTAATGTCATTCAGTATGTATGAAAGAAAAATGCACACCTCTACCTCTTTCGTCACTGAGGCGGCTTTTTCCTTCATTTCTTATGATTAATGTTTCTTTATCGTTTGTCAACCGGTACCCATGCTTGTTTGTCAGGACCTACATATTCTGCACGAGGACGGATCAGACGGTTGTTGTCGTACTGCTCAAGGATGTGTGCAAGCCATCCGGATACACGGCTTACTGCAAAGATAGGCGTGAACAAGTCATGTTCAATCCCCAGGCTGTGATAAACGGAAGCGGAATAGAAGTCTACGTTTGGAAGCAGACCTTTTTCACTTGTAACGATCTCGTCAATCTTCACGCTCATCTCATACCACTTGGATTCACCTGTAATCTTCGTAAGCTGACGGCTCATTTCTTTCAGGTGTTTCGCGCGAGGGTCACCGTCTTTGTAAACGCGGTGGCCGAAGCCCATGATCTTTTCTTTGTTCTCAAGTGCTTTATGAATGTATTCTTCTACTTTATCTTCGTCACCAATTTCTGAGAGCATCGCCATTACGCGCTCGTTGGCACCACCGTGAAGCGGTCCTTTCAGTGCTCCGATTGCTGCTGTAACACCGGAGTATACATCAGAAAGTGTGGCTACACATACACGTGCAGTGAATGTGGATGCATTCAGTTCATGATCGGCATGAAGAACGAGAGCTTTGTTGAATGCTTCAATTGACGTTTCATCCGGCTCCTCACCGTCCAGCATGTAAAGAAAGTTTGCTGCATAGCTCAGTTCCGGTTTAGGTGCAATTGGTTCTTTTCCTTCGCGGATACGGGCAAATGCAGTCACAATCGTAGGCATTTGCGCCTGAAGCTTCATGGCTTTTTTACGATTTGCCTCTTCAGACATCTCGTCCGCATCTTCATCAAACAAAGCCAGATTCGAAACCGCAGTACGTAAAGCTGCCATTGGATGTACTTTATCAATTGGATACGTTTTCAATTGCTCCAGTACTTCAGAAGGAACTGCGGAATATCCATTCAGTTCTTTTGTAAAAGACTCAAGCTCCTCTTTTGTAGGCAGCTTGTGATTCCAAAGCAGATAAACAACTTCTTCAAACGTTGCATAATCAGCCAGATCATCAATGTTATATCCGTTATACGTTAAAACTCCGTCAATAATGGAACTTACGCTGGATGTTGTTGCTACAATACCTTCCAAACCTTTTGTCGTACTCATACCAACCTCTCCTTTAGTTCATTATTTTTTATGGGAACTAAATACTTTATTCCCTTAACGATTCTTCAAAAACCTTCATCTGTTGTGGATCATAAAAGCTTTAAATAAAAGCCCCAGCGGATCAGAGCGTGGAGGGAGATATCACAATATCTTATTTGTAATGTTTTTTTAAAATAACATTACTGCGTGCTTCCCTTTAGCATTCACCTATGTAGGAAATATCCTCCCAAAAATAGAAAGCGTTTTCGAGAATGTTTTTGAAGACCGTAACTACTGTTATTTATTTATTGTTTTTCAACAGTCAACTAACATTATAACGATTTTCAACAACTTTGTGAACTTTAAATTATCAAATCAAGGCAAGATTCTAACTTATACTATTATTTTAATTTGTTTGACACTTCACGTACAGTAACGATATTACCCACCCATCGACGTAAAAAATGACACGATCCTCATCGCCATATAGGCAATTCCGGCACCAATGAGAGGTCCTACTGCGACGCCGTTAAAAAGGGCTACGGCAAGGATGGTGCCAAAAACAAGGGCTGCAGTAATATGGGGATCGTTCTGAAGAAGTTCAACACCGTTGGCTGCAATAACAGCAACAAATATCCCTGCTCCCAGAGCAACCCAGGCATAGGAGGATTTCATCGCTCCTGTAAGCTCTTTAAAACCAATCTCCCCTGTTACAATCGGTACGAGGACGGCGATCGTAATAATGGTCACGCCAATATGAATTCCCTTTTGCTGCAATAGCGGAAAGGCCTTATCTCCCAACCCGACCCATTTAAGAACAAGCAGTACTGCAACTGCAATAATTAAAGACTGGTTTTTCGCAATTAACCCTATACCTAATAAAATTATCATAAAAATAGTTGCTGGTGTTAACATATCGATTCTCTCCTCGCAGTACAAGCCGGCATGTCTTCCCATTTCTTCTCATAGATTAATGAAGAGAGGAGGACGGGACTATGATTAAATCAGGCGCCCCTTTAATTCGATCCGGACTTATTATTCTTTATTCATTCATGTTCCTTGTGGCAGGCTATATTATCATCCGTTTTCTCTACCCTTTTGTAATCGGGTTTATCCTGGCTCTTCTTCTTTTGCCGTTCGTGAACAAAGTGGAAAGAGGCTTTGGATGGTCACGTTCTCTTTCAGTTATTCTTGCTATGGCCGGCCTTATGCTCATTTTGATTACTTTTACTACAGTGGCAGCAGTCGAAATCGCAAATGGACTTATTTACCTTTCCGGGGTGCTCCCTGACTATATTAAAAATACCGCATCTACCGTTGAACAGTGGATCACAACGTCACTGCTTCCGGTGTATGACCGAATCAATCATCTTGTCCTGTCTCTTGATACAAGCCAGCAGGAGACCGTTTTGAGCTCCATACAGTCAATTACAGCTGACGTAACACAAAGAGCCAGTGAGTTCATCCAGCTCGTCTTTAACGGTCTGGCTGATCTTCTCCTGAGTCTGCCCAACACGATTACCATTCTCTTATTTTCCCTGTTATCTGCTTTTTTTATCGCAAAAGACTGGCCTCTTATTCTCAGCTGGTATGAAAGGCTTGTTCCTTTGCATGGAGTAACGTATGTAAAAAAAATAACGGACGAATGGAGAAAAGCCATATCCGGCTATGTTCTCGCCCAGGTTATTCTAGTGGGTATGACCGGAGTGATCGTTCTCATCGCCCTTCTCATCCTTGGTGTCAAGCATGCCATCACCACAGCTGTTCTCATTGCCCTTGTAGATGTACTTCCTTATTTAGGAACAGGGATCGTTTTTATCCCTTGGATACTGTACAGTTTTTTCTCCGGCGACTGGTTCATGTCCATTGGTTTAAGTGTCATATACGGTATCGTAGTCATTCAAAGGCAAATTGCAGAGCCTAAAGTTCTCTCGCGGCACATCGGCGTTCATCCACTGCCTCTTTTGATTACATTGTTCCTGAGTTATCAGCTGCTCGGGTTTGCCGGACTCCTTCTCGGACCGATGATTCTGATCGTTTTGCAGTCCCTCGTTAAAGCAGGCGTGGTGCAAGGGGTTGTGTCGTATATCATGAACGGAAAGTGAAGACGCCCTTGAAGCAGGTAATCAATAAAGATAAAGAAAACCGGCTGAAAATACAGCCGGTTTCTTTATGCAGCTAAAACTTGCGTCCTCTGTAGAAGACAACATTCCCCGATCGGATTGAACGCTCAAACATACGTTGCAGAAAGCCTTTGAAGATCGCTCTCGTCTGAGGGAACAAAAGGAAGAACCCTAATGCATCGGTAATAAAACCCGGTGTGAGAAGAACGACTCCTCCTACCAGAATACAAATGCCGTCCAGGAGGACCCCGCTCGGCATCTGCCCCTGGGCGCTTTGCATCTGAGCTGTACGGATGGCATTTAAGCCTTCTTTTTTAGCAAGAGCTGCTCCAAGTATTCCTGTTGCAATTATGAGTAAAATAGTGGGAATGATCCCGATTGTATTTCCTGACAGGACCAGCACACCAATTTCTAAAGCGGGTACAACAATGAGTAAAAGCAGAAAAATCTTTCCCATAACGACCGTCTCCTTTGGTTGTGTATCATAAGCACGTTTTACGTGAGACGTACATAGTTGAGTACCCTTCTATTTTATCGATTTTCAAAGCGGTTGTCGAGGATCGATCCTCCCTGATAAAAGCGGGTCTGCACACGGACAAACAACTTTCTCTTTTTTTTGTGAAAAGGGATTGAAATAAGCTAAGGACCGTACTTTTTTTGTTCCTTCCTGTTCCAACAGCCGGTACCGTACAAGTGATATTGCGGTGTGTTTGCTGCATTCATTGCCTGATGAGCAGCGTGGATGGCCTGTTGGACCACTGAAAATAGCGGTTTTCCCTCTCTTATCCTTTATATGGCGAGCTTTGGACATCAGGCTGTAGTGGGGACGAATTTACGAGACTCCGGGGTTGATTTCGGAGACCCGGGAATTCTTATGCAGAACTTTCGCAGTTTTATGCAGAACTTCAAACGTTTTAAAGAGAATTCGTCATTTTTCGACAAACACACACACCGCCACCTTCAGCAGCCCCAGATTATTAATAGAACCAATAAGAAAAAGAACCGGCTTTAAAAACCGGCTCTTCTCCAATCATTCTTATTTATTACAGGACACTCGCTACACCTTTGTAGATGTTGCCGTGGCTTCCGTCAACAGTAATTTCGTCTCCGTCTGTGAAGAGGTCTGTTGCACCTTCTACACCTACGATGACAGGGATCCCGAGGTTCAGGCCGACTACCGCTGCGTGGGAGGTAAGTCCGCCCTGCTCTGTAACAACAGCTACAGCTTTTTCAAACGCATCCATCATGTCACGGTCAGTGCTTGTTGTGACAAGAATCGCATCCTGCTCCATTTTTGCAAGTGCTTCTTTACCGTCTTTGGCAATAACCACTTTTCCGGAACGTGTTTTACGGCCGATTCCCTGACCTTTTGCAGCAACTTCACCGACAACATGAACTTTCATAATGTTCGTTGTTCCTCTTTCACCCACTGGTACACCGGCAGAGATGATAACAAGATCTCCGTGGTTTACAAGGCCTGACTTAAGGGATTCTTCTACAGCTGAAGAAAGCATTTCATCTGTTGTTGTAGCCTTAGGTCCCAATTGAGGGTGAACGCCCCAAACAAGGCAAAGAGAGCGGCATACACGCTCGCTGTGTGTAATGGCAACAATCGGGCTCTCAGGACGGTATTTAGAGATCATACGAGCTGTGTGGCCGCTTTCTGTAGCCGTTAAGATCGCAGAAGAGTTTAGGTTTAACGCTGTGTGGGCAACAGACTGACTGATGGAGTCTGTAATTGTATGCTCACTTTCTTTGCTGCGGCGGCGGAGAATGTCTTCATACTTCAGAGCCGTCTCAGCTTTTTTAGCAATGTTATTCATTGTCTGTACAGATTCTACAGGGTATGTTCCTGCAGCCGTTTCACCGGAAAGCATGATTGCATCTGTACCGTCAAAGATCGCGTTTGCTACGTCACTTGCTTCCGCTCGTGTAGGGCGTGGGTTGCGCTGCATGGAATCAAGCATTTGAGTCGCTGTGATGACAGGCTTGCCGAGGCGGTTACATTTTTTAATCAATTCTTTTTGTACAAGAGGAACATCTTCCGCCGGGATTTCCACACCAAGGTCACCACGGGCCACCATAAGGCCGTCAGACACTTCAAGGATTTCATCGATGTTGTCGACGCCTTCCTGGTTTTCGATCTTAGGAATGATTTGAATGTGAGAAGCATTATGTTTTTCAAGAAGTTCGCGGATCTCAAGAACGTCCGATGCACGGCGAACGAAAGATGCAGCAATAAAGTCAACGTCCTGCTCGATACCGAACACAATGTCGTTGGCATCTTTTTCAGTGATACCAGGCAGATTTACACTTACTCCCGGCACGTTAACACCTTTTTTGTTTTTCAAAACGCCACTGTTTACAACTTCTGTTACAAGTTCACCGTCACCGATAGACTTCACGCGAAGTTCAATTAAACCGTCGTCCAACAGAAGAACAGAACCTTCGTGAACGTCGTCGATAAGACCCGGGTAAGTAACCGAGATCTTAGAAGCGTTCCCTACTACTTCAGTCATGGAAACGATGACTTCAGAACCACGCTCAAGCTCAGCTTGCCCGCCTTCAAGGGTCTGTGTACGGATCTCAGGTCCTTTTGTATCAAGAAGAATCGCAACCTTCTTCCCTGCTTTTTCAGCCGCTGAACGGATATTCTGAATACGCGCGCCGTGCTCTTCATAGTCACCGTGTGAAAAGTTCAGACGGGAAACGTTCATTCCTGCATCAATCAGGCTGGACAGTTTTTCAATAGACTCACTTGCCGGTCCAATCGTACATACAATCTTTGTTTTTCTCATTCGTAAATCCTCCTCAAATTTCCTGTTACCATTTCTTTACCGTACGAAAGCCAGGACAACGGAGTCCCAGCTGGCTGTACGTGTATGACTAAATTGAAAGTTCCTGAGACAGTTGGTACATCTCTTCATCAACGGTGTGCTCTCTTGATAGGGCTTCGTCGATGTCATGGGAAACAAGCTTGTTACTTTCAATACCCACCATCTGTCCCTGCTGGCCGTTTAAGAGAAGCTCCACTGCCTTGGCACCGAGACGGCTTGCCAGCACACGGTCAGCTGCTGTTGGTGATCCGCCGCGCTGGATGTGACCAAGAACAGTAACCCGTGTTTCGAAGTTAGTCTTATCCTGTATCTCTCTTCCAATATCAACGCCTGAGCCTACACCTTCAGCTACAAGAATAATACTGTGTTTTTTACCACGGTCAGCCCCGCGCTTAAGACGGTTCACAATGTCATCCATGTTGTAGTCAACTTCGGGAATGAGGATCGTTTCTGCACCATCTGCAAGACCTGCCCATAGTGCAAGGTCCCCTGCATCCCGGCCCATCACTTCCACAACGTATGTACGTTCGTGGGATGTAGCCGTATCACGGATTTTATCAATGGCATCAATAACGGTATTCAATGCCGTATCAAAGCCAATCGTAAAATCTGTACCGGAAATATCATTGTCAATCGTACCAGGTACTCCGATCGTCGGGAAGCCGTGTTCCGTCAGTTTACGGGCACCCTGGAAGGAGCCGTCTCCGCCGATGACAACAAGGCCGTCGATACCAAACTTGTTTAGTTGTTCGATACCCTTCTTCTGGCCTTCCATCGTTTTAAATTCTTCACATCTTGCTGTATAAAGCATTGTTCCGCCGCGGTGGATGATGTCACCTACAGAACCTAGTTCCAGTTTTTTAATTTGTCCGCTGATCAACCCTGCATACCCCTGGTAAATTCCGTAGACCTCCAGGTCATGGTAGATTGCTTTACGAACAACTGCACGAATGGCTGCGTTCATTCCGGGTGAGTCCCCGCCACTTGTTAAAACTCCAATGCGCTTCATTCGCTTCATTCACCTCTTCATTAATCTTTTATATGAGAAAGCTTGCTTGTAATCGGGACAAAAGTTCCACATCTTTATCCTAAGCTTTTCTTATACTATCCTTGATTGACGTTTATACTCGTATCGCAGTAATAAAAATAACACTTTCAAAACCTTATAGCAATAGACATCCACAGGCAAACAAAACAGCCGTCCCGTCGGGGGATGGCTGTTTTCCTTAATTGGCGCTGTTGGTACCGTTTACATAGTCATATTGTCCAATGTTATTAAATTTTTCGTAACGTTTTTGAACAATTTCTTCTTCTTTTACTTCTGCAAGTTCCTCGAGAGCCCTTGTAAGTGTTTCATCGATATACGCTGCCTGCTTCTCCACATCACGGTGAGCTCCACCCCGGACTTCCGTAATGATGCCATCAATGAGATCGAGTTCTTTTAAATCAGGCGCCGTGATTTTCATTGTTTCTGCTGCACGCTGCGCCTGACCGGCATCCTTCCATAAAAGGGCTGCTGCACCTTCAGGAGAAATGACAGAATAAGTGGAATTCTCCAGCATGTAGATACGATCTCCTACACCAAGTGCAAGCGCACCGCCACTTCCACCTTCACCGATGACAACACAGATAACCGGAACGTTAAGATCAGCCATTTCAATCAGATTTCTGGCGATCGCCTCGCTCTGTCCTCTTTCTTCTGCTGCCATACCAGGGTAAGCCCCTTTTGTATCGATGAAATTAATGATCGGACGCTTAAACTTTTCAGCCTGTTTCATAAGACGCATCGCTTTACGGTAGCCTTCAGGATGAGGCATTCCGAAATTACGGCGAAGGTTTTCCTTCGTCCCTTTTCCCCGCTGATGACCGATAACGGTTACAGGGCGTCCCTTGTATTTTGCAATACCTCCGACAATCGCTTCATCATCGCCGTAGAGTCTGTCGCCATGAAGCTCCAGAAAATCCGTAAACAGGCGCTCGATGTAATCAAGCGTGGTTGGTCTGTTGTTGTGCCTTGCAATCTGTACACGGTTCCAGGGACTCATGTTGCCGTAGATGTCTTCTTCGAGCTGCTCCATACGGGCTTCCAGCTTTTCAATTTCACCTGACAGATCGATTCCTTTTTCTGCAGTAAATGCTTTCAGTTCAGAGATTTTTCCTCTTAGTTCCGTTATTGGTTTTTCAAAAGGTAAGTCTTCAGCCATGATTACACCTCCTGTTCGTTGGGCTCAAGCTGCTCTTTCACTGCTTCCTCACTTAAGGGTGAGTGGATGCTCAGTATTGTTTTAAGGGTTTCCTTCAATTCTTTTCGTTCAACGACACGATCCAGCTGGCCGTGCTTTAGAAGGAATTCTGCCGTCTGAAAATCCTCAGGAAGCTCCTGACGAATCGTCTGTTCAATGATCCTTCTTCCGGCAAAGCCAATCAATGCCTTAGGTTCAGCCAGGTTAATGTCACCCAGAGAAGCAAAACTTGCTGATACGCCCCCTGTTGTAGGGTGAGTCATAACTGATATAAATAAGTTTCCTGCATTACTCAACCGGTTGAGGGCTGTGCTCGTCTTTGCCATCTGCATAAGACTGAAAACACCTTCCTGCATTCTCGCACCCCCGGAAGCTGCAAATAAAATAAACGGCTTGTCCTCTTCGATGGCACGTTCTATGGCACGGTTGATCTTCTCTCCCACAACCGAGCCCATGCTTCCCATCCGGAAGCGTGCATCCATAACACCTACGACAGCCGGATATCCGTCAATCTTTCCTTTCCCAGTAACAATCGCTTCATTAAGACCTGTTTTCTCCCGGTCTGCCTTTGACTTTTCCTGATAGGATGGAAAATTAAGCGGATCCTTTGCGATAATATCGTGATCAAATTCCTCGAATGTTTCCGGGTCAAATATTGTATCCATACGGTCATAAGCAGTAAGTCTGTGGTGAAAGCCGCAAGAATCACAGACACTCAGATTTTTCTTCAGTTCTTTTGTATACATAATACTTTTACACTGTGGACATTTCGTCATTAACCCTTCAGGAACTTCCTGCTTGGCTTCTTCCGAAGGTATCGTTGCATACTTTTTCTTCTTTGAAAAAAGATCCCGTAACACATTTCTCACCTCTTTTTATCCATATCTGAAACATCAGTGCAGTTAACCCCGGCATTATACAGCCGAAAGACACCATAACTGGTCACTGCATATTACCATGAAACCTCGCATTTATTGAAAGCCCGTCTAAATTCACCAGGTAATGATTATTCATTTCGTGTTTGCCGCGGGCCCGTTACAGTTCAGCATTATTAATATAGAAGTAATCGTAAATTTTTTCCATCATAACACTGTCTGTTGGGCAAGTTCAAGTTTATTCCTGCTTTGAATATCGGCATAATAAGTTTAAAAACGACTGTTTTCGAGATGATGACGAAGGCACTGAACAGCCTTGTCCTCATTCTTTGAACAGATCGCTTCATAGATCGCTTCGTGTTCATGAATCGCATCTTCAGTTCTTCCCCTTCTCGAAAGGGATTCTCTGAGTGCAACCTTGCTGTATTCCACCAAGGGACGCCAGATATTCAGCATTAAATGATTATGACAGGATTCTACAAGCGCCTTATGAAAAAGGTAATCTTCTTCTACTGGTATATGTCCATCAGCCCAGGTTGCTTTTGATTCATCTATTAATATTTTCAGTTTTTCCAGCTGCTTTTCAGTTGCTCTTCTGCAAGCAAGCCGGACAGCTTCTATTTCGATAATGGCACGGGTTTCCGTTACATCTTTGCGCGCCCGTGTTTCTCTTAAAAAGAAACCGGCCAGTATTTCTGCCAGCCGGTGCCCTCCTGCCCGCTGTATAAAGGTTCCTTCACCTTTACGGGTCTCAATGAGATCGAGGAGTTCCAGCGCCCGAAGCGCTTCTCTTACAGAAGACCGGCCTACCTGAAGTCTTTCAGCAAGCTCCCGTTCAGAGGGAAGTTTATCTCCAGGAAGGAGGTTATCTTCATGGATGATATGATCTAGCTCTTTTAAGATATTAAGATATACTTTATTAGCTGGTGAGGTCATTTACGACCACCTGCTTTCATTCACTATTAGGGAGACGCGGGTGTCTCAGTCATCCTTACAGACCGGCCGGTGCATCATACACATCCCAGTCCCGTATAAATAAACCGGAGAGAAGCTGCTGCAAACACTACAGATGAGGCTGGGACAGAAGTGTTTTAGTCCACAAGAATCCGAACGAATAAAACGCGCTGCAATAAACCGCTCCTGAAATATACTTCGCTTTCCGCGGGAAGCGGGTTACCCTCCTCCAGCTTTCCTGCTTCTTCCTCTGCCAGCTAACCTTAGCAGCTGTCTGCGTCGAAGCAACTCGCCGCGTACTCATGAAGGAAATGCTCGTCACTCCGGGGTCTCACCTTTGCTTTTCATCCCGCAGGAGCCTGCGTATATTTCATCCGCTATGTCAGCGCATTGTTTGGATTCAGCTAAACACTTTCTTTATATTCCAACCTCATCTTCACATCTGTTTATTTTGATTCGTCGATCATTGTAAGCTGCTGTGTTTTTTTCTCTACGTCGTCAGGGTTTACCTTTCGTCTGGCAACACCTGTTTCCATTGCCGCCACAGCTACACTTTTCGCTACTGCAGGAGCAACACGGGGGTCAAATGGAGCCGGAATGACGTAATCTGTATTCAGCTCATTATCACCAACAAGACCGGCAATTGCTTTAACTGCTGCAACCTTCATTTCTTCATTGATATGTGTGGCATAAACATCCAGAGCTCCTCGGAAGATTCCAGGGAATGCGAGAACGTTATTTACCTGGTTAGGGAAATCAGAGCGTCCCGTACCAATCACACTCGCACCGGCTGCCTTCGCTTCATCAGGCATAATTTCCGGAGTCGGGTTTGCCATAGCAAAGATAATCGGATCCGGGTTCATGCTCTCCACCATCTCTTTTGTCAGTGCCCCTTCAACAGATACACCAATGAAGACATCCGTATCTTTAATAACGTCTTTTAAGCTTCCATCAAGCTTTCCTTTGTTAGTAACCTGGGCCATTTCATGCTTCAGGTCGTTCATCCCTGATGAGCGGCCTTCAAAAATAGCTCCTCTCGAATCACAAAGAATAATTTCCTTGCATCCCATGCTCAGTAGAAGCTTAATAATCGCAATTCCTGCAGCACCTGCTCCGTTAACCACCACTTTGATCTCTGCCATGGATTTTCCGGTAATCTTGAGGGCATTCAGCAGGCCGGCAGCTGTTACAATCGCTGTTCCATGCTGATCGTCGTGGAATACAGGAATATTCATTTCTTTTTTGAGGCGCTCCTCAATCTCGAAACATCTTGGAGCAGCAATATCTTCAAGGTTTACGCCGCCAAAAGTCGGCTCCATCAATTTTACGGTTTGTACAATTTCATCTACGTCATTTGTATTTAAACAAATCGGAAAAGCATCAACGCCGGCGAATGATTTAAACAGCACCGCTTTTCCTTCCATTACCGGCAGAGAAGCTTCCGGGCCGATATTTCCTAATCCAAGAACGGCAGTACCGTCTGAAACAACGGCAACCATGTTACCTTTCATGGTGTATTCGTAAACTGACTGCGGATCTTCGAAAATGGCTTTACATGGTTCTGCAACGCCAGGTGAATAGGCCAGTGACAAGTCTTGTGCATTTTTTACTGCCACTTTTGATACTGTCTCGAGCTTCCCTTTATGCACCCGGTGCATATGTAAAGCTTCTTCTCGTAAAGTCGCCATTCTTCCACTCCTTTTTTCATTATGATTCCTTATTAATGTAAGGTGCGGCAGGGCTGACCCAGCCTTCCTTTATTCCAAATAGTGGTCTGACCACTTCGTGAACAACTTATATTATAACAAATCCTTTCCGGAGATACACCTATTCTTGTCTAATAACGATGTTTTTTTCACCGAGGAGGTCTTTAAGGCGTATAAGCAGGCTTTCGTCACCCGATACAGACCATTCCTCATTAAGGCGGTACACCTTTTTTACCTCCTCATCATACAGGACAACGCGTACTTCACCAGGGTCATCCTTCAACATCCTTTTTAGCCTGTCACGGTAGCCCGGGTCCTGATGGTCCCCGTCAAGTTTTACATAGAGTACCTTCCCTGCCTTTTGGTTAAATGATTTCTTTAGATTTTCAAGAGGTGTCATCTTGTCTGCATTAATTTTGAGCTGGCCGTTATGATAGCTTGTTCGCCCTTCTATAAATAACAGTTCACCTTTATTTACGACAGAACGGTATTTTTCGAAAGTCTTTGGAAAAAGCGTAATCTCTGCTTCCCCAGTCTCGTCAGTGAGCTGCATAAAAGCCATTTGCTGTCCTTTTTTTGTTTTAATGACTTTCACATCTTCAATGAGGCCTGCAAGACGTACAACTTTGCCTTCATCGCTGTTTTCCAGTGTATGTTTCACAGTTGACCTCTGATACTCTTCAAGGGTATCGCCATAGGAATGGACAGGGTGATTTGTTGCGTAGAATCCGAGTACCTGCTTCTCAAATTGCAGTTCCTCCTGCTCTCCAAAAGGAGGCACATCGAAATAATCGGGCTTTACAACATCTTCATCAAACAAAGCCGTTCCCTTTTGTGATCTCGATTCGTTTAATTTCGCCCCATATTCCATTGCTGCATCAAGATTGGCTAAAAGACCGGCACGATGAATACCGAATTCATCACAGGCCCCTGATACAATCAAGGCTTCAAGTGCCCGTTTTGGAAGGTGGCGCGGCGCAATACGGGCACACAGGTCAAATAAATCCTGAAACGGCTCCTTCGCTCTTTCTTCAAGGATAGCCTGGATAGCCTGAACACCAACGTTTTTTACAGCTGCTAACCCAATCCAGATCTCATTTCCAATTGCTTTGAAGCGTGCACTGCTCTCATTGACAGAAGGGCCTTTAACTTTGATCCCTTTTCTTCTTGCTTCCGCTATATATTCCGCCATTTTCTCCTGATGATGAATCACACCGGACAAAAGGGCAGTAAGAAAGGACGTTGGATAATTTGCTTTCAGGTAAGCCAGCTGATAGGCAATGATGCTGTATGCAACAGCATGACTGCGGTTAAATCCATAGTCGGCAAAACGGACAATCAGATCGTATACACCATCTGCTTCCTTTGCTGAATAGCCGTTCTTTGTTGACCCTCCAACAAATTGGGCCCTGCCCTTTTCAAGGACTTCCCGCTTTTTCTTCCCTACAGCCCGGCGGAGAATGTCTGCCTCTCCAAGAGAAAAGCCGGCCATTCGGGAAGCAATCTGCATGATCTGCTCCTGATAAATGAGCACACCGTATGTTTTCTCAAGAATCGGCTTCAGGTCAGCGTGAGGATAGGTGACCTTCTCAAGCCCGTGTTTACGTTTAATATAAACAGGAATGTTTTCCATCGGTCCCGGTCTGTAGAGCGCGTTAACCGCTACGATATCTTCAAATTCAGTCGGTTTCAGACGTTTTAGGACGCTCCTCATGCCAGAGGATTCGAGCTGAAACACACCGCTTGCATCCCCTTCTGAGAGCATGGAAAAGGTGTTTTTGTCATTAAAGGGAATCGCTTTTATATCAATCGTCTCTCCATGGTCTTCCTTGATAAGCTCTGTAATGTTTTTTATGAAGCTCAAGTTCCTGAGACCGAGGAAGTCCATTTTCAGGAGTCCCAGTTCTTCAAGTATCCCCATCGGATACTGTGTAAGGTTGATGTCATCGTTACCGGTTTGTACCGGGACTATATCTGTAAGTTTATCTCTGCTAATCACAACACCGGCTGCATGAACGGATGTGTGGCGTGGGAGACCTTCAATTTCCACAGCTATACTGAAGAGCTCGTCCAACTCCTCATGTTCCTCTAAAAGCTTTGAGATTGCAGGTACGTCTTTTTTTGCTTCGTGTAATTTTATATTGGGCTTTGAAGGGATGAGTTTAGCCAGCCTGTCAATGAGCTTTTGCGGGGTCTGCATTACCCGTCCCCCATCTCTTAATGCTGCTTTTGCCGCTAATGTTCCGAATGTGATGATTTGTGCCACATGGTCCCGCCCATACTTCTGGGCCACATAACGGATAACTTCATCTCTCCGGTCATCGGGGAAATCAATATCGATATCAGGCATTGATACACGCTCCGGGTTCAGGAAACGCTCAAAGAGTAACTCATACTGTATGGGATCTACATCGGTAATTTCGAGAACATAAGCGACGAGGGAACCTGCCGCTGATCCCCGGCCAGGGCCTGTGAGCATTCCCTGTGTGTGGGCATAGTCCATAAAATCCCAGACTATCAGAAAGTAATCATCGTAATTCATGCTGTGAATAACAGAAAGCTCATAGTCAAGACGCTCCCACACTCCCTGTCCGGGTGTGTCTCCGTATCGCTTTGCAATTCCTTCTTCGCACTTTTTCCGCAGGTAGCTTCCGGCAGACTCCCCTTGTGGAACAGGATACTCAGGAAGTACCTGATTCCCTAAATCAATCTCCACATTACACATGTCTGCGATATGTACTGTCGCTTCCAACGCTTCGGGCCAGCCGCGAAAGAGCCGGGCCATTTCATCCTGCGTCTTTAAATAATAGTCATCAGAAGAAACTGGAGCAGGAAGCTCTTCAAGTGTTTCTCCCCTCCCGATCGCCTGGACAACGCGGTGGGCTCTGGACTGTTCAGGGAAAACAAACTGAACATGGTTGGAAGCCACAAACTGAATCTTGTTATCCGATTCTTTCCGCCATTTGTTTAACGCAAGAAGCAGCTCTTTTTCCTCGGCACGGTTATGGCTTTGAACTTCTGTAAAGACGTGTCCCTTTCCAAAAAGGTCCTCTAAAGCAAATAAAGTTTCTGACGCTCCTTCCAGATTTCCCTCAGAGACCAGATGCTGGAGTATCCCTCCTTCAAAAGGAGATATGGCTACAATACTTTCTTTTGTTATGGCGTTCAGGGCCGATACCGGCAGAACCGGCCTGCCTTTCTCCGCATGCTCATAAGCCAGTGCTGTAAGTTTCATTAGTTCTCTTAATCCTGTTTTGTTCCTGGCTAGCAGGATGATCTGAAAGAGGGTCTCCCCCCGGCTCTTAGCAGTCAATTCAACCCCTAAAAGAGGTTTGATTCCCCGGCTGTAACATTCCTTGTAAAAAGAAACCGCTCCGTACATTCCATTTTTATCAGTCAGGGCAAGGGCAGTCATGTTAAGCTCCTTCGCTCTGCGGGTGAGGTCTTTTATTTTTCCGGCTCCGTACAAAAAGCTGTATTCACTGTGGACATGGAGATGAACAAAACTCACTGCCACCCCTCCTTTCACGTAAAATCTTTCTTCTATTGTAACGCAAACAAATGTTTGTGACACCCGGAATGATTATCTATCATAAGTTTAATGAATTGCCATAGACATGTAGTAATGGTTGGACAAAACCAGTCCGGGGGGATGGACGATGGATAAAGATTTTCTTGCAACGTTAATCATTGATTACTTTGTTGCATTCGGTGTCATTATAGGCGGATCAATTGTGGGGGGAATCGGTGCCTACCTTATTGGAAAACCGCCAATGTCTATTATGTATGACCTTGCTTCAAGCCTTAAGATATGGGCGCTTGTTGCTGCAATCGGCGGAACATTCGATGCCATCAGCAGCCTGGAACGGGGAATCTTTGAAGGAACCCATGCGGATATTTTCAAAACGCTCGTGATGATCTTTGCAGCATTATGCGGTGCACACAGTGGTACGGTAATTATTCAATGGATAACCCAGGAGGGAATTAAATGAGAGTCCCCCCTTTTTATCATGATAAAAGCTGGCAGCGATTTTTCGCCGGAGTCATCTTAGGTATGCTAATCGGGTGGCTCTTTTTTTTATACAATTTTGGTTATGTCCACGAGCATTTGAGGATGGAAATCGGAAAGCAGCGCTCCTTGATTGAGAGCCATGAAAAAACAATTGAGATCTTGCGGAAAGATTCCGATGAACAAAATAAGCAGCTTCAGCAGATGCTGACGGTTCAGGAAATTAAAATCAACTTTTTGAACGAATCAGAAGTGAACCTCAGTGAACTTACCCTTTTCGAATTAAAAGGTGCAGTAGAGAGCGAGCTTGAACTCGTAAGAAATAAAAGCCTTGAAAACGTACACCTGTCTAAAGAAGTTCTGAAAAAGGCGATTGAGAATAAACGGTACGGGATCAATGAAAAGTACTATCAGTTGAAAATTGAAAATACAACGATATACTCGGTATTAGAGCTTGATATCTCCATTCATGCTGCTGAATAAAAGCTTATGGCAATTTCATGAACGATTTACCAAAATACGTTATTTCCGTGCAGGAAGGTGTATAATGAAAGTAAGAACAAAACACCTTGGACCACTGGTCATCTGTCACGGCTTTAATGAAGTTGCATAGATTACAATAGTGAGAAGGAGGTAGTTTGCAATGAAAATCATGAGCAGAAGTAAATTAGCCAAAGAAAAGGTACAAAAAATTCAGGCTGGATTTTCCGCTTTCGCTGAAACCCACGAAGTAACTGACCTCATTCGAAAAGAAATTAAAAACATGGGTCTTGATGTCATTGAAGAAAAAACCGAACACGGATCCTGGTTTATTCCTAAAAAAAGAGCGTGACACAGCTGATTATCAGCTGTGTCCGCTCTTTTTCACTTTTTAACGTACATATTTGCCGATAAAAAGGCTGTATTATATCACAAACGAGGTTACTCCGACTCAGTACATATCTGATCCAGCTCTTCAAGGAGGCGTTCCGCTTCCTCCCAGGAATATACAGTTGCACCGGAGGCCATGGGGTGTCCTCCGCCATTGTAGCGTGCAGCAAGGTCATTAATAACCGGTCCCTTAGAACGAAGACGAACACGAATCTCCTCCTCTTCTTCTACAAAGAATACCCATGCCTTCACACCTTTTAACGTCGAAAAAGAATTGACGATGCTTGCCGTCATCCCTGCATCCACTTTGTACTCTTTTAAAATCTCTGCCGGAAGCTTAATAAAAGCAGCCCCGGACGGTTTCAATTCAACCTGTGAGAGAACGTAGCCTTCCATACGTACAAGGTCGATGTTTTTTTCGTACATGGCATTGTACAGCTCCGGACGTGAAAAATCCCCTTCAATCAGCTTCCCTGCCCAGTAAAACGTTCGTTTTGTTGTGTTCGGATGACGAAAACGTCCTGTATCACCAACGATACCGGCATACAACAGCCGACTCGCTTCATCACTGAGTACGGCACCGTCCTCCTGCCATACTCCGTACAGCTCACAAATCATTTCTGATGTAGAGCTTGCTGTGATATCCACCCAGGATAAATCGCCGTACACATCCACTTCAGGATGATGGTCGATCTTAATCAGGAATTCTCCCAGCTCATAGCGCTGATCGTCAACCCGGGGCAAATTAGCAGTATCACAGACAATAACAAGTGCCCCTTTGTAGTCATCGTCTTTAATTTTGTCCATCCCGGCAAGGTAAGTAAACTCACTGTCATCTTCTCCTGCCAGCAATACTCTTTTTTCCGGGAAGTTACTTATGATCAATTCTTTCAAACCCGACTGTGAACCGACCGCATCAGGGTCCGGTCTGACATGTCTATGTATAATAATCGTATGATACTTTTTTATTTTTTCAATAATCTTCTGTTTCATATTCGCTGCTCCAATCTGCAAATGAAGTGATTAGCTTAAGATTAGCTTACTTCGAGAGATTATACAATGCTGTGAACAGCCTTGATATCCCTTTAGTATATGTGCTATTTTTACTAAGAAAGAGTACGTGAATTTACAGCCGGCTCAAGCAGCTGTCTGATAAAGGAGATTTTTTATATGCTTATCCCGATTATCATCGTCGTTTCCTTTGTATTGTTTGTCTACTTTAAAGTTCAGCAGATGAAAGCACGGGGCCCTATGGAAAGTAAATGGTATTCCTCCAAATCAAGTATTGCTGTCGGTGTGGCTATCGGTACGTTTGGTCTTAATGCCATGATCAACCTTGGTACAACAGTAGCGACTGCTATTGGAGTGATCTTTATTATCTATGGTGGTATCAATGTCTTTTTTGGTATTCGTAACTATCGCGCCTTCCTGCCATATGCCAGAAAGGAAGCAGAAGAAATAAGAAAGCATGAATCGAAGGAACAGCCTGCTAAATAAACAAAAAAGATGGGGGTCTCCAACATGTTTTGGAGACCCCCTCTTTTTATTTCGTAAAAATGATACTGTAAACAACAATATATTACGCTACAGGCGGACGCTTTCCGCGGGCGGTTCTGGAACCTCCTCAACATGCTGCTTCTTCCACTGCGAGCCAGGCTCTGAAGTATAATGCGTCGAAGCAACTCGATAATTATTGGTGATGTATACGCTCGTCGCTGTAGTCGCCGCCTTTCGCTCCATTTTTATCTTATATAACTTATCCAAATTGAAAAACTGACAAAAATCAAGAAGAAGACCTTCTCACAGCCGCATGAGAGGGTCTTCATTAATTTTGGCACTCGTTTTTTGGTAATAGGTTCAAAACCTTGAGGTGATTCCATCAAGCCGCTAATTCAGTGACATGTCTCCTTCTTTTTTCTATACATTTTCCGCAGATACTGACTGATCAAAATCAGCGGTCAATAAGCTGGGCCATGAGCATGGCTTTCCCGACAATCTGGTTTTCGTGAAAAATTTCAACGTCCACCTTTCCAAATTTCCGTCCTACTTCAAGAACTCGGGGACAGACCTTCATTTCACTGTCGATCTGCACAGGTTTAATAAAGAAAAGAGTAATATTCTCAACCACAAGGTCGCCTTTTTTATATTTTCTCAGCGCCCGGCTTCCTGCTTCTGTCACAATAGTTGTCATAACGCCATAGGAAATGGTTCCGAGATGATTAGTCATCTGCGGGGTTACTTCAAGCCGGTACACATGTTCCTGCGGTGTAGAAACGTCCTCAAAATGACGTGTTACAAGATCTTCAATTGTTTCTCCGACCTGAGGCTGCCTTTGAATCATCTGAAGAGCCTTAAGAACGTCCTGGCGGCTGATCACCCCAAGAAGTCTCCGTCCCGAATCCGTTACAGGTAAAAGCTCAATCCCTTCCCAAACCATCCGGTGGGCAGCTGATGCGACAGACGTTTTCGATGTTACTGCAATTGGCTGCTTAGTCATTACTTTTTCAATTTCTACAAAAGGGCTTACTCCCATCACATCTTTGGCTGTGACCATGCCGAGAAGCTTCCCGTCCACTTCGTCAATAACGGGGTAACGGCTGTGGCTTGTCCGTTTATTCAGCTCATGCCACTTCTCTACCGTATGGCCATTGGTCATCAAGTACGTCTTATCAAAAGGTATGAGGATATCCTCAACCATCAGAATTTCTTTTTTAATAAGCTGGTCATAGATTGCACGGTTGATCATTGCAGCTACCGTAAAGGTATCATACGTAGTGGAGATGATCGGAAGTTCAAGTCTGTCTGCCAGTGCCTTCACTTCATCATTTGTATCGAATCCACCCGTAATAAGGACAGCAGCCCCTGATTCCAGTGCCATTTTGTGTACTTGTTCCCGGTTACCGACGATAAGAAGGTTCTCAGGTTCAACGTAACGCATCATGGCTTCTGCCTTCATGGCACCGATAACAAACTTGCTAAGTGTTTTATAAAGACCGTTTCTGCCTCCAAGAACTTGTCCATCGACTATGTTGATCACTTCAGCAAAAGTCAGCTTTTCAATATTTTCTTTTTGTTTCTTTTCTATTCTGATTGTGCCTACCCGCTCAATTGTACTTACAATGCCTTGATTTTCAGCGTCTTTAATCGCTCTGTAAGCTGTTCCCTCGCTCACCTGGAGGGCTTTGGCAACCTGCCTGACTGAGATTTTACTCCCCACATCCAGAGACCGGATATGCTGGAGGATCTGTTCGTGTTTTGTCATACCGCTATCCACCCCGAAAGAGCTGTTTCACTCTTATTTAGTAATCTGTACTAATACAAGTATACTCCGCCAGCTCTGGGGTTTCAAGGATATTAGGATGTTCCGCGCAGTTTTTTCCTGCCCCTGTTCTGATTCCCGCTTCCATAGGGAACAGCCTCTTCTTTACCATCGCTCCGCTCTTTGTCCCGTGCTGTAAGCCATCCGTATACATTCCCTCCGAGAACAATAAGAGCAAAACCCAGCCAGGCATAGGCAAAATAGACAGCAAGCCCTTCCCCTGCGAAAGGAAGTCTCGGCAATGCCAGATATAAGAGTAGGAAAGTCAGTAAAACACACAAAAATAATCTCGAACTTTTCATTGTCGATCACCTCTGGTGTTAGTTTATGACTTGTCTTATAAGTAAAGAACCGTAAATGAAGGTGCCAAAAAGGGGCGGGCAGACAAAATGCAGAAGATTTTCAGAAAAGAGGCTGGGACAGAAGTGTTTTAATCAACGAGAATCCGAACGAATAAAAGCGGCGCTGATAAATCGCTCCTGAAATATACTTCGATTTCCGCGGGAAGCGGGTTACATTCCTCCAGCATACCTGCTTCTTCCTCTGCCAGCTGACTTTTGCAGCTGGCTGCGTCGAAGCAACTCGTCGCATTTTCATGAAGTAAACGCTCGTCACTGCGGGGGCTCACCTTTGCTTTTCATCGAAGGCACTGTAAAAGTTCGATCTTTAACTTTTTCCAGTGTCTTCTAAGCAATGAACGTAACGGTTGCATTTTTTAAAAGCCTGGTATGAGTGGGTTTCTCGTATCAGGCGCGCAACCGCTGAAGCCATTGCCACTCAAATAAAAGCCACTGAAAAAGTTGTTTTGTACTTTTTCAGTGTCTTCTTTTCATCCCGCAGGAGTCTACGTAGAATTCATCCGCTTTGCTCGCGTATTGTTCGGATTCTCAGTTATATTCTTCCTTTATTACCCAACCTCAGATTGTCGAGAAACCTACGAATTTTATGAGCGTGAGTTTCTCGCTTCTTTGAAAGAAGTTATATATAAAATGCAAAGTTGTTTCACAAACCTTCTCGGTTCTATGAAAAGGTGATGCAGTCGAAGACTCCTGAGGGAGCAGATGCCAGGCAAGACGCCCCAGAGCTCGAGGAGGCTGGCCGGCACCTCAGAAAGCGAAGGACATGGAGGCGGCACCAACACTTTCCATCATCAGGTAAACGAGAAAAAATCTTTTTCAAAAGACTGAGGGACTCATAGTCCCAGCTTATGAGTCCCTCTACTATTAAACTTATACTTCTACTTCATCTCCCGGTTTCATTACGTGACCGGTGTCATTTCCCAAAGATTCAGCAAATGATTCCGGATTCTGCTCGATAACCGGAAACGTATTGTAATGCATCGGCACTACCTTTTTCGCACCGATCCATTCCGCTGCTACAGCAGCATCATCCGGTCCCATTGTAAAATTGTCCCCAATTGGCAGGAATGCTACATCGATCCTGTATTTCTCAAGCAGTTTCATATCAGAGTAAAGGGCTGTATCCCCCGCATGGTAAATGGTCTTACCCTCAGCGAAAAATAAGATTCCGCTCGGCATCCCTGTATAAATAATCTCCTGCTTCTCATCATCCGTATAGGCTGAACCATGAAAAGCCTGAGTAAGCTTTACACGTCCGAAATCAAACTCATGAGCGCCTCCGATGTGCATCGGATGTGTATTAAGCCCCTGCCATCCGAGATAGGTTGCAAGCTCAAAAGGAGCTACAACAAGTGCATCATTTCGTTTTGCGATATCGATGGTGTCACCTACGTGGTCATTGTGGCCGTGTGTCAGCAGAATGACATCCGCTTTCACTTTACCTGCATCAAGATCACACAGGTCATTGCCGGTAATAAATGGATCAATCAAAATCGTTTTTCCATTCGTTTCGATCTTCACTACAGAATGTCCATGAAAAGATAGTTTCATTTGTACTCACTCCCTTTATTTTATCTTTCGTCGTCATCAATTTAATACCCTTCTGTCCATACGTTCATGCGTCAATTTTTTCTGTGTTAAAATAGAGCAGAAATGTATTCTTGTTCAGGAGGTTTTCATGAAGAATCGATTAGAAAAACTTAAAAGCTGGATGAAGGCTAATGAAGCAGACATTGTTATGCTTCAGACAAGAGCAAATGTCTTTTTCACAACCGGATTTGACACAGATCCTCATGAACGTCTGGTTGCATCATGTTTCTTTCTCGACCAGGACCCGTTAATTATCTGCCCCGGTATGGAAGTCAACCAGGTTGAGGGTATTTTTGGGAAAGGAGACGTTCTCGGTTACAGTGATACAGATAACCCATGGAAAATGATTGAAAAAGCCTGGAATGAACGTACATCTTCTGTAAAAAAGATTGCGGTCGAGCGAGGCCTGTCCTGGGAGCGGCTCAAAGCACTACAGTCTGCTTTTCCCCACGCTTCGTTTAAAGAAGTGGATGAGGCACTTGAATCAGCACGCCTGATTAAAGATGATGAAGAAGTTACATTGCTCAAGGAAGCCGCAGCTCTCGCTGATTTCGGAGTGAAAGCCGGAGTGTCTGCTTTAAAAGAAGGCATCTCAGAAATGGAAGTACTGGCCTCCATTGAATATGAACTGAAAAAGAAAGGCGTACGGGAAATGGCATTTTCCACTATGGTGCTGTTTGGCGAAAAAGCCGGAGATCCACACGGTAACCCGGGCAGCCGAAGACTCCAAAAAGGAGACGCTGTCCTGTTTGACCTCGGTGTCATCTGGAAAGGGTATGCATCAGACATCACCCGCACTGTTTTTTTCGACCACGTCAAAGAATCTGATCAGGCCATTTATGAGACAGTGTTAACGGCCCAGTCAAAAGCGCTCGCAATCTGCAAGCCCGGGACTGCAATTGGTGATCTTGATAAAGCAGCAAGAGGCTGGATCGAAGAAAAAGGATACAAGGATTTTTTCCCCCACCGCCTCGGACATGGTCTCGGCATTGAAGTTCACGAATTCCCTTCGATGCATGCCAAAAATACAGACCCGCTTCAAGAAGGGATGACCTTTACCATTGAACCGGGTATCTACCTGCCAAATCAGGCCGGTGTAAGAATTGAAGATGATGTGTATATCACCAAAGACGGATATGAAACGTTTACTAAATATCCAAAAGAGCTGCAGATTATCTCTTCTTCAGCTTAAGTTTAAAGACACCCTGAAAAAAGAATTAGGCAGAGTGCTAAAAAATATAGATTATGTGAGCTTAAAAATACCGTAAACCCGGGAGAATATGATTATCCAATAACAGCAAATTTAAAAAACCTTGGAAAATTCATTTCCAAGGTTTTTTACTATTTTTCCGATTCCCATTTCCACGTTTGAAAGCAACGGTCTTTGTCCACTCGCTTAATGACTACTTTTTTCACATTTCCATACTTGTGTGCCATCTTTTGAACTTCCTCATTGGAAAGCGTCGGCCGGGACAGGTCAAGAAAAGTAAGTATTTCTTCAAATGACTCTCGTGCTGCGTCTCCTCTTACAATCGTCGATCCTCTCTCGAATTCAAAATCCCGGGGATTCTCATACTCCCACTCGTAAAGGGTATCTTCTGTTTCAACCGTCACCTTTAATGAAGCATTGTTAAGCCACGGCATATCTGAATGGGCTGGAATCACTGCAAGCAGACTCAATAATATTACGATTACCGGCATCGTCATCACCTCATACTCAGTTTGAGGCGGGGTGAATCTTTTTATACGCGTCAGTAATAAACAGGTCCGGTATTAGTGTTTAGCCGTTCATTAATATGTTTTACAGTCATCATTCCCTGAGCGCCGGAGACGGACAGACTGGAATACTTAGGATCATTGACCAGATCACCGATAGCATATACGTAAGGATCACTTGTCTGCCCCATCTGATCAGATTGGATACAGCCGTTTTCATCCATATCCACCTGCCCTTTCACAAGAGAACTGACCGGCTCAACGCCGATCCGGATAAGCAGAGCCTCCACGCTCAGAGAAAGTTCTTCCCCCTGACAGTTAACTCTAATCTGCTCTACCTGTCTGTCCCCAAGCACAGCCGTAACAGTTGAATGGGTTAAAACCTCAATATTCTCCCTGTTCAGCACCCTGTCCTGAAGAGCTTTTCTTGCTTTAAACCTGTCTGAGCGATGGATCAGATACACTTTTCTGCTAAGCTCGGACAGAATATCAGCCCCCTCAAAGGCACGGTCGCCTCCCCCTGCAATTGCCACGACTTTATTTGCGAGCCTCCCCTTATCACGAACCGCAGAATAAACTTCATTTCTTTCAAGCATTTCTTTTTCTCCAGGAACGTTAAGGGAACGGGGGCGGGACCCTGTGGCAAGGATAAGAAAGGTGTAGGACACCGTCTCCTTCCCATCGTTTCTTACAAATGAGACAGTCTTATCCCCGCAATCGACAGACACTGCCTCACAGCCGGTTTTCACCTCACTTTTCACCATTGCCAGGTGATCTTCAAAATGCTTTTGAAGTTCTTTTCCGTTTTCTGCAACAATACCAGGGTAATCAATAATACGATTATGGATATGAGACAGCTGTCCGCCAATTCTGCTGTTTGATTCAAGAAGTACACTCGACAGTTCCAGACGTTTACACCAGATGGATGCTGCCACACCTGCAGGACCCCCGCCGACAATGACTACATCAACGTTCATCATATGCCCACCTCTCAAGTACGAACGCTTCAAACGCCAGCCAGTTATCGACTCTCGGCACATCAATCTGACGGTTATATGGATAATCCATTGCCACAACAGACCGCCCTTTTTCCTTGAACGCTTCTAAATGGTGAGGTGCATCGTCAAATAACAAATCACCAATGATCATATCCTTTCGCTGGGCAAAGATCATTCTGTCACGCCCCAGAAAAGGAAGGTTTTTTTCTACCCACTTCTCTTTTTCTGTATAGGCATATTTCCTGCTGCTCGTACAAATAAAGATATCAAACTGTTTATGAAGCCTTTCCAACACCTGAATGGCATTGTCCAGCGGTTCCAGGGATAAAAACAAACCAGGCTCGTCAAGATAGTCGTAGATTTTTTCCCCGCACTCTTCTTTAACGTATTTCTCAGAATCCCAGCACTCCAGCTTTGATACTGACAAATCATCATCGTAGTCTTTGTTATACCTGCGATGCCATTCCGTCATTAAATCACAAATCACTGAATCCATGTCAATAAGTAACGTTTTCACCAGACAACACTGCCTTTCACGTTGATCCGTTAATACTGATAAGTTCATCACTGTATTCCCAGATCACCCTGATTTCAGGATGGATCACACTGAGCAATGCAGCAACTGCAGAATCTTTTAAATAAACATGGGTGTATCCCTGCTCAAACATGCACTTTCCTACTTCCGCTGCAATTTCCTTTTCGTTTTTATTATGAATATTGATGTAAAAGACGGGATTATGCTTTATGAAATGAGGCTGTGTACCGTCAAGACTGATAAAACCGTCCCCTTCTTCAGCTTTCCCTTCTCCTGATTGCGCACGTGTATCCCACAGAGCCTTTTCATATTCATGATCCGGTTTTCCGGTCTCTGCTCCACGCCGTTTCCCGACAGCTTCGTTATTAATACGGTGCCGCTCCCACGGAAAGAAAATCCGGTAATCCGTATGTGCATAATTAAAGCAGATATAGTCCGGAGTCGAAGCCGATTTACTGTCCTTACAAACCACAAGAGTCGTTAACTCAACGCCCTCACCTTTAAGAAAGGCGGCAGAATCAATTAAGGTCTTCCCGGAGCCGGCAAAGTCCTCTACAAGTAATAAACGCTTCCCGTCAGGCTTAGCACCAAACCATTCAGCCTGACCGGTTTTCCGGTCATACGTTAAAAAATAGTAGGGAAGTCCGGTCAAAAACGTAAGATGCATTCCTGCAAAACTTCCTCCACGGAGTAAAATAACCAGTCCATCGAATGCCTGCTCCCTGATTTCAGGAGCAAGAGTGTCCAATTTTTGAGAAATAGCATTATAGTTCAAATAGACATGATTTGTTTTTTGTTTCATTATTTCCTCTCCCGCTGTCTTCGTCCTTTATTCCTTGCAGATGCCAGCACTTTTCAACCATCCCCGCGATTTTGACCAAAGGTTTGTGGATTCTGAGGTCCTCACGATTAATGAGCAACCTTATGAAATTTGCCTTTCCGGGCAGCAACCGCTCTTTCATCTCTTTATAAACAGAACTCGTCCCGTCCATATCAATCAGCCTGTCTATAACTTCCCTGCTTTTTGTAAAATAGCCCTCATATTCTTTTGAACAAAATCCGCAGTAATAGCAAAGAAGGGCGTAGCTGATTTTATACTCCGCATTATAAGGGTCCTTTTCCATCAACTCATAGATGATATCGAGACCTTGTTTGATGTAGCCCACGGCCCGTTCTCTATCCTCTGACAAATAGATGGAACCTAGTTTTATGCAGCTCAGGACTAGATCTTTTAACTTTTCTGCGTCCCCCTTAAATCGTACAACAAGGTCACTCATAATGGTATAGCCAGATAAGAACAGCCGGGTAGCACTCTTCAGGTCTCCTTGCGCTTCGTAAAAATTACCAAGGTGGAACTCAGAAACCCACACGTCTTTTAAATAAACAGGATGGTCAGGGTTTTGGTCCAGCAAACGTTTTTTCATTGATAAAGAGGTGTGGTAACAGTGGTCCGCTCGTTCATGGTTATCAAGCAGCCAGTAAGTCGTCCCAAGTTTATTCATCATTGTTGCTGCATCCCGGGTCACGACCGGATCCCCTTCATGTCTTTCATGTATGGTCCTGATCGTATCATAAGCTTTTTCATACAATCCTGCTGCAGCTTTAATATCCCCCTGCTCCAGTCTGACATCAGCCAGATTGACAGTAATCAACCAGTATCTGCGAACATCATGGAAATTCCATACTTCCATAGAACCTACCAGATCGTGTTGAAGGGCGTATGCTTTTTTGTAGGACTCGTTTGCTTCCTGCTGCCTCCCCAGGAGACGGTATGCTGCTCCCAATCTGTCGTAGCTGGCAGAAAGGAGAGTGGCTGAACCGTTATCACCAAAACCATGAATCTGCTCCCTGATGTGAAGGGCTTTTGAATAATTCTCCTTTATGAGACTCGTATTTCCGATGCTGTGATAAAGATCCCCGATCTCATCATAAACACTTGCCAACTCTTTTAAATATTCCTGATTGTCCGGATCCCGTTCAATAAGGCAGGATAAAGAACGTTCGATTTCCTTGAGAAATGTCCGCTGTTCCTCCACTGTAAGGATTCTTTGTAATGAAGCATACAGTCCTCCCGCAAACCTCAGGCATATTGTAAATTGAATGTTAAGACTCTGATGAAGAAAAGCAAGCACCATATTCAGCCTCTTTTTGTCCTGTGAAACAAACTCGCTTATCGTTTCATTTATGACAGACAACGCCGACTCAGAAAGGTCATTCGAGTAATAGACCGCCGCGTCTTCTATGTTTCCCGTTTGCAGCAGTTGGTATATGTACTCATATTCTTTTAAAGGGTCATTGTCAGGCAGCCCCTTAATATGGCCTGCCAGTTCCTTATGTAAACGGCTGACTTGTTTTTCTTCCTTAAGATATCGTTTTTTGATGGCTTCAAAGGTCTGCCGGTGATAGTAATTCCAGAATTGGAGGGTTCCTCTTTTGATTAGATGATTTCTCAAATAACGCCTGATCATGGCAAACCTGACCTTCTCCCAGTTCTCGCCTGTTATCCGGGGAACAATCTTTTCAAGATCCTTCTCCCTCAGTCCTCCTCTTGATGCATAAATTAACGTCAGAATGCTCTCAGTCAATTTTTTTCCGAACTTTTTCTCCACTCTTGCCATTAACGAGGTATACAGAGAAGGGATATCACCACTCAGATTTGAAACAATGGTCAAAATCAACTTATGTAACTTCATATCCTCCGTTCCTTCGAACTCGGACAATTTGGTATAAGCACTTTTATCCAGGAGGATCAATTCGTCTAATGCAAGCTTCAGCCATAGTGGGTTTCCATATGAGTAGTCACCGTTATCTCTTTGGATACTAAGGAGCACTTTCATAACTTCCGGATGCAGATCTTTACCGTAAGCCTTGCATGAGCTTAAACAAAGGGTTTCTGCTTCCTGTCTCGTTAACGGTCCCAGCTCATAACGTATAAAACGATGGCGGCGGGATAACACTTTATGTTCTCTGAGAGCAGTCATAATCAGTCTGGCATTGTCCGGCCATAGATCAGGAAGCCATGTACTGTTCTTCAGTGTTTGGGATTGCTCCATTTCGTCCAATGCATCTACCAGAAGGATGACTTTCTTTTTTGACGAGGCCTCTTTGAGCAGATGAGAAAATGTACTTCTCACATCCTGAAACGTTGCAAGTTCATCGGACACGTCTTCAGTCTGCAGAAACGTGCTCAACTCACTGATCCAACGCTTGAGCATTCTTTCGACTAAATGAGAGGAAGGATTAAAACTTGCGGCATGAAACAGGGGGAAAACTTCCTCCCTTTCTTTTAAAAGCATGTAATAATGCGAAAGAAGACTGCTCTTACCACTTCCTGATTCACCATGGATAATCGCTCCGATCTTCCCCCCGGAAGATTCTTCAATAACACGATCCATAAACAAAACAGGCTCTTCGCGGTAAACAAAGCGGTAATTTCTTTCTTCAATATAGTTATGTAATAGTGCAGCATCATTGTGCTGCCACAAACCGGACTGTTTCTCGCCCCTGTCAGGAGGGTATTCACGCTCAATTTCCGCCCACAGGTCATCGAGGACTTGATCTCCCCATTTTTTCAGACCTGTTACTTCCTCCTGTTCAGAGTCCCAGACCCCTTTATATCTTCTTATTCTTGCGGGCTCAACCTGGCTTGAAATCCTCTTCTTTAACTGAAGCAGCTTCCTGTAGTTCTCCCTGCTCTCTTCTCCCTCTCCATATTCATCGCTGTATACAGCTGCTGTCGTTGTATCCATCTGATCATACGGCAGAGGTTCCCTGAAGTAGTAAAACCCCCGGGTTTCATGTTCCTCCGCATTTAATAAACCGTATTCAATTTCAAGTGCTGTTACACTCTTGCCGAAGTAATCTTCATCATATTGAGCTTCCTGAGTTACCGCCTCGACTTGTTTCTGGTCAGGAACCCACCCGTAACGATCACCAAGAAGTACAATCAGAAACGGTCTCGACCGGTTAATTTCGGCAAGGCACACCTCAAGTATAAGCGACTCTTTCTCCTCCTGCTCATGAACATCAACAACATTAATCCCCCATCTCAAATCGATCGGCTCCAGGTATGTATGTCTTTCCTTCAGCTTTTCCTCCAATGCCGGGAAAACATAGTAGTGAAGGTAGTCACGTTCTGCCTGCATGTCCTTAAATGTACTTGAGATAAAAATCGGTCTTGAATTCCATTTTTTCATCCATGAAACATCCTTTTTTGGAAAATTTTCTTTATACATAATTATACTAAGTAAAAACAATCACGTAAAAGAAATTTACCGTTCTTATCAAAGGAAATTAAAGGAGGCCGACTCATAAGGCGGCTTTACCTTATACGTCGGCCATTAATGCACAATGAACTAATGTCACTTTCAAAAGTCCGTCACTAGTGTTTCTAATTAATTGAGACACCATTCTTTATGAACGTTATTTCTCTTTCTTTTTTTCAGACAGGTTCTTTTCCTGCAAAGGTTCTTCTGCAAGCTCTTCATTATACGTTTCATGTTCCCGTGAGTGCTGGTAGTAGGAATCCATGAGCTGGTTATGGGTTGCCATTTCACCGTCGTTTTCATACACCCCGCCTGAAAGCTTGTTTTTCTTCGGCATTCATATACCCCCTTCCACTTGCGGTTAGTATTTGACAATTGTCTGTCATTTATGTTTAAAGGGCCCTTTTAGAGGTAACGGTTTGGTATAATATACTTATCCTGATAATACTGGAGGCGATTCAAATGGCGGTACGGTATACGAACATTCTTGTTGCAGTAGATGGATCTGATGAAGCAAAGCGTGCCTTGAAAAAAGCAAGTGTGATGGCAAAGGAGTACGGAAGC
Source organism: Alteribacter salitolerans (assembly GCF_016901055.1). Taxonomy (NCBI): domain Bacteria; kingdom Bacillati; phylum Bacillota; class Bacilli; order Caryophanales; family Bacillaceae; genus Alteribacter; species Alteribacter salitolerans. Next base: position 216,159 of record NZ_JAFEUX010000005.1, on the reverse strand, counting down.
AATTTGTTCATCGCTCACATTATTGATACACGCACCTTTGCATCCGTGGACCATTACGACCGGACGATTGTAAAAGAAGCGGAAGAATACGCAAATAAGATGCTCGACTCCTATCAGAAACAGGTACAGGAAATGGGTGTGAAAAACGTCCGTCTGATTACTGATTACGGATCCCCGAAAGTAAAAATCACTAAGGATATTGCATCTAAGTATGAAATTGACCTGATTGTTACAGGTGCCACCGGACTAAACGCAGTAGAACGCTTTCTGATCGGAAGTGTATCAGAATATATCACCCGTCACGCAAAATGTGATGTGCTGATTGTAAGAAGTGAAGTCCCGGCATAGAATGGCTCGCTGAACAGTTAAAGGAATGAAAATAATGATTTTTACATTTGTATTTGATGAAAGACTGGATATTGAAGTCCCAAAGGTATACACAGCCTGGAACCATCTGGATGCTGGAACCCAGGAAGAGATTCTCACGAGGTGGGAGCGTTCAAGGGGACAGATACCTGACCGGATTAAAGAACTCGATCAGGAGATTGAAAAGAAACAACAGCTCTTGTACAACGAAGACGACTTTGAAAAGAGCTGCAGAATCAATGAAGACATTGCTGAACTTGCTTCAATCATAAACGACCTCTGGATCTGGTACAGATCAACAGAGGCCGTTACGATTACTTCATTGTAGAAAGCTTTTCAAGAAGGTGGCGCTTCTGATAAAACTGATGCGCCCCTTCTGCAATATGCTTTGTGAATTGATAGTTAAAGGCCGCACCGGAGAAGATGCCAAAAATCGGAAGTCCCTGTACAACTTTTTTTCTGAGGACGATTAGCAGGAACAGCTTCGTAATATTCTGGAGCGGCCGCTGCATCCACGCGTGAGACACAATATCCTCTTCCCCATCATAAAACAGCCACTCTTCATCGGCTGACTTTGCCTCTTTTTCAAGCTCATACCATACTTCCTGCTGGAGGTGCCTCGGGAGCGAAACCATATGAAAGACTTTCAGAACAAACATCATCTCGTAAGGCTTTCTTAAATCATAACCGTACGTCATGGCAATCCGCTGAACCGTGCGCAGATTAATAGCGAGTACAAGAGGAAGATCCGCAAGGGTAAACAATAAACCACCCACACCGGTCAGACTCCCCTGTCCGAGTGAAATCAACCTCTGTTTGGCAAGCTGTTTTCTTGCTATAAACCGAAGCTGATCAATTGAAAGGCCCTTCATATCCCTTATTTCACGAATATCCTCATTAAAAACCCGTGCTTCAGTAAGAAGGTATTCAACCGTTTGTTTTTCATACCTCGTCTGATGAATCGCCGATTGCACATGAAACAGGACGTTGTCTGTGATTGTCAGCAATTTGCCCCGCCAGCGGGTGTCAACTGCAGCATAGGCCTGATTCATCCATTTATGGTATGTAAGAGAGATATCCGTACCCACCTCCTCAAAGTACGACAGCTCCCACTCTTTTATTTCTTCCAGTACCTGCTCTTCTCTTGATCGGTTCATCGTATCAGCCTCACTTTACACGTGATCTGTTTTCATTTTCCGTTTAAACATGGGATGGTACTGCCATCCGTCCTCGCTTTGACCTTTGTTCATTTGAAGAGCGTTCAGTTTGGCATCAAGCTCTTCAATGGCATTAAAGAATATGGCTTCCGGCATTTTTCCTGAAACAGCACTTCCCATTCCTTTGTCTGCATCACCAAACTGACTCAGGATGCAGTGTTTCAATGCTACTACTTCCTCATTCTGAATGGAAAATCCTGCTTCAAAAGCCGCTTCATTGATCATTTCCACACTCATCACAAGGTGGCCCATAAGCTGCCCTTCGTCCGTGTATTCCGGTGTAATGGCATCATGGATCGTCCTCGTTTTACCAATATCATGTAACAGGCAGGTTGTCAGCAGAAGATCTTTGTTAAGATGAGGATAAACAGCCAGCAGCTGAAGAGTACTGTGGCAGAGTGACACAACATGGTCCAGCAGCCCGGCATAATAGGCATGGTGCATGACCTTTGAGGCCGGCAGTGTCGTAAAGGCTTCCCGGATTTCTTTGTTTCCAAACAGCTTCCTGATAATAGCTCCGTAGACGTCATTTTGAATATCATCTATGACCATTCTCAGGTCCTGCCAAAGCTCTTCCCGTGATGTGGAAGACTTCTGCACAAGACTCTGGACATCGATGTTGTCTTCGTCGTTGGCAATTCTTACCCGGTTAATCTGCAGCTGTTTTTTCCCTCGGAAGTGTCGTACCGTTCCGTCAATTTTCAGAATTGTTTTTCTTTGTACGGCTGCTTTCTGCTGGTCATTGACGTCCCACATCTTAGATGGGATCGTACCTGTTTCATCTCCTAAAAGCAGGTCGATGTATTCATCACCGTTCGCAGCCACGCGGACTTCTCTTTCTTTAACGAGAAAAAAACCGACAAGGCGCTCACCTTCCTGCACGTTTGCAATCGTTCCCATTCCAGAGTTCCCCCTCGCATGCGTTTGTGCGCTTCTTTTATTATACTATTTCACCGCAGGATAAAAAGTAGTCGGTCTTATTTTTCTTTAGTGCAAAGGATAATGTAGAGGTATTAATAATCATTGTTTTTTAAAACTTATGCAGTGGAGCTGTGACCCTTTGTATGTTGATTTCCGGCTTGAGAAGGCTTGCCGGCACGGCCACGGAAAACGAGGGCACATAGTCTACATCTTCATTTCCTTTGTTATATAGGAAGTGCGAATAGCGCCAATTATTAAAACATAAACCCATGTTAATATATTTACACCATGGTCCATGGAAATAGGGATTTGGTCTGTTTTTGAACAGGTTATTATTTATCCTGTAAATTACAACCCATTTTGCGGAGTTGACCGGAATATCGAGATTCCTGCGGAAGTGCGAGACAGACGAGACCCCGCAGGGTCACAGCCCTGAGGAGGCTCGGCGCGAGTCCGCGGAAAGGGAGCGTATTCCGGTCAACGAAGCTTAAAATATTGACGAAGGATTTAAAATGCCACAAAATGTGTTTTTCTAGGTGCCGCTAATAAAAAACAACCGGACTCAGAGTCTCCGGTTGTTTTGAACATTATTGAGTTAAACGCACGGTGTCACGTGCAAGCATAACTTCTTCATTTGTAGGAATAACAATAACTTTGACAGGTGAGTGCGGATAGTTAATGAACGCTTCCTCACCACGTACTTTGTTAAGGGAAGGATCCCAGTAAACGCCCATAAATTCAAGGCCTTTAAGTACTGCAGCACGGATCGTATCACTGTTTTCACCAATTCCAGCTGTAAAGATGATCGCATCAAGACCGTGCATACGAGCAGCGTAGGAACCAATGTACTTGTGGATACGTGATGTAAAGACGTTCATAGCAAGTTCTGAGCGTTCGTTTCCTTCGTCTGCAGAAAGTTCAATGTCACGAAGGTCACTTGAGAATCCGGAAAGAGCAAGCATACCACTCTTCTTGTTCAGTACCTGAATAACTTCTTCAGCACCCATCCCTGTTTTCTCCATGATATATGGAATCAAAGCAGGGTCAATGTTACCGGAACGCGTTCCCATCGTTACACCTGCAAGAGGTGTGAATCCCATCGAGGTATCGATGGATTTACCGCCGTCAATAGCAGCAATACTTGCGCCATTTCCCAGGTGACAGGAAAGAAGGCGAAGCTGGTCCAGCGGGCGTCCGAGAATTTCTGATGCACGCTCAGATACATACTTATGGCTTGTACCATGGAAACCGTATTTACGGATACCGTACTTCTCATAGTACTCATAAGGCAAGCTGTAAAGGTAGGACTGCTTTGGCATTGTCTGATGGAACGCTGTATCAAAAACAGCAACAGCCGGTACGTTTGGCAGTACTTCTTTAAATGCACGGATTCCTACGAGGTTGGCAGGATTGTGAAGCGGTGCAAGCTCAGACACTTCTTCAATCCCTTTAATAACTTCATCTGTAATGACAACAGAATCGTTAAATTTCTCTCCCCCGTGCACGACACGGTGTCCAATCCCTTCAATTTCGTCAAGGGATGCAATAATGTTATTTGAAATGAGTTTATCAAGAAGAATTTTTACCGCTTGAGCGTGATCTTCAATGTCAAGAATGTCTTTTTCCTTTTCTCCATTTACTTCAATTGCAAATATAGAATCATTTAAACCAATTCGCTCAACCACACCTTTAGTAACAACTGTTTCTTCAGGCATTTCCAGCAGCTGAAACTTAAGGGATGAGCTTCCTGCATTAATCGCAATAATTTTTGACATAATCAAACCGCTCCTTCTTTTACCTTTGTCCCCAATAGTAAAGGACAAATGATGCTATGCAACGACGAAACGAGGTGTTTCTCTCATTTTGTCCTGTTGTTATATTTTCACCATCACATATTAAACCACTTAAAAGTAGAGAATGCAAGCCCCTGTACTACTAAATTTCACGAACAGGACTATAACACATTATATCCATGGAAGCAGACATAATGCGTGAACTGAGGTGACATCTGCTTTCATACTGTTTCCGTACAGGCGACTATTTATGAAACAACCTCTCCTACAGTGAAAATGAAGTTTTCATTACAAAAAAGTAAGCGTATTCCTTCTGTTTATTGTTCCTGATTTAAGTGGTCTGAAAACCAGTTATTGATGTTTTTTACCATATCGGCAAGAGCACTTTTATTCGTAAATGAAGGAAGTTCGGCGAGCAGTGCCTGCCTTGGTATCACAATCCCCTCTCCTTGCTTCCGGATCACGAAGAAGCTCTTAGCCTGTTGCTCGTTTTTAAACATGGACTTTGGCAGCTGGAGGAGGGAATAAATGATCGCTTCCTTCTTGAGGTATTTATGGAGCGCCTCCGCTTCTTCGCTTTCAAACAAAAAGTTAGGAATGAGGAAAAAGCAGAAACCACCCGGCTTCACGTGCTTCAAAATTTGTTCAATCATCAAATGATGAACAAATGAATGACCTTTTTTACTTTTCAGTTCAAACTCGGCTGCTTTTTTGTCGTCCGGATAAAAGCCGACAGGAAGGTCTGTCACCACAACGTCTACATTCTTAACGTAAGGTGTTGCAATACTGTCCTGGTGAAACAGATCCACATCTTTCTTTTGCATGTTTGCATTTACGTACGCAAGTTTAATGAGTGTTTCATCTGCATCGCCACCGACAGCATGAAAGTCTCTCTGAGCCTGAGTCATGACCGCTGTAAGGAGATTTCCGGACCCTACAGCCGGATCCATAATCACGTGTGTCTTTTCTTTATCCTTTAAGACCTGTTCCACCAGATGTCCTGCAAACAGACTCACAGCATCCGGTGTCATGGCATGGTGAGGCTGAGTTGCCTCTTTCATCCCTTTTAATACGGCAAGCTGAAAGGCTTTTCGTATTTCCTCGGCTTTAAGGTCATCAAGAACAGGTGCTGATTTCAGATGCTCATTCAGTTCCCCTTGTTTTTCTTCGGGCAGAGTAAGGGTGGACTCTCCGCGTATAATTGACTCCCCCGCTTCAGCCAGTGCTTCGAGATATGGGAGGTCCGTAACTTCCTGTATTTTTTCCGCAGCCAGATCCAAGGCTGAGTAAAGTTTTTCTGTATTTGTTTCAATCATCATTCTCCACTCCTATCGTTCTTATCATTTCCATTTGTTCATTTTAACAGACGTGGATAATGGCGCAAGAAAAAGAAGCCGTGCAGACTCGGCTGCCGGCTTCTTTGAGGCTGAACGGTTATTGTGCTGATTTTGCTGCGTCCAGAGCCGCATCGTAATCCGGGTCTTATGAAAGTAGGTAGCGCTAACTACTTCTAAATAAGAACAAAAAACTAATTGTTGTTATGTTGCTTTAGAAACTCCAACACCTTTTCGTAATCCGGATGGTTTGTTACGGTGATTTTGACACTAAAGACCTTGCTAAAACACCTAATAAAGAACTGGAACTATGATACCATATTTATAATACTTAATGGAAAGGTGAGATACTTATGAACGATATTAGTAATATAGATTTTCCAAAACCTAGAGATTGGGAAACTAAGGTGTTTGCCGCTCCTAATATTCCACGTGGAGAAAAAGGGTTTCCACATTCCCTTAAGGTGATCTTCAATGCCCTCCAAACTAATACACCATATAACACATATATAGAAATACCTGGAAGTGACAGCAAGAATACTTTAGAAGATCTCTGTATTAGATTAAGACCTTCAGGGTTCGTTTTAAAAAATTCCTCGGGATGGTATTTGTCTCCAGAATCTGAGTTGTGGCTTGAAACACAAAATAATTATTTCTTAACAGCTTATCTAAATGCAAATATAAGATTTTTTTCAGAGTTATTAGCAATTATTTTAGATGAACCGAAGAAAGCAATTGAGCTTCAAGATATTGCAAATATAGAATATCATTTAAACTGGAAAACAAGATCCGAAATTCGGGCTCGCTTAGGGTGGTTAAAAGATCTAGGCATGATAACTCACCAAGACTATTCTCAAAAGTATTTTATAACTGACAATGGAAAATTGCTATTAGAAAAAGTTCAATATGTAAGACCATCTGATTTTGTTATCCAAACTGACCCTACCTCTTCCGAAGTCAAAACGCCCGCATCCGAATGGGCAATTCAAATATCCAAACTAAATAGTGAAGATTTGTCAGAAAGAAAAAATGGTATTGGATACTTCCCGGGGAGTCAGACTTCATGGGTGGATACGATTCAAGATTATTTATTAATGATGCATACTCCGGTGGAGTTAAAGAAAATTGCAAGCTATTCTTCAGAGTCATTCGGTATTTCTGAAACATCTACAAAGGCATTTATTTCTAATCTCCTCTTCCTTGGTTTAATTGAAAGAAAATCAAAAACTATTTATCAAACCAGTGACTTAGGAAGAGAATTAATCGAGAGTAACTATGGTGATTTAGATTTAGCATGTTGTATTAACCGCAAATATTCATTTGTGTTTGAGATCTTAGCTCACTTAGAAAATTCTATTCTCAATAAAAAACAACTTGCAGTAATCGCTAAAGTATCACATGGATTCAAAAACGAGAATATAAATGAAATTAATAGAAGACTTTCTATACTTAGAAATGCAAAATTGATTCAAGATATGGACGCAAATTCGTTCTCTCTAACAAATAGAGGGATACTCTTATTAAAAGAAATAAAAAACCTGGAATATATGAGAATTAGTAACCACTCTAATAATAAAGAAGATAAATCCACCAGTGGAAGTCAAGATAACGTTTCTGTTATCGACAATAATTTGAACGAACTTAGATTAGCTTCCCGAGAATCATCTAATCCAGATGATTTCGAGAAAGCTTTATGCAACAGCCTTATGATGCTGGGCTTTAAGGCTGAATGGTTAGGAGGATCAGGAAAAACCGATGTACTGGTTCAAGCACCAACAGCTCCAAGGTTTGCATATTCAGTGGCTGTTGATGCTAAAACGACCTATAGCGGAGGAATTACCGAAAGTCAAATTAACTTCGATACTTTGAGAGATCACAAAAAAAAGCATTCTGCCAGCTTCTCTGCTGTTGTTGGACGGGAGTTCCAAGGAGAGAGGTTAATTAATAGAGCCAAAGATCATGGAGTTGCTTTAATCGATATTGATACTATAGAAAAGCTAATAAAATGGCACGACGAAGTACCTCTTAAAGCCGACTCCTACAAAAAGATATTTATGCAAAAAGGGTTAGTAAATTTAAATGTAATTGAAGAAGACAGAAACAAAGTAATTAGGGAGGGAATGCTGTTGCAGGCAGTACTAAAATGTTTATCAGAAGAAAGTAACGACCCAATTACCGAAGGAATAATACAGCCAAGAGAGATTTATCACTTACTGAAGGGACAGAAACAATTTAAATCATCCCCTACATTAGATGAGATTAATACTATGTTAAGCTTTCTAGCATCTCCATTAATGGGGTGCGTTAGTTCCACAAAGGAGGGCTATTTTGCATTAGGGTCTCTTGATGACGCTACACAAAAATTTGCCTTTTACCTGAAATCTTGTACAGCAACATGAGTTTTAATGACAAAATAAAAAAAAGCGCTCCTAAAACATAGGAAGCGCTTTTTTAAGTTTAAATTCGGATAAAGAATTAACTTTCTCGAAAATCGATCATCCCTCATCCACTTTTACATTAAATTATTTCTTTTCAAATAAGTAACTCAGTCTGTTCTTTAGCATTTTATCATTACTTACTGCCTTACCCATAATGTATTCCTCAAATTTACAATGATAATTCTCCATGTCCCAGTGTACTTCAATTTCCTTTATTAACTTATTTATCATACGACACCAATACCATTGACTTTCAGTAATCTTTCCAGAGGGCATAGGAAAAAAGTATTGGTGCTCCTTAAGACATTTTAATATTGCTTCTCTTAAATCGCCCTCTTTTACAGATATGATCGAATCGTATAATTGTTTTAAATAATGATTTTCATCATATTTCCCACGTAAATAATGCAACTCTATATTTCCCAAAAGTTGTCTGAAGTATTCAAGTATTATATCATCATTAACTCGATTTGCTATTCGTATAGCTCTTTCACTTTCTATATTCCAAGTACTAACCTGGTTTTGATAAGATCCCTTTGTTAAATCGATCATATTAACAACATGTTTAGACAATTTCTTTACAATTTCATCCTCAGTGATTCCAATATCAACAGACATTACCTCAGCCCATAAAAAAGCGGTTGAAATTCTTGAGAGAACATCATTTATATTCTCTGTTCCTTTAAGGCTACATAAGTATCTTTTGCAATTTTCAATAACACTCAGAATTTCCTGATCGGAAGAGAAGAAATTGTGAGGTGTTTCTTCATAACTATTGATTGCATCAACAATAGTTAAAATTTCCTCCTTTGAATATGTGCCAGTTTTAAACCAATCGTTTATATACCGAAAAACGTTTTTACTCATTTGATTATCAAGAGAACACTTTAATATATACCTATACAAGTATTCTATTTCTCCACTTTCACTCTCTTTATACACTCCATTCCTAATTTTACTTGTTGAATTATCTTCTTCTAATAAAATCATCTTTGCCTTATGTTCAACATTAAAGAAAACGGACGCAAAACACATCTTATAAAGGTCTGCTTTTGTAAATTTTTCTTTAAATATATCTTCACCAAGTTTATTTACTACTTCATTTATGAACATGTTTATTTTTTCAAATGTCCTAAGATTATTGAAGTTAAATTCCTGCACTAATATTTTTACTACCTGCCATACATCATTTTTTAAAATTTGTGCCGGTGCTTCAGAAGCGTACTCACTAACCTCATAGTGCCGATCAATAGCTTTTTCTTTATACTCATTAAAGGTAGTTTTATTTTTCTCATTTAATTGATCCGTAGCTGCAACCAGTACTACTTTAATACCCTTGAATTTAGATAGACTGTCCAATATTCCAAATACTTCTTTTATATCTAGGTTATCATGCTTGCGCTCAAGATCATCGAATATTATAAGTAACGAATTTCCTTCATTCCGTAATAATTGCTTTTCTAATGTTTTATATAAACTACCTATCAAAGGAACAGACAAAGAGAGACCCTTGAATGAGACATCTAAATTTTTCATTGTTTCTCTAATCGTACGAAAGTGTTTTGTTATACTACCTCTAGGGGCTTGTTCAATGATGCTAAAGTAAATCTCGTGAATAATACTATCTGTATCTCTTTTACCAAATAATGATACATAACAGGAATAAGTATGATTTTCTAAAAAATCAGAAATATATTTAGTCTTTCCGATACCCCAAGTGCCGTCTATTAATATCTTTTGATACTTAGAAGATATAAAATCCTCTAGGACTTGGTGAATATGATCAGCTTTCATACAACCACCCCTAATATGGTAATTATATCCATTATATCATAATTATTCTTTTAGTTTTCGAAATTTTCTTTATGTATGAATTTAGAAAACCTTAGGGAATTTGCTTTAAGTGTTTTAATTTATAAGGAAGTAATTTATATATTGTTAATTATGTAATTATTTTTTGCGTTCGTAGTTATATAATTATTTTTTGTTTTTGTAAAGATAATTATTTTTCCTCTTATGTAACCTAGAATGAATGAATTATGTTTTGGTAAATAGTAGTATACAATTATTATTTGCTTTTGTAACATTAATTATTTTTTGCTTTTATAAAAAAAATAACGCTCCCCATTATATAGGGAGCGCTATCCTAAGGGGATAATCAATCGTGTGTTAGTTGAGTAACATGCCGCAAAGCTGATTCGTAATCCGGGTGGTTAGTAACCTCAGACACATATTCCGCATAGGTGATCTTGTCATTTGCATCTACAACAAAGATGGAACGGGACAGCAAACGAAGCTCCTCAATTGCAGCACCGTATGCTTTTCCGAAGCTTAAGTCTCGGTGATCGGATAATACCTGGAGGTTTTCAACTCCCTCCGCTGCGCACCAGCGCTTCTGGGCAAAGGGAAGATCTACACTGATCGTGAGAATTTCTACATCGTCAAGTTTTGCTGCCTCTTCATTAAACCTGCGTGTCTGCTGCTCGCATACACCAGTGTCAATGGAAGGAACGACGCTGATCAGCCGGACCTTGCCTTTACTGTCGGACAGACTTACTTCTGAAAGGTCATTGGCAAGTACGGTAAAATCAGGTGCTGTGTCTCCAACTGAAACTTGTGATCCCATTAGTGTGACCGGTTTTTCTTTAAATGTTACTTGTGCCATGGTGAAGCCTCCTCATATGCATTAAATTCTCACTTATAAAGTAAGGTACATTCATAAAATACCACACATCGGGAGCCGATAAACAGTGTAAAGGGTTATGTAAAGGAAATGACATTTTAAAAGGTGTTGAAAGGAATCAGGGTGAAAAGCGAAGAGTACTCATGGTTCTTCTATATTTTCTTTGAGAAAGGCTCTGTGAAACTTAAGTGTTTCTCACCGGGGAGGTTCGGCGCGAGTCCGCGGAAAGGGGTCGAATTCCGGTTACTGAAGCTGAATTTCAATACTCTTGCAAAGCAGCCTTGAGAAAAAGGAAGAGAGTGCTCCAAAGGACTGGAGCACTCTCTGTTTCCATTTTTAAAAGTCCAGCGACTCTCCGCTTTGGCCACCGTTATATTTCGACTGGGGCCTGGAACCTGACTTTTGATTGTTTTGCTGCATCATCTGCTGGATTTTATCCACAACCTGCGGAGCAAGATCAAACAGTTTTTCGTATAGATGCGTACTCTGATCCAGGTGAACCATTTTCACTCCGTGAGGATTCACGATCAAAAAGGCAATCGGTGTAATGGACACTCCACCCCCGCTACCGCCTCCGAATGGGTGTTTCTCTTCACGATCTCCGTGACTGCCACGAGTTTCAACAATAAACTCACTTCCTCCGGCTGCAAAACCAAAGCCCACTTTACTTACAGGCATGATTACGCCGCCATCAGGCGTTTCAACAGGGTCACCTACAATCGTATTAACATCAACCATTTCCTTTAAATTTTCCATGGCCGTTTTCATTAGTCCCTGAATTGGATGTTCAGACATTCATATCCCTCCTCTGTTTTGACCCTTTATTAAGCTTAAAAGGCCGTCCATTTCGCCAGTGTCGATACACTTTTATGGTTCCGAGGATAGCATTCCCGATACGGAACGATAACATGCACTTTAATTCCGTTCTTGAGATTGCCTGGTTAAACACAGGTTGAATGGCGAGTTCAGGAAGCGTGCACATTCTGAAATAGTTCCCGATTAAACCAACCACATTTCCTTTTATTCCCCACAGCACTCCCCCAATACTTCCCGTCAAAGCAGCATCGGGTGTTCCTAAAACCGATCTCCAGGAAAATTGATTTACAGAGACCGTTGCCAGGAAATGGCGAAGGATCGTATGAAAGCCAAACACATGTCTGAGAAATTGATTAAACTGCCTCATATCATAAACAAAATCATGTATGGACATTTTTTCGTTTGTTTCCTCGTGTCCCGCAGATGAATCTTCCTCTTCCTGCACGACAATCGTCGGTGTCTCTTTATCCACTGAAATGACTGGAATCGTATATGTATACCTGAAGACCTTCCACAACACCGTTTTTATTTTCAACTCGTCGTTATCACCGTCATGATAATAATTGATATGTACATGCAGGTTGGAAAAAACGAGCAACGTAAAAATGAGAATACCCAGTATTCCTAAAATGCCAATTGACCACCACAACCATGCCAAAGAGCCCACCTCCTCAATATAAGTATCGACAGGCAGCACAAAAATAAACCTGCCCGGTCAGGACAGGTTTAACAGTTTTTTTTATGCAGAACGGCGGGTCTGCCTTGGCTCAAGAACGACAGCCGTGTCAGCAAACTTATCATGAATCCCCTGCTTTCGGGAATCAAACCCGACAACAATGTACAGAACGTTTGTAATCACTAAGGAACGGTGGATAAAACGTCCAACCACTTCCCGCATGAGCACGTCCCCCCATGTAAGAGTTTCATGCTTTACTGAAATCACACTCAACCCGAAAATCAGCTTGCCCAGTGTCTGTCCCATTATTTTCGTCATAATGGAAAAGTAGCCAAAAGCCACAAGGGCACTGACAAGACCTGCAAGTGAATATATCCCAAAGGTGAGTCCTTCAAGACCGATTATGGCGAGGACACTGCCTGCTATAAGTCCGTTCAGGCTTGAAACAATAAGCAGATCCACAAGATAGGCCCAGAACCTCATCCAAAAACCACCGTAATAGATTGGTTCATGAAACCGCTCAATTTCATCCCGTTCATTACTGTGAACGACGTCAATATCCTCCCGGTCTTCTTCACGTTCCGCTGCAGAATCGGTGAGCGCTTCTTCTTCCTGTTTTTCATATTCCCGGTTATCATTCATGTTTCCCACCTCAATTCGTGTACAGATACATCAGGCGTGGAGCGTGGGACTGATGGATCCATTCTTTCATAGAGTACATAGACAACTGATCACCGAAAACGGATTGAGCTGCAGCTCCAAATAAGGATGGGAAGCCAAGTGGCTGACGATACTCAACAACATCAATATCTCCTTTGCCGATATCTTCCCTGAAGGCTTCAATCACATCGTCCAGGTCCCCGAGGCCGTCAACCAAATCTGCTTCATAGGCCTGGTTTCCCGAATAAATACGGCCATCTGCCAGCTCTTCAACCTGATCGCGCGGCATGTCCCGACCTTCCGAAATAATATCAACAAAACGTTCATACGATTCGTCAATGAGATCCTGCAGAATCTGACGCTCATCGTCCGTCATCTCACGGGTTGCAGACATGATGTCTTTATACGGTCCGCTCTTAATCACTTCGGATTGAATGCCAAGGTCTTCAGCCAGCTCAGCCACATTCAATGACTGCATGATAACACCGATTGAACCTGTTATCGTTTGTGGATGAGCGTATACCTGTGCAGCGGGAGCCGCGATATAGTATCCTCCACTCGCAGCCATACTCTGCATGCTGATATAGATTTCTTTTCCGTATTCCTCCTGTATTTCAACGATCTTGTCATGAATCTGGTCGCTCTCCATGACTCCGCCACCCGGAGTGTTAACACTGATAATAATTCCGTCAACACTGCCGTCGTTTGCGGCAGCGTCAAGTTGCTTCAAAAAACGGTTATGGTTGTATGTAGCAGATTCAAAAAGTGAAGGAGCATCATAACTGCTCTGAATGACCCCGTTTAAGTGCATTACAACAATCTTTCCATTACCATTTCCTCTTTCAAGAACATGTTCATCTACATCGTACTCCTCACCGGCAAAAAGATCGTCCCAATCTGTAGTGAAAGCACCCATAGCAAGAGAAAAGAAACTTGACCCCATAAATAATGCCACAGCAATTCCTACTGCAACCCAGCGTTTGCCACTCATCTTAAAACCTCCATTTTTATGTTTATTATTCTCGCCCGTAACAGCGGGCTCCTGCCTCATACAGGAAAGCACAGGCAGGGGATTCCCTGACAAAATACGTGTTCCTTCCCCGCTAACCAGAGGGTTTTCTCCATTTTCAGACTCTTATTTGAAGGAATTCCTCTCTTTTTAAAGAAATTAACTAATGACAGGGTAAACTACATACAAACCTGTAGCCTTTGATCACCTCACAGAAAGGAAGTTACAACATGCCAGAGAGAAGAAATGTTTACCTTCATTATGTAGAAGAAGAAAAAACAAAAGAGAAAGTTGACCGACTGCGGGAGCTCGGCAGAAAATATAATTTCCGCCTTGTTGATAATGTAAAAGATGCCAATATCATTGCCAGTATCGGCGGTGACGGCGCCTTCTTACAATCCCTCAGACGAACGGACTTCCAGGAAGACTGCCTTTATTTATCCATTAACGACGGCCACCTCGGCTTTTATGCCGATTTTGATCTTGAAGATCTTGAATCCATCGAAAAAGCCATGCAGACAGATATGGTTGAAGTTCTCCGGTATCCCGTACTGGAAGTTACGATTGACGGGCAGAAAGGTTTCTACTGTCTCAATGAATGTTCAATTCGCTCAAATGTCATAAAAACATTCGTTGTCGATATCTTTATCGATGGCCTGCACTTTGAAACATTCAGAGGGGACGGGCTTGTCATTTCCACCCCTACCGGAAGTACAGCATATAACAAGTCTTTGAAAGGGGCTATAGTAGACCCTCGCCTTGTATCCATGCAGCTGACGGAAATGGCATCTCTCGACAATAACAATTACCGTACTCTGGGTTCACCACTCCTTTTAAGCGGTGACCGCGAACTGGTACTGCAGGTTGTACAGGATGGAAATGACCATCCAATCATGGGTGTTGACAATGAAGCACTCAGCATCCGTCACAGTAAGGAGATCAGAGTGAAAGTCTCCGAACGTAAAGTGAAAATGCTTAAGCTGAAAGACAACTCTTTCCTTCATAAAGTGAAGAGAAGCTTCCTGTAAATTGAAGATACTGCTTTAACACTGTCCCGCAGGTCCGGCTTACGGGACAGTTTTTTATTTCGCAGCCTGGTTTTCATAAACAACTGTATTATCTACAACCGTTTTTTTAACCTGAACGTTCAGCCACTCATCCGGAGACAGGTCAAACAGGTCATGGTCAAAAATCGTAAAATCGGCTTTGTACCCTTTTTTAATCAGACCATACTCTTCTTCCTGGCTGATGGCCTGGGCACTCCCTGTTGTAAATAACCTTAGCGCTTCAAAGAGGGTAAGTTTTTGCTCAGGATAGTAGCCCTTATGGTTCTCCTCAGGCTTCCTTCGTGTTACAGCAGCATGAATCCCCAGAAGAGGATCGGGGGGTTCGATAGGTGCATCTGAACCTCCTGCACAAGCTATCCCCATATCGAGATACGTTTTCCATGCAAACCCGTACTCCAGCCGTTCAGGACCGAGTCTTTCCTCAACCCATGGGAAGTCTGATGCTACAAAACGAGGCTGGATATCCAGGACGACCGGAAGCTTCTGCAGCCGATTTAAAAGATCAGGACCCGTTACCTGAAGGTGGATCAGCCGGTCTCTTAACCCTGCTGGTACAGGATTCTCCTCGATAGCATCAAGGGCATACTCCAGAGCCAGGTCCCCGATCGTATGAATGGCCACCGGCATCTCCAGCTTCCTTGCTTCCCTGACGATATCACTGAGCTGTGATCTGGTGTAGATCGCCACACCGCTGGTTGAAGAATCATCACTATACGGTTGCCTGAGGAGCGCTGTTCGCCCTCCGAGAGCTCCGTCCGCAAAAACCTTTACTGCCCCCAGCTCAATTGTGTTGTTCAAATCACCATAAGTATAGCCCTTTTCTTTTAAAGAACCGGCAACTTCGTGATGAACCAAGAGGCTCGCCCTGAACTTCTGCTTTTTACCATCAATCACATTCAAAAAGGTTTGAAGGGTTAGGTCCGGATCACCGTAGTAATTTAAGTCCTCTGTATGAGCTCCGGTAAATCCCTTGGACCACAGATCGTTAAGGGAATCGGTCAGGGCACTGTGCAAATAATCCCCATCGATATCCGGCATCACGTCCCGGACATACTCCTGAGCCTGATCGTGAAGGTAGCCTGAAGGAAGCCCTTCCCTGTCCTTTACTATGAGCCCCCCCGGGGGATCGGGCGTTGAAGCATTAATACCTGCGAGCTCAAGAACATACGAATTTACAAGCATTGCATGCCGGCAGACTCTCGTGAGCACAACAGGATGCTCAGAGGTAATCTCATCCAGCTCACTTCGGTGGGGAACAACGGCAGGGGTAAATAAATTTTCATTAAATCCCTCTGCAATCAGCCACTCCCCCTTATTAAGTTCTTCAGCTCTTTTCTTTAGTACATGCATAAGCGTCTCCACGCTTGTAATCTCAGATAAATCAATGCGCTGCAGCTTCTCACCGTGACCAATCATATGTAAATGGCTGTCTACAAAGCCGGGATAGATCACTCCGCCTGAAATGTCATGGTATTCAGTAATCCTTTTGCTGTATGTACGTTCAAGTTCCGCTTTTTCCCCTACGTCCTGAATGATGCCATCCTCAACGTAAACAGCCTCGTGTAGATCATTTTCTGTCTCCAATGTACGTACTTTTGCTCCATACCAAAGTGTCCCCATCTATCATCTCTCCCCTGCAGTTGATTGTTCAGTAGAACTGGTTGGGATAGTATTCCAATATCCCTCATCATACCTCTGTTTTATCCGAAAATCAAAAAAGGTGCCAGGCACTGTGTGACTTCTTCACACAGTGCCTGGCACCAACAAAGTAAAGGAGTATCTCCCGGTTATCGGGGATACTCCCATCAGCCATAATATTTATTATTTTTGGTACCCGCCTAGTTGTTGCTCAGCTTGTTGAACTAGACGCTTAGTGATTTCTCCACCAACGGAACCGTTAGCGCGAGATGTTGAATCCGGGCCAAGCTGGACACCGAACTCTTGAGCGATCTCGTATTTCATTTGATCAAGAGCTTGTTGTACACCAGGGACTACTAATTGGTTAGAACTTCTGTTATTTGCCATGTTTGTCACCTCCCTTGTAACCATAGAATGCTACAAGAAGAGATTTCACATGCATCAGTAAGTCAACCAATTTGTGGTAATAATTTATGATCTATTAAAAAAGGTCTTCAAATTCCTTGTCCAACTCTTCAGCAGATGAAAGAGTCTGTTTGTACGTCCGTTCAGCCGCATCCTCTACAAGAGCCTCAATATCGAGGTTTCCTTCGAAACGGTTTGCTTTTGTACGGTTTGGCTTTGTTTTCGTCTGAGGCGGCAGAAATATTGTGCAGCAGTCTTCATAGGGAAGAATAGATAACTCATACGTATCGATCTTCTGCGCGATATCAATGACTTCCAGTTTATCCATGGCAACGAGAGGCCGTAATACCGGCATTGTTGTCACTTCGTTAATCGTAAACATACTGTCCAGCGTCTGGCTGGCCACCTGTCCCAGACTTTCCCCGTTAGCCAGGGCCAAAGCTTTATTTTTTGCGGCTACTTTTTCAGCGATACGAAGCATCACACGGCGCATGATGGTCATCTCGTATTCACCCGGCACAGCTTCATGAATTTTTTTCTGAGCCTCTGTGAACGGCACAACATGAAGGGTTATTTCCGTTCCGGCATAGCGGGAGAGAACTTTTGTCAGATCTTTTACCTTTTGAAGAGCACGCTCGTTTGTAAAAGGCGGACTGTGGAAATGAACAGCCTGGAGATCGACTCCGCGTTTGAGCATCTGGTAGCCTGCTACAGGACTGTCAATCCCTCCTGAAAGCATCAGCATGACACGGCCGCCTGTTCCTATAGGCAGTCCCCCCGGCCCCTTGACCGTTTTACACGTAAGGTAGGTTGCCTCCTGACGGACCTCTACTTTTACTTCTACATCAGGGTTATGAACATCTACTGTAATGTCACCTGTGTTTTGAAGAATATGAGATCCAAGTTCATAATTGAGCTTTTGTGAACGAACCGGAAAAGATTTGTCAATCCGTCTGGCAGATACTTTAAACGTCCCTTCTTCATCCGGCAGGGCATCTTTAATGGCAAAAAGAGCAGCAGCCTTAATTCCATCAAGCTCATTGTCCG
This sequence comes from Alteribacter salitolerans, assembly GCF_016901055.1. Classification (NCBI taxonomy): domain Bacteria; kingdom Bacillati; phylum Bacillota; class Bacilli; order Caryophanales; family Bacillaceae; genus Alteribacter; species Alteribacter salitolerans. The sequence continues at coordinate 198,089 of NZ_JAFEUX010000005.1, read as the reverse complement.
TTTTCAATGCTGGACTGAATGAATGAATACCGAATAAGTGCTGAAGTATGTCTGAGACACCCTGTACATCTTCCCCATGAAGTTCAACAAACATACGCCCAAAGGAACGTTTCACTTTAACTTCCGGAAACTTCCTTAACGCGGTCCGGATATTGTGCTGAAGCCGTTTTTCAAAATGGCTGCGGTTCTTTCCTTTTAAAGAAAGCTCTGCATAACGTATTAATATATGGTCATATACTGGTTCCATTATCTGTTTACCACCTTTAATAGTGAAGGAATCATTTCCTTCGTATAATCAATAAACGCTGACATTTCTTCGTTGGTATTTTCAAAAGACAAAGACACCCGGACACCGCTTGCAGCACGCTCATAATTAAAACCACACGCCGTCAGGACTCTGCTCGGTTCCGCGAACTTCGATGAACATGCACTCTTCGTTGATACATACATGCTCTTTTCTCCATAGGATTGCACAAGAACTTCAGGCTTAAGTCCCGGCACCGAGAAATTGACAATGTGCGGCGCCCGTTCTTCAGGTGTATTGACATAGACACCATCAATGGACTTCAGTTCTTCGATGAGGCGTTCCGACATCCGGTAAAGCTCCTTTGTTCGTTTAACTGCAGCATCCTGTGTCATTCTGAGGGCTTTTACCATTGCTGTTGCCCCCGCAACGTTTTCAGTGCCGGCACGCATTTGATGTTCCTGGCTCCCACCTTTAAATATAGGTGAGAGTTTGGTTCCTGCTCTCGCATACAAAAGCCCTGTTCCCTTCAATCCGTGGAACTTATGGGACGAAAAGGAACAGAAATCCACTTTCGCATTCTTCAGGTGAAGAGGAACCTTCCCCACACCCTGAACATGGTCTACATGAAAAAGGACTTTAGGATGGTTTAGTAAAAAGTTGCCGATCTGTTCAACCGGATTGATGGAACCAAGCTCATTATTTACATGGAGAAGAGAAACAAGAACCGTTTCGTGCCCTACTGCTTGTTTTACATCATCCAGGCTTACGATGCCTTTGTTATTTACCGGAAGATAGGTGACATTAAAGCCTTCCTGTTCCAGCTGCCTGAAGGTTTCGTAACTTGAAGGATGCTCTGCTTCAGAGGTAATAAGATGCCTGCCCCTTGACCGGTGCTGATAGGCCGTACCTTTTATCGCAAGGTTGTTGCTTTCTGTTCCACCAGATGTAAACAGGACCTCTTTAAAATCAACATTCAAAAGGCTTGCTGCACGTTCACGTGTCTGGACGAGAAGCCTTTCCGCCTGTTTTCCTCCAGGGTGCAGCGAAGAAGGGTTGCCAAAAAAGTCCACAGATACCTTTGCAAACGTCTCTACCACTTCGGGATATGGACGTGTGGTGGCACTGTTATCAAAATAAATCATTTATTGTTAACTCCTTTTAAGTACAAGTGAGATAAACGTATACTCCCCAACAGCTTATCATATCATAACCCTTAGGCTTTTTTAATCCGCTTTGTTAATTTCGGAGTCATTTCTGCTCACTTTCCGCGGGCGGTTAATCCTCAGGGATCGGGCTTGCCTTTGCGGCTTCCCGGCAATCACTACTAATATGGAACCACCGGACTTTAACAAAGCCTTTACATTAAACACCGGGTATTCTTTTTAAAATACGTAAAATCCTCTTACTATCATACAAAACCTGACGCGTCTGTCCAGGATCAGTTTACCCCGGTTGTTCATGTTTGTTCCCTGAAAAGCCGGGCAGTCCGACCTTAATTCCCCGCTTCAACTGTATATCTGCCACCATAAAATAAAAATTCTTTTAATTTTAACTGTTTACAACATTCGACTTTATGATAAAATTACGTTTGGCTTTATTGCTTTAAAGCCCAAACTAAATGATTTACCAATGTGATCGTTAACTCCAGGAGGTTTCATCCATGAATAAGAAAACGCTTACAAATAAGGAAACAGTTGCCATCGGCCTGATGATGTTTGCCCTGTTTCTTGGCGCCGGGAATCTTATCTTCCCTCCAGCACTCGGACAACAGGCTGGTACCGCAGTATGGACTGCCATTATAGGCTTTCTCGTTACAGGAGTCGGACTGCCTATACTCGCGATCGTCGCTATTGCAAAGTCCGGGGGAGATTTGCAGAAAGTTTCAAACAAAGTAAGTCCGGCTTTCGGCTTATTTTTTCCATTGGTCGTTTATTTAGCAATCGGCCCATTATTCGGTATCCCCAGAACTGGGAGTGTCGCTTTTGAAATCGGGGCCACACCGTACACCGGTGAAGGGGCCCAGACCCTCCTGCTCTTTATCTTTACACTTGTTTTCTTCGGAGTAAGCTACTGGCTGTCCCTTAACCCGTCCAAGCTTGTTTCACGGCTTGGGAAGTATTTGACACCGGCACTTGTTATCCTATTAACAGTCCTTGCTTTAAACGGCTTCCTAAACCCGGTAGGTTCGATACAGGAGCCATCAGAAGGCTATACCCAGTTTCCATTCTTTAAAGGATTCCTGGAAGGCTATTTAACGATGGACGCCATTGCGGCACTTGTTTTCGGTATTGTCATCATCTCCAGAATGAAGGAACACGGTGTTACCGAACCAAAGGAAGTAGCAAGAAAAGCCGTGCATGTGGGGCTGATAGCCGGAAGCGGACTGGCACTTGTCTATTTTTCCCTTTCCTATCTGGGGGCTACCAGCGTAAGTGAAATCGGCATGATGGATAACGGGGGGCTGATTCTCACTGCCGTTTCCAGGATGCTATTAGGGGAAACAGGCGTTGTACTGTTGTCCTTTGTTATCGTTATTGCCTGTTTAACGACTTCTGTCGGCCTGATCTCTGCGTTCGGTGAATATTTAAAACGTGTTGCTCCCCGGGTTCCATATCCGGTTACTACAGGGATCATCGCCTTATTCAGTCTTCTCATGGCTAATATGGGACTTACACAGTTGATTGCTTTTTCACTGCCGATGCTCATTATGATTTATCCCATAGCCATCGTGCTGATTGTTTTCGTATTGATCGACCGCATCTTCGGCCAAAAAGCCGCCGTGTATAAGGGAGCTGTTATCGGAGCCGCATTGATCAGTGTACCAGAAGGACTGATTACAGCCGGAATCTTTGCTGAACCCCTGACTTCAGTACTCTCTATACTGCCATTCTTTGAAATGGGTATCGGATGGGTCATCCCTGCTACAGCAGGCGCTGTGATAGGGTGGTTCTTTTCAGCGGAAAAATAATTAAATTCTTTACAGGGCTGTACCGGAAGTAAACAACTTCGCGGTACAGCCTTTTGTTATTTATTACACCCTTTTCGAGGCAGGTGAAGCCCTTCGATTTCCAAGAGTGGGACTGAGGCTTTTCAGCTGAAGCTCTGCAGGGTTTAAAAATACTCCATGACCTTAGGACCAGCAATGGTTAATCGTTGAATTTTAAACAGCAAAAACCGAGTGTGATGTTACACACTCGGCTGTAATGATTCTTCTCTTTGAACACGTTCCAAGACGTCTGGGTCTACCGGCCGGATCGCTTTTACACTCAATTCGAGAGCTTCTTCATACTGATAGTTGCGAAAGGCTTCCTCTGCCTGAAGCAGGAGAATATTTAACCTGTCATCCTTCCTTCTAAAACGGTTTCCATACTGGATAACCCGCTCAGCAAGCGTCGCTTTCTCAATAAGGTCGTTCAGCACCGCCATAAAGTTTTCGATATGGACGTGCGCCTTATCTACATGGTGAGTCACTTCATCAATGGATAACGGAACTTCATCAAGTTTATTTGAAGCCTGAATGAAGTACTCTTCAGCTGTATCCATTTCCTTTAAGATATCTTTCGGGAGACCGGGGATGTTGCTCTTTTGAAGCTTCTTCTGCCCGCTGATCAGTTTCTGCTTGAGCTCCCTTAACGTTTCTTCTGCTTTTCGCTCATCACTTCTCATTTCCTCAAGAACCTCTTTAGCATGGAGAAGTTCCGCTTCCCCTGCTTCAAGCTTTTCTTTAAAGTCTGTAACCATCTTGCGTAAAGCGGTATAGGACTGCTTTTGATTCTCAATGTAATCTTCAATCATCATAAACTGCTGAATGATTTCCTTCACTGTTTTTTCCAGTTTAAAGTGAGCTTTATACTCATCTTCAGTGAGGCGGTAGGTCATCTTTACTTCTTCTGTTTCAACAAGCAGCTGCTGGAAGTGCTCCGGAAGCAGGTCCACACGCCTTGCCAGCTCATGAACTTCCTGGGTTACTACCTGTTTGGAGAGGGCTTCGTATTCAAGCTTCTCATATATCCCGTCAATTTCAGACTGGATCGCAGCAACCGGTTCTTTCACTTCTTCAACCTTCACATCGTACAAAAGATCGATAAGCTGATCGAGTTCCTGCTTCATTTTTGTAGTCTGACTTGTGAAGCCAAAATGTTCAATGGCAAATCCCTTCTCTTCCATCTCTTTGAGACCGAGGGAAAGCTCAGTAAGCTGTTTTGGAAGGTCCTTTTCAATAAGAACGAGATAAGGAGGCACTTCTTCAATCAAGGAATTGATATGCTGAAGAGATTCTTTCATCTCTTCGAGGGTTTCTCTTGCAAGAAGATAATTGCCTTTTGCAGTATGCTCTGCAAATGCATCGAAAGTCCCGTGAACATCTTTCATCATCTGATCAAGTTTACCGCCTGCATCTCCAAGAGTGCTGCGCTTCATCCACAGTTTCTTTTTGGTTTCATCATAGTAGTTCTGGACTTCACTGATTTCTTCTCTGTTTCTTTCCTCGCTCTCAACCAGTTCATCAATTTCTTTAATCATGTTTTTCATATGTGTCTCAATCGCGAGGAGCGTATAATCCACTTCGACCATCAGCTTTTTTGCTTTTCTGAAACGGTACCTGTTCGCTGATTCTTCAATATCAAACAGCTTTTCTTCTACATCCGGAAGCTGTTTTGTAACAATATCATCCCACTCCGAACGCCATGCTTCAAAACGTTGCTCAGTCTCTCCGGACATGGTAAGCCCCTTGATTTTAGAGATCTCCTCTGAAACCGGCTCATTCATAATTTTCATTTTCCATTGTTCAAGCCTGTCAACTTCCTTGTATATCTTTTTTCTTGAAACCGCTCCGATAATAACGGCCAGAATGATTAATCCGATAAGAGAATAAATAACTGGGGCTGTCATAGGAAACCTCCTCTGTAAGTCGTAATTATGTAAGAACGTCTGGGTAAGGCGTCCATTTTGATTTATAATAGAACCAGGATTTTGTCGAAAAAAAAGTTGCCTCCCCTGGCCGCAGGTTGAAGTAATCGTCTATGTTCCTTATAATATCATGGAAAAATATATATTTGAGCGATTTTATTGGATTTTTTTTAGTTCTTTCTGACTTTTTTATTTAAAGCGACATAATACGGGATAATCCAACAATGAGGTGAATAAAACCATGATCGAGTATGATGGACACGTCCACAGCCCGTTCTGTCCCCACGGAACAAAAGATACGTTTGAAGACTATATAAAACAGGCGGTTAAACTCGGCTGGAAAGGGATGACCTTTACTGAGCACGCTCCTCTTCCACCATCCTTTGACGACCCTGTCCCAGATAAAGACAGTGCAATGGATCTTTCAGATCTGAATCACTACATTACTGAGCTTCAAAACCTCAAGGAGAAATATAAGAACGAACTCGATATCCGGATTGGACTGGAAGTGGATTACATTGAAGCCTATGAAGAAGAAACGCGGCTGTTTCTTAATGAAGTCGGTCCTGTTCTTGACGACGCCATATTATCGGTCCATTTCCTTAAGATCAATGATCGGTATACGTGCCTTGATTACTCACCCGGTATGTTTAATGAAGCCATCACAGCTTCAGGATCTCTCGAAGCTGTCTATGACCGGTATTTTTCAACCGTACTTTCCTCCATTAAAGCCGATTTAGGAAGCTATAAACCTAATCGCATCGGACACATCACACTCGTAAGAAAGTTTCAAAAGCGATTTCCAGCTTCCTTTCCATGCCTTCAAAAAGTCCTGCCCATTCTGACGGAAGTGAAAAAGCACAGCATGACCCTTGATGTAAACGGAGCTGGATTCATAAAACCTCTCTGCGGTGAAAGCTACCCTTCATCCGATGTCCTGAGGAAGGCTGCAGAGATGAAGATCCCATGTGTATACGGCTCTGATTCCCATTCGTACAAACAGCTTGGGTCAGGTTATGTAAAATTAAAGGACCAGGTGCCACTCACTCCCCCGGCTGTTTATCCGGAGTGATGATCCTTTAGTTCTTTTGGAATTTCCCCATGATACAAAGGGGACAGCCACCTGGTAATCTCCTGATAATACCGGTTCAGGAAGTGACTTTCGTGAGGCATTAAATGATAAACCTCCCGTATATACTGGGGATGAAGAAATGGGAGAATGAGCATTCCCCGGAATTGAAGAATCCAGAAATCGTTCGGCGGATGACGAAACTCTCCTTTTTCAAATCCTGTTTTAATAATTCTCTTATACAGAGACTTCTCCTTCGTCAGATACGTTGTCATAAGCTCCCTCACCAAGGTTGTATCCAGGGTGATTTCCCGGTGGACAAAGCGGGCAAGGTGGTGCCTCCGCTGTTGATAGGACAGAACATCCCAGACAGCTGAAAGCAAGGCTGCTCCGGCACCGGTCTGGTCAATATGACCGGTATGTCTTTCTATGGATTCTACAAACCCCTCCAGAAAGTCTGTCATCAAATGTTCCAGAAGCCCTTGCTTACTTCCAAAGTAATAGGAGATCAAAGCGACATTGGCATCAGCTTTAGCCGCTATATCTCTAACGGATGTGCCTGCATATCCCTGGACATTGAATAAATCGATGGCTGCTTTTACAACCTTTTCTTTAGACGCCTTTCTCGATGGCACGGATGATCACTCCAGACATTAACCAAAATTTCCTTATTATATCGTAATTCGAATAAAGGAGACAAAATTCCTGCTAAATCGATAAGCCTTTCTTTACAAAGTGCTTATCTTTTATGATATACTTTACAAAATTTCAAGTTGAGATGATTCAGGAGGGGTCACATTGTTTCAGTCAACCGCTTATCAGGGTTCTCTCGAGAACCAGTATGACACGTTAATTATGCAGCTGAAAGGATTGTTGTATGACGAAGAAGACCTCATCGCAAATCTGAGTAATGCTTCTGCTTTGCTTAACCAGTTTCTCACTGAGGTAAACTGGGTGGGCTTTTACCTCTGGAAAGAGGAGGAGCTTGTTTTGGGACCTTTTCAGGGTCTTCCTGCCTGTGTGCGGATTAAAAAAGGCAAAGGCGTATGCGGCACTTCCGCCGAGGAGCAGAAAGTGATGCGTGTCGATGATGTTCATGCTTTCCCGGGGCATATTGCCTGCGATGCGGCATCACAATCTGAAATCGTACTGCCGTTAGTGAAAGATGGAAAGCTCATTGGTCTCCTTGATATTGACAGTCCTGTTAAGTCGCGTTTCAGTGAGGAAGATGAAGTACAGCTCACCAGATTTGTAAAAGAGCTTGTAGATAACCTCTGAAGAACTAACCCGCTGCACTCATAATGAAGAGGATGTTCCTTTATCAGGAGCATCCTCATTTTTATTCCACTATTCCCAGCAGCTCGCTGGCCATTCTTACCTGGCTTTTCCCTGAGGACTTTGACAAATACAAAGCCTGGTCTGCCAGGTTAAATAACCTTTTGTGGGATTTGGTTTCTCCCCGGGACCAGGTTGAAACGCCACAGGAAACCGTTACGTGAGGGTCGGTCTGCTCTTGTACCTTATCGTGAATTCGCATTGCCACTTGTCTGGCTGTATCTTCATCGGTCCTCGGAAGGTAGACTGCCAACTCTTCTCCTCCCCACCGGGCCGAGATGTCATGACCTTCTTTCGTGTTTCCCTTTAAAATTTCCGCTACCTGAATAAGTACTTCATCCCCTACCTGATGTCCGTAAGAGTCATTAATTTGTTTAAAATCATCAATATCAAAAAGAATAAACGAACCTAAGGCATCCTTTTGCATGGATTCGGCCAGTTTTTCATCCAGATACGCTCTTGTATAAAGTTTTGTTAAATAATCACGGATAACCAGTTCACCAAGTTCTTCATGAAGCATAGCATTCATAATCGCAAGAGTGGAGTGATGAACAAGAGACTCCACCAACTTGTAGCTTTCAAATGAAAAGGCGTATTCATCCCGCTTCAGGAGGACCACAGCCCCTTTGATCTTTTTATCATGAACCATCGGAACAACAATGATAGAAGGAAATTCAGCCAACAGGTCCGATTCCGCATTTCCCAGTAACACACCGTCTTCATTAATTTGATTCACATATTCTTTCAATCCCTTTTTCAACCGGGGATTTTTAAAAGCTTCCGTGCTGCCCGGCAAATAATGGTCTTCTCCTGAATTAAACATGACAAAGCCCGTCTCATCGCAAGAAAACGACTTCTGAAAGCTTGTACGCATATAAGCCAGGAGCTCACGAAGCTTAAGTTTCGAATTCAGCCTGGCTGATGTTTTATTAATCATCTGAAGGTTCGCAATATGCTCGTTGGACTGCTCATACAGCCGGGCATTTTCAATGGCATTCCCCCCTGTATCTGCAAACATTTGAATAAACGAAAGCTCCTCAGGCGAAAAAACAAGATTTGCAGTTGAGATCAATGTCAGTACACCGTATATACTCTGCTTCCCTTTTAAAGGGACAAAAAGGTATGTGCTTCCGGTTCTCAAGCAGTCTTTCACCTGAATCCTCCCGGTCAGGTAGGCTTCTACCGCTGTACTCTCTTCCTGGTTAATGTTCAGTGATTTCACCTGAAGAGCCGCATCGTTCATTTCGAGGTCATGGGTGAGCAGCAGCTCAGACTCAAACGTCGGATAAGCTTCATGAAGAGACACAACCATCTCTTTTAAAATCCCCCGGACATCCATAGAAGAGTAAAACTTTTGATTCACTTTGAGCAACAATTCGTTACGCTTCTTTTCCCGGATCATTCTATCGTATTCAATCAGTCTCTTTACCCACGGTGTTAATGCAGCAAGAAGTTTCTGCAGCTCTCTTAAATCTTTCAATTCGCACTCTCCCTCTTCTGTGAGAAGAAGCAGGAGCCCAAGTGTGGAATCCGAAGCTGAAAATGGGAGGACGACGAAATCACTGTACCGGTCCTCTTTTTTAAACAGGGGTTTATGTTGAATATCCCGTTTATTTAGTATTGTAAAACCTTGTGCATATTTTTCATTTATGCAGTCCTGGAAAACAGGCTCCTGAATGGCATACTCTTCTTTGTCCCATTTAGGGAAATCAGTAGTCTCAAAAGGAAGATAGGTATTTAAAGTTCTGTCATATAAATAAAGAGCTATTGTGCAGTCTTCCATAAGCTCTGAAACGGTGAGAAGCAGACGCCTGGCAAACAAATGAAGGTTATGATTATAGTCTGTATCAGACAACAGGTCCATCACCCGTTCGTGTACAGTTCCTCGGGTTGAAATATGCTCATACCGTTTGTTGGTCTCATCGAGTTTCATACTCATTGATACAGTCTGCTTAAAGCCATGAAGAAAGGCGGCGGCTGCCGGGGCCTGTTTGTGATCAGACGGCATAATCATCCCAAGATACCCGTTCCACTTTTCACTGTGCTGCTGTATTGATAAAACGACCGCATCGACATTGTACATGTCATATGTATATGGAAATCCTTCTTCTGAAAAGCTCATTTCTATCCGGTTAAACACATCGATCATTTTTTCCGGGAGTTTCCCTAATTCTTTCATTGTCCGGACCTTCCCCTGCTCATCGGCTATAAAAAGAATTGCCGGCTCAAAAAGATCGATAAAGGAAGCCTCGTCATTTATTATAGAATAGAAGATTTTTGAAAAGTTTATGGACATTGCGGGCATAAAGACTCACCTCCGGCTGTACATCTAATTACCTATGCATAGTCATTATACCCTTGTTTTACTTCTTTGGGCTTGTTATTGGAATATTTCATTAAAAATAATTCCCTCCGTTTATTTGAAGGCCTTGTTAAAGGTAGACTTGACTTTTCATTCACGGCGTTGTACACTGTTCTTTGTGCAAATAAGGCAGCCAAAGGTGAACATTATTCAGTTTCATTTTATTCCCGTTATGTGCGAGGTGCATCGCGTAACCTCCAGCTGTCGAGGCGATGGTGCATGAAAATAAAATGACTGTGTAAATGGGATCGCCACTTACTGTTCTGTTTCACAAATATACGTTTTACGAAGGAGGAGCTAATTATGGCTCGATATACTGGACCATCTTGGAAGCTTTCTCGTCGTTTAGGTATCTCTCTAAGCGGAACTGGGAAAGAACTACAAAAGCGCCCTTACGGACCTGGTGAACACGGTCCTAACCAGCGCAAGAAAATGAGTGAATACGGACTTCAGCTTCAGGAAAAGCAGAAGCTTCGTCACCTTTACGGAATGAACGAGCGTCAATTCCGTCGCATGTTCGATGAAGCAGGAAACATGAAAGGGATCCACGGTGAAAACTTCATGATCCTTCTTGAATCTCGTCTTGACAACCTTGTTTACCGTTCCGGTCTTGCACGTACTCGTCGTCAAGCCCGCCAACTGGTAAACCACGGTCACATCACTGTTGACGGCGGACGCGTAGACATCCCGTCATACCGCGTAAAGCCTGGTCAAACAATCAGCGTTCGTGAAAAGTCCCGCAACCTTACAGTAGTTAAGGAAGCATTGGATGTAAACGACTTCGTACCAGCTTACCTTGATGCTAATGTTGACAACCTTGAAGCAACTTACACTCGTCTTCCTGAGCGTTCTGAGCTTCCGGCTGAAATCAGCGAGCAGCTTATCGTTGAGTTCTACTCTCGTTAATAAGTTGAATAGCTTTAAAAAGCAGATCCTTTTGGGTCTGCTTTTTTGTTTTTGGAACCGCCCACGGGCGAGGAGGGGGGCTAACTTGATTAAAGTACAACCCAACTTGACTAAGTGCACAGCTAACTTGTTTAAACCGCCGCCTGACTTGATTAAACGCACCCAGGCGCATCCACCCCTTCCTCCCATTATGCCCACCCTTCCAAAAAAACCGGCTCCCAAAGGAACCGGCTCTTCTTTTATCCCTTGTAATGAACAAGGAAATTCTTCTTTTTTCCGCGTCGGATGATCGTAAACTGACCATCGATTTTATCTTCCGGCCCCATCGATTTGTCCATCTCCTGGCAGCGGTCTCCGTTGATGTACACAGCACCGTTCTTGATGTCTTCTCTGGCCTGTCGTTTAGAAGGAGAAACACCACCCTCAACGAGTACATCAATCAGACCTTTCCCTTCTTCAATTGTGAAGGAAGGAACATCCTTGAAGCCTTGCATCACTTCATCAGCTGATAACGCCTTTAAGTCTCCCCCGCCAAACAATGCAGCAGAAATGTTTTTAGCCTGTTGAACCGCACCTTCATCATGTACAAAAGCAGTCAGCTCCTCAGCAAGGCGCTTCTGTGCCGCACGTTCGTGTGGACGCTCTGCCACTTCTTTTTCAAGAGCAGAGATGTCATCCTGAGACAGAAATGTAAAGAATTTCAGAAACTTAATCACATCATTGTCGTCCGTATTTAAAAGGAACTGGTAGAATTCGTAAGGAGACGTCTTCTCAGGGTCAAGCCAGATTGCCCCCCCTTCTGTTTTGCCAAACTTCGTACCGTCAGCTTTCGTGACAAGGGGAATAGTAAATCCAAATGCCTTGGCTTTTTCATCTTCATCCTGACCGTACATTTTGCGGATATATTCAAGACCTGCAGTGATGTTTCCCCACTGGTCACTACCCCCGATCTGCAGCTTACAGTTCTCTTCTTTATATAAATGGTAGAAATCATAAGACTGGAGGATCATGTAACTAAACTCTGTAAATGAGATTCCTGATTGAATACGGGATTCAACGGAATCTTTCGCCAGCATGTAGTTAAGGCTGAAGTTTTTCCCTACATCACGGAGGAAATCTACAACGCTCATTTCACTGATCCAGTCGTAGTTATTTTTAAGTTCAGCTCCGTTTTCACCGTCAAAATCGAGGAAACGCTTCAGTTGTTCGCGGATCTTGTCACTGTATCCTTCGACAACACTCTGTTCATTTAACGTACGCTCAGCTTTTTTTCCACTCGGATCACCGATCAGCCCAGTAGCCCCTCCTACAAGAGGAAGTGGTTTATGACCTTCAAGCTGGAATCGGCGAAGGGTAATGATTGTAAGCAGGTGACCAATATGAAGGCTGTCTCCTGTTGGATCAAATCCGCAATACAATGACACCTTCTCTTTATTTAACAATTCCGTCAGACCGGACTCATCAGTCATCTGGTTGACCAGTCCGCGGTACTTCAATTCTTCAAGTAACATCATGGTTTCTCACCTCATTTTTAATTTGCATTTTTCGAAAACAGTCTTAAGCCCTTCATTTAAAACACAAAAAAACCTCCTCCCAATAAAGGGACGAGATGCTCGCGGTACCACCCTCGTTGAAAGTGAATATTCATCACTTTCCACTCACGGATAACGGTCCGCTCGCCGCCAATGCACTTGGAAGCTCAAAGATGTAATTCACAGGACGCCTTTGTTCCGGTTTTCACCAACCACCGGCTCTCTAAAGACAGGGAGTCGTCTGCTACTGCTTTCTCATCATTGCTTATAACTGTATTAACTGCATTATTTTTATCATAATACGGGATGACTGTCAAACCAATATAACGACAAATACACCCATAATGTATTAAACCAATTACATTATATGCTATAATATTGTTGACTTTCTAGGGGGTTTTAAACGATGTCAGATAAAAAATTTTCATTCGGAGATTTATTCCGGCGCCGTGAGACCAGATCGGTTGTCAAAGGCTTCCGGGTAACATCTCAGGTTGTTTGGAATTTATTTTTAATATTTGCTGTACTGGGACTTATGAGTATCTTCTTTGTCGGAGGTGCCGGAGCCGGTTATTTTGCATCCCTTGTAAAAGATGAACCAATTCGTGGCTATGAAGAAATGAAAGAAGATATATACAACTATGAAGAAACATCCACTATTTACTTTGCAGATAACGTAGAGATGGGTGAAGTCCGGTCTGATCTGGAGCGTCATCCAAGAGAGCTTGATGAGATTTCCAACCATCTAATCGACGCCGTTATTGCAACAGAAGACGAATATTTCTATGAGCACGAGGGTATCGTGCCTAAAGCATTATTACGGGCTACATATCAGGAGTTTGCCAATTCCACTGTTCAGACAGGGGGAAGTACACTTACTCAACAGCTCATTAAAAACCAGATCTTATCCAGCGAAGTTTCCTTTGACCGAAAAGCAACGGAAATCCTGCTCGCCATGAGACTGGAGCAGTTTTTCGAAAAAGATGAAATTCTTGAAGCGTATTTAAACATCGTCCCATTCGGACGTAATGCCAATGGCCGTCAGATTGCGGGTGCACAGTCTGCAGCACAGGGAATTTTCGGTGTTGAGGCTGATGAACTGAACATCCCGCAGGCTGCCTTTATAGCAGGGCTTCCCCAGAGTCCTTTCGGTTACACGCCGTTTACAGGAACCGGAGAAGTGAAAGAGAATTTTGATCAGGATCACCCAGGCGTACGAAGAATGCGTACAGTACTAGACCGTATGTACCGCCACGGCTATATCTCATCCGAAGAGTACGAAAAGTATCGGGATTATGATATTGTTGCTGATCTGACAGAAAGGGTTGAAGATAACTACGACCTTTACCCTAAAGTGACCTATGAAGTGCTTAACCGCGTCGAAACGAAGATCACGCAAAAGCTTTTGAAAAAAGATGAGATTGACCTCTCTGAAATTGAAGACGAAGATGAACGGCGTGACGTCGTGAATGAATACCGTGAGAAAGCTATTCGTGAAATCCGCGGCGGCGGTTATCATATCCATACGACGATTGACAAAGATATCTTCGATGCCCAGCAGGAAGTGGTTGAAAACTTCGACCTGTTTTACAAGGACCTTACTGTTGAAGATTATGACGAAGAAAATGACGAAGAAATCAAGTATGATGCAATGCAAGAGCTGGGCTCCATGCTTATTGAAAATGATACAGGTAAAATTATCAGCTTCGTCGGCGGACGTGATCCTGACATGGAATTTAACTTTGCCACACAGGCCAGAACTTCAGTCGGTTCGACAATGAAGCCTTTCACATTCGCAGCTCTGATGGAATCCGGCGACGTACAGCCTGGCTTCATTTCACCTGACGCACCTTATGAAACACCTGTCGAAGAGCATAATGTAACAAACTTTAATGATAATTATGATGGTCTTATAACAATCAGAGAAGCTTTGCAGCGTTCACGAAACGTTCCCGCTGTCAGAGAATATAACCGCGGAAATACAGAAGAAATTAAAGGTTTCCTCGTAAATAATAACCTGATTTCTGATAACCATGAAATGGTAGAGATTCTCCCTTTGGGAACAAGTGTCGTAAGTGTTGAAAATAATACAAATGCCTACGCTACTTTCGCCCGAAACGGAAAATATAAAGACAGTTATATGGTGGAACGCATTGAAGGACCTGACGGCGAAATCATTTATGAGCACGAGTCTCTTGAAAGAGAAGTTTACTCAGAGCAGACAGCCTATCTGACGATTGACATGTTAAGAGACGTGCTTGAATCCGGCGGCGGTACCGCAGCAGCTCTTCCAAGCATGCTGGACTTTTCAAGTGATTTAGCAGGTAAAACCGGTACTTCTCAGGGAGTTCGGGACGCCTGGTTTGTCGGAAGTAACCCTAATATCTCCATGGGTGTCTGGTTTGGTTACCGCGATAACCTTTCCCTTCCTCACGACGCCCGTGAATATGATGGTACTCCAAGCTACTCCAGACGTGTTCAGACCATGTGGGCCGAGCTTGCGAATGTAGCCTATGAGATTAACCCTGATTTAATGGACTCTGGTGAGAACTTCCAGCAGCCGAGCGGGATTGTCCGTCAGGAAGTATGTGGAATTTCAGGTTTGCTTCCTTCTGATCTTTGCCGTGAAGCTGGATTAGTAACAACAGACCTGTTTAACGCAGAACACGTTCCAACTGAACGCGATGACAGTCTGCAGCGTGTCCGCTTTGTGAAAGTCGGAGATGATAACTACTTAGCACTAGACTCTACACCTTCTGAATTCACGAAAGCCGGTGTGTCAGTGAAAGAGGAGTACTTCGACTTTGGTGGTGATATTTCTGAATATATCCCTGATGACTGGGATACGTTAGTACCGGATGAGGAAGCACCGGATAACGGTCAGAGGCCAGGAACACTTACAAGTGTCTCCACATCAGGAAGTTCCGTCACATGGAACTCTCATCCTGATGACGATGTAGTCGGTTACCGGGTTTACCGATCTTCCTCAGAAAATGGAAGCTTCAGTAAGGTAGACAGTGTCCGTTGGGATGAATCATTCTCTTACTCAGGTTCTTCCGGATACTACATCGTAACAGCTGTCGATGTAGCCGGCCGTGAATCAAGTCAGGGAAGTCCGGTCAGAGTCGGCTCAGGAGGATCATCTAATGATGATGACGATGACGATGACGACAGCGATTCAGACTCCGGAAGCAGAGATAACGATGATTCCGGCAATGATGAGGATGATTCGGACAATGATAACGGCAACGGTAATGGCAATGGCAATGGTAATGGTAATGGTAATGGTAATGGTAATGGTAATGGCAATGGCAATGGCAATGGCAATGGCAACGGTAACGGGGACGACGATTCCGATGATGATGATGAGGATGAGGATGAGGATGACGATGAACCGGAAGATGAATCCGAGGACGATGATGAAGATGAGGATGAGGATGACGAAGAGGAAGATTAACGCCATTCCTGACTTTGCCTGTTTTAATGAAAAAGGGATTAAGACACCCTGACAATAATGACAACGGATTCGTCCAATGCTTTAGAAGCTGCCCAAAGAACCTCTTTGGACAGCTTCTTTTACTTTTATTTTGTTATACCAAAAGCTCGCTGACAAAATATTTCCACCACAAAAATATGGAGAAAACTGTGATTACAGTCACTTCTTATTCCTTTAACCTCGTACTTTAACAAAAGTGTGAATTTTTTGTCATTTAACCATTGTATTTCGGGAGTATGATATAGTAAAATCATGCAGTTAATATAGTGGTTAATTCTGTCACTCTTGTGGAATGAAAAAGGTAAAGAGATTTATGACTGGTAAGATTAGTGGAAGAGGTGGGCTGCCCGTGAAGCACCGAAAAACATACCACTCCTATGAAATAACAGATCGTGATAAAAACATTTTAGTAGAAGGTCCTGTCGAAAAAGAGGCACTTGAGAGCTTTACAATGGATGAGGGACTGGTTGCCTTTCGTCCGCCGGATAAGCAGAAAGAAGCACTAATGAAAGTTGTCGAGATGCCGGAGAGCCGGATTATCGTGGCCAGGGATGGAGATAAAATTGTCGGATACGCCACTTTCCTTTATCCCGACCCCCTTGAAAGGTGGTCTGAAGCAAACATTGATAACCTGATTGAACTTGGCGCTATTGAGGTTTCTTCAGAGTATCGTGGTTACAATCTGGCCAAGAATATTTTGAAAGTCTCCATGATGGATGACGCAATGGAAGATTATATTATCATCACCACAGAGTATTACTGGCACTGGGATTTAAGAGGAACCGGTCTGTCCATCTGGGAATACAGAGATGTGATGGAGAAAGTCATGAAAGCCGGGGGCCTTGAATGGTATGCCACAGACGACCCGGAAATCTGCTCACACCCTGCAAACTGCCTTATGGCAAAAATCGGCAGCCGTGTCGGGCCAGATTCGGTTCACGAGTTCAACCGCATACGGTTTAAACACAAATACATGTTCTGACATTTTGGAAACGAGGGATGCTTTATGATGCTGGAAGAAATAATGAAAACCGATGTCGTTTCTGTAACCGCCTCCACTTCACTCACTGAAGCATTTACATTAATGGAGAAGTATAAAATCCGCCATCTGCCAGTCACTGATGAAGACGGCAGAATTGAAGGCATTGTTTCCGACAGGGATTTAAGAGATGCCAGCCCTTCAATTTTTAACCCGTCTGAAACGTCTTTTGCCGAAAAGCAGGTAGCCTCAATTATGGTTACTGATGTTATTACAGGGCTTCCGACAGATTTTGTCGAAGATGCGGCTACAGTGATGGTGGAAAATCAGTTCAGCTGTCTTCCCATTGAGCGTGAAGAAATCCTCGTAGGAATTATTACTGACTCTGATCTTCTAAAAACGCTTGTAAGATTGACGGGTGCCGACCTGCCTACTTCACGTTTGGAAGTAGAAGTTCCCAATGTAGCAGGTATGCTTACCAAAGTCGCCAGCCTTGTGAGTGAGATGGGAGTAAATATCCAGAGTGTACTTGTGTATCCGAGTAAAAATCCTGAAAAGAAAGTCCTGGTTTTCCGTGTACAGACGATGGATACAAGAAAGCTCGTTCTCAGTATTGAAGAAAATAACTATAAGGTGACATGGCCCAGCTTGGATTCGGGGATGTCTTTATGAAGAAAAAGTCAGCATTTGTTTACTCTCCAGAGCAGTTGTCCTACCGTTTTAATGAACACCACCCTTTTAATCAAAAAAGGCTTGAAACAACAAACGATCTGCTGTTTAAACTCGGCGCATTAAGAGACAGTGATATTATTCCCCCGCGCATGGCTACCGAAGAAGAACTTCTGCTGGTACATACAAAAGAATATGTGGAAGCTGTAAAAAAAGCCAGTTCAGAAGAAAACAAGACTTCTTTTTCTTCTACATACGGTCTTGGTACTGAGGATACCCCTGCCTTCCCCCACATGCACGAAGCTGCATCATGGCTTGTTGGTGGAACCTTAACCGCTGTAGATACTATTTTTGAAGGCAGCTATGAACATGCGTTGAATTTAGGCGGCGGCCTCCACCACGGCTTTAAGGGTAAAGCATCAGGATTTTGTATATATAATGACAGTTCCATCGCAATCGAGTACATGAGAAAAAAGTATGATGCGAGGGTTTTGTACATTGACACTGACGCCCACCATGGTGACGGAGTACAGTGGGCTTTTTATGACGACCCGAATGTATGCACGCTCTCCCTTCATGAAACAGGCCGCTACCTTTTTCCCGGTACAGGAAATGTAGCTGAACGAGGTTCGGGTGAAGGATATGGTTATTCCTTTAATGTGCCTTTGGAAGCGTTTACTGAAGATGACTCGTTTTTGGATTGCTACGAAAAAGCCATTACGGCTGTTGCAGAATATTTTCGTCCGGATGTTATTATCACGCAGAACGGGGCAGATTCTCACTACTACGACCCCCTTACCCACCTGTGTTCAACGATGAAAATCTATCATCAAATCCCAAAGCTCGCCCACAATATTGCTCATCAGTTTTGTGAAGGACGCTGGATTGCTGTCGGAGGGGGCGGCTATGATATCTGGCGTGTTGTTCCAAGAGCATGGTCCCTTATCTGGCTTGAAATGACAGATCAGGCCGAAGATCTCACAAAATCACCGATCCCGCAAAGCTGGATCGACAAATGGAAAGGTTTTTCTCCTGAAACATTACCTGCCAGATGGTTCGATGACGCCGGGATGTACCCTGAAATCCCGCGGAAGAAGGAGATTGAGAAAAAGAACGCGCGTACGGTCCAAAAAGCGCTTGAACCTATTTTCAAGCAGCATAAAAATGTGCAGATATAACAAAAAAAGAGTCTTTTCAGGGGTGAACTCTGATAAAGACTCTTTTTTAAGGTGATTACATTCGGCTCAGCATCTGCTCAACGATTTTGGCAGAACGCTCTGCAGATTCTTCCACAAACGTTGTAAAGCTCCCTGCTGCTTCTCCATTCGCTTTGTCGGAAATGGATCGCAGAATAACAAAAGGAACATTATTGACCATAGCTGCATGTCCGACAGCCGCCCCCTCCATCTCTACACAAGTACCTTCAAACATCTCACGCAGTTCATTTACATGATCCCAGTCTGCGATAAACTGATCCCCGCTCAACACGATTCCTTTCATTACTGCTGACTCATTCAGATCTTTAGCAGCTTCATATGCCAGTGAAACAAGCTTTTCATCTGCCGGAAATGTTGAAGGACCATTAAACATCGGTACTTCTCCGCGTTTAAATCCAAGAGGGCTCGCATCGAGATCATGTTCAATACACGCTGTGGATACGACTAAGTCCCCCACTTCCAGTGAAGGGTCAAGAGCACCTGCCACACCTGTAAAAAGTATCGCTTCCACATTGTACAGGTCGATCAGTATTTGTGTTGTTACTGCTGCATTAACTTTTCCTACCCCGCACCTGGTAATAACCACTTCATGCTCGTGCCACGATCCTTTATATAATGTTAAGTGAGCTTTCTTCTCTTCAGTAAAGGAAGTTCCTTGCTTTAAAAAGTATTCAATTTCTTCTTTCATTGCTCCAATAATGCCTACTCTCATGTTGGTTCCCGCCTTTTTCAGAATCTTATCCATGTTCATTGTAAAGAGAATTGCCACTCCTGTCTATTCCTGAAGCAACATCTATCGGAAAAAGACGAAAAAAAGATCCGGGTGAAGGATTTCCCCGGAAATAGTAAAAAAGTGGATGATTATATCAAATTAGAACATGTCTTCAGGATCGTATTCCGGATCGGAAATAACAATCACAACCCGGCGGTTCTGCCTCAGGTTTTCCTCAGTAGAATTAGGGGCTACCGGACGGGTGTCTCCATACCCTACTGCCATAAAACGTTCAGGATTAAGGCTGTTCTCATCAATTAAGTGCCTGATGACACTGGAAGCCCTCGCTCCTGACAGCTCCCAATTGGAAGGGTAGACTGTCGTACTGATGGGGCGGCTGTCTGTATGTCCTTCAACCTTAACAATATTAGGAATTTCATTTAGAAGGGTACCTACCTTGTCCAGAAACGGTCTTGCCCCTTCCAGGACATCAGCCTGGGCAGACCGAAAGAGCGTCTGTTCCTGCAGAACGAGTACAACGCCCCGTTCATCACGTGAGGCCGATATTTCTTCCTTCAACTCATATTCTTCCAAATACTCATTTACTTCCTGAAGGAGTTTATCGAGTTCTTCATTTTCTTCTTCCTCTAAATCAAGCAACGTTTCAAAAGAATCTTCTTCCATTTCAAACGGATCTGCTTTTACCTCTTTTTCTTCAGAAGGATGATCTGCAGGTATAAGCGATGGGAAATTATCAAAAATCGCACGGTCCTGAAAAGATTCTGCCAGAGCCTGAAACTTCTGAGAATCAACTACACTCATTGAAAACAGCAGAATAAAGAAAACGAGGATCAATGTCATCAGGTCAGAGAAGGTGACCATCCACTTTGGGACACCTTTGGAAGAGTTCTGTTTTCTACGCCTGATCATAGGCGGCTTCTCCTTCCCTTGCCTCTGCCTCTTTTTCTTTAATCCTTGCCGGTAGAAACGCACCAAGCTTTTCTTCAAGTACCTTTGGATTCTGGCCTGACTGAACCCCGAGAATGCCTTCAATAATGATCTGTTTGATGAACACTTCTTCTTCTGTTTTATTCTCAAGCTTGTTAGCCATAGGCAGGAACACCAGATTTGCAAGAAGCGTTCCGTATAATGTTGTAAGTAATGCAATAGCCATATTCGGACCAAGTGTTGCAGGGTCATTTAAATTTTGTAACATAAGGACCAGACCGACAAGTGTACCAATCATACCCCAGGCAGGGGCATACTCCCCTGCTTTTTCAATTATGTAGCGACCTTTACGATGCCGTTCCTCCATAGCCACAACTTCAGCCATAAGAATATCCTTAATCGTTTCCTGTTCAATTCCATCCACAGCAAGAAGAACGCCTTTTTCAATAAACGGATCCTCGACTTCTTCAAGCCCCATTTCCAAAGCCAGCAGCCCTTCTCTTCTCGCTTTTGTAGATAGAGACTTAAACGTGGTTATCAGGTTTTGCAAGTCATAATCCTTAGAATGAAAGACTTCTTTAAAGACTTTCGGTAAAAGAGCCAGTTCTTGTTTTGAAAAGTTAATCAAAATTGCTGCTGACAGCCCACCAAGAACAATGACAATCGATGTCCATTGAACGAAAAAGTGGAAGTTGCCAGGGCCGGCATTAAAGAAGATTGCAAACAAAATCATTGTCAGACCGACAAAGATCCCAATCGGTGTAAAGTAATCGAGTTTCTTCATATTTCCTCTCCCCATCTTCTTTACCATCCGATTGGTCTTTGTCTTTTATATCAATCGGACGATTTCGTCGAATCGCGATACTCAATGCGATGCGGCAATAATACAACATCATCATTGACTTCTTCTTTATTCATATATTTAGTCAGCAGCCGCATGGAAACAGCGCCGATATCGTACATAGGCTGAACAACAGATGTTAATGTCGGACGTACCATGGAAGCAAGCCTTGTATTGTCAAAGCCGATTACTTCAAAGTCTTCCGGTACTTTGTACCCTTTGTCCTGCGCACCATGAATAACACCAAGAGCCATTTCGTCAGTAGAAGCGAAAATAGCTGTAGGCTTGTCTTCAAGAGAAGTCAGTGAGTCCATTGCTTCAAGACCTGAATCATATGTGTAATCCCCGATTACAACATAGTCGTCGTTAAGTTCAAGTCCTGCGTCACTCAGAGCACGCTTATACCCGGCAAACTTCTGATAGCCATTGATCGGATCTTCAAGTGTTCCCGATAACATTGCAATTCTTTCATGTCCTTTATCAATGAAGTCTTTGACTGCGTCGTAGACACCTTGCTCGTAGTCGATGTTTACACTTGGGAATTCTCTGTCCTTATCCACTGTCGCTGAAAGGACAACCGGTACAGGAGACTGCTTAAACTGCTGTGCATGTTCCTCTGTAATTTCTCCTCCCATAAAGATCAGTCCGTCCACCTGTTTTTCAAGAAGAGTGTTAACTAGATGAATTTCTTTTTCTTTGTTCTGGTCAGAGTTACAAAGAATAATGTTGTATTTGTACATTGTAGCGATATCTTCAATTCCTCTTGCCAGTTCTGCAAAAAAGATACTTGAAATATCAGGGATGATTACACCCACTGTGGTCGTTTTCTTGCTTGCGAGTCCCCGCGCTACCGCATTTGGACGATAGCCCAACCGCTCAATTGCCTCCAGGACACGCTTTCTTGTGGTAGGTTTCACATTTGGGTTTCCGTTAACGACACGGGAAACCGTTGCCATAGAAACCCCCGCTTCTCTTGCTACGTCATAAATCGTAATATTCATTTATAGTCCTCCTTGCATAAATTACCATATTATGGCTTTCATGTTTTCATAACGTAATGCTATGATACGACACTTTAAGGAGGGGCGCAAATTCTTTATTTATATCGACATTTTGTGCCCCTGTATTGATACAAAACGAAATATTTCTCAGTTATTTTAAATAAATACCCATTATCCATGAAAATAATGTCTAATTGTACTGAATGGTTTTCTGAACGACTTTTGGATTCTCTCCGTCACTTTCTTTCATTACTTTATACTGGAGTCTGTTTGTTCTTCCATTTTGTACTACATCCATCTCCATAACCGTTTGAGTCTTACTGTGCTCAACAATATTTATTGTCAGAGGATCAGCATCAAGAATGGTAGGCCATCTTACACCACGGACAGCTGCAAGGTATTCTCCTTCTCTGCTGCGGCCAAGGTCGGTCATTTTCTCAGATACGGTGTCTGCAAGCTCATCGGATAATACCTGCTGCAGATATTCATCAAGCTCATCTTTCGTCGTGAAGGATTGAAAAACCGTAACCCCTTCTTCGTTCATTTGAGTTTCAGATAATGGCTTGCGAATGTGGGACTCTGCCTCAGAGAGAAAGTTAATGATTTTTCCCTTTTCTTTTTCTGCATCAGCCTGATTTGTAAATCCAGTGTATTCCATTGCACCGTCTTCGCCGGAATTCCCGCATCCTGCCGCAAATCCCGAGAAAAGAGCCAAACAGCAAAACAGCCACATTACTTGCTTCATCATGTCTCACACCCTGTTTTTTCTTAGGTTGACACTTTCTCCATATCCCTATACATTTAAACCGCGGTTTCTCCGCTTCCGGCTCAAGCTGTCGTAAGATAGTAAAAGGTATATAGAGTTGCGGCACAGCAAAAAGCCGCCTCAGTAATCACTACTGAGAGCGGCTGTGTTTCATTGAAGACTAGCCTTTAACGACTTTCTTTTGAGATTTGTAAAGCCCTGACTCTTCAAGCTTCGCCATGAAGTCATTGAACTCATCAATGTCCATTTGCTGGGCAGAGTCTGAAAGAGCAACAGCAGGGTCCGGGTGTACTTCTGCCATAACCCCGTCTGCACCAATGGCAAGAGCTGCTTTAGCCGTTGGAAGCAGTAAGTCTCTGCGGCCTGTTGAATGTGTTACATCCACAAATACCGGTAAATGCGTTTCCTGTTTAAGAATTGGAACAGCTGAAATGTCCAAGGTGTTTCGTGTTGCTTTTTCATAAGTGCGGATACCGCGCTCACAAAGCATTACATTTTTGTTTCCTTTAGACAGGATATACTCTGCTGCGTTCATGAATTCTTCAATTGTTGCAGAGAGTCCGCGCTTTAGAAGGACCGGCGTGTCTACACTTCCTGCAGCTTTTAACAGCTCGAAGTTCTGCATGTTACGGGCACCAATTTGAATGACATCAACATAATTGACTGCCATCGGGATATCACCAGGGTTAACAATTTCACTGATTACAGCAAGTCCGTGCTTGTCTGCTACATCTCTTAAAATCTTAAGTCCTTCTTCACCAAGCCCCTGGAAGTCGTATGGAGATGTTCTTGGCTTAAACGCTCCACCACGCAGGAATTTAACACCTTGATTCTTAAGGGCAGCTGCAACAGCGTCTACCTGCTCGTAGCTTTCAACTGAACATGGTCCGGCGATTAATCGTTGCTGACCATCACCAACGCGCTCTCCGTTAATTTCTACAACTGTGTCATCAGCCTGCTTCTTTCGTGATACAAGCAGTGCTTTTCGATGATCGTCTTCCTGAAGTTCCAGACTTGCTTTAAAGATTTGCTTGAAGATATGTTGAAGGGTCGATGTTTCAAACGGCCCCTGATTGTTTTCTGAAATCATATCCAGCATTTTTCGTTCTCGAACAGGGTCAAAGCGATTTAGACCCTGGGCACTTTTTACCCGCCCAATTTCCTTCGCTAACTTTGCTCTCTCATTTATCAACTTCACTAATTGCAAGTTGACCTCGTCTAATTCTTTTCTCAACTCTTCTAACTGTTCGTTACCCATAGCTGATAACTCCTCTCCTTTGCATCGTGTTGACCTTATTCTTTTCGATTAGGGACTATTATAAACGATACGATTCTTTCTGTCACCCATTTTTTCTTTATAACTTAAACGCTTTTAAGCACTAAAGTAAATGAGCCTTGTCATGATGGGATTTTAGCGTTCAAATTATTTTAAATTTTTTATTTTGTTACTCTATGCTTGCCTGTTTCTTTTCGTGACAGCTACCTATTTTTTGTATGCGATGACGTTTGTTAACAAGAGGTGGCGTAACTTATATAGTTTTCTCCTTTGCGCTTTCGTCATCTTCACATATCCATCAAGATTAAGAAACATCGCTTTTGATATCCTTAAGGCTGTTTTTAACAATACTTGAACCCCTTAGGATTATTTTAGCAACTCCAGGCGGACGCCTTCCGCTGCCTTATTTTACTTACACCAGTGATATTGTCTCTGGTTTGGGTTCTCAGGAGACTTAGATATCGGTAACCCATGAACGTTTCTCCTTTATTAACCATCCTTATTTTGTCTAGGGAATTGTTGCAGACCGAATGTCCGCAGACTCCTGGACTTACGGTTGAAAGATTCTTGCAAGCATATCTGAGGACATTCATGCCGCACCCTGATTCAGTTTTATCATTAAGTATTATTCCTTCCCTTGACGGCCAGGGCATCTCTCCCAAACACGCTTTCAGCCCGTGAGTTCCGCCAAAGACTGGCTTTAATGAACAGTACTATAAAAAAGCCTCCGGAAATGATAACTTCCGGAGGCTTCAACTTTATTGATTTAATGCACGTGCAAGGGTCTCTTTTGTCACATTCCAGTGGGAATCGTGCCATTTGACTTCGCCATCCTGAATAAGGAAAGCCTGAGGAGACTCATGCTTTACATTCAGCCTGTTGGCAATCTCATTGGACAGGGAACGGGCCTCCTGTACATCAAGATAAAACACAGGAACACTCTTCTCCTCTTCACTGAAATTCTCTGTTTCACTGAATGCCTGTGTACTGATCGGACAAGTAGTACTGTTTTTGAGAAAATAAAAATGCTCATTATCTTTGAGGAGCTTTTCCCACTCCTGGACGGTCGAGATCTTTGTCATACTCATAAAATAAACTCCTTTATTTGTTGTCGGATTCTGAATTAATTTTCTGCTTTTCTTTCTCTTCAACTTCACGGACCAGTTCTTCTACGGAGCGCTGAAGCTCTTCTACTTCTTTTTTCACGCTTGCAGCAATCTCTTCACCGGCTCCTTGAAGATCGTTAGTCAGGCTTTCAGCTGACTCGGTTAACTCTTCCACGTCTTTTCTTACTGCACGTGTAAGCTCCTTCACCCGGTCAACAAGTGTATTGGATTGTTCAGATACAGTCTGGGCAAAGTTAGATGTACTCTCTTTTGCCGTACTTGCAAATTCAGTGGTCTTTTCCTTAGCCAGCTTCGCACCTTCATTAATTTCTCCGCGAAGTTCCTTACCGGATTTCGGAGCAAGGAGCAGGGCAGTAGAAGCACCTACAATCCCACCAAGCAGGGTACCGATTAGAAAATCCTTCGTATTCATCTCGCTGCTTTCTTCATTTCGATTTACCATAATCTATTCCTCCCCATGTTTTCTGATAGGTTTTTCAACCGTGTTGGGTTTTACTTCCGTTTCTGCACGCTTTGCTTTCCATTTAGCCCAGACGTCCATGGCTGCATTCGCCCATTTGACCGTCTGTGCAACTTGTTCGGTGTTCTCATTTGCACGCTGACTTACTGCATCAGACATCTTTCTGACGGACTGATTGACTGTTTTAAGTGAATCCCCAAGCTCTTTGGCTGAGTCAAATACACCATTTAAGGAATCAGACTTTCTTTGAATATCATCTGCGAGCAGATTCGTTTTATGTAAAAGTTCCGTTGATTCTTTCGAAATACCATCAATCTGCTTCTCCATTCCTTCAACCGTTACTGACACGCTCTCAAGTGTTTTTGTTACAGCTTTAAGTGTACCAATCACATAGACAACCAGAACAGCAAAGGCGACTGCTGCAATGAGTGCACTTACATATACTAACCATTCCATGTCTATCCACCTCCTGTACGTCTTCAAAGGCACCTGCCCTTGTACAATATTCTACATATTTTGTACTTATTCCTTTAAAAAAAGAAAGATTTCCTCCTGTTACGTTCCCTCCTCTTTTCAGTTAAACTAAAGAAGGACATTCGTCCTTACATAAATGAAGGAGGAGATACTTTTGAGAGATCCCCGTATTCAAACATTAGCCAAAAACCTGATTAATTACTCCGTCAATTTGCAAAAAGGAGAAAATATTTTAATCGAGAACTTCGGAATTCAAAAAGAGTTGGTCAAGGCTCTCGTTGAAGAGGCCTATGCCGCCGGTGGAAATCCGCAGGTTTTACTGAAGGACCATGAAATTAACCGTACCCTTTTTACCGGTGCTTCAAACGAGCAGCAGCAGCTCCAGGCTGAGATCGAAGCGTTTGCAATGGAAAAGATGGACGCGTACATCGGCCTTCGCGCAGGCGACAACATCACAGAATTATCAGATGTTCCTGCAGAAAAAATGAGTCTGCACTCACAGACAGTCGGCACGACGGTTCACCGGCATATCCGGGTACCGAAAACAAAATGGGTTGTCCTTCGTTACCCGACAGCATCAATGGCCCAGCTTGCGAAAATGAGTACAGAGGCATTTGAAAACTTCTACTTTGATGTATGCAACCTTGACTACAGCAAGATGAACGAGGCTATGGACTCCCTGGTGACCCGCATGAACAACACGGATCAGGTACGGATTACAGGTGAAGGGACAGACCTTACTTTCTCCATTAAGGACATCCCAGCCATTAAATGTGCCGGAACAATGAACATTCCTGATGGTGAAGTCTACACATCACCTGTCCGTGATTCCGTTAACGGAACGATCCGTTATAACACGGCTTCCCCATACCAGGGATTCACTTATGAAAACATTGAGCTCATATTTGAAAACGGCAAGGTTGTAAATGCCACAGCAAATGACACAGAAAAGATCAATCAGATTTTTGATACAGATGAAGGGGCCCGCTTTATCGGTGAATTCGCCATCGGTGTTAACCCATTCATTAAGCATCCGATGCAGGACATTCTATTTGATGAAAAAATTGACGGGAGCTTCCATTTCACACCCGGTCAGGCATATGATGATGCCTACAATGGCAACGACTCTGCCATTCATTGGGATATCGTCTACATCCAGCGCCCGGAATACGGCGGCGGTAACATCTACTTTGACGGCGAGCTGATCCGTGAAAATGGCCGCTTTGTTACAGATGATCTTAAATCCCTCAATCCTGAAAATCTGAAGTAATCAATGACAAACTGACTTTAAGGCACCGCGGTGCTTTTCGGTCAGTTTTTTCATGTGAAAAGAAGCGAACCCAATGATTTGAATTCGCTTCTGGATGCTGCTTATTCTGCAAGACTTTCATAGGCATTTTGAAACTTTTGAACGTCCCCTGCTCCCATAAACAGCAGAATGCCGCTTTCGTGCTGAACGAGCTGGTTGACAGATTCCTCATCCACCAGGATGGAGCCGGGAATACGGCTCTGCAGATCCTGAATTGATAAGGCCTGCGCTTTTTCACGGGCAGAAGCAAAGATATCGCATAGATATACTTTGTCTGCTTCTTTCAGGCTTTCTGCAAAATCATCAAGAAACGTCTGTGTCCGCGTAAATGTATGAGGCTGGAAGATCGCAACCACTTCACGGTTCGGATACTTTTGCTTCGTTGCTTCAATCGTAACAGCAATTTCAGTCGGGTGGTGCGCATAGTCATCAATCAGAACCTGATTACCGAATGTTTTTTCACTGAAACGGCGTTTAACACCTGAGAATGTTTTCAGATGCTCCTGAACAATGGACACGTCAATGTTTTCATACTCACATAACGCTATCACACTAAGGGCATTCAGGATATTGTGGTTACCAAATCCCGGGATGGTAAATGAACCGTACGCTGTGTTTCTTACAAACACATCAAAGTGTGTTCCTGTAGAGTCCACAGTAACATTCTTGGCCTGGAAATCATTCTGCTCACCAAATCCGTAATAGACAACCGGGACTTGGGCATTAATCTGCTGAAGATGCTCGTCATCTCCACATGCGATAATGGCCTTCTTTACTTGTTTGGCCATATCCTGAAATGCCGAGAACACATCGGCCACATCTTTGAAATAATCCGGGTGGTCAAAATCCACGTTTGTCATAATAGCATAGTCCGGGTGATAGTGAAGGAAATGCCGTCGGTACTCACAAGCTTCAAACACAAAGTACTCGCTGTCTTCCTCACCTTTCCCTGTTCCGTCCCCGATAAGGTAGGACGTAGGCTTAGCCTGCTGCAACACGTGGGACATTAAGCCTGTAGTCGATGTCTTCCCGTGAGAACCTGTAATGGCAATGCTCGTAAAGCGTTGAATAAACTCGCCTAAAAACGTAGGGTAAGGCTGAACGTCAATCCCTTTGTCTTTCGCCGCCTGAACCTCTTCATGATCTTCACCATAGGCTGCAGAAGCAATAATCGTCTGGCCATCCTGAATGTTTTCCTTATTAAATGAATAAAGAGGAATGCCCTTCTCTTCAAGGGGCTTTTGTGTAAAAAAGACCTTATCTACATCTGAACCTTGTACATCATATTTCATATCACTTAGAATTTGCGCAAGGGCGCTCATCCCTGATCCCTTTATCCCGATAAAATGAAACATTGTCATAATTGGACCTCCAAAATTGAGTAATCACATAAATGGTGCCCGAATGCGTCTAAGCCGTTACCATAAGTATATGCCTACAGCCTGATTTCGGGAATACCTTCTAAAATACTAACCCATTATAGCAGATTAAGAAAGCTTCAACCATCACTCCACTTTCATGCATCTAAAGTTACAAGCCGGTTAGTACTCTTGTCCCATCGATTTGCAAAAGCTGCAAAGAGCTTTTGGTCTGTTTGTATACTAGTGTAACCTTTTCCATTTTTATTCAATCTGAAACCTCTATCTGAAGGCACTGGAAAAAGTTCGTTCTTTAACTTTTTCCAGTGCCTTCTATCTGTGTGTGGCATACCTCATAAAATCGATCCCGTACTCTTTCAAAAACCGTTTCACCCTGACATTCTCCACTTCTTTGCCCGTCGAGTCAATGGCATCATTCACCTGTGCTTCCACACGTTTCACATCACTGTCATCTATAACAAATACAGGACCGATTATTTTATGGCTGAAACCCGCCGGTACGATACGCATAAAGGCAAAATCGCCTTTTGAAACCTCAGCTGTTATTAAAAACGATTCTACTTCTTCGATGTCCCCAGTTAATTTCCGTTCGACCGTTAACCGCTCTCTCGTTTCTTTGAGTACTTTAACAGGCTCGAGCGTCATTAGCATTAAATGTCCGCACAAATCCAGCATCGGCTTTGAGAGTTCGTTTTTATAATCGCGGACAAACAGATCAAAAATCCGTGAACCGATTACCGTCACATAATCAAACACAAACCAGTGCTCAAAATGAAGCTGCAGGGACTGATCAAATGCCTGATTCCGTGGAAAATCAATCTTATGGGAAAACAGATGCTTCGCCCTGACTTTTTCTCTTAAGTTCGCCTGTTTTTCCACATATGTAAACAAAAGCCCGTAGACATCCATCAAGGCCTGATCACTCTTTCGCTGTTTTTCCTTTTTAAGCTCATTAAAATCTACTATGAAAGAGGTGCGTTTTTGATCCATACAGGCACTTCCTCTCCATGCGAAATGAAAAGGCTGCGACAGAATAACTGGCGCAACCCGGGGCGTTTACTCATTTAAATTAATCGGTTCCAGCCGTGGGTTCGGGCGGTACTTCCTTCCGAGCTTTGCCTGGTGCTCTCCGTCAAGCAAAACATTATCCCCGGTAAATGGAACATTCAGTTTTAGCAGGCTGCTGCCCACTCCGTAAATATCCACAGGCGCATGGATCTCTTCGTATCTGGATATCCGTTCTGCATCAAACCCGCCGGATGCTACAATTTTAACATGGGTATACCCTTCTTCATCCAGTGCCTCCCTGAGAGCAAACAACAGTTTAGGGTTTACCCCGCGGGGATCGAATGTCCCAAGGAGTTCAGGATTCCTTGAGAAATACTTATCAACAAGTGTATTGGACGTATCTACCCTTACCCCTTTGAGCTTGTCTCCAAACTCTCTCGCTACTTTAAGTGAGTCCGTAATCACATCGTTGTTGTAATCCACAAGAGCCATGAGATCATCTTCAGGGTAGGTCTCATGGTAAGCACGGCAGGCTTCTACAAGATCTCCTTTAAATAACTGAATGAGGGCATGAGGCATTGTCCCCATTCCTTTTTTTCCCCACCATTCATTCATGGCGTGTGTGGCCTGGGCTCTTGACCCGCCTATGTATGCTGCATAACCGTCTCCGGCCTGTTGGGTATAGTGATCATCACGGTCGCCCATAAAAATCACTGGCTTGTCTACTCCTCCGGATCGTGCTGCTTTCACCACTTCATAAACATTGGTTGCAACAGACGTTCTCCGTGCAAGAATTCCGTCAATGACACCTTCAAGGTAACCGAAGTTCTGGTAAGGCCCTTTAATGGTCATGACCGTTTCAAACGGCTCTATTTTGTCTCCGTCTTCGAGGGAGTGGATCTCCAGCTCTTCAGGATTTTCAGCAAATGTTTTAAGCAGGGCAATGACTTCATCCGTCCCGCAGAGAACGGCATTTTTTTTCTGGAAAAACTGCATAAGAACTTCGTTACCCGGATGATACTTCTCGGCAATTTCTTTTGTTTTCAAGAAATAAACAGCAGAGAACCAGCCTTCTCCAATCCGCTCATCAAATTTAAATGTAGTGTTTGTCAATCGTTTAATTTCGCCGTTAAGCTTCAAAGAAATTTCCTTCATCTGACTGCTCCTCATTTTAAAAAAAGAGGGAATCTGCGCCGGTTTGCCCCGGCGCAAGTTCAATCCTCTTAGTGGTATATTGCATGCTGCCTTTTTTCATTAATGACAGCTTCTACAATTTCGATCAAATCCTCTTCACTTACGCAACTGATGCCGTCACGGATGACGACCAGCTGTAGTTGCTCTTCTTCCTTTAACATGCGAAGCCAATGCGGTGAAACAAATTGAACTAGGTTAACCAATGGAAGGTGCTCCATGTCGATCCCTCCTGTGACTAGTTTTTTGTTACCTTTGCTTGTTCTTCATGCTACGGAACGTGCAGATTCACTTGTGCGTAAAGAGGATTTAATGGAACGGTAAGCTCCATTTACTAGCTATTGTATATAAAAAGAGTAAAAGAGTGTAGTCTTAGTTTACCCTTTTTCTACAAAATTTTCATCCAGCTCTTCATGAGTCAGGTATACATCGCGGGGCTTACTGCCTTTTGATGGTGAAATAATTCCCCGCTCTTCAAGCATATCAATCAGCCGTGCTGCCCGGTTGAATCCCATTCTGAAGCGGCGCTGAAGGAGTGAAGAAGATGCTGCCTGCTGATCGATAATAAACCGGCACACCTCTTCAAACATCGGATCATCAGCATCATGGGCCTCCTGTGCCTGAAGTTCTTCTCTTTCAAATAAGAAACGTGGCGGACCACTTTTCTTCACATGCTCTGTTACACGCTCAATCTCATCGTCCGATACAAAGGCTCCCTGGAGACGAACGGATTTGGATTCACCGTTCCCTAAGAATAGCATATCTCCTCTTCCAAGTAACTTTTCGGCTCCTGAGGCATCCAGTATTGTTCTTGAATCAGTCTGTGCGGATACAGAGAACGCAATTCTTGTCGGGATGTTGGCTTTAATAAGACCCGTGATTACATCTACAGAAGGACGCTGGGTAGCCACAAGAAGGTGAATACCGCAGGCTCTTGCTTTTTGGGCAATCCGGCAGATTGCTTCTTCCACATCCTGCGGGGAAACCATCATCAGGTCAGCCAGCTCATCTACTACAACGACGAGGTAAGGAAAAACCTGACCTTCTTTCCCCTGTTCCCTCATTTTTTTATTATAGCGCGTTAAATCCCGTGAGCCTGTTTCTGCAAAGCGCTCATAGCGGCGCTCCATTTCTTCTACCGCCCATTTCAGGGCCTGTGTCGCTTCCTTCGAATCCGTTATTACCGGAGCAGCAAGATGAGGAATACCGTTATAAGGAGCGAGCTCCACCATTTTCGGATCGATCAGCAAAAAGCGTACTTCTTTAGGGGACGCTTTGTACAACAGGCTGAGAAGTATGGCATTTACACACACACTTTTACCGGAACCAGTAGCACCCGCGATAAGCCCGTGCGGCATTTTCTGCAGATCTGTTACGATCGGCTGCCCGGCGATGTCGACACCGAGAGCCGCAGTTAAAGGGGACTCACTTTGAATATACGAACGACTTTTCAAAATATCACGTAAAAATACCGGATCGGACTTTCGGTTCGGCACTTCTATGCCGATTGTGTTCTTCCCGGGTATCGGTGCTTCCATACGTATATCCTTTGCTGCCAGGCTTAATTTAATGTCATCCTGGAGGTTTGTAATTTTACTTACTTTCACGCCAGGCTCAGGATGGACTTCAAAACGGGTGACGGAAGGTCCCCGTGTAACATTTACAACTTTGGCACGGACATTGAAATATTCAAGCGTCTGGTTAAGAAGGGTGGACTGTGCCGTGAGTTCCTGGTCGTCCTCTTCACTCCGTTTAGGAGGTACTTCAAGAAGATGAAGCTCAGGAAGTCCGCCCTTGCCTCGATTCTGCTTCTCTTTTCGCTCGTGCTTCACTCTGTCACGTTGAAACATAAGAACATTAAATGGAACTTGAGAAGGCTGGTTAGTCCGTTGTTCTTTTCTGGCCGGCTTTTCTGCAACTGCGCGCTGTGTTTGTGGAGCCTGCTCTATAGGCTTCTGTTCTATCACTTCAACTGAAGCAGCTGCCTCTGACGTGTAATCATCCGTTGTTTCCCGGCTGAAATCGTCTGAAGAAGGAAGGTCGGTATTCTCCATGGGCTCTTCATGTATGTCTTCATCCTCATCCAGCACGGGTTGATTATCCGCTTCAGCCTGAACGGCTCTTGCTGAAGAAGAAGGGGCCGAAAAGTCCTTATCTTCATTAACTGTGACGGGCGTCTCTACCCTCATGTCCCGCTCTTCTGATTGATCATGACCGATGTCCTCTGAAGGGGTGGTGAAGGTACCTTCGTGGATGTCTTCTTCCGGTTTTTCAGCGACTTCTTCTGTTATCAGGCGGGAAGTGTCCTGTTCTGCTGATTCCGGCTCTTCACCTGAATGACTTGCGGTCATTTTATCTTCATATACTTCATCATTTTCCTCAGTTGCTCCAGGTTGTTTTAACGAGGGCTCTTCAATGATCTCTTCTTCTGACTCAAGTGAATTTGTTCCCCTTGGGCCCGGCTCTTCTGAGTCAATAATTTCTGCTTGTTCTGCTTCTGTAAGAACATTAGAAATCGTTTCATGATCAAGGCCGGTTTCCTTTTCCATTTCTTCAATGCTCTCTTTTCTCGTGTCCTTTGGCTCAAGGCCTTCCAGACGCAAAAACTCATTTAACACATCTTCACGATACTTTTGAAGTGTTTCTTCCTCCCGCTCTCCAAAACCGAATATTGGAGAGGGAATCTGTCTTACCGAGAAGTCCCGGCCGCCAAACTTTGTTTTTCCTTCCGGCGTTTTTGAATGGTTTGAAATTGTTCCCTGAAACAACTTTTTGCTTTTTGCGTCCGGTTCGGGCTGTTGTATTTTTTGTTCCCGCTTAACCGGTTTTTTCCCGGTACTTTTCGTTTGTTGATTTTCCTCATGACTTACGCGCCGGCTTTTTGTTGAGGGCCTTTTCTTTTCTGACTGATCGTTATGTACATCTTTCCCGAGAGGTTCATCATCTTTTACTACAGGGAACCGGAATGCTCCGGTCTTAGGATACTGGTGTATTATTTTAGCTTCTTCCCCTTTATTCAAGGGGAGTGAATTTGTATTTTTCCTGAACGACGGCTTTGAACTTTTCCCTTTCGGCTCAGAAGTTGTCTTCTTCGGCTCAATTCCTTCATCATCTACTGAAAAGAGTCCTTTCACTTCGCCGATCCACTTTTGGAAATTAAATCCCATTCTAATCACACCTTTTCAATCTATGTCTGAGTCGTGTATGTCTAAGAAGCAGATAAAGGCTTCACCCCAATTTCATAAGGTAATCTCATTCTAACAGAAAAGCACTCATACCGGAGTCCTAATCCATGAAAGAGTATGTAATATCCACTTACCTGATCATGGATTGGCTTTGGCGTCGTAATCGTTCCGCGCGGCGTTTGTTTATTGCGGATTTGTGTGAATTTCTGCGTAAAAGATATGCCGGTTTTATATTAAGATATCACGGCTGAATGTTAAGATAACCAGATCCGCATCCGTAAAATTGGAAAATGAGCTTTCAGACTGTCATAAACGAATCATTACCAGCCAGCAAAACCAAAACCGGCATCGCTGGATGCCGGTTTTTACGCTGCTCTATATTCTTTCGTCAACCTTGTTTTGTTTAAGTGCAAGGTTCACCGCCTCTTTTATCTCGTCTGTAAAGGTAACTTCTCCTTTACCTGAAATTTCACCGTAACTTGAGAAGTCAAACACATTGTAGCCTGTTACTTCTTTTGAGTCTTTATCGTAAAAGCAAGTCACTCCGTTTATCCGTTTCCATGTCTCATTCTGTTTCTCTGTTTCTTTAAGCTTCAGAATCAGAATGTCACCGATTCCATCGAGATTATAATAGGCTTTCATATGTGCTTCCCTCCACTACTCTTTTGGCTTACGCTGGGCCAGAATGAAAATAGGCTCCAGCTCGCCGTTTTCATACATAAATGGAAGTGCTGTAATCGGTGATGTGCCTTTGGCGTAAAAAGAAAAAGCCATTTGGGCAAGGACATCATACCCTCGTTCATTCTGGATATCCCCGAATACGAGAACGTCCTGATGAGGAATCGATACAGTCAGCTGTCCTTTTGCTTTCTTGTCCATTTCTTTTAATAACGCCTCGTTTAAGATTCTGCTGGCATCATACCCGTCGTTCGTATTTACAAAATAAAATGTGTTGCCTGCCACAGTATCGGATTTCATCGGTGCTTTAA
This sequence comes from Alteribacter salitolerans, assembly GCF_016901055.1. Lineage (NCBI taxonomy): Bacteria > Bacillati > Bacillota > Bacilli > Caryophanales > Bacillaceae > Alteribacter > Alteribacter salitolerans. Next base: position 162,703 of record NZ_JAFEUX010000005.1, on the reverse strand, counting down.
GGGAACGCAGATTGAAAAGGGCTGCCTCTTCTACTTCTTTTTGCGTGAGCTGTTCCTGAGCAAGGTGATCTTCATTTAGAAGTACATATGTTTTTCCCAGGTCAAAGGCATAGTAAACACGGGATTCAGCTGTGTGCTCCGACGACAAAAGCTTTACACCTTCAGAGCTTTCCTCTGGAAAGGATGTAGAACGAATCACCGGAAAGATCTGATTCTCTTTGCCTTTAACACCAATGGAGGTACTCATGGCGTTTACACCTTCACGGATATAATGAAGCACTTCATCGAGTGCTTTTTTCTCGTCTTTTTTAAATTTATCAGCTAAAGGATTCAAGGAGACCGTAATCCCTTTTTTCGTTTCTTTATCTGCCACTCTGTATGCTTCGTTATCTCGATCATAGGACGTAATAAATGGATCGTCCTTTAAATTTTCGTCGAGCAGTCGTTTAATTGCTAAAGGTTTCATAATATCCTCCTGTATTCACGGGACTATAACGTATTTTAACACGCGGGACCGGAGATAAAAAGCAATCGGAACTGCTTTAAACAGGGCAGGTACTTCTTTCTCACCAACCTGTTTTTGAATATAAGAGGCTGGGACAGAAGTGTTTTAGTCAACGGGAATCCGAACGCATCATATGCGGTGTAATTAAATCGCTCCTTAAATATACTTCGCTATGTTAGCGCATTGTTCGGATTCTCAGCTAAACCCTTTTTTTATGTCCCAGCCTGGCTTCGCTTTACTTTTCCATTGCTTCTTCAATAAACCGCTCGATTTCCTCACGTGTTTTACGGTCTTTACTTACAAACCGGTCTGCTTCCCGGCCGTTTTTAAATAAGAGAAAGCTCGGGATACCGAAAATTTCAAGTTCCTGGCACTGCTCGATAAACGTATCCCTGTCCATTTTATAAAAAGACAGATCGGAGAACTTTTCCTCAATCGCCGGCAGTTCAGGCTCGATTACAACACAGTCCGGGCACCAGCCTGCCGTAAACATAATCACTGCCCCGTCTTCTTCCTTTACTTGTTCAAATTGGTCAACCGTCTGAATGGAAATCATATAAATTCCTCCTAGGATTGGTTAATTTTCATATCTCCGAATTGGATAACGCCTCGGTTCCTCAGATACTCCGATAATAAAATACTTATAACAGCAGGTCCAGCAATGTGCAGGAGAACAACCATAAGAGCAACCTCAGCTGTAAATCCCATCGTATTAAATGCCATGATCTGTCCTACAAAACCGCTTGTGCCCATGCCGGCACCTTCTTTGGAATTTTCCATCTGGAACACAACGGTCGACAACGGACCGAGAATGGCCGCGGTCATGGTAGGAGGCAGCAGAATCCACGGATTTTTCACCACATTGGCAATCTGGAGCATCGATGTCCCTATGCCGAGAGCTACAAGGCCCGACCATTTATTTTCTCTGTAGCTGCTCACGGCAAAGCCAACCATCTGGGCCGCACAACCGACAGCTGCTGCACCGGCGGCAATTCCTTCAAGACCGAGCATGATAGCGATAGCGGCACTGGATATGGGGGCTGTTAAAGCAAGGCCCATTAAAACAGCCACAAGAATCCCCATTAAAAACGGCTGCTGTTCAGTCGCCCACATGACGAGCTGTCCGAACTGCCCCATGCCTGTCTGGATGCCTGGACCGATAAAGGTGGCAGCCCCCACACCGGTCAAAATGGTCACAAAGGGAGTCACAATAATATCGATCTTCGTTTCTTCAGATACAAGCTTGCCGAATTCGGTAGAGATCAATGCGGCAGCAAAAGCACCCGCCGGGCCCCCAAGCTCTGCTCCGGCAGCACCGGATATTACCGCCGCAAACAATACGAGTCTCGGCGCTTTTAATCCATAGGCCACTGCTACCCCGATGGCCGGTCCCATCAGACCCATAGCGGTTGTACCCACAGACTCAAGCCAGGAAATATGCAGCTGAATCCCTGCCGTCTGGATGATCAATCCAATAATCAAAGATGAAAACAACCCAAGAGCCATATAGCTGAGGGCATCAATAATGTATCGCTGGAAAGAAGGCTCAACGCCTTTTTTCCTCAAAAAGTCCCGCATAGTCTGTCACCTTTCTTACTTTTATGTAGATGTATCTGCTGAACAACCGGGCTGGTTCTTGATGGATAAAAAAAAGAATAAGAGGCACCCCCTTATTCTATCGAATTCCTATTTAGTTTGCACAGATTGTACCATTTCAAATAATAATTCTGCATCCTCATTTACATCTCCGAGGGTGCTGATCGCAGTCCCTTTTACACCATTATATCCGGCGATAACCTGATATTCCACTTCATCCATTTCCTGAATGATTAGATAGCCGCGGTTGCCGTTTTCATGATGCAATTGCACATAGTCAGGCTCCCCTTGAATGCGCTGGGCTTCGAGGAGTTCTTCTTCATTTTCAAACTCGCCAGCATCACCGGAAAAAATTAAATAGGTTGTATCATCGTCACTCAGAACAAGATTGTACAGGTCTTCATCTTCAACTGAAAGATGGCCTGGTTTATATATAGATAAATAGTCGTTTTCGTAATTGGTTTCCCCAGGGTCTGCTTTCATTTTAGCTTCAAATGTATCATCTGCGCTGGTCATTACTGCTTCTTCAGAAACAGAACAAGCAGCAAAGGCAAACAGTAAAGACGCTGCCACAAGCAACCCTGGTCCCTTTTTTAAAAGCACAACATTGTACCTCCCACTTTAGATTCATTTTATATGATATACCTAACAAAAAACAGCTGACAACCCTTTTTCGACAATTTGTGCAGTAGAAAGGTTTTCCTTATCCTTTGGCATAATGCTTGTAAGCGGTTAAAATGAGGGTGTTGATTAACTTATCAGAGGAGTGACTGTGATGGAATTAACCGTTTATCTGGCAGGACAAATTCATGACAACTGGCGTGAGGAAGTAAAGAGCAAAGCAAAAGACCTTCAGCTTCCATTAAACTTTGTCGGACCGATGGAAAACCACTCAAGGTCTGATGATATCGGTGAAGAAATTCTCGGGGAGCAGCCTGATGCGATTTACAAGGACGATCGGGCTTCAGACTTCAACAACCTGCGTACCCAGGTCCTCATGGGAAAATCAGATATTGTTATTGCCCTTTTCGGTGAAAAGTACAAGCAGTGGAACAGCGCAATGGATGCATCTGCAGCCATCGCTCAAAACAAACCGCTTATAATCGTTCGTCCAAAGGACCTGCACCACCCGTTAAAAGAACTCTCAAACAAAGCGAACGTGACTGTCGAAAACGTCGATCAGGCACTTCAGGCGATTCAGTACATTTTTGACACGGAATAAATGAAAAAGTCATGAGGTTCGTTGTGAGCCTCATGACTTTTTATGGTGGGTGGAAATGAAATGTAAGCAGATCTGGCATTCTTAAAATAAATAGAGTACTGTCAATAAATTCGGGGAAAAAATACGGATTTATGAACTAAGGAGCAGGTATACTATCAAAAACCAGCTTAATTGTGTCGATAATGTAATTTATCCTGTCAAAAAAGCAAGTAATTCTATCGAAAATCCAATTTTTTCTTCCAAAAGAAAAAAGTGAATGCCGGTGAGAAGAAACACTATTAATAATGAGTTTATTTCTGAGGAAAGATTTGTGAAATCATAATATCACACCAGATATATTAATAAAAACACCTCATACCTTTACACAGGTCCTCAAACAGACGCTTCGTCATAAAGATACTGTCCGTAAAGAAGCTTCACCACATGACTGAACATCTCCGACCGGGAAACCATCCCCCTGGTCAGAATTCCTATCGTTCCGTCCCCTTTTCTCACGTCCGTCTGATTGGAGTACTCGTCGATGACCTTCCCGAGTTCTTCACCGCTGCGGACTTTAGCCGCGATTTCTTCAGGAAGCGGGATACGTGCACCACCGGCTACATATATCGCTCCTGACCTTGCAGCCAGGGATCCCCAGTTACACAGCAGCATTTCTTCTTCCGTATCAATAACGCCGCCTTCAAGGCCGATTCCAATCTCAGCTCCCTTTTCAACTAAATACCTCGCTCTGTTTATGGCACCGGTCCTTGTCTCTTCATCTGAAACAGGCTGGTCTGAAACGGCAGACGGTGCTTCTTTGCCCGTAACTGCAAAGTCGTCCTTAAAAACTTCTCTAACTGCATTGATTTTGGCCGGATTTTTTGATCCGACAACCACTGTGTGCATAACGATGCCTCCATAAAGAGAAGCTGTCTCTTTTTTAAGAGACAGCTCTCACAATTTGTTTTATGAATTGGAACGAATGGATTCCACTGTTGTGCGATCCATTTTTCTTGCAAGGGTTGTAATCAGCTCTTTTGCCGCTGCGTAATCGTCCACGTGTACGATGGAAGAAGACGTGTGGATGTAGCGGGAGCAGATGCCGATAACCGCAGATGGCACACCGCTTCCTGATGTGTGAACGCGCCCGGCATCGGTTCCTCCTTGGGAAATAAAGAACTGATAAGGAATGTTGTTGGATTCTGCAGTGTCCAGGATAAACTCTCTCATCCCGCGGTGAGTGATCATCGTACGGTCAAAAATACGAAGAAGGGCTCCTTTTCCAAGGTGGCCGAATGCGTCTTTTTCTCCGGAAGCATCGTTTGCAGGACTAGCATCCATTGCGAAGAAAATGTCCGGTTCGATCATGTTCGCAGCTACCTGGGCACCGCGAAGTCCCACTTCTTCCTGCACCGTTGCCCCTGAATAAAGGATATTCGGGGTCTTTTCATCTTTAAGCTCTTTTAAGAGCTCAATGGCAAGACCGCAACCGTAACGGTTATCCCATGCTTTCGTAAGGATTTTTTTCTCGTTTGCCATTCGTTCCATCGGACATACCGGCACGATCTGCTGCCCGGGCTTGATCCCGATTCGCTCAGCATCCGCACGGTCATCGGCTCCGATATCAATGTACATATGCTTAATATCCATCGGCTTTTTACGCTTCGCTTCATCAAGAAGGTGTGGAGGAATTGATCCTACAACCCCTGTTACAGGACCGTTTTCTGTAATAATGTGCAGGCGCTGGGCCAGAAGTACCTGGCTCCACCAGCCTCCAAGGGTCTGGAAGCGGATAAGACCTTTGTCTGTGATCTGGGTAACCATAAAACCGACTTCATCCATGTGGCCTGCGACCATCACTTTAGGCCCGTTTTCGTCCCCTTTTTTTACTCCGAAAACTCCGCCGAGCCCGTCCTGAATAACTTCATCACTGTACTTTTCAAGCTCGCTCTTCATATACTTACGAACCTGATGTTCAAATCCAGGTGCCCCTGGAAGTTGCGTAAGTGTTTCAAACATTTGATACGTTTCCTGATTCATAATTATCCCCTTTCAGGTTTCACTCTTATGTACTATCTTCTAGTTTACCGAAATCGTTAAAATGTTTCCACTTTTTCGCCGGACGAAAGAATTATAAAGAAATTTGCTCCTCTTTCCCTTTCATCATTTGGCATTTTTTTCTCCATTCGCTATACTAAGTTCAGGCACACAATTTGGTTATGAATACACACGTTAAAAATACTATTCCCATTTAGGATGGTGAGTGAAATGAGTTGGAAGCGTTTCATTGCAGGTGTAGGAGTCGGCGTCGCAGTAGCGTGGTTTGCCAAAGACCAGCTGGAACAGACAAGCTGCAACCTGTCACCTGAACGAGCACTGAAATTAGTTAAACGGAAAATGAAAGATTTCGGAACTATTGACGGATCATGGATTCACATGATGGCAGAAGAGTTCCACAATGATAACCTTACGTATTCTGTCTACCGGGGCGGCGTTTCATGTACAATCGACGGCCACCTTCATGCTTTTGAATTTCTTGTTGATGCATCAACCGGTACGATTTTAAAACTGAAAAGACAGGATGACTGAGCCTCCTGATGAAGAAGAAGATCCCGTGCAAAAACGGGGTCTTTTTTGTATTTTACAAAAAATAGGACAAAATACCTTATTAAATTATCTGATTATTCATAATATTAGTTCTTCAGACACAAGGAGCAATTCACTTTTAAGAAGAAAGTATTATAGGTAAATGATTATTTCCTATATTTTGCGGAAGGAGGATATTTTTACAGAAAAACTGCGGTTTTGACCAAGTATATCTATCTATTTAGGGGGAATGAAAGTGAAGAGTAATTTGACACGGGTGATGATGTCGTTCCTGGCTGTTTTGCTGATTGTTTCAACCTTTGCGCCGTTTGGTTCTGCAAACAGTGATCGTGAACTTGAGATCGGTGAGCTGTTTGGAAGTTACGACCTTTCTTCAAGTGATGAAGTGACAGTTATTGTCGAGTTGGATGAGCCATCAATCGTTGAAGCAAAAAGTAAAGGTAAATCACAGACTAAAGGAAACTTGCAACGTGTGCGGGAAGACGTAATTGATGACGTACATAGTGCTGCTCCGAACAGTGAAATAAACCGCGAATATGATTATGTATTCTCCGGTTTCTCTGTACAGCTTCCGCAAAATGAGATTGGAAGTTTACTAAGTGTTGACGGCGTAAAAGCCGTTTACCCTGATGTTTTGTATCAGGTGGATGCGTTTGACCCGGAACTGATTGATTCTGAGTCATTTTCTCCAGCCATGATGGAAAGTGCACCTTTTATTGGTGCCGAAGAAGCATGGAAAGACCTTGGAATAACCGGTAAAGGAGTAACGGTCGCCATTATTGATACTGGAGTTGACTACACGCACCCTGACCTTGCCCACGCATTTGGTGACTATAAAGGCTACGACTTTGTTGACAATGACGAAGACCCTCAGGAAGGACCGGGTCAGTACCACGGAACTCACGTAGCTGGTACAGTGGCTGCAAATGGGGCTATTAAGGGAGTTGCACCTGATGCCAGCCTGATAGGGTACCGTGTACTTGGTCCTAACGGTGGTACCACTGCAGATGTCGTTGCCGCTATTGAACTCGCTGTTCAAGACGGCGCAGACATTATGAACCTTTCACTGGGAAATACATTGAACAACCCGGACTGGGCTACTTCCATCGCACTTGACTGGGCTATGGCTGAAGGGGTTGTTGCAGTTACTTCCAACGGAAACGCAGGTCCAAACAACTGGACTGTAGGATCACCAGGTACTTCTCGTGATGCGATTTCTGTAGGGGCTACTCAGCTGCCTTACAAAGTTTTCACAGCTGAAACCACTTCATCTGACGGCGTATCCTATGCTTCTTCAGCTGTACAAGGATTCCCTTCGGAAGAAGAACTGCTGGCTCTTAATGGACAGGACTTTGAACTGGTTGATGTAGGGTTTGGTTCTCCCGCAGAATTTGCCGGGAAAGATTTAGAAGGTAAAATCGCTTTAATCAGCCGAGGGGCAGGAATTCCTTTCGTCGATAAAGCAACAGAAGCCAAAAAAGCCGGTGCTGTCGGTGCTATTCTCTATAATAACGTAGCAGGATCGATGCCGCTTATTCCCGGTATGGATGTTCCTACAATTATGCTGAATCAGGCTGACGGGCAAGCATTGTTGGCAAAAGTAAATGATGTCACTGTTAGTTTTGATATCGAGTTTGCAGGTGCTGTCGGCGAAACAATGGCTGACTTCTCATCACGCGGTCCCGTAACGTTCACGTGGATGATCAAGCCTGACGTTTCTGCACCTGGTGTGAACATTGTAAGTACATTCCCTGGAGAGACATATGCTGCTCTTCAAGGAACGAGCATGTCAGCCCCTCACGTAGCCGGTGCTGCAGCGTTAATTCTTGAAGCACATCCTGACTGGAGTGTAGACAATGTTAAAGCAGCATTAATGAACACTGCAGAAGACATGATCGATCCTGCTACAGGTAAAAGCTATCCTCACAATACCCAGGGTGCTGGAAGTATCCGCGTTCTTGATGCGATCGAGACTGAAACACTCGTTTCCCCTGGATCTTACTCATTCGGTAAATTCGTAAAAGAAAGCGGCCGCCAAGTTGAGAAACAACACTTTGAAATTACGAATCTATCTGATGAGCGTAAACGTTACTCTATTGATGTAGAGTTCCACGATGAAGCTGCGGCTGATGGGATTAAAGTAAACACAAGTAACAACCTTCAAGTCCAGCCTGGTAAAACACAAAAGGTGAACATGAACGTTCAAGTGAATGCAAGCGGGCTTGAGGCAGGCTATTACGAAGCCACAATCACATTAACTGACGGTTCAGATGTTATTGAAGTACCTTCCATCCTCTTTGTAGGAGAGCCTGATTATCCGCGAGTTACCGGCGCATTTATGGGTAAAGAAGCTGACGGAAGCTACTATGTCGGTTCCTACCTTCCAGGTGGAGCAGATGTGATTGAGTATGATATTTACGTTCTCGGACCCGGAAATACAATTGGTGGTTTTGTAGATACGATTGGTTCTTTTGAAAATGTAGAAGCTCCTATCCATGAATTTAACTGGGATGGAACGGTCCAAAACGGAATTAATCTTCCAAATGGCCAGTGGGTTCTCGGTGTATACGTTGAAAAAGCCGGCGTAACAGAATATAAAGCCTATCTCGTAACAAAAAATTAACCACTTAACCTGAGAGACCGCCACGGCGGTCTCTTTTAATGTATATAAAACTATTGTACTAAATAAATTTTAGTATTTACCCAGTTTTATATAGTCATAAAGAACCACATCCCTTATATACCAAACTTTACCTCACATGTAATCATTTTCAGATTTTTCCCACATTTATTACTATTGTCGGACGACTCGACAATATTTTCCCTGTAAACTTTTAGTTAGACGAAAGATTTTGTCAATTAGGGGTGAGAAAAGTCGGTGTTTAATCTCCGCTTTTCAATAACCTACTATTCATCTTAGTATAGGGGGAATTGAACGTGAAATCATTTTTCACAAAATCCATGCTTTCGGTTTTAGCTGTTTTGCTCGTAGCCGGAAGTTTTGCACCACAAGGATCGGCCAACGCGTCCGGCAGTGAACCAGCTGAGCTGTTCGGCAGCTACGATCTGAGCTCTTCTGACAGTGTTACTGTCATTGTTGAACTGGACGAGCCATCTTTACTTGAAGCAAAGCACACAGGTAAAGGACAGACAAAAGGCAACCTACAACAATCCCGCGAGCAGGTGAAAGAAGCCCTTGCTTCCATTTCACCTGACAGCGAAGTAAGTCGCGAATATGACACAGTGTTCTCCGGCTTCTCTGTTGAGATTGCCCAGGAAGACATTGCTTCACTATTAGCAGTTGACGGTGTACAAGCCGTTTATGAAGACGTCCACTATTATGCAAATGAGTTTGACCCTGAGCTCATCGACGAGGAATCTTTCTCCCCGGCCATGATGGACAGTGCACCATTTATCGGTGCTCCTGAAGTTTGGGAAGATCTTGGAGTGACAGGTGAAGGCATCACTGTAGCCATCATCGATACAGGTGTAGACTACACTCACCCGGACCTTGAAAGCTCTTTTGGTGACTATTTAGGATATGACTTTGTTGATAATGATGATGACCCAAATGAAGGACCGGGACAATATCACGGTACACACGTTGCAGGAACTGTTGCTGCAGACGGCGGACCGAACGGTGAAGGTATTGTAGGTGTAGCACCAGACGCGGATCTAGTTTCTTACCGTGTACTCGGACCAAACGGTGGAACAACACAAGATGTTGTCGCATCAATTGAGCTAGCTGTTCAAGACGGTGTTGATGTAATGAATCTTTCTCTTGGAAACAGTTTAAATGATGCTGACTTTGCTACTTCTATCGCACTTGACTGGGCAATGAGAGAAGGCGTGGTAGCTGTTGTTGCCAACGGAAACTCCGGCCCGAACAACTGGACAGTCGGATCTCCTGGTACATCCCGTGATGCCATCAGTGTCGGGGCAACTCAACTGCCATACGATGCATATAATGCAGACATCTTCACTTCTGAAGGAGTAAGCTATCCTTCTGCTGAAATCATGGGCTACCCATCTGTTGAAGAACTTCTTTCCCTTGACGGTGAAGAATTTGAATTTGTGCACGTCGGTCTTGCAGGACCTGGTGACTTTGATGATGTTGATGTAGATGGAAAAATTGCTCTTATCCAGCGCGGGGAATATCCTTTTGTTGATAAAGCAGCCAACGCCAAAGAAAACGGCGCTGTAGGTGCAATCATCTACAACAACGTTGCAGGTGTTCAGCCGGAAGTTCCCGGACTTGCTGTACCGACAATCATGACAACTCTGGAAGACGGTCAAAAACTTCTTGCCGAGCTTGAAGCTGGAAACAACACAGTTACATTTGACATTGAATTTGATCAGGAAGTTCCAGAATCAATGGCAGGCTTCTCTTCAAGAGGACCGGCTGCTCCAACCTTTATGATCAAGCCTGACGTATCTGCTCCTGGAGTAGGGATCATAAGTACAATGCCTGAAGCATTCGGCTATTACGCTTCCTTGCAAGGAACCAGTATGGCAGCTCCGCACGTTGCCGGTGTTGCAGCGCTTATTCTTGAAGCAACTCCTGAGCGTACACCTCAGCAAGTGAAAGCGGCAATCATGAACACAGCTGAGCCTGTTTTGGATCGTGACGGCAACCCGTACCCATTCAACTCACAAGGTGCAGGAAGTGTCCGTCCTTACGATGCCATTACAACTGAAACACTTGTATCACCAGGTTCTCACACGTTCGGTGTATTTGATAAAGATAACGGACGTCAGACAGAGCGCAACCATTTTGAAGTAACAAACCTTTCTGACGAGCGTAAAAGTTATGAAATTGATGTTACTTTCCACGATGGTGAGGATCACATCAATGTAAACACAAGCAACAACCTGAACGTCCAGCCTGGGCGCACTCAAAAAGTAAATACGGTCGTTCAAATTAACGCTTCCGCTCTTGAAGCAGGATACTACGAAGCTACAATCACCCTCACTCATGGTGACGAAGTGATTGAAGTTCCAAGTATCGCGTTTGTAATGGAACCGGATTACCCACGTGTAACACATTTGTTCCTCGGTGTTAACCCAGACGGTACAATCGCCGGTGAAGCTTATCTTCCAGGTGGAGCTGAGTATTTTCAGCTTCAAGTATATGAAGAAGATACAGTGAACCTTGTAGACATTCCATTCACTACGGAAAACCTAAGTGCTGGTTACTTTCAATTTACATGGGATGGTCTAAAAGCTGATGGCAGCGAATTAGCACCAGGTGCCTATGACCTTTATGCTTTTGCCTTAAAGAGTGGTCAAGGTAACCATGCTTACGGCGGTACACTAACCATTGAAGAAAACGGAGAAATCGAACTTGACTTAGCTCAATAATGTTAAAGAGGAAGCCACACATGGCTTCCTCTTCTTTTTCACTCACGCTAATCTTGAGATATCGCAGTAATTCCTGTATTCATTCCCTTTTTTCCTTCAAATAGCCCGCAAGCCAGTCCGGCCCAACTAATTACCACAACAAAAAGAACCCCCTAAAGGGCTCCCGGATTCCGAGAAACCTATGTATTTTGGAGCTTGGATTTCTCGCTTCTTAAAAGAAGTTATAAATATTACTATCTCATAAAATGCATCGTTGTTTTACAAACACGCTTGGTGTGATTAAAAAGAGTGATGAGCCGGGATGTCCGAAGACTCCTGCGGTAGCAGGGGCCAGGCAAGACCCCACAGAGCGTAGCTCGAGGAGGCTTGCCGGCGTCACCGCGGAAAGCGAAGGACATTCCGGCCGCATCAACAATCTCCATTACTAACAGGACAGCCTGAGAGCCCCCTGAAGGGCTCCATCATTAATCCTCTATTCATTTTCCCGGTTTCTGAGAACCGCTTCTTCCACCACATTCTCCTCATTCCACTTTAACGCACGGTATTTATAGTCGTGGTAAAACAGGAACCAGGCATCCCCCTCAATTGCTTCGCCGATATGGGCTTGTTTGGCCCCGATAGAGTCCATTGGGTAATCATCGTATGCCAGAACCCATAACGGGTTTCTGTGAGCGTGTGTAGGCATGATATCGGCCATATGAACGGCTCGTTCTCCTTCACTCTCCAGCTTAAGGATGCTGTGACCGTCACTGTGGCCTCCCGTGTGAACAAGGCGTACTCCCGGAACAGGCTCAACCTCTTCTTTATATGTCTGGACCTGGGAAACAATCGGCTCCCAGTTTTCCTTATAGTACGTCGCTTTTGAACGGATATTCGGAGCCTTCAGCTCTCCCCATTCCGTTTCGTTCACATAGTAAACAGCGTTAGGGAACACAGAGACCAGGTCTTCCCCGGCCCATTCCGACACCCCGCAGGCATGATCAAAATGCATGTGTGTCATCAAAACAATGTGGATGTCCTCAGTGGATAATCCAAGTTCCTTCAGATTTTCCTTCACTTTTGATTCTTGCTCAATTCCGAAGTTACGCTTTTGCTTGTCATTGAACTTCCCGTTGCCGATGCCCGCTTCAACGAGAATATTCTTTCCGTCCAACTGTATAAGCATCGGGTCGGTTCTCAGTTCGATCTGATTTCGTTCGTTTACAGGGTATTTCTTTTCCCAGAGCGGTCTCGGTACGACCCCGAACATGGCACCTCCGTCCATGTGCGTGACGCCTCCGTTTAACCACGTAATCTTAATGTTGCCTACTTCGAGATGTTCCAATGCCATCATTTCATCCCCTTGCGTAAATGTCATTCAGCGAATCGGAGTTCCGGCTGGCACCTGGCAGCGATTACTTTTTCCAGACAGCTTCAAGGCGGTAAATAGGATGGCCTTTTCTTGAGAACTTTTCTTCGTACTCCGTCATTACATTGCCTTCCAAGCCGTCTTCATGAAGGTCCAGGCTGATATTCTTTAACGCAAAGCCAAATTCCGAAAAGCTTTGAAGTGAATATTGAAACAAGATGCGGTTGTCTGTCTTGAAATGGACTTCTCCGCCATCCTTCAATATTTCTACATATTTCTTCAGAAATCCTTCATGTGTGAGCCTTCTTTTCGCATGGCGGTTCTTTGGCCACGGATCGGTGAAGTTAATGAAAAGACGGTCTACTTCATTTTCCCCGAAGAAGTCCGTAATTTCATTAACGTCCTCTTTGAGCATTTTAACGTTAGGGAGCTTCACTTCCTGCATGAGTTCCAATGCACTGATAATGACGCTGTCGTATTTCTCTATGCCAATCACATTAATATCAGGGTGCTGTTCTGCCATCCCTGTCACAAATTGTCCTTTTCCGCTTCCCACCTCTACGTACAGTGGTTCATCATTACTGAAATACTCATTCCACTTTCCTTTATAATCACCGGGATTGGGAATAATAAGGTGGGGATTGTCCGCTATTTCCTGCGGGGCCCAAGGTTTATTTCGAAGACGCATCGTTCATCGTCACTCCATTTCATTCTTTTTACCATACATAACAATACCACAATTTTTTCATTTATTCCTCACTGGCAGGTAAATGATTACATTGTTCAGAAAAAAGGAATAGTACTTCATAATTACAATTGAGGAGGAAGCACAGTGACACAAACCGAAACGATTACCAAACTTAGAAAAATGCTCATTCACATGAAAAATAGAGAGCACACATCAGATAACGACTTTGAAAAAATGCAGACCTATGTAAAAGAGCTCCGTGATGATGAAGTAAATGAAAACTTCGAGGGCAGCATCGTGGAAATGGATGCCTTCATTGATGAAAGAACAAACAGTTCCACCTTAAAAGAACATATCAAACTTCATGAAATGAATATCACCCGCTGGATTGAGGAACTCGAAATGCTGAAAGACGGGGACGGCGGTGTGACCATTGACTACGAACAGCGCGAAGGCAGGGAGATTTAGATACGAATAGAAATATGATTTTCACACAACCTAACGCGTAGAAGACAACATAAAGGATGTGTGAATCATGCCAATGAATTATCATCATCAGCTTCAGCTGCTTATAGACATTTTAAAAAACCAGGACACCGAGCATTACGGGTCCCGTGATGAATATGCCCAAATTGAACGGCTTGCTAAATCCCTTTTGAAGAACAAAGAAATTCAGGAAGAAATCCGTGACCTTCTTATGAACATTGAGCAGTACAGCAGCCGGCATCAGACAACAGGGCAGCTTGAAGCCCTTAACAGCGAAGAGATCCAGCAGTGGATTCAGGGAATTGAAACATCGGAACACAGCTTTCTTTATCCGGACCGCCTAATGTAGAGCCCGTAAAAAAACCTTGTCTCCCGGCTTCGGGATGACAAGGTTTTCCTTTGTTTATACATTCACTTCATTTAACACGTCATAAAGCATGGTATTCCATTTATTTAACTCAACGACCTGCATTTTATCTTTATGCCACATCACGCTTTCGACGCTCTGAGCAATCATATACCAGCTCATGCGCTTCTCCAGATCTCTGGTTAATTCAGCACCGTAGGATGACAGCCACTGCTCCCACTCGTTCCTCGGTACATATAAGTACAATAATGCCGATAAATCAAGAGCAGGATCGGCTACGTTGGCACCATCCCAGTCAATCAGGTACAGAGAGTCATCTTCACTGACAATCCAATTGTTATGGTTCACGTCAGAATGACAAACCACATAGTCCTCAACATTTACTTCCTGTATATTGGAACGGAGCCAGGCGATGGCGTCTTTGACCACCGGGTCAGCCGACCCGGACTGCTTCGCCTTATCTTCAAGGTCTTCAAGGAAGCGACTCGCTGTTAAAGGTTCGTTGCCTAAACGCTTAAACATATCGAGAAGTTCTTTGGAACGGTGAATTTTCCCTAGAAGCCTGCCTATACGACGGGAATTCATATCGTAGGACTTTAATTCCCTTCCGTTCACCCAGCGCTGAGCGGTAATCACATCCCCGCTCTCGAGACGCTTCGTCCAAAGAAGCTTTGGAACAATCCCTTCTGCTGAAAGGACCGCCAAAAACGGTGAAGAATTTCGCTTTATAAAGATTTTTTGTTCGCCCTGTTCCGCAACATAAGCTTCCCCTGTTGCACCACCGGCAGGACGCAAATGCCATCCTTCACCCATCAAGTGTTTCAATCGTTTCACCCTCAATTTCATCGAATCCTGAATCACAGAAGTATTTTTCATCATATCACGAATTGTTTTAAATAAGAAGACACAAAAAGTCTTATATCATTGTAAAGAAGTTTTTCCTTTTCATCAAGAGTCTGTTCTACAAATTTCCTCTTGATTGCCAGATCTTCATTAATCACATGATACTACCCGCGTGCTTTTTTCAGCACAACCAACTCGTAGGGTTCAATTTCCGAATGATCCCCGATGATAAAAGAGGTTGATGAAACGGTTGCTACATGATTACTGATCAGTTTATCCCACCGCCCCGGTGAAGGCAGATAAAGAGGAAAACGCTTTTTCGTCGGATTAATGAAAACAGCAATGTCTTCCGAGTCGCCGAGTAAAAGGTATCCAAACACAGGTGCCGGACTTTGCAGGATATGGAGGCGTCTTTGAATATCATTTTTATTATCAAGACGAAAAACAGGATACTCCCGGCGGATATTGATCAGAGACTTGATGAATTGAATATTTGCTTTCTCTGCTTCCCGTTGCGTCCAGTCAAGCTTATTAATGTCATCCCCGGATATATAGCTGTTTTCGTCTCCTTTTTTTGTTCTGAACCACTCCTGCCCTGCATGGAGGAAAGGAATGCCCTGACTCAGCAGCGTCAGTCCGGTAGCCAGCTGGTGTATCCGTTTTTTCTCTTCCTCGGTCTCCGTCTCATTTGTGTTTTGCAGGCGATCCCATAAAGTGTGATTATCGTGGCACTCTACATAGTTCACCGACTGCCCCGGGCTTTCCACCTTACGATCACCAAAATCATCACGGCAGGAGCCGGAAACCAGCTGTGGCAGCCGTTCGATAAAACGCCCGTGGCCATTGGCAAAACCTGCATCATGCATAAAGAACAATTGCCCTTTTATACTGTCCCGGTAAAAATCATTGAAGAAACTCACTCCGGGAAGATGGTAGGACTTATCCATCGTAGCTTTTTGCTCCGAATGAAGCGGTGTATCCAAGTCCCACCCTTCTCCAAGAAGCAGGATCGTCTGGTTGTATTCATTACAGAGAGTGCGGATCTCCCTCATCGTTGCGATGTCCATTGCACCCATAAGATCGAACCTGAAACCGTCCACCCGGTACTCATCAAGCCAGTATGCGACAGAATCCAGGATAAACTTCCGCACCATTTTCCTTTCCGTTGCCAGATCATTTCCCACACCAGTGCCGTTCCCCGGTGATCCGTCCCCGTGATACCTGAAATAGTAACCGGGAACAAGCTTATGAAAAGGAGAATCTTCTTTCACAAATACATGATTATACACGACATCCAAAATGACATTCAGCCCGTTGTTGTGGAAGGACTGAATCATTTCCTTACATTCGCGGATTCTTGTAAGAGGGTTATTTACATCTGTTGCGTAACTGCCTTCCGGAGCCTGAAAGTACAGAGGATCATACCCCCAGTTATACTGCATATGTGGCTCCCTCTCATCTACACGGGCAAAATCATTGACCGGAAGCAGCTGTACATGGGAACACCCCAGTTCTTTAATATAGGACAGGCCTGTCAGACTGTTGTCCTTTGTAACCGTATGTTCCTCTGTAAGACCTTTAAACTTCCCTCTTGCCTTGATTCCTCCGGCAGGGTCAATGGTTGCGTCCCTGATGTGAAGTTCATAAATAATGGCATCCTCAGCCCTGGTGAAATCAGGAGAGTCATGCTCTGTAAAATGATCTGGATTTGTTTTGTTTAGATTAACAACGACGCTTTCTTTACTATTTGCTGTAAGTGATTTCGCGTAAGGATCATTTACTTTGATTACTTTTCCGTTGATGGCCACTTCGTATTGATAGGGAACTTTATTCAAATCTCCCTTTACCGCAGTAAACCAAACCCCTTTTTTACTTTTTTTCATTTCAAAATATTTATTATTTAAATATAATTTCACATTCGATGCTGTAGGTGCCCAGACTGAAAACTTCGTCTGATCTTTTGAATAATGCGCACCTAATGCCGTATGGGTGTCTGTAAAGTGGTCCTCAAACCAATCTGTCCGTACTACAGACCCTGCAAATACAGGGAAGTGCTCATCTCCCCACACCAGTGTTGCTTCTTTCCCTACCGGCAGTGGTTCTGCGAACAGAATCGACGCAGTATGGGATAAGTGCGTCTCTTCCAGGCGTCCCCGAAGTTTGTTTCCTTCCCAGATCAACGATGGCGTTTTATCAAGCAGTGCATCAATATTGTCAGCGTTTACTGTTAGTCGTGTCACATCATCAATCCAAGCTACAGACTTTTCCAATGGGATTCCTCTTTTCACCTTGATTTTCTATTAATGTATACGATAAACCTCTTAATAAATAACTGTTTAATAAGGGCTGGAGACATATTTTCATATGATCTTATAATCCTTCTCTGATAATACCATAGCCATAATTCGGAACCTTCAAACAACTGTAAGCGGTTACAAATAAAAATGTATATATACTCATTGTTATGGGCCGATAATTTATTCGACATCATTCCTTATATAGCAACAAAAATTATAAAAATCGCTTGAAAAATTTTAATATTATTTACGCAGGAAGTCTGTTAAATTAGGAGAATAGTATAAAAACTGTTGGTCTGACCCGGCTCATTTCCGAGGTCTTGAATCCGGGACACGCCAAATCAAGCAAAATAGTAAAAATGAATGATTATTCACTAAGGTGTTTATTTAAGAAAGGAGCTTGTCGCAGTTGTACAACATCTCAGAACAAGACGTGTACCTTTTTCATCAGGGGACACATTATCAATGCTATCGATTCATGGGCTGTCATAAGATCGAATTTGAAGGAAAAACCGGGTACCGATTTGTCGTTTGGGCACCAAATGCAAAGGACGTTTGTGTTGCCGGTGATTTTAATGACTGGAATGGCCGTGAGCATTCTCTTGCCCGCTTGAATGAGCAGGGATTGTGGACCGGTTTCTTTACGGATATCCCTTCTGGTGCGCCTTATAAGTACAGCATTACACCATATTCCGAAGGCTCTTTTCTGAAGAGTGATCCCTATGCTTTCTTTTCAGAGGTTAGGCCGAACACCGCTTCCGTAACCCCGGAATCAGATGAGTACAATTGGCAGGACAGCGAATGGACTGAGGAAAGAAAATCCTATAATCCTTATGAATCCCCCGTGAACATCTATGAAGTTCACGCAGGTTCATGGAAAACCCATGAAGACGGTACGCTGTACACGTACCGGGAGCTTGCAAAAGAGCTCATCCCTTACGTGAAATCTCTCGGGTATACACATATTGAACTTTTACCTCTTGCTGAGCACCCCTTTGACCTCTCATGGGGTTATCAGATCACCGGCTACTATTCGGTGACCAGCCGCTACGGTGCTCCGGAAGACTTTAAATACTTTGTTGACCAATGTCATCAGAACGGCCTCGGTGTCATTATGGACTGGGTTCCCGGTCATTTTTGTAAGGATGATCACGGCCTGAGGCTGTTTGACGGGTCCCCTCTATATGAATATAGCGATTCAAGTAAATCAGAAAAACGCAGCTGGGGGACATTGACTTTTGACTTTGGCAGACCGGAAATCCAAAGCTTCCTTATCTCCAACGCGATTTTCTGGATGAACGAATATCATATGGACGGTATGCGTGTTGATGCCGTTGCAAGCATGCTTTACCTGAATTTTGACAAAGGCGACGATGAAGAAAAGATCTTCAACTCTTATGACGGAGAAGAAAATCTTGAAGCGATGGCTTTTATCCGGAAATTAAACGAAGTTGTATTCCAATATTTCCCGAACAGTCTGATGATGGCAGAGGACAGCTCTGATCTTCCCATGGTCACAGCTCCTACCTATCAGGGCGGACTGGGCTTTAATTTTAAATGGAACATGGGCTGGATGAACGACACGCTTGAATATATGGAGCATGACCCTCTTTATAGAAAGTGGCATCACCAGCTTCTCACTTTCTCGTTTATGTATACCCATTCCGAAAACTTTATCCTTCCTTTATCACATGATGAAGTCGTTCACGGAAAAAAAGCGTTATTGGATAAAATGCCCGGTGACCAGTGGCAGCAATTTGCAAGCCTTAGATTACTGTACGGGTACATGATGGCCCATCCGGGAAAAAACCTTCTCTTTATGGGTGGTGAGTTTGGCCAGTATGCCGAGTGGAAAGATCAGGAACAGCTTGACTGGCACCTGTTTGATTACCCGCTTCATAAATCAATGTACAACTATGTCTCAAAACTGAACCATTTCTATCTTGAAAATGGTGCCCTGTATGAGCAGGACCATAACCATAAAGGATTCGAATGGATCGATCCTCATAATATCGATCAAAGCATCGTCTCTTTTATCCGACGAGGAAAGAAAGCAGATGACGAGCTGATAATTTTATGTAATTTTACCCCGAACGTCTCGTACGATTATAAAATCGGCGTACCGCGGCCGGGTAAATATAGAGAAGTATTTAACTCAGACGATCAGGAATTCAGTGGCTCGAACCAAGTAAACACCGAAGTACATTTTACTAATCCGGAAAAATGGCATGGTCACTCACAGCATATCAAGGTGAAAGTTCCCCCGCTGGCCATCTCCATTTTTAGAAAAATCGATGAAGGGGAATCCAAAGGAGGAGGAATAACATATGGGTAAAAAAGAATGCGTAGGTATGTTGTTGGCAGGAGGAGAAGGAAAACGTCTCGGTTTACTTACAAAAGATCTGGCAAAACCAGCTGTTCACTTTGGAGGTAAATACAGAATTATTGATTTTACCTTAAGCAACTGTGCAAACTCGGGGATCCACACTGTAGGGGTTCTCACACAGTACTCTCCTCTTGAATTAAACAAACACATCGGAATCGGAAAGCCGTGGGATCTTGACCGCCAGGAAGATGGCGTTTCAATCCTTTCACCTTATACCGCCAAGAAAGGCGGCAGCTGGTATTCAGGAACAGCTGATGCCATTTATCAGAACATTCACTTTATTGACCGGTATGATCCGGAGTATATTCTTGTTATTTCCGGTGATCACATTTATCAGATGAATTATCAGAAACTTCTAAAACATCACAAAGAACAGGAAGCTGATGCAACAATCAGTGTAATTGAAGTGCCATGGGATGAAGCTTCACGCTTTGGCATCCTGAATACTACGGATGATCTCAGAATCTATGAATTTGATGAGAAGCCTGCCAAACCGAAAAACAATCTGGCATCCATGGGAATTTATATTTTCAACTGGAAAGCACTTAAGAGCTATCTGCTTGAAGATGCGAAGAATCCGACTTCTTCACACGACTTTGGCAAGGATATCATTCCGGCCATGGTGGCAGATGACCGCCGTCTCTTTGCCTACCAGTTTGAAGGCTACTGGAAAGATGTCGGAACGGTTCAGAGCTACTGGGAAGCGAACATGGACCTCCTGGAACTGGATGAAATGGTGTCATTGAGCAACCGGGAGTGGCGTACGTACTCCCACGATTCAAACTACCCGCCTCAGTACATTAACGGAAATACGAATATTACCAACTCATACATCAACTCCGGCTGCTGGATTCGAGGAACGGTAGAACGCTCGATTTTATTCGAAAACGTGGAAGTTGATTCAAAGAGTACAATCAGACAGTCCATCCTCCATCCCAGGGTGAAAATCGGAGAAAACAGTGTGATTGAACGAGCGATTATTAAAGAAGACACAGTGGTTCCTCCAAACTCCTATATCTGCACACCAGAAGGAGAAGAACCGTTTGTCATTGATAACGAAAATGTAGGTGTAGTAACCGTTAAATAAGGAACAAAAGTGCAATTGGTCACGAGCGTCAAGGCTTTCATTCAATCAAATCCAAGCCGCTTTTTGGCTTAAGCTGATGGAATGAAATGACCTCGAGCTCGCAGGCGCTGGAGCTGGACGTGGAAAAGTTTCGTCATAAAGTCATTTTAAAGGTTTATAAACAACAACACAAAAAATCCGTAACCTGACTGCTTCAGCTAAAAAAAAGGAGGAACTCCATATGGAATCCATGATGGGCTTAATCAACCTGGAACATGAACACGACTTTCTAAATGAACTTACTTACTTTCGATGCGGTGCTGCCGTTCCTTTCGCAGGGCGTTACCGTTTAATTGATTTCACACTTTCCAATATGGTCCGCTCCGATGTGCAGGATATTGCCATTTTCACACGGAACAAATACCGGTCATTGATGGACCACCTTGGAACAGGCGCAGACTGGGAGCTTGACCGCAGACATGGAGGGCTCTTCATATTGCCCCCTGACTGGAATGACCCGACTGATATTTCCAAAGGGGATTTGAGCCATTTTCATAATAACCGTGATTACTTTAACCGGGGAAAATCCAACTATGTGATTATCAGCGGCAGCCAGTATCTCTCGAATGCCGACTATAAGGATGCCTTTGACTATCACCTTGAACGCGGGGCTGATGTGACTCTGATTACAACCCGTGTAAAAGAACTCGGGCCTGAACACGAACCCTGCCAGCGGATTGTACAGGACGACCAGGGCTGGGTATCTGATATAACAAACGAACTGAACAACACGAACGTTTATACAGGTGTCTACATTATCAGCAAGAGTCTCCTGATGGAGCTTGTCGATGAGTGTATCGCACATCATAAAGACCATTTTTTCCTGCATGGTATTAAAGATAACCTTGAGCGCCTTAATATCCAGACGTTTGAACACACAGGGTATTCCGCTTTCATCAATTCTGTGGAAAGCTTTTACCGTAACAATATGAATCTCCTTAACCCTGAAAATTACAAAGAGCTCTTTTACCAGAACTCCTTTATTAAAACAAAGATCAGTAATGAACCGCCGACAAAATACAATGACATCTCGGAAGTAAAGGACTCCCTTCTTGCCAACGGATGTGAGATTAATGGCGAAGTGGAAAACAGTATTCTCTTTCGCGGTGTAAAAGTAAAGCCCGGTGCAAAAGTGATTAATTCCGTCATCATGCAGCGTTGCACGATTGAAGAAGGCGTTCACCTTGAGAACGTTATACTGGATAAAGATGTGACAGTGACGGAAGGGCA
Source organism: Alteribacter salitolerans (assembly GCF_016901055.1). Taxonomy (NCBI): domain Bacteria; kingdom Bacillati; phylum Bacillota; class Bacilli; order Caryophanales; family Bacillaceae; genus Alteribacter; species Alteribacter salitolerans. The sequence continues at coordinate 140,662 of NZ_JAFEUX010000005.1, read as the reverse complement.
GACCTTCATCGGCTCACATGAAAAGCCGTTTGTCGTAGCCAAACGAAAAGTGATGAGCTAATTAAAATGGTGTGTTAAAGGCGATTATTAATGATCAGGCGGCCCTGAAAAAACATTGGGAAGAATGTTATACCCTTCATTGAGATTCAGCTTCGTAAAACGGAATACGCTCCCTTTCCAGAGTCTCGCCTGACTCCACTTCCGAGCCTGCAGCGAAATTCAACAGCAATCAGTTCCAAAAGTGCAATTAAATTACGAAACGGGTGCCCAAGACAAACTGAGGGGCACCCCGGAGAGGAGAAACGATGATGACAAACGTTTTATTTACAGCATCGGAATGTACCCCATTCATTAAAACAGGAGGATTAGCCGATGTCATCGGTTCCCTCCCACAATCCATTAATAAAACGACCAATTCCCATGTTAAAGTGATGCTTCCTTTATATGACGAAATCCCGGATCACTGGCAGACCCGGATGGAACTCGTAGCAACCATCAATGTTCCGGTCGGCTGGCGTAATCAGGAGGCTTCCATATTCACGCTGGAACACAACGGCGTGGATTACTTTTTTATTTCCAACGACTATTATTTCACCCGAAAAGGGGTATATGGATATTATGATGATGGCGAACGTTTTGTGTTCTTCAGCCGCGCCGTTATTGAAGCTCTGCCTTATCTGAATTTTACACCGGACGTAATTCATGCCCATGACTGGCAGACGGGACTTGTCTGTGCTTTTGCTAAGATTCTTCAACCTTTGGAAAACCTGAAAACGGTATTTACGATTCACAACATCCGGTATCAGGGAGTTATGCCCCACACGATGTTTGGGGAAATGTTTAACTTGTCCATGGATCACTTTGGCGGCATGGAATGGAACGGCATGCTCAACTGCATGAAGAGCGGTATATTTCACGCGGATAAAGTCACTACCGTAAGCCCTAGCTATGCAGAAGAAATTAAGGATCCTTATTACGGGGAAGGCCTTCACTCCCTTCTTCAGGAACGCTCTGAGGACCTGACAGGTATTATCAACGGGATTGATACAAACGATTACCACCCGCTGAAAGATCCGTATATCGTCTCCAACTACCGTCATTCAAGAGGAAAAAAGAAAGAAAACAAAGAATACCTGCAGGATATATTCGGTCTTCCGGTAGATGGAGAAAAACCTCTATATGTCATTATTTCAAGGCTTGTGGAGCAAAAAGGATTCCACCTTGTCCAGCATATTCTTGATGAGTTTCTCCAGGAGGATGTACAGGTAGCTGTACTTGGCACAGGCGAAGGTGAATTCGAAGGGTTCTTTTATCATGCCCAGGAACGACACCCGGAACGTCTGGCAGTCAGGCTGACATTTGATGAAAAGCTGGCACGTCAGATGTATGCGGCAGCAGATTTCTTTATTATGCCTTCCCAATTTGAACCATGCGGTCTTACACAGCTTATTGCCCTTCAGTACAAAGCCGTGCCTATTGTCCGTGAAACAGGCGGCCTGAAGGATACCGTCCAGTCCTTTAATGAAATAACCGGAGAAGGTAATGGTTTTAGTTTTACAAACTATAACGCACACGAGCTTCTGGAAGCACTCAAATATTCCCTAAGCGTTTATCACAACCCGATTCAGTGGATTCAACTGTTAAAAAACGTGAACAAAAGCCAGTTCAGCTGGAAAGAATCGGCTAACCAGTATATTCGTCTTTATGCCGAGTTCGAAACAGCCAACATATATTCTCAGGGAGTGATAGACGTTGCCACACTTGACAACCGATAAATGGATCGAAGCCATCAAGCATAAAACAGAGAAAGTCGGAGGTATTTCCATCGGCGAAGCCTCCGAGAGAGACTTGTTTTACGCCATATGCGCCATTGCTAGTGAAGAAATGAACAAGAACTGGATAGATACACAGGAAAAATACAGAGAAACCGAATGCAAGCAGGTTTATTACCTGTCAATGGAGTTTCTTGTGGGACGTCTTCTGGAAAGCAATCTCCTTAACAGCGGTATGCTGAATGAATGTAACTCCGCACTTGAGGCAATGGGCTTCGACCCGGAGAAAGTGTACAGTGTTGAGCCGGACGCAGGCCTGGGAAACGGGGGGCTCGGTCGTCTTGCTGCCTGTTTTCTTGAATCCATTGCTTCCTTAAAGTTCCCCGGACACGGATGCGGAATCCGCTACCGTTACGGCCTGTTTGAGCAGCGTATTATCCACGGCCACCAAGTCGAGCTCCCTGACTACTGGCTGAAGGAAGATTATCCATGGGAAACGAGAAAAGCAGAAGAAGCCGTCGACATCCATTTCGGCGGTGACATCCATATGTTTAAGAAAAATGACGGGACACTTGAGTTTAAGTACGAAAACACCGATAAAGTTACAGCCGTCCCTTATGACGTGCCGGTTGTCGGTTATCAGAACCAGGTGGTTAATTCACTCAGGCTGTGGAGTGCGGAATCAAATTCCGGTTCGTCCGACCTTCTTACGAGCAAAAGCTCCCAGTACTTTCACCACCTGGATCACAAGCACTCTATAGAGCAGATATCCGGCTTTTTATACCCTGATGATTCCGGATATGATGGAAAGATACTCAGGTTAAAACAACAATATTTCCTTGTGTCATCAAGCTTAAAGAGCATCATCCGCCAGTTCAAAAAGAATGGCCGCCATTCACTGATGCACCTTCCGGATAGAGTCGTTATTCAAATTAACGACACACATCCGAGCCTTGCTGTACCTGAGCTGATGCGTATTCTAATGGATGAAGAGCGATTCGGGTGGGACGATGCCTGGGAGATTACAACGAAAACGATTGCCTACACCAATCATACAACCCTGAGTGAAGCTCTTGAAAAATGGCCTCAGGATATGGTGAAGTCCCTCCTCCCACGCCTTCATATGATTATTTATGAAATCAATGAGCGTTTTTGCAGGAAAGTTTGGGAAGATCACCCTGAGCTTCGTGACAAAATTCATGAGCTTGCGATCATTGCAGATAATCAGGTACACATGGCACGCCTCGCTATTGTAGGAAGTTTCAGCGTAAACGGCGTAGCGAGACTGCACACTGAGATTCTGAAGAAAAAAGAAATGAGCAATTTTTACACGTTGTTTCCTGAACGCTTTAACAATAAAACAAACGGCATCACCCACAGGCGCTGGCTGCTTCAGGTTAACCCGGAGCTGTCCACGTTAATCAGTGACGTCATCGGTCCTCAGTGGATACAGAGGCCGAATCACCTGATCAGCCTCCTCCGGTATTCCAATGATGTTCCTTTCCTGGAACGGGTGTCGGAAGTGAAGCTGCAGAATAAAGCACGTCTCGCTCAGTTTATTCATGAGAAGACGGGAATTGTTGTTGACGAACATTCCATCTTTGACGTTCAGATCAAACGATTGCACGAGTATAAAAGGCAGCTGTTAAACATCTTCCACGTTATTCATTTATACAATGAACTTAAGGACAATCCGAGCCTGGATATTACTCCCCGGACCTTTATTTTCGGGGCGAAGGCAGCACCAAGCTACTACTTTGCAAAGGAAGTCATCAAGCTCATCAACCGGATGGCGTCGATCATTAACAACGATACGAGTATCCAGGGAAAATTAAAGGTCGTTTTCCTTGAAAACTACAACGTGAGCCTGGCAGAAAAAATCATTCCGGCTACAGATATCAGTGAACAGATTTCCACTGCCAGTAAGGAAGCTTCAGGTACCGGTAATATGAAAATGATGATGAACGGGGCGCTTACAGTAGGAACCCTCGACGGTGCCAACATTGAAATCCGCGACCTCGTCGGTGACCGGAACATCTTTATTTTCGGACTCACTGCTGATGAGGTTCACGACTACTACCAAAACGGCGGTTATGTAGCCCGGGATATTTACCATACGGATGAACGGGTCCGACGTATTCTGGATCAGCTTAATGAAGGGGCGTTCGGCTCACAGGAAATCGAATTTAAAGATATTTTTTATCACATCCTGTACCATAACGATCCTTACTTTGTTCTCAAAGACTTTGATGCCTACATTGAAACCCACGAGCTTGTGGAGCAGGCATACCGCAACCAGCCGAAATGGATGAACATGAGTATGACGAATATTGCCTATTCGGGCAAATTCTCAAGTGACCGGACTATTCAGGAATATGCATCGGAGATTTGGAAGCTTAAGAGAATGGACTAATCAAAAAAAGGCACAGAAGAGGGAAGATCCTCTCTTCTGTGCCTTTTAGATTACCCGTTTCCTGCAGAAGGGCATCAGGAGAGTCTGTCTGTTTCCTCCTGAAAGTCTGCTCTAGGCTCCGCAGTGGTGTCACAATGTCTTAATAAAAGTTCTGTAACTTTTAACTGCTGATGTTTTATCGGTGATTTATTACGCTGTAATTTTTCATACCAGGCTGGAAAAGTACGTTTGTCGATCACGGTTAAGGATGAATCGTTACGGGGCAGATCGATAAAGCTGTCCTTCGCTATGACAACTGTTTTTACCGGGTAGGAAATGTCGTTCCCAGCCAGGATCTCCTGAATAACAGACCTCATCCGCTTGATTGATACCTGTGGGTGCACAAGCTTTTCTTCATAAGGCTTTTGCTCTTTAATCCAGAACCGGTCGTTCAATGGTTTAAAGATGGCATTCCCATCCCCTTCCAAAGCATGGACAAGCCAGACCTCGGTGGGGGTTACAATCATCACTTCCATCTCTACTTGGGCTTTACGGACATTCATTACAGGTCGGTAAAAAATCATATACGTATCGGGAAGGGTCTTTGTGAGCATAGCGAGAAATGAATCGTATTTAAGCGATTGTTTCACATGAGATTTCTCACTGATTGTGGAGCTTGCCCATGTGAGCTGAAACGCATACAGCTCTTCCATAAACGCTTTCTTAAGAGCCTCCAGAGAGGATATGGGCTTATTCAACAGAGGAGTAAATGCATCCTCCTCTGCCTGCGGCTCGCCATTGATCTCTTTTTTATTAAGAAAAGGGATCCATTTTTTCCAGGTGCTCCTCCCCTCCCCTTCCACGTTATAGCTGGAGTTCACGATTTCTTCGTAGTTATAGGTGCTGAGGTGATGTCTTCTTCTCTGCCAGTCTGCCTTCAATCTTGCCCACCTGTCGGATTTCAATCGGTGAAAGCGGCTTGAATATCTATATACATCCATTTCATATCTGGAAACACAATCAGTTAGCTTAACGAGCTGAGCCATCCTGTTCTCCTCTCACATTCCATTCTGAAGTGATATGCTTTATTTTACCATAAGGAGTACACTGAGGTTATTGCAGAATAATCCGATCAACCGCTTTATATCTTGGAGACGAGTGGGGGTGTATTTCATACAGGACCACTTCTTCTGCATCCCATCCCATTTCTGGAAGCTCCATTGAAAGGTTTTGAAGCCTTAATGGCTTTTCCCCTTTGTATCCTTTTGCCAGTGTAATATGAGGCGTAAAAGGTCTTTCTTCCACAGGGAATTCATGTCTTACAGCCAGGTCCCTGATCTTCTTCTGCAGGGTCATGAGAGGCTTGGAGTATGACATTCCTGCCCAGAGGACCCTCGGTTCTGCCGGTCGTCCAAATGAATTGATTTCCCTTAACGTCAGAGCCGGACTTTCTTCTTTACTGAGCTTCGTCTTAAGCTCTTCCCATAGTTTCGTTCTTTTTGCAGAATCCCAGCCTCCGAAAAAAAGAAGTGTAATATGGAAATCATCTGGATGAATGACCGTTTTAAAACGAACGTCTGCTTCAAAATGTTCCTGGGCTTCCAGGAGTGGCTGGACAATTTTTTCCGGTACAGGAATTGCAATAAAATAATGGGACATGCAAATACCTCCTTTTGTCAGTAAATATACGGTATGATAAAATAAGAACTGTTTAATTCCGATTTGCTCGATACGATTTAATGGGAAATGGTTTTACAGTTAGTTTTCATCATAAATGAAACTTCATGCAAGAAGAAAGGATGACAGTGATGAAAGTTGTAGAAAACATGGCAGAACTTATCGGTGATACACCTCTTGTAAAGCTTCAAAAGCTCGCTCCCGAGGGAGGCGCTGATGTTTACCTGAAGCTTGAATTTATGAACCCCAGCGGCAGTGTAAAAGACCGGGCTGCCTTCAACATGATCCGTCAGGCTGAAAAAGACGGTCATCTTAATGAAAACAGTGTTATTATCGAGCCTACATCAGGCAATACAGGTATCGGCATTGCCATGAACACGGCAGCCCGCGGGTACCGCACAATCTTAACGATGCCCGACACGATGAGCCAGGAGCGCATCAATTTATTAAAAGCCTATGGCGCTGAGGTTGTACTCACACCAGGTGATAAAAAAATGCCCGGTGCTATCGAAAAAGCTCACGAGCTTGTAAAAGAAATTCCGAACAGCTTCATGCCTATGCAGTTTGAAAATGCAGCAAATCCCGATGCCCACCGTAAAACAACAGCACACGAAATTAAAGAAGGCATGGATCAAATCGGTAAAAATCTGAGCGCCTTTGTTGCAGCTTCCGGTACAGGCGGGACCATTACCGGAACAGGTGAGGAACTTAAAAAGTTCTATCCTGAAGTAAGCGTTCACGTTGTTGAGCCTAAGGGCTCCCCTGTCCTTTCAGGCGGCAAACCAGGGCCTCATAAGCTGGTCGGGACAAGTCCGGGATTTGTTCCACCGATACTAAATGAAGACGTCTATGGTGAGATCTTTACCGTAACAGATGAGGATGCTTATGATATCACACGCCGTTTATCCCGTGAGGAAGGTATTCTAGTAGGCCCGTCTTCCGGTGCTGCCTGCTATGCTGCACTTGAAGTAGCTAAACGTCTGTCTTCTGAAGATGTGGTCGTAGCGATCGCCTGCGACACCGGTGAGCGTTATCTCTCCACTGATTTATTCGTATTCGACGGACAATAATGTATCGAAAATACAATAAGAATCTGCCCGAAAGGTTTTACTCCTTTCGGGCAGATTTTTATATTCAGTGTGTTTATGGAAAATAGAAACGATCACAGTTTTTATATTATCTTCTTTTCCATCCTCATGATCACAAGGAGCAGGAGTGCTCCTATGAGCGTTAATACTCCGTAAAACAGGTATACATACAAAATGTCCTGCCAGTCAATGATTAATCCCGCAAAGAAGGTAAAGAAGAAGGCACCAAGCCCGTTACCTACAGCAGCATATAAACTCACTGCCGTTGCCTTCACTTCTTCAGGTGCCAGGTTACGCACGTACTGAAGAGCAGCCGGGATAAACAAACCGATACTCAATCCCTGTATTACTGTTGTCATGTAGATGATTTCCGGAGACGGTCCAAGGAAATAAAAGAGCCAGCGGAGGCCGGAAACAAGAGCAGCCACAAACAAGATAACCATGATTCCCTGTCTCTGAATGAGCTCCCCTGCCCAGCGCATAAACGGGATTTCACTCCCAGCTGCTAAAAGAAACGCCAGTCCGACACCGGCAAGAGATCCTCCGGCAAACTGAATAAGAAGTCCAAAGTAAAAATTGTTGGCCATAATCGGTCCGAATACGAGAAACGTTACGACTAAAAATAAAACAAACCGGGGTACCTTAATGAGACTCTTCAATCCTGAGAAAAGTTCTACCCTCGGAAGAGCAGATTCCTTTGGCATTTTAAGAGCAAAGTAGGCACTGATCCACAAAATCAGGGCAAAAGCATAAAAAATGATCGATGGGCCAAACCAGTCGGAAAGGTTACCCATAACCCATACCGACAATGCGAAACCTGCTGCTCCCCACATGCGGATCCGTCCGTAGTCTCCTCCGTTTTTATGAACGTGATTCATAACCATACTGTCTGACAGAGGGATAATCGCACTTTGGAAAAGGGCAAGAAAAGCTGCGATGAAAACGAGGACCGGATAAACCTCCGTTGTCGTATACATCAGACCAATGGCCCCGGTCCCAATAGCGGCAATCGTCAGTAATATCCTCGGGCTTCTCGTATAATCACTGATCATCCCCCATAGGGGCTGAGCGACGAGCATGGTAATCGGCCCGATGGACATGATCGTTCCTATCTGACCTCCGGAAAGCCCTACCTCGTTTTGCAGGTAAACACTTAAAAGGGGGAAGAGGCCTCCGATTGCGAAGAAAGATAAAAAGTAAAACATCCGCATATGAAACAGCACGGGCTTGTGTTTTTGAATAACTTGTTCCTTCAACATTAACAGCAACCTTTTTTATTATTTTGCAAGTTCGTAGATGGCCTGGGCATAGATGGATGTTGCTTTTAACAGATCTTCGATATAAATGGCTTCATCAGCCTGATGAGCTAAATCATCACGGTGGGGAAACAACGGACCAAATGCAACACCTTCATCCAAAGATCTGGCATACGTGCCTCCGCCGATTGCGATGAGCTCTGTTTTCTTGCCAGTCTGTTCTTCGTAAACCTTGGATAACACCTTTACAAGCTCGGAAGATTCCTCAATCATATGAGGTGTTTCATGGGTTTTAATTACACCTTCAAAAGGAGCCATTTCCCTGTCCAGAACAGCCTTGACCTCATCAAAGGAAGCTCCTTTTGGATACCGGAGGTTAATGCCGATCATTGCTTCTTTACCATCTTTGTATTCCAGAATGCCAATGTTCATAGTCAAATCGCCGACCTGTTCATCATGGTGAGCGATCCCCAGCTTCTTCCCTCTGGAATCACGGGCAAACTTTTCTCCTAAACGTGCAGCAAAGTCTGTTGCAGATGCCTGAAACGAACAGGTTTGTAAAAAACGGGCCATCTCCAGACCTCCGTTAATTCCTTTGTCAGGCTCCATACCGTGGACGGATCTCCCTTTTACGGTCAGTTCGATTTGATTTTCAGAAAGCACCTTCGTCTCTCCAGCGAGTTTCTCTTCGTGAAGAAAGCTCTCAAATTGTTTTACCAGATCATCTTCATACTGTGTTTCAATCACTGCAACTGCGTTTTCAGGAACCATGTTCAGGCGGTGACCGCTTTTAAAGTGGACAAGCGTGTGCTCTCCTTCTTTTTCATCACCTTTGAGATTGCGGGTATAGAACAAATCACAGATTCCCTTTTCCGAATAAATAACCGGAAAGTCAGCGTCCGGGGCAAAACCCATCAGCGGCATTTTTTCCTCTTTAAAGTAACGGTCCACGCAGCGCCATTCGCTCTCTTCATCTGTACCGATAATAATCCGCACTCGTTTGGACAAAGGCAGTTCAAGATCTTTTACCAGTTTGAGTGCGTGATAGGCAGCCATTGTCGGCCCTTTGTCATCAATTGCTCCTCGCGCAATGATTTTTCCGTCTTTAATTTCAGCTCCGTAAGGGTCTGAAGACCATCCATCCCCCTCCGGGACCACATCGATGTGGCAAAGAATACCGATGATGTCGTCTCCTTCACCATACTCAATATGTCCGGCATACCCTTCAATATCTTTTGTCCTGAACCCTTCGTTACGGGCTTTATTTAGAAGCCAGTTATATGTATCGGCAATATCTTTTCCAAAGGGTTCACCTTGTCTGGCAGATGAGGGGTCTAGTACACTCTTCTGTCTGAGCAGCGCCTGGGTATCTGTAATCACCGTTTCTTTTCTTTCCTGTACACGTTCATTCCAATTTATGCTCATCAAATGACCTCCTGTATTCGATTGGTGCTTTCGTTTCTAGTATACTTTTTTGCCAGCGGTGTGAAAAGCTGGGATACTTAACAGAAAATCCATAGTAGTTTTACATAACTTTAACGTAAAATTGTCCATTTTAGCTTTACGAACAATTAGGAGTCCGCTAAAATATAGGACAAAGGAGGGGGACTGTGGTGAAAATCAGCAGTATGATGGCAACTCAGACTCTTAAGCTCCAGCAGACTCTAAACTCTTATGAAAAGCGCTCTTAATTCAGATGCGGCAATGGCTGTTTCTATGTTAGACCGGTTAAGAGACGGAACGCAGCAGAACGATACAGCAACTACGAACCCTGCACCACACCCTGCTTTAGGTAAAAAAGTAGATATTCGTTTGTAGCACCTGTTCATTCACCTGCATGTTTGCCACTGGTATGCATACATATTTACAACCAGCGTGCAAATGGCAGGAAAGTACCTTCATAAGGAGTGGTTTTTTGAAAGCTTCGACTGACCGAATGTTGACTAGGATTAAGTCCATGTACCTTTATATTAAAAAGAGGGGGAACGTCACCACACTGGAATTGGTTGAAGAATTCGGAACGACTCACCGCACCATTCAGCGTGATCTGAATGTTTTAGAGTACAATAACCTTGTAGAAAGCCCAAGCCGCGGTACGTGGGTTGTTACAGAAAGAAAAACGAAGGTATCCTGATTGAATGTCAAGGAGATCCAAAAGGCCTTTACGCCTTTTGGATCTCCTTTTTTGCCGTCTTCTCTAAGCTTTTTCTTCTGAAGGGGTCTCCCCTTTTATCAAAGCCAGTTCCTCATCAGTTAATTCCCGGTACGTTCCCGGCTCAAGGGTTTCATCAAGAGTCAGTGAACCGATTGTTTCCCGTTTTAGAAAAACAACCTTTCTCCCTACTGCTTCAAACATCCGTTTAACCTGGTGGAACTTCCCTTCCATAATGCCAAGCCGGATCTTCAGTCCGTCTCCTTGGGCAAGCACTTCCACTGTAGCAGGTTTTGTTTCATAACCATCATCCAGGGTCACACCGGACTCCAGAGCACTGATCTCCTTTTCTCCGAGAGCCTGGTCAATCGTCGCCACATAAAGCTTCGTGACTTTCTTTTTCGGACTCGTAAGCTGATGAGCAAGTTTCCCATCATTTGTTAAAAACATCAGACCTACTGTATCTTTATCAAGCCTGCCTACAGGGAAAGGTTCAAATACAAGGTCTTCAGGCTCCAGCAGGTCAATTACGGTTTGTTCTGACTTGTCTTCCGTTGCTGAAATCACACCCTGGGGCTTGTTCATCATCAGATAGATAAATTCTTTGTACTCGAGCTCTTCCCCATTGACGATGATCACATCATTTTCAGGGTCTACATGCGTCTTTCCGTCCTTTGCCGGAGTTTCATTTACCGTTACACTGCCTTGTTTAAAGAGCTTCTTTACATCTTTTCGTGAACCAAATCCCATATTTGCCAGCAGTTTATCAAGTCTCATTCTCTTCAATCTCCTTTATAACCTGTTTCCCAAACCCGCCTAGCTCCCCATCAAGGTAAGCTCTGATTACCCCGGGAATAATCTGACTGGCGGCGTGGCGTATCATTTTTTCATCTATACCTTGTTTACGAAGGTCTTTCTCCAGAGTGGTTACTGCTTCAATTGCTGCCTTTGTTGCCGCTTTATTAACGGAAAGAACCCCTTCCTCCGCTCCTTCCAGAACTGAAAATCTGTCTCCGAGAAACTGTTTAACCGCTTCCGCGTCGTCGGTATCAGCAGAATCTACAATGACCAGCCCTTCTTTGTCCTTCCTAAGCTGGTCCGCCTGAGTTACAAACTTACACGGGACAGCATTTCCCCTTTCAGGGAGCAAGGATTCTATATCTTTTCTCATGACCGCTGTGGCTGTAACATAAATGGACGTTTGAGGATGAAAAAATGACTTGTTTTCTTTAATAAAAGAAGCAACCTCGTCTTTAGGAAGAAACAGCCAGATGTCTTTATGTTCAACAAAGTCCTCTCGTTCAATCCACGTAATTCTGCTGTCACCCTGACACGCTTCAACGACTTTTTCTTTCGTTCTTGAAAACACACGGACTTGTCTGTCTTCCGGTATAAGGTGAAGGACAGCTTGAGCAAGCTTCCCGAAACCAATAAATACGGTCATCTTCATCCCTCCTGTCAAAATCATCAGCCGCCTGTAAAAAAAGGGCGGCACATAAGGAGGCATTATACCTAATGTGTCACCCTCTGAAACAATCTGCGTTGCTGTTGCGTAACGGTTGCATCTTTTAAAAGCCTGTTATGAGTGGCCTTTTATTTGAGTTGCAATGGCTCCACCCGGTTGCGCCTTCATCTTCATTTTCTGTACTTAAAATGAAATGTCGAATAGCGACAATTTATCCAAAAGAGCTTAAAAGTAAATTTAATTATCTTCACCAAACATGTAATGTTTTGTTCTGATATTGACATTCAGCACAATGCCGACAGCAATCATATTGGTAAGCAGTGCACTTCCTCCGTAACTGATAAACGGAAGAGCAAGGCCTGTGATCGGCATCAGTCCGATCGTCATTCCGATGTTTTGGAAGATCTGGAACACAAGGAGTCCGACCACACCGGCGACCAGATACGAACCGAACGTATTGTTACAGCTGAATGCAATAATGACCATCCGGTATAAAAGAAGGAAATAAACGACGATGAGTACCGTTGCTCCTACAAATCCGAATTCCTCTCCGATCACAGTAAAGATAAAGTCCGTGTGAAGCTCTGGGATTTCGCCACCTTGGGATTTCGCTCCCTGAGTGAAGCCCATTCCATAAAGCTGTCCTGCACCGATCCCCTGAAGGGCGTGGAACAGCTGATAACCAAGCCCGCTTGTATCCCCCATCGGATCCAGCCATGCATAGACTCTGTCAAGCTGATGGCCTTTTATAAAGATATTAAAGATATCAAAAAAGTAATTGTGAAGGATGACTAAAAACGAAATTGCCGCAGCCACGATCGACACGAGCAGACCAATCATCCGCCATGTGACACCGGACATGAGGATCATGGTCATCATAATTGCTGCGATGACAAGGGCTGTACCAAGGTCAGGCTGAATGAGAATGAGAAAGAATGGCGGCAGGCCTACTGCAGCCACTTTACCGACTACTTTTGCATCACCGGCAAATGTTTTTTCCTTCGGTGACTGGCTGATATGGTAAAGAAGATGGGCCAATGCAATAATGACGAAAATCTTTACGAACTCAGAGGGTTGAAACAAAAAGTAATCAGGGTGCCCAATCCAGCGCTGTGCCCCGTTTCGGTAGATTCCAAAGAAATGAACGAGTAACAGTAAAAACATACCTATGCCATACAAGGGAATCGAGAAATTTTTAAACATTTCGTAGTCAATACTCATTGCTGCAAGCATGAGTATCGTTCCGATGGCAAACCATACGACCTGCCTTCTTACAAAGAAAGTGCCATCAAGCTGGGCATACTGCTCCGTTGTCCCGCTGTATATTGCCATAAGGCTGATACACATAAGTACGAACAGAAGAAATAATAATGTAAAATCAAGCTGCTGTAACGAAGATTTTCGTTCTTCCATTTATTATCCACCTACATTTTATCTCGTAAACTGCCGAACGGGACGAAGAGGTGTGACATTCGATGAGGTCGCCGCGACTTCCTGCTCCGCATCATCGTACACTGATTCTCTATCAAGACGCTCGGATCGTTCTTTTTCAGTTTTCCTGGAGATATTTGCTAAGATTCCAAGCGACATAAAGGTTACCATCAATGATGATCCTCCGTAACTTAAAAGCGGGAAAGGAATCCCCGTGATCGGGAGAAGTCCGCTCACCGCACCTGCGTTAAAGAGAATCTGAATTGCCATCTGAAAAACGATTCCAAATGCGAGCAGGCTTCCGAATGCATCTCTGCAGCGTGCCCCGATCACAACGCCTCGCAGGATGATAACGACCATACACGCAAATACAAATAATATACCGAGAAGCCCCAGTTCTTCACTTACTATCGCAAGAATAAAGTCGGTATGGGCTTCGGGAAGGTAAAAGAGTTTTTGGACACTCTGACCAAGTCCTGCACCTGTTACTCCCCCGTGGGCAATAGCGATATAAGACTGAATGAGCTGATAGCCATCGGAGAACCCAAGTTCAAACGGATCCCTGAAACCGATGATCCGGTTCATACGGTATTCGGCTGACCGTGCATAGTAAACAAGTGCTATGGCACCAAGACCGCCGATCCACGTTAAATGAAGAAGCCTTGCTCCTGAAACAAAGACGATCAATCCGGCAACAGCTACGATTGAAGTCGCTGTTCCAAGGTCAGGCTGAAGCATGATTAATCCGAACAGAAAACCAACCACCACAAGGGGAGGAAGAAGTCCTTTAAATAAGTCATTTATGTAAGCCTGTTTTTTTGAGTAGACATAAGCAAGGTACACAATAACCCCAAGTTTTACAAACTCTGATGGCTGAATCCGGAACCCTCCTGCACCAATCCAGCGCTGCGCTCCGTTCACTTCAATACCAAGGGGAGTTTTCACCAGAATCAGCATCACAACCGAACCCAGTATAATCAGGGGTGTGAGCTTCCGGAAATGACGGTACGGAAAAAACATCAAAAATAAAAACAGCCCGCAGGATACAACAAGCCACATAAGCTGCCGTTCAAAGAAGTACGTATAATTTCCTTCCAGCTGATCATACCCTCGTACGAAGCTGGCACTGTATACCATGATTAAACCGAACGCCGCTACAAGCGCAATCGTCACTACGAGAACCCAATCAATATGAAACCGTTTTTTAGACGTTTCTTCCACGCCCGGTCACCACCTTTTATCATGTCATTGTTTCATAAAAAAATCTATTACGAACCTTTGCCGGTCACAAATCTCAGTTCCTCAATTATAGCAGAGTCCACCCCTGCTAGAAAGGGACTAGACGCCTGTAATCATGAGAAAATAAGGAAAAATTGCTGCCCTGCCAAGGCGTTTGTTTTTTCCGGGAAAAATGCAGTCAGATGATGGAGGATCATGTAAGGTGATGGTCGTGGGCTTTCTATCTCGCAGCGAGAAGGAGGTACGAAGTGACCGGAGATTTTATTCGGGATAATCAAAAGCCGGCATATCTGCCGGCTTTTTGATTCTATTATCCACGTAATGATTTTGATACGCTGGCTACGCGTTTTCCAAGGCGTTTGGCCATTGTAAGGTCTCTTTCATCAGGCTGATTGCTTCCATCGGGCCCTGCAACTGTTGAAGCTGCGTAAGGAGAACCGCCGATCCCATCGGTCGTGAGCTGCTCCGGGTTTTCGCCGTAAGGAAGGCCTACATAGATCAAACCAAAGTGTAACAGAGGAACGATCGTTGTGATTGCAGTTGTTTCCTGTCCGCCGTGGATTGATCCGCTGCTGATAAAAGTAGAAGTCACTTTTCCTTCGAGATCTCCGTTCATCCAAAGCCCTCCGGCTGAATCAATGAATTGTTTCATTTGAGCCGGCATGGAACCGTAGCGGGTCGGGATTCCCCAGATAATGCCGTCTGCCCATTTAAGATCGTCGTGAGTAGCAACCGGAAGATCTTCCTGATTGTCCTGTGCCTGAACATAAGCATCCTGGCCGGACATGGCATTCTTTACTTCATCAAACTCTGCCACACGGACAATTTTCACTTCTACGCCTTCAACATCCTGGGCGCCTTCTGCTACCGCTTTTGCCATTTTGTGAATGTGACCGTATGCACTGTAAAAAGGAATTAAAATTTTAGTCAATGTAATCCTCTCCTCTTTTGCTTTAAGTGTAATATGTGTCTCCCGCAATGGGAGGTGTTCCCGATACATAAGGTGGTATTCCACCTTCTAACAAAAAATAAACGTCTTTTTAAAAACAAGTTAATTTATTTTTTATTGTTACTTACTTATAGTTAGTATATTATACAGGTCGCTTACTAAAGTCAAGTGAAATATGTTATAATTGTAAACAAGCGAGAGTAGTCACTGTATGAAGAGGGTATAAAAACGAAGAACTTATCTTTTCCGGTGATTACTTGAAGGAGATGAAAGCGATGGAACAACATCATCTTTGTCCTAAATTCGAATCTGCGTTTCAGCTGCTTGGCAAACGCTGGAACGGTTTGATCATACGTGTTCTAATGACAGGACCGAAACGGTTCCGTGAGATTTCAGCAGTCATTCCGAACATGAGTGACAAAATGCTTGTTGAAAGACTCAAGCAGCTTGAATGTGAAGGAGTTGTAAAAAGAGAGGTTTATCCTGAAACACCAGTGAGGATCGAATACGTCCTGACAAAAAAGGGACAATCTCTTGAACCTGCAATGGACGCCTTCCAGACATGGGCTGAAAAATGGATGAACTGACAGACCGTTCCGCACATTTGCGGGACGGCTTTTTTACGGATAAAGAGTGAAAGCGAAGTAAAGAATAAAAATAACCCGGGAGCGTATTAACGCACCCGGGTTATTTTTATATTTAGCCTTCTTCACTTACTTTGGTTTTCTTTTTCAAAAACTTAAATCGATGGCCCAAAATCATAGCGGCAAGGCCTGAACGGATACCAAGGAATCCATAGATGGCAATTCCGGCTCCGATTGTGATCGGGAGGATAACAAATGTTGATCCTCTGTTTTCCATTGGTAAAGCCAGCTGGACGAGCATGTTAACGGCCCAGACGCCAATACCCATGGCAACAGCGAAGCCGCCAATGAGAAGCATGCGCTTGAACAGAAGGTTATAGCTGTATTCGGCATATTTTCCGATTGCCCATGCGTTAACACTTATAGCGGAAGCGTACCCGAGGGCTGTAGCGTAAACTGCGCCTACAGGTCCGAACCAGCTGATGAACAAGGCATTGGTTGCGAATTTAAGAGTAATACCGGACAACAGAGCAATAACCGCATACTTTTGCCGGTTAATTCCCTGTAACAGGGATGAAGTCACAGCAAATATCGAGAACAACACGGCAACTGGTGCGTAATGGCGGAGGATTTCACCGCCGATGCTCAGGTCATCGAGACCGAACAGGGCACCGTAAGCCGGGTAGGCAAGTACTGAGAGGCCTATTGCTGCCGGGATGCTCAAAAATAGGATGATCTGGTACGTCTGCGTGATATGGCGCTGCAGACGGTCTTTTTCATTGTTTACAAATGCACTTGTGACTGTTGGCAGAATGGCCAGTGACATGGCAGTTGCCAGGGCGACAGGTATCAAAATCAGTTTGTGTGCTGCCTGTACGAAAGCACCGAAATATTTGTCGATCTCACCCTGCTCGAATCCAAGTGAGCTTAGGGCATTATTAAATGTAAACAGGTCAATCATCTGATACATCGGGATTGACAGCCCTACAAAAGAAATAGGCAGTGCATAGCGCAGGAGCTCTTTATACATATTTGTAAGGGGGATCTGGTGATCCGTGGTGCTTTCTTCCACATGTTTCTGGAAGTTCCCTTTACGCTTATACCAGTAAACCAGCAGGACAGCCAGTCCTCCGATGGCTCCCACAAACGCTCCGAATGTGGCAAAACCTACGGCTGTTCCCAGTTCTCCATTCCACACGTTAATAATAAGGAATGTGAGAAGTAGGATAAATATGATCCGGACGATCTGTTCAATGACCTGCGAAACTGCCGTTGGTCCCATGGACTGAAAGCCTTGGAAATAACCGCGGATCAGTGACATAACAGGAACGACAAGGAGTGCCACACTGACCATCCGGATAGTGAAGACTGCATCTTCTATGCTGTTTCCCTGCAGGTCACTCGTATCGAGGACGTTTGCAGCAATGACAGGCGCTAAAAAAAACAGTGCCAGAAAAGCGACGAAACCGGTAATTCCCATTACGATGAGGCCGGACTGAAACAGCCTCTGCCCCGTCCGGTAATCACCGAGTGCATTATATTTTGATACAAATTTGGATACGGCAAGGGGAATCCCGAGGGTGGCCAGACTGAGTAATACAGTATAGGGCACGTAGCCGTATGAGTAGAGTGCCAGTCCTTCAAGACCGACAATCGCCTGGAATGGAAAGATATAAATAAGACCTAAGAGTTTCGAAATAAAAATAGAGGCTGTTAATATCATCGTGCCTCTGATTAGATTACGTTCAGACATCGTCACTACCTACCTCAGCAATTTGGATTTAAACACTGCTAGCATTTTATCATACTTCTATCAGAAAATCGTGCGGGGTCTGTCCCCCGAACTTTCTTAGCGGGCTGTTGACATTTATAGAGTCCAGTTTTTATATAACACACTGGAGCACGCCGGTGTAACGTGTCCACAATTTTACATCATTGTTCGGGGGACAGACCCCAAAACGGATCCCAAAACGTTCCAAAGCGCTGAAACGAGAAAAAGAACCGGCCATGGGGCTGGTTCTTTTTCTCGTTTCGTTAGGCAGCTGTCTTATCAGCCTTCGATGGTCTTTAGGATGCATTTACGGGTACGGGGACCGTCAAATTCACAAAAGTAAATGCCCTGCCATGTTCCCAGAATGAGCCGGCCGTCTTCGATGATGACAGGCTGGGAACTTCCCATTGTACTGGCTTTTAAGTGCGATGCTGTATTCCCTTCTGCATGACGGTACTCCGGATGTTCCCACGGATATACTTCATTAAGACGCATGAGCATATCTCGTTTCACATCTGGATCGGCATTTTCATTGATCGTGATCCCTGCAGTGGTATGAGGACAGTAAATATAGACAATGCCCACTTTGATCCCCTGCTCTTTTACATACGCTTCAACATGATGGGTAATATCTATCATTTCATCTCTTTTGTTTGTTTCCAGTGATAATTGTTTAATCAAAGCAGACACGCCCCTTAATTAAGACTGTTTACTTTATATATTCCTCAATCAGGCAGCAGGGTAAACACTGCAGGAGGTTATTCCCCTCTGGCATGAGTATTGGTTGCTTTTACCGCTGCCTTTATCGCTTCTTTGTAATGTCGTTTTTCAAGCACTTCCAGCCCAGCGGCAGTAGACCCGCCCGGTGATGCCACCTGATCACGGAGGTCCTGCGGGGAATGTCCTGCAGCAAGCATAGCCGCTGAGCCACTTAACATTTTTGTCACAAGGGAACGTGCCTGTTCCGCTGTTACCCCATTTTCCACAGCCGCTTCTTCCATCGCTTCCACAAATGCGTAAACAAACGCAGGCGCACTTCCTGTAACAGCGGTTAAATCATGGACCTGCTGTTCACTCAGTTCAGCAGACTCGCCGATGGCTTCTAATATAAACGCAATCATCTCACGGTGTTGCGGGTTTACATAGTGGCCGCATGTGTAAGTAGAGATCGATTCACCTATCTGCGCTGCTGTATTCGGCATGATCCAGCACACCGGGGTTCCCTTTGGCAGACGCTCTTCCATATACGTTGTGTCAATTCCGGCAGCTACAGTGAGAACAAGCTGACCGTCAATCAATTCCCCAAGACGTTTTAAAATCACATCATGAGTTGCAGGAGGCGAAGCTAGTAAAATGACATCGTGGTCTTTCGCTTCCTCTTCCCAGTTTGAAGAGACATGGACACCATAGCGTTCTTTGAGCAACTCCAGTCGCTCTTTGTCCTGACGGTTCGTCAGTGTAATCTTTTCAATTGCCGGATTGGCCTGCTTTAAAATACCTGAAAGAACAGCTTCAGCCATTCGTCCGGCCCCTATCATTAAAATACGGGTTGGTCTCATGTCCTCTTCACTCCTTTTAGCTTTTTATAAAAATATCATGAGTTTATGATTTAGAAAAGTATGCTAGACTAAAAAATGATAAAAAAATGGAACTTTTTTATATTTTTTTATAAAAGATTGGTGCTCCCTGGATATCCTTCACTTACCGCTCGGGCGACGGTGAGGACTCAGACAGCACCTCTGGCTTCATATAGAGCAAGATAACAGTAATTCTGGAAAGAAAGCGGGTTTTACTCATGACGAATGAAAATTATGATGTGATTGTAATAGGCGGCGGTCCGTCCGGCCTGATGGCCTCAGTATCGGCTGCAGAACACGGAGCCCGCGTCCTTCTGTTGGATAAAGGAACAAAGCTCGGCCGGAAACTTGCCATCTCCGGGGGTGGAAGGTGTAATGTTACAAACCGTGCCGATGTAGAAGAAATCATTAAACATATTCCCGGGAATGGGCGGTTTATGTACAGTCCCTTCTCTGTTTTCAATAATGAAGACATCATTTCTTTTTTTGAAAACCTCGGAATCAGCCTGAAGGAAGAAGACCGGGGGCGTATGTTTCCGGTAAATGATAAGGCGATTACGGTTGTTAGAACGCTCCTTGACCGTATTGACAGTCTCAAAGTGAACGTGAAAACGAATACGGAAGTACGGGATGTTCTCTACACTGACGAAGGCGTAAGGGGGGTAGAGTTAAAAGACGGCACCGTGATCAGCGCAGCCAACGTCATCATCGCCGTGGGAGGTAAATCCGTTCCTCATACGGGAAGTACGGGAGACGGTTATCCGTGGGCAAAAAAAGCAGGTCACACAGTGACCGAACTTTACCCGACTGAAGTGCCGATCACCTGCAATGACAAACTCATCAAAGAGAAAACACTTCAGGGTTTGTCGTTACGGGACATCGAGCTGAGTGTTATTGACCCTAAAAAGAAAAAGGCGATCGTTACGCACGATGGGGATATGATCTTTACCCATTTCGGGATATCCGGGCCGGCTGCTCTACGCTGCAGCCAGTATGTAGTAAAAGCCCAAAAGAAACATAAAGGAAGCGACATCGCCCTTGAAGTCAACCTGTTCCCGGACAAACGGGCGGATGAAGTCATTGATGATGTTGAAGGTTTTGTAAACGCAGAGCCTAAAAAGGCTGTTAAAAACTCACTTACCGGCTGGGTTCCGGAACGAATGCTTACGGCTCTTTTTGAACTTGCTGAAGTCGATCCCCAGACTGTCCAGGCAAACCTGTCGAAAGAAAACACTCGAAAGCTGGCAACTCTCGCCCAGCATTTTCCCCTCTCGGCAAACGGAACCCTTTCCATCGAAAAAGCGTTTGTTACCGGTGGTGGAGTGAGCGTTAAAGAGGTACAGCCGAAAAGGATGGAATCAAAGTTTAAGCACGGACTTTTCTTTTGTGGCGAAGTACTTGACCTTCACGGATACACCGGTGGTTACAACATTACTGTTGCCTTTTCCACAGGCTACACTGCGGGCCGGGCAGCTGCCATGAATCAGTGGGAACGGTAAAGAGGTTGAAGTAAAAGGTCAGTTTTAAACCTTTTGCTTCAACCTCGAAGCAATGAGCGGAGCCGCTGCCCTCTTACGAGTGGGTTTCTCGTGTTGGACGGGCAGCGTACGGAGCCATTGCCAAATCTTAAGTGTCTTTTTGAGTCGCCCTCTATGCCTTTTGAGACACTTTCCTTTTTTATTGCAGCGTGCCTCCCGGGGAGAAAAATTCAAAATGAATCTGATTCTCTGACACACCCATTTCTTTTAGCATACCGTAAACAGCTTTCATGAAAGGCCCCGGTCCGCACAAGTAAATGTCGGCATCGGAATGTGTGATGTTTTCTTCCAAGAACGTACGATCAATAAATCCGGTGCCTTTTACAAACCGATCTTTATTTTTGTTGTTTCCTTCCTCGTAGCAGACAGCATACTGAACGTTACCCATTCGTTCTGCCTCTTCCCCCAAATGGGTATGAAAAGCGTGTTCTGCAGGAGTTTTGGCTCCATGAAGGTAAGTGATCTCCCGCTCACTTCCTGTACCGGTAAGTTGGTTGAACATGCTCATAAGCGGGGTCATGCCTACTCCTCCGCTGATAAAAACAACCGGACGATCAGAACGCTCATTAAGCATAAAGTCTCCAGCAGGCGCGGTCAGGAGAACCGGGTCCCCTTCTTGTAATTCTTCATGCAGATAATTCGAAACCGTTCCATCGGGATGGACTCCGCTACTCTCTTCTTTTTTCACACTGATACGTAAGTAATCCTTGCCTGGCGCATCAGAAAGACTGTACTGCCTCATTTGCTTATATTGACTGTTTTCAGGCTGCACCTGAACGGAAATGTACTGACCAGGATGAAAAGGAGGTATGTCTTTTCCATCAGCCGGTTTCAGATAGAAAGACGTAATTACACTGCTTTCGGGCTTCTTTTTGTATAAAGTAAATTCCCTGAAGCCTCTCCATCCCCCTGATGGTGCTTCCGCTTCTTTGTACATATCCTCTTCTACGCTGATAAAGATATCTGCGATGATCCCATATGCTTCTCCCCAGGCTGCAATAACTTCTTCCACTTCAGGAGAATCGCCAAGAACTTCTCTCATAGCTTCAAGCAAATACTTCCCTACAATCGGATAGTGCTCCGGCTTCACGTTGAGACTGCGATGCTTGTGGGCAATTTGTTTAACAGCGGGAAGAAGTTCCTCCAATCTGTCGATATGAACGGCTGCGGCAAAAAGCGTATTTGCCAGTGCCTGCGGCTGATCGCCTTTTCTTTGATGGGTTTCGTTGAAAATGTTAAGCAGTTCCGGATGTGCCTCAAACATGTTTTTATAAAAGATACGGGTTACTTTTTCTCCGTGCTCTTTCAGCACCGGTGCAGATGCTTTTACGATCTCTTTGGATTGGGTACTCAATGTTTTTGTGCTCATTTGATTTCACCCTCGTTTTTAAATAAGTATTTTAAATACATATTAATCATATCATCAAAACCTATATTTAGAATACATATTTAAAGAATGCCTTAAAGTTGTCACAAGTTGCTTTAGTCCGGGAAATTGTAAAAAGGATGTGTTATGCTAGCGTATAATGAATGAGCGGGAGTGAGCCGAATGCAATTAACAACCTACACCGACTACTCCTTACGTTTACTTCTATACCTCGCTGTACAGCCTGAGGAAGAATTATCGAGTGTGAAGGAAGTAGCCGGAATCTATAACATTTCTTATAACCACCTTACGAAAGTGACCTATAACCTGGGGAAACTGGGCATTTTAGAAACCGTAAAGGGCCGTTACGGAGGAATCCGCCTCGCTAAAAAACCAGAAGATATTAATATCGGTGAAGTGGTGAGGAGAACGGAGGACAATCGCGGATTTGTTGAATGTTTTGACGAAGGGTCAAACAAATGCATTTTAACACCTGCCTGTAAACTAAAAGGAGTGTTAAAGGAAGCTCTCGAAGCTTACTTGAGTGTACTCGATCAGTACACCCTGAAAGACCTCACCCAAAATAAAAGTGTATTGCAGCAGTTGTTTGGCCTGCACACAAAATAAGAGAGTGTCCGGAAGACAATTGCTTCCCAAGGACACTCTCTTATTTCATTTTAACGATCCGATGATGCTTTCTTTTCCGTACCTTTTGCAGGCTTCTCTACAAACAGCGTAATCTTCGGGTCGCCGCCCTTCCCTTTATAAATCCGCTCAATATAATCCTCTGTAATGGCCCTGATTTCTTTGTGTAAAAACAGAACAGGAATAATATTAAAGAAAACAACGAAAGCGAGTATTAAATCCAGGAATTGCCAGACAAACTGAAGTCCGCCAATCGCTCCGAGATAAATCGCTCCGATGTAAACAAATCTCATCATTTTTGCAGCCTTGAGGCCGTATAGGTACTCGGCTTGTTTTTCACCGTAAAAGACAAGTACACCGATAGTTGTAAGAACAAAGAACAGAAGGAAAACAGCGATGAAGCTTCCCCCAAAGGCGTCTCCAAATACAGACCCCACTGCCACATTGATCATATTCGAAGCATCGTTCACATCTACATCCAGCCATGCTCCTGTTGAGAGCACAGCCAGTCCGGAAAACGTACAGAGTATAATCGTATCTACAAATACACTGAAGATTCCCCAGAGTGACTGCCTTGACGGGTGGTCGGTCTGTGCAGCCGAGTGAGCAATTGGCGCCGTACCGAGACCGGCTTCATTCGAATAAAGACCACGGGCAAGACCCCATCTGAGAGCCTGGGCAATACCAGCTCCCGCAAATCCGCCGGCAGCCGAGATCGGTGTAAAGGCATGAACAAAGATCAGGCTGAACACATTAGGAAGTTCGGTAACGTTCACGATAAGAATAATGGAACAAACGAGAATATACGTGAGAACCATAAATGGTACGACCTTGTCCGTTACTTTTCCAATCCTTTTTATGCCGCCAAGGACGATGAGGGCTACCATAATGGTAATGGCAATACCCGAGATGGAAGTAGACCATCCGAATGCCCCTTCCACTTGTGTAGAAATGGAGTTTGACTGAACCATAATACTTGGAATAATAACGATCATGAGTGAAAAAGCGAACAGAGCGGCGACTTTATTCCAGCCCAGTGCTTTTCGTATGTAATATTGAGGTCCGCCGACCCATGTCCCGTCTTTGCTTACTTCGCGGTATTTTAAACCGAGAACAATTTCAGAGTACTTGGTTGCCATCCCGATGAGAGCCACCATCCACATCCAGAATAATGCACCTGGTCCACCAAGGGCTATTGCTACAGGAACACCGACAATGTTCGTTGCACCAGCAGTAGAAGCAAGGGCCGAGGTGAAAGCCTGGAACGGCGTAATCGTTCCCTTTTCATCGGGTTTTTTAAAGATCTGGCCGATCGTCTGCTTTAAGACATGGCCAAAAAAGCGAAACTGGAAGAACTTAAGGCGGACCGTAAGAAAGATTCCCCCGGTGATCAGAATAATGGATAACAAATATGTCCATAGAAAATCGGAAATTGACGCCACCCACATTTCGGTTGCCTCCAGCATCATTACCAGCCCCGTTTCATCTTTTATTCTTGTGTGATTTGAATTAATATCCCTTTCCCCTGAACAAAACAGCCAAAACTAACCCTTCAAAAATTAGTAAATTAACACTAGTCCTCCTAGTTACACAATTTTACCTCCAACATGAAAAAGCTCCGGCGCGGGGAGCGCCGGAGCTTTTGTGTGCTTGTTAATTTGCTACGATGTTTACGAGCTTGCCTGGAACAGCAATGACTTTTCTCACCGTTTTCCCTTCGACATCTTCTTTTACTTTGTCGAGGGCAAGTGCTTCTTTTTCCATTTGTTCACGATCGGCATCTTTTGCAATAACCATTTTTCCGCGAAGCTTGCCGTTTACCTGAACAACGATTTCCACTTCGTCTTCCACAAGTTTGCTTTCATCAAATGCCGGCCACGCTTCATACGTGATTGTTCCTTGGTGTCCAAGCTTTTCCCACAGCTCTTCACTTACGTGCGGGGCAATTGGAGAGAGCATTTTCACAAAGCCTTCCATGTATGCTTTAGGAAGTTTATCCTGCTTATAAGCATCATTGATGAACACCATCATTTGAGAAATGGCTGTATTAAAGCGAAGACCTTCACAATCCTCAGTCACTTTCTTCACCGTCTGGTGATACGTTCGTGTAAGGGAGCTGTCAGCTTCGTTCATATCACCGATTGCCGGATTCAATTCTCCACTGTCTGTGACCATTAAGCGCCATACACGGTCAAGGAAGCGTCTTGCGCCGTCAAGACCGGTTGTGCTCCATGCGATGGAAGCATCCAGTGGACCCATAAACATTTCGTACAGACGAAGGGTGTCAGCGCCGTGGGATTCCACAATTTCATCCGGATTGACTACGTTCCCTTTAGACTTACTCATCTTCTCGTTGTTCTCCCCAAGAATCATTCCTTGGTTATAAAGCTTCTGGAACGGCTCTTTCGTAGGTACAACGCCGATGTCGTACAGGAACTTGTGCCAGAAACGTGCGTAAAGAAGATGAAGTACGGCATGCTCGGCACCACCGATATACATATCAACCGGAAGCCAGTGCTCCAGCTTCTCCGGATCTGCCAGTTGCTCTTCGTTGTCCGGGTCAATGTAACGGAGGTAGTACCAGCAGCTTCCTGCCCACTGTGGCATCGTGTTTGTTTCACGACGGCCTTTTTTACCCGTTTCCGAATCCGTTACATATAACCAGTCTTCTGCATTGGCAAGAGGGGATTCTCCAGTACCTGAAGACTTGAACTCTTCCATTTCAGGCAAAGTAAGGGGAAGTTCAGATTCAGGGACGGCTTTCATTGTCCCGTCTTCAAAATGAATAATCGGGATCGGCTCTCCCCAGTATCGCTGACGGCTGAATAACCAGTCACGAAGACGGTACGTAACTTTCTTTTCACCTTTCCCGTTGTCACTGAGCCAGTCAATCATTTTTGTGATTGCTTCTTCATTATGAAGACCGTTCAGGAAGTCTGAATTCACGTGCGCACCGTCCCCGGCATAAGCTTCCTTCCCGATGTCTCCCCCTTCTACGACTTCAACAATCGGAAGCTCGAACGTTTTCGCAAACTCATAGTCACGTTCGTCGTGCCCGGGTACTGCCATAACCGCTCCTGTTCCGTAGCTGGCAAGAACATAGTCTGCGATCCAGATCGGTAGCTTTTCACCGGATACCGGATGAACAGCGTAAGCACCGGTAAATACACCGGTCTTCTCTTTGGCAAGCTCCGTACGCTCAAGGTCACTCTTTGTTCCTACTTCGCGCTGATAGCTTTCTACAGCTTCCTTCTGCTCATCAGTGACGATCTGGCTGACAAGTTTATGCTCAGGTGCCAGGACAACGTACGTTGCACCGAAAAGCGTATCAGGACGGGTTGTAAAAACGGTAATCTTTTCGTCAGATCCGTCGATGTCATAATGCACATCAGCACCTTCTGAACGTCCGATCCAGTTACGCTGCATATCTTTTAAGCTTTCAGGCCAGTCAAGGTCTTCAAGGTCTTCAAGAAGGCGGTCTGCATAAGCCGTGATTCTAAGCATCCACTGCTTCATCGGACGGCGTTCAACCGGATGTCCGCCACGCTCACTTACACCGTCAATGACCTCTTCATTGGCAAGAACGGTACCAAGTGCCGGACACCAGTTCACCGCGACTTCATCAATGTATGCAAGGCCTTTTTCGTAAAGCTTGATAAAAATCCACTGCGTCCATTTATAATATTTTTCATCTACAGTATTTACTTCACGATCCCAGTCGTAGGAAAAGCCAAGAGCTTTAATCTGACGGCGGAACGTGTCAATGTTGGCAAGCGTAAACTCACGAGGGTGGTTACCCGTGTCGAGTGCGTACTGCTCTGCCGGAAGTCCAAACGCGTCCCAGCCCATTGGATGAAGGACGTTGTACCCTTGCATTCTTTTCATTCTCGATAAAATATCTGTAGCTGTATAGCCTTCCGGATGTCCTACATGAAGGCCGGCTCCCGATGGATACGGAAACATATCAAGAGCATAAAACTTCTCTTTTCCGATCTCGTCTTCAGTTTTGAATGTTTTTTCCTGTTCCCAGTACTTTTGCCACTTTGGTTCGATGTCTTTATGATTAAAAGCCACGGTGACAACCTCCTCGTTTGATAAAATTCTGTGTACCCGACGCCCGTTCGGCAGTTTTTTAGTGAATACAAAAAACCTCCCATCCCTGGCGCAATTGCAGGGACGAGAGGTTGGATCCAACTTCCCGCGGTACCACCCATGATTAGTACATGTGTACTCACTTCATTTGACCTGTAACGTAGGCAATCCGGAATAAGCTCACACAAGGTTCGCAAATTCAACTCAAAGGTGAGTTCATGAATGGCACGGTTGACTTGCAGCGACCGTCAACTCTCTTTAAACGTGCTCCATTCATTACTGCTCCTCGTCATCGTCAGTTAAACATATATACTTGTTATTCTATGAACTCCCGCCCCATGTGTCAAGGCTGTTTATCTAGAGGATACACGATAATCACAGATTTTAAACGATTTTATGGAAAATTATGAAGCAGACGATTCCATGTTCCGCTGACCGACTTCTTTTTCCTTAAGACCCCGGTCATAAAGGGCAGTGGTCACAAAGCTGATGAGAAACAGCACAACAAGAACATAGAAGAGAACGCTCATGCCGAACAAGTCCGCCATGACGCCTCCGAAAAAGGGCCCGATCAGCCGACCTCCCGTTCCGATACTGTTTACGATTCCTTGATAGAAGCCGGCTTTCCCTTCCGGAGCAAGCTGGTGGGCAATTGTAGGAACTGCCGGCCAGACGAACATTTCACCAAACGTTAAAATGACCATGGCCACAATAAAGGCGGTAAATACATCTGCCTGAGATAACACAACATAGGCGACCATGAAAATAACGAGCCCTACATAAATCTGTGCCTTAAGAGAATGAACCCATTTCTCAATAAAGTACTTGATCAAGGGCTGGCAGAACACAATCATCGCCCCGTTAATCGTCCACAAGATGCTGTAGTGGGTTAATGGTATACCGAGATTCTGTATATGTACACTGATGGTGGTCTGCCACTGGACATAAGCAACCCAGCAAATGAGAAAACCGGCGCACAAAATCAGCAGCGCTTTAAACCGTTTCTTATTTTCTACTTCCTGCCCCTGTTCGAATACGTTCGTCGTCTGAGCCTGCCCGCTGTCCGCCTGCAGACGCCTGAAGAACAGCAATGCGAGAACAAAAAATCCGAGATACATAAGACCGTTGCCGAGAAATACGAGATCAAAACGGTAGCTTGCCAAAAGACCGCCAGATGCTGCGCCTACTGAAACACCGACGTTCTGCGCTACATACATAGCGTTAAACGGACGCCTGCCACCTTCCGGCCAGACCGCTCCTGCCATGGCATACATGGCAGGAATGATCACACCGGCGCCGAAGCCAAGACCGAGCATCAGCACTACATACTGATAAAAATCATTAAAAAGAGCAAGCGTAAACGCACTTGCCATCGTAATGAGAACCCCGAGCATAATTGTTTTGTAACCGCCGATCCGGTCAAACAGCTTACCGCCTATTAAATTACCGATAACCCCCATGACCGCATTTCCCATTATGACAATACCGGCCACAGACAACGATTTTCCCAGTTCCATATGAATGTAGATTGTGTTTAAAGGCCATAAAAAAGATGCCCCCGTAACGTTAATCGCCATTCCGATTACGAGGAGCCAGACCGCCTTTGGCATGGGGGTCCCCCCTTACTATGAGGCCACTGAAAAAGTACAAACCAACTTTTTCACTGCCTTTATTTAAGTGGCAATGGCTCCATTCGGTTGCGCGCCTGTTACGAGAAACCCACTCATAACAGGCTTTTATAAAATGCAACCGTTCCGCTCATTGCTTAGAAGGCACTAAAAAAAGTTAAAGACCGAACTTTTTCAGTGCCTTCACTATTTCGAATATCTAAATAAATTGTAGAGCAGGAATGTAAATAAAGCAACGATCTTTTTACTCAATTTGTAAATCCCCCTCCCCTGCACCCCGGCCTGTATATATGGTAGGATTACTACTAGAAAAATCTCCACCGGAGGCTGATAACATGATCGATTTACGAAGTGATACAGTAACGAGACCGACTCCCGGGATGCGTCAGGCTATGGCCGATGCCCTCGTCGGTGATGATGTATATGAAGAAGACCCTACGGTTAATGAACTGGAAGCCTACTGCGCCAGGCTGACAGGAAAAGAGGCGGCCCTTTTCGTTACCAGCGGCACCCAGGGTAATCAGGTAGCTGTATTAACCCATATGCGGCAGGGAGAAGAAATAATCATGGACGACCGTGCCCACGTCTTTCTTTATGAAGGTGGCGCAACTGCCGCTCTTGCCGGCGTTCAGTCCAGAACTCTCCCCAGTGAAAAAGGACAGATTGCCATTGACGATATAGCCGCCGCCGTAAGGATGAGTGATGTTCATTTTCCTGATACAGGTCTTATCTGGCTTGAAAATACCCACAATAAAAGCGGAGGATCTGTTCTTTCCCCTGATTACATGGCAAAGGTAGCGGATCTTGCAAAAGAACATCAGATTCCGGTTCATATGGACGGCGCCCGTTTATTTAATGCCTCAGTTGCAGCAGGAATCCCTGTGAGTGAAATTACAAAGCATACGACCACCGTACAATTCTGTCTGTCCAAAGGACTCGGTGCCCCCGTCGGTTCAATTCTTGCGGGAGACAGGGCTTTTATTGAGCGGGCGAGAAAATGGCGAAAACGTCTGGGCGGAGGATTAAGACAGGCCGGAGTCCTTGCTGCCCCTGCTCTTCTTGCACTTAAGAATGGCTTTGATTTTATAGAGACCGACCACGATCACGCAAAACAACTGGCCCGGACCGTTTCTGAGCTCGACGGTTTTTATATTGAGAATACTGTAGAAACAAACATGGTTCTTGTGAATACAAAAGAAACGGGCAAAACGAGTGAAGACTGGGTGGCTGAGATGAAGCGCCAGGGAGTACTTGCCGTTCCCTACGGTCCATATACAATCCGCCTTACCACTCACCGCGACCTTGACCAGACAGCGATTAAAGATGCGATATCTGGAATCACAAAAGCCCGGCATAAGTTGAAAGGATGAACAGACGGTGACAAACGAAACACCTCTCCTGTATGGAGATAAACGATACTACACATGGAACCACCACCTGCGTCAGGAGTTTGGGGAAAAAATCTTCAAAGTACCTCTGGATGCCGGATTTGACTGCCCCAACCGTGATGGAAACGTGGCAAGCGGAGGATGTACCTTCTGCAGCGAACGGGGCTCCGGTGACTTTGCCGGAGACCGTAAAGACGACTTGGTCACGCAGTTTACTACAATCAAAGAACGTATGCATACGAAGTGGAAAAGCGGAAAGTACATCGGGTACTTCCAGGCATACACCAATACGTATGCACCAGTAGAAGAACTCCGGGAAATGTATGAAGTTATCCTGGAGCAGGAAGGTGTCGTCGGCCTCGCCATCGCCACCCGGCCGGACTGTCTTCCCGATGATGTGGTGGAGTATCTCGCAGAACTTAATGAGAGAACCTATCTGTGGGTTGAACTCGGTCTTCAAACAGCTCACGACCGGACAGGCTTGCTCATTAACCGTGCACACGATTTCCAATGTTATGTAGACGGTGTGAATAAACTGCGAAAACACGGCATCCGTGTATGCTCCCACATTATTAACGGGCTCCCTCTGGAAAACTACGACATGATGATTGATACAGCCAGAGAAGTAGCCAAGCTGGACGTTCAAGGGATAAAAATTCACTTACTGCATCTGCTGAAACGCACACCTATGGTAAAACAATACGAAAAAGGCATGGTAGAGTTTATGAGTCTCGAAGAATACATCTCCCTCGTGTGCGACCAGCTTGAAGTCATCCCTCCAAGTATGATCGTTCACCGCTTAACGGGGGACGGACCGTCAGAACTCATGATCGGACCGATGTGGAGTCTGAATAAATGGGCAGTTCTGAATGGCATAGATTCAGAGATGAAGCGGAGGAACAGCTGGCAGGGGAAACACTACAAGGAGGCGGTTGTAAAATGAAAACGTTAGAAGGCGTTCTTCCCTTTACACGCCTCCTTCTGGAAAAAGCGGTTCCCGACGGGGGGACAGCAGTCGATGCTACAGCAGGAAACGGTCACGATACTCTTTTTCTCGCCAAGCTTGTGGGCGAAACAGGCCGCGTTTTCAGTTTTGATATTCAGGACGCAGCCATCGATTCAACCGGGAAGCGTCTTAAAGCAGCCACAAAGCTAAACCTTAAAGACAGGGTCAGCCTGATAAAAGACAGTCACGAGCACGTGTTGAACTATCTGGGAGAGCCAGCCCTCGTCCATGGTGCTGTTTTTAACCTCGGCTACCTTCCGGGAAGTGATAAATCGGTGACCACCACCCCTTCGTCAACAATCCGTGCAGTTGAAAGTCTCTTTTCTGCCCTGGCTCCCGGAGGTGTTATTGTGCTCGTCGTCTATCACGGACATGAGGAGGGTAAAATAGAACGTGATGCTCTTCTTGACTACGTTCGCGCCATTCCACAGGAAGAAGCACACGTTCTTGAATACCGGTTTACCAACCAGCGAAACAACCCGCCGTTTATTGTGGCTATTGAAAAAAGAGCTTGATCAAGTCGATGAATAACTTGTGCAAGTCAATGAACAATTTTCAAAGTCGATCAATAAAACGGACAACTCGATGGACAATTTCATAGTCAATCAAGAACCGCCACAAGTCGATGAATAAACTTCAATCAACGTAAAAAGCAAGCATCCACCAGGGATGCTTGCTTTTTTACCCTAAAATCATAAGCAACAATGTGAGCGTCACTACGCTCAAAATAGTAGAGATAAATGTAACACCGGACACGAGTTTCGGCTTTGCATCAAACTGAACCGCATAAATCACAATGGTCGCAGCTGAAGGCATGGCAGCAGAAACAATCAGTACTTTAGCAAGAAGCGGGTCCATTGGCATGAGAAACGTAATTCCCCACGCAATCAGGGGAGAAATAAACAGCCGGACAATGACCCCGTAGCTGATTTTCCCCCACTCAAAGTTCCCCCACTTAATGTTTGCCAGCTGCATACCCAGAATAATCATTACCGTCGGAATCGTTGCGGCAGAGATAATGTCAATAGTCTGCATCCCATTTTCCGGGATTTGAAGATCCATCCCTTTCAAAATCACTGCTGCAACAACAGCATAGGTAGCAGGCATCCGAAACACTGCAGTGAGAGCCGTCTTCATCCCTGTCCCGCCCCGGGCAGCGTAATAAACGCCAAAGAAGTTCATGATGATCGATTGAAAAACGAGAAACGAAACCGCATAAGCAAAGCCTGCTTCCCCATATGCAAATAGAATAATAGGCGCTCCATAATTCCCCGCATTCATAAAGGCGGTTGAGAGGATAAGTCCACTCTCAAGTGAAGAAGAATATTTCATCAGCCGGGTATAAATTTTATTCAGAATAATCAGTGCAAATAACAAAGCCATGGAAAACACAACCATGTACACATACTGCATGTCCACATCCGCTTCGTAGAACGTCTTAAAAACCAAAGCCGGTGTCATCACGTAGATGGCTACGGTTGACAACGGCCTGATATCAAGCTTCTGCCACTTTTGTACGGCAAAGCCGATGGCAAATACACAGATTACTGGTAATACGACGGAAAAAAATATCGTCAACCTCTACCCATTCCAATCCCTCATTTCAGTCACGTGTTGCTTTTTGCCGGTACATCCAGTTGTTCATGTAAAAAAACAAGCTCTCCATTCCGCCGTGTTTAAGGATCTGCCTGCTTTTTTGACGGAAAATCCGGTCTTTTTTCACCTTATCATCGGCCAGGTAAATGGCGATAAGGCCTTTTCTGATAAAACGATGAAACCGTTCATCCGGGAGAAATTCAATGCCGTTTCCCGCTTGCCTGTAAAATTCACCAAGCCGGTTTATCATTTCACTCTCGCTCTCGTAATAGCTGCAAAAGTTCAGATCCCCTTCCCGTTCATCTTCTTCCTGATCAATATAGTAATCAAGCATGATATGAAGCCCCTGCATCCACGGGAAGTAACCTTCCTTAATGTGCTCCACCTCAACTGGAGTTAATTGTCTGTTTCCCCCCGCATAGGAGGTTAAGCAGAATATGCCGAGAGTCGATCCTGCACAGGCAGAAAACTCATACCAGCTCATTTCCGGGACTGTGCTCCGGTGGCTCGCAAACCACGCTTCCAGCCGTGGCACTCGCTCAGCCGGTGTCACGTGCTTGTGCACCTGCAAATCTCTATATAAAGAAGCAAGTTCAACATTCGCCTTTTTAACAGCATGATAGGCCGGAAAGGTCTGTGCTGCTTCCTGACATGTTCTAACCAGGGATTGAAGGTAACCCCCGTCCTCTTTCTCCTTTCGAAAACGGTAGTAATCACGAGGTTTTGCTCCCGGGATCAGGGCATCAGGCATACTTTCATGAAGTGCCGTAAAGTCCTCTGGATCCAAAGACGTACTCCGGTCACATAAATTATCAAGATAGTCACTGATCAACTGATACGCTACGATAAAACGGATCGCTTCCACCCTGTTTTTACCGGCGAGAAGTCCGTAAACAGCGCCTCCTTTACAATGAAATGCCTTTTCATCAATGCCCATCAAAGCCTGAGACCTTAATTCCGGATCCGGAATTCCTTCTGCGAACTCCCTCCACTCCTTCAGTTGTTCTCTCACAACCGGAAGAACTTTCGTGTAAACCTGATACAGCAGTGTCCATGAACGGGTTGGTACTGTCACAGCTATCCCTCCAATTTTACTTTTCCTATCTATAGCATGTGCAAACGGACAGTGACAAATGCCAGCATATGGAGAAAAACATCTTCTTTTCCAGGTTCATTTAATACCTCATGATAAAAATCAGGCCATTCCCGGTAAGCTTTATCTTCAATATCCAGTTTATTGAACCAACGCTTTACTTCTTCTTTATTCACGATCAGGTCTTCTCCCCCCTGCATCACAAAAAGAGGAAGGTTTGGAAATGCATCTGATTCGTCATGGGCACGCTTAATCGCTTTTACCAGTTCTGCATAATAGCGGGCGCTTACATTCTTAACAAGCATGGCATCCTTCAAATCTCTCGCGCGCATCCATTCATCCCGCGTCCCCGACCCCGGTGCCAGCCCGGAAGGAAGAGAAACAGTCGGCAACAACCGGGTAAGAGATTTTGAGATTGCCCTTTTATACAAAGGTGGAATGTTGGCCAGGCCGAGACAAGGGGAGGATAAAACAAGTATATCCGGTCTCAGGGAAGACGTCACTTCCTTTTGAACAAGAAGGGAAATAAGTCCTCCCATACTGTGACCAAGCTGTATTACCGGCAGATCATACTTTTTCGCTTCTTTCATCCATGGAATAACCGCCTTAAAATAATCATCAAAGCTGTTTACATGTCCGCGTCTTCCGGTGGTCGTCCCCTGCCCGGGAAGGTCACCCATAATTACATGGTACCCGAAGTCATTGAGCCGCCGGACAACCCATTCGTAGCGCACATGGTATTCCCCTGCTCCATGAACAACGACGAATACGCCTTTTGCCTCTTTATCCTTCACTTCCCATTTCCACATCGTGTTTCACCCTTTCTTACTTACTATTATATTCCCCTTTAGGCTCCTCAGGCGTCAAGCATCACCTCTTTTATTCTGGTAAAATGAAAGCACATTCAAAAGTGAAGGCACTGAAAAAGTTGGGCTGTACTTTTTCAGTGGCCTCAAAAGTTGAGAGGAGTTTGATGATGAAAATCTATCCTTATAAAAATCATACACCTGTTATTGACGAGTCTGTTTTTCTAGCCGACGGTGTCGTTATCACCGGTGATGTTCATGTAAAAAAAGACGCAAGCATCTGGTTTAATACTGTAATCCGGGGAGACGTAGCCCCCACTTACATTGGCGAAGGCGTAAACATCCAGGATAACAGTACCCTTCACCAGAGTCCGGATAACCCTCTTGTATTGGAAGATGGTGTGACTGTCGGGCACCAGTGTATTTTACATAGCTGTAAAGTTAAAAAAGAAGCCCTGATTGGGATGGGTGCAACCATCCTTGACCGGGCGGAAATAGGAGAAGGGGCATTCGTCGGTGCCGGCAGCCTCGTACCTCCGGGTAAAAAAATCCCTCCCGGCACCCTGGCTCTCGGAAGTCCCGCAAAGGTTGTACGTGAGCTGACAGAAGAAGACATAAAGGATATGGCCCGGATCCGCCGGGAATATGTAGAGAAAGGCCATTATTATAAAGGTGTGATTGAAGGTGAGGAGTAGAAGTCATCTTTCTATTAAGACGTTCCGTTGCTGAATTCAGTTTTTTATTAAGGAATCCCGATGTGGATTCAGGAATTCTGGATATGTTCAGGAATCCTCCCTATCGAACAGGATGCAAAAAAGGCATTTAGCCTCCTTTTGCATCCTGTTCTTTTTTCTTAGCAAAACCTTCATACTTACCTTACTCTATCTTAATATTTTCCTAGTATGCTTGAAGTAAAGACAATTACAGGGAGGAATTGTGTTGGTAAAATCTTTGGAATGGATTTTTTCAACTGACAGGTTGCTGTTTAAAGCCATTAACCGCTGCAAAGAAACGACTCCGTATCACATGAGTATGGGAATTCTCACTCACCTTGGTGGGGCAGCCATAACCGTGAGCATCGCTCTTTTGCTGCTGATGGTTTCCTCTCCAGAGTGGAAGGCTGCCGCTGTTCAATCGGCACTGGCCCTCCTCATCAGTCATCTGGTCGTGACAGTCTTTAAAAAAGGATTCAAGCGGGCCCGTCCGTATCTGGTTATCGGGGATTCATACGTCATTCGCAACCCGTTACAGGATTCTTCTTTTCCTTCCGGTCACACAACCGCGATCTTCAGTTTAATTACACCGTATATGCTCTATTTTCCGGGATTGATATTGATTTTACTCCCGCTCGCTTTAATTGTCGCTATTTCAAGAATATCGATCGGACTGCACTATCCTTCCGATGTGATAGCCGGTGCTGCCCTGGGTGTTGGCACAGCCTTTGTTTTTTATCAGCTGTGGATGGTCTTTTGGATTTGAAATGAGAATGGAGGATATCAGAAAATGAAAATCGCATTATTTACCGACACGTTCACACCACAGGTAAACGGCGTTGCCAAGACACTCCAGCTACTTGTTCATTACTTCGAAAGGCACCAGATTCAGCATGAAGTGTTTGTGCCTGAAAGTGTAAAAAAAGAGCCCCTTTTTAACGGGAATATTCACCGATTTGCAAGTCTGCCTTTCTTTTTATATCCGGAATGCCGCCTTGCCTTTCCAAACCTCATCACAATCAATCAGCAGCTCCATGCCTTCAGTCCCGACCTCATCCACATTGCCACTCCGTTTAACATGGGCCTTTGCGGACTGCGCTATGCCAGGAAAAATGCAGTCCCCTTCGTTGCCTCCTATCATACTCACTTTGACTACTACCTCGACTATTACAAGCTTGGGTTTGTGATGCCCTGGATATGGCGTTACCAGCTCTGGTTTCATGAAGATGCGAAAAAAATCTTCGTCCCCTCCAGAGAAACGAGGAATCACCTTCAGAGAAAAGGATTTGAACACCTTGAACTCTGGCCGCGGGGCGTAGACTGCGACCGTTTTACCCCAGATAAAAATACAGGATCTTTCCGGGAAAGATTTAAGATCACAAAAAAGAACATTCTTCTTTACGTGGGTCGGGTAGCACCGGAAAAAGACGTGGATGTGCTGAGCCAAATGATTGATCAGATGAACCCCTTATTAAAATCCGACACCCAGTGGGTAGTCGTCGGTGAAGGTCCGATGCTTGATGAAATGAAGAAGCGTCATCCAGATGATATTTTATTTACCGGTTACCTGGACGGAGATTCACTGGCTGAAGCCTATGCCACAGCGGATCTTTTTGTCTTTCCATCATCCTCCGAAACGTTTGGGAATGTCGTCCTCGAGTCTCTTGCTTCCGGAACACCGGCAATTGTGGCAAAAGCCGGCGGGGTTCAGGAGATTGTCCAGCATAATGTGACGGGATGCATATGCGAAGTAAAAAATGTCCGCTCTTTTTCAGAAGCAACGGAACAGCTTCTCCTGTCACCTGCCACCCGCCGGCTCATGGGTGTCCGTGCCAGAGCCTACGCTCGCTCCCAGTCGTGGGACGGTATTTTCTCAAATCTAGTTGCACATTACGAAGAGGCAACTTATAGGAAAACGAAGCAGAAGCTGGCTTGAGTGTTCCTTCGAGAGGGGGAATGGTGTCGAACGGTCGATATATCCTCTTTAAAGATCGATATATGACCAATAAGCTCGATAAATTCAAATAGTGGTCGATAAATCAGGCTAGTCCGCCATCTGCTTAACTTTTTCTAAATGCCAAAAATGAACAGCACCCCGTCAAGTAGACAGCGGAAATAAATAAAAATGAATTAAGCGGCCTTAGCTCTGTATTCACAGGGACTGAGGCCGTTTAATTTTTCCTGGTAACGATCATGGTTGTAGAAATGTATGTACGTATGTATGTACGTATGTATGTATGTATGTATGTATGTATGTATGTATGTATGTATGTATGTATGTATGTATGTATGTATGTATGTATGTATGTATGTATGTATGTATGTATGTATGTATGTATGTATGTATGTATGTATGTAGTCTTCAATGTCCTTTTGTAGTTCTTCGAAAGTTTTTCTAATGCCGTAAAGTTATTTTTATACACAAAAACTCCCCCAAAGATAAACAGATTTTGTGTATTTCATCTGTCTACCTTTAGGGGAGCATATCAATCGCTCATCGGGGGTTCTGCTATACCGTTTTACTTTCCTTCTTTAGCAAAAGCCTGTTCTTTCAGTGTATCAGCTTTATCTGTACGCTCCCACGGAAGATCTACGTCGGTACGTCCAAAGTGTCCGTATGCAGCTGTCTGCTTGTATATTGGACGGCGCAGATCAAGCATTTTAATAATGCCTGCAGGTCGAAGGTCGAAGTTTTCACGGATCACGTCAACCATCACATCTTCGCTTACTTTTCCAGTATCGAATGTATCAATGGCAATGGATACCGGCTGTGCTACACCAATGGCATAAGCAAGCTGAACTTCACAGCGGTCAGCAAGGCCTGCAGCAACAAGGTTCTTCGCTACGTAACGAGCAGCATATGCCGCAGAGCGGTCTACTTTTGTTGCATCCTTACCTGAGAATGCTCCACCACCGTGGCGGGCATATCCTCCGTACGTATCAACAATGATCTTACGTCCTGTAAGACCAGCGTCCCCTTGAGGACCGCCGATTACGAAACGGCCGGTCGGGTTAATAAAGTACTTCGTTTTTTCATCGATCAGGTTTTCCGGAACGACCGGAGCAATGACATGCTTCTTCAGGTCTTCTTTGATTGTATCAAGGGTTACTTCCGGGTGGTGCTGAGTGGAAATAACGATCGTATCAATGTGTGCCGGCTGTCCGTTTTCATCATACTCCACTGTTACCTGTGTTTTTCCGTCCGGGCGCAGGTACGATAACGTACCATCTTTACGTACTTCACTCAGGCGGCGGGATAATTTATGGGACAAAGAAATCGGAAGAGGCATAAGCTCCGGAGTCTGGTTATCAGCATAGCCGAACATTAACCCCTGGTCTCCTGCACCGATCGCTTCAATTTCATTGTCGGACATTTGTCCTTCACGGGCTTCCAGTGCCTGGTCAACCCCCTGGGCAATGTCAGCACTCTGCTCGTCAATGGACGTAAGAACCGCACATGTTTCGTAGTCAAAGCCGTATTTTGCACGAGTGTAGCCGATCTCTTTGACCGTTTCACGTACGACTTTCGGAATATCAACATATGTGGAAGTAGAGATCTCCCCAGCTACAAGAACAAGACCTGTATTCACCGAAGTCTCACATGCTACTCGTGCGTTTGGGTCACTCTTCATAATTTCATCTAATATGGCATCGGAAATCTGGTCACAAATTTTGTCCGGATGTCCTTCTGTTACTGATTCTGATGTAAATAAACGTCTTCTTTTCTCTGCCACTGCATGTACCTCCTCGACCTATTTCAATAATAGGATATGTGTATTGTAGTGACGGTACTCATTCTCCCGGCAGAATACTCAGATCCATTCATGATCCAAGCTGACTCAAAGTCACTAAAAAAACCTTTTCCCGATCGAGGAAAAGGTTTGATCCATTCGCCTTTACCCTCTTATCTTCAAGACACAAGTCTTGCAGGTTAGCACCGTTCACCAGTATGTAGTCAGGTGGTGATGGTTGCTGGGCTTCTTCGGGCCTGTCCCTCCGCCAACTCGGGATAAGAGTATCCGTTCGTATGCCATAATAACCGATTTGCCTGACACTGTCAACAAAACTTCTTTACATACACATTGGAAAACAGCGGAATCTGCAGGCAACTCATTTCCCCGCCTACATACAATAGTAAGCCAAGATCAAATACTCTTTCCCTTCTTTATTATAAGCACATGAAACATGACCTTAATTTTAAAAAAACAGCACGTTTTCTTTATAAATAGTATAGACTATTAAAATCAATGTGTTATACTAATTACAACATAATGACTCATAATTACGTTTAAACATAACGTCTAATTAAGAAAGGTTTGGTGTGAAGATGAGTACACTTCAGTTTGAAACAGAATTAGAGCGCATCATTAAAGGACATCACGTTTATAAGGACCTCCCTGCTGCACGTTTAATGGAGAAAGCGCTTGAGCGTAATGAAGGATTAATTACGGCTACTGGTGCCTTCAGGGCAACCACTGGTAAATATACAGGCCGCTCGCCAAAAGATAAATTTATCGTAAGTGAACGTTCTGTACAGGACAAAGTGGACTGGGGTCCTGTAAACCAGCCTATTCAATCAGACGTTTTTGAAAGCCTTTACGTAAAAGTTCTTGACTACCTCGGACAGAAAGATGAACTTTTCGTCCGCGATGCCTACGCAGGTGCCGATAAACAGTACCGTCTGCCAATCCGTATTGTAAATGAATTTGCCTGGCATAACCTTTTCGCCAAGCAGCTGTTTATCCGCCCTGAAAAAAACGAACTGGAGAACTTCATTCCTGAGTTCACTATCGTTTCTGCTCCCGGATTTAAAGCCGATCCGGAGGTGGATGGGACAAATTCCGAAACGTTTATTATCGTCTCTTTTGAAAAACGAACCGTTCTTATCGGTGGTACGGAGTATGCAGGAGAGATGAAGAAATCCATCTTCTCCATTATGAACTACCTGCTGCCTGAAAAGGATATCTTCTCCATGCACTGCTCGGCAAACGTCGGACGCGAAGGCGATGTGGCTCTTTTCTTCGGACTTTCCGGAACGGGTAAAACAACACTCTCAGCAGACACGAATCGCAATTTGATCGGGGATGATGAGCACGGATGGTCTCCTAACGGGGTCTTTAACATCGAAGGCGGCTGCTATGCCAAGTGCGTGAATTTGAGCGAGGAAAAAGAACCGCAGATCTTTAATGCAATCCGTTTTGGTTCTGTTCTTGAAAACGTTGTGGTTGATGACGATTCAAGAGAACCGGACTACGATGATGTCTCATATACAGAAAACACACGGGCGGCATACCCTCTTGAAGCCATTCCAAATGCGATGGTTCCAAGCGTTGCGAGTCACCCGAATACGATTATTTTCCTGACCGCTGATGCCTTTGGCGTCCTGCCGCCGATCAGCAAGCTTACGAAGGAACAGGCAATGTATCATTTCCTGTCCGGTTATACGAGTAAGCTCGCTGGAACAGAACGGGGAATTACAGAGCCTACGGCAACGTTCTCTACCTGCTTCGGGGCACCATTTCTCCCACTGCCGGCGAACCGTTACGCCGAAATGCTCGGTGATCGGATTAACCAGCATGACGTAGAGGTTTACCTCGTTAACACCGGCTGGTCAGGGGGGCCTTATGGTATTGGAGAACGTATGAACCTGCCGTACACAAGGGCAATGGTTCAGGCTGCACTTCAGGGAGAACTGGCCAGTGTGGAAACAGAAACCGATCCTCACTTCGGTCTTCACATCCCTACTCACTGCCCGGGAGTTCCTGATGATGTCTTGATTCCACGCCGCACATGGATGGATAAAGACGCCTATGACCGCAAAGCACAGGAACTGGCAGCTAAATTTGAGTCCAACTTTACAAAGTTTGATGACGTGAGCGATGAGATCCGTAACGCAGGACCAAAGACAAAGTAATCTGATTAGAAACCGCCCGGGGGCATACCCAGGCGGTTTTTTTATTGGCGAACGTATTTTTTGGAAAACTTGTCCATACTATTTATTAATCACATCGAAAAGGAGCATTAACCGTGAAACCTGCAAAAGAACCAAAGTTTACAGGCCATGTACAGGAAGCGTTTAAAGGACTTTTTCTCGGACTGGCCATGATGCTCATCGTTTTTTTACTGCTTCATTTTGTCTTTGGTATTGAAGCCTTTCAAAAGTAATACACAGACCGCTTTCTCTTATGGAAAAGCGGTTTTTTTCTGCTTCTGTCAAAATGTTTACTCCACTCTCCCTCTCACTCACACCCGGGCACCTCCGTACATACACTATCCCATCAGCGAATACCCATTTTCATTTAGGAGGACCAATAGATGAGTGTGTGGAAAAAAACGAGTTTGCTTTTATTATCCATGCTGCTTTTAGCTTCAATTGCGGCATGTTCGTGGGGGAAATCAGACAAAGTACGGGTAGCCGAAGTGACCCGGTCGATCTTTTACGCGCCGCAGTATGTCGCTATTTCCGAAGGCTTTTTTGAAGAAGAGGGTCTCGAGGTTGACTTAACCACAACGTGGGGCGGTGACCAGACGATGACAACCCTTCTCTCCGACGGAGCCGATATCGCCCTTGTAGGGGCAGAAACATCAATATATGTTTACGCCCAGGGCGCCAATGACCCAGCCATCAATTTTGCACAGCTGACCAAGACAGATGGTACCTTTTTAGTTTCACGTGAAAAAGTCGAGGACTTCACATGGGATGACCTTAAAGGATCCACGTTCCTCGGCCAGCGCCGGGGTGGAATGCCTCAGATGGTTGGAGAGTATGTGCTAAAAGACAACGGCATTAACCCGAGAACCGATTTAAACCTGATCCAGAACATTGACTTTGGTAACATTGCTTCCGCCTTTGCCAGCGGTACAGGTGATTATGTCCAGCTGTTTGAACCACAGGCTACACTGTTTGAACAGGAGGGGATCGGATATATCGTAGATTCTTTCGGTACCCAGTCTGGCGAGGTCCCATACACCGTTTTTATGGCTAAGGAAAGCTACCTTGAAAAGAACGATGATACAGTAGAAAGGTTTACACGGGCCATTGCAAAAGCACAGCAATGGGTTCATGAGCAGCCTGCGAGCGTTGTAGCTGAATCTATCCAGCCGTTCTTTGACGATACTTCCCTGGAGGTCATTGAAAGTGTTGTGGAGCGGTACCGAAGCCAAGGGTCCTATGCCCAGTCACCACTTTTAAAGGAAGAGGCGTGGTATCACCTTCAGGCAATTATGGATGAAGCAGGTGAACTGCCGGCTCAGGTAGAGTATGAAACATTAGTAAACACAGATTTTGCTGACCGTATAGAATAAGTACCGCTGTTGAAAGGGTGGTGAACGTGGCATTTCTGCAAATTCAAAACGTAGAAAAAACCTATTTTTCAAAAACGAGCGTGACTGAAGCTATTTCGGCTGTTAACCTCGATATTACGAAGGGCGAGTTCGTTTCCGTGATCGGTCCCAGCGGGTGCGGGAAAACGACCCTTCTGTCCATGATCTCCGGGCTGTTAAAGCCGACAGCCGGTACCATTAACCTTGACGGAAAACTCATTACAAAGCCAACTCCGGATACGGGCTATATGCTTCAGCAGGACTATTTATTTCCCTGGCTGTCAATAAAAAGCAACATAACCCTCGGGTTAAAGACGATGGGACTTCTTACGAAAGAGACCGAGTGTCACGCCCTTCATTTACTCCATGAAATGGGCCTTGGGGAGTTTAAAGATGATTTCCCTTCCCAGCTTTCAGGGGGGATGCGTCAGCGTGTTGCCCTTGTGCGTATGCTCGCTACCCAGCCTAAGCTGCTGTTACTCGATGAGCCGTTTTCCGCCCTCGATTACCAGACTAAATTAAAGCTTGAAAACCTTGTCCATACAACAATTAAAGAGCACGAGAAAACCGCCATTCTCGTTACTCATGATATCGGCGAAGCTATCGCCATGAGTGACAGAATTGTTATGCTGTCAAAACGCCCTGCAACGATCCACCGTATTTTTAAAGTGCCTGATGAAATGAAAGGTCTGGAGCCTTTTGAAGCGAGAAACACGGCGGGTTTCAACGACTTGTTTCAGGATATTTGGAAGGAGCTGGAGTCCTTTGAAAACGAAAGAACTTCATAGCGCCTACGTCCAGGGCCTGAAACGGGAAAAACGCTGGGTCCGTCTCACCCAGCTTTCCATCCTCATATTGTTTTTCGTATCCTGGGAGTTTCTCACGAGTCAACGCATTCTGGACCCCCTGCTTTTCAGCTCTCCGTCCAGAGTGTGGAATTTACTTTTAGTCCGCATTCAGGATGGCTCGATCTTTGTTCATTCTTCTGTGACCTTGTTTGAAACCGTTCTTGGGTTTATCCTGGGGACGGCGATGGGAACTGCCATGGCTGCCACTCTCTGGTGGTCCCGCTTTATCTCAAAGGTAATGGACCCTTACCTTGTGGTGCTTAATTCCATGCCGAAGGTCGCTCTCGGGCCCATTTTAATTGTAGGTCTCGGCCCGGGATTCTCTTCCATCATTGCCATGGGAGCACTCATCTCGGTAATCATAACCACCCTTGTCGTTTACAATGCGTTTAAGGAAGTGGATGAAAATTACCTGAAAGTGATCCGTTCTTTTGGAGCTTCGAAAAGAAAATCATTCTTTTCTGTCATTCTCCCGGCCTGCTTTCCAACGATCATCTCCACCCTTAAAGTAAATGTAGGGCTTGCGTGGGTAGGGGTTATTGTAGGAGAATTCCTCGTTTCAAAGCAAGGACTCGGGTACATGATTATCTACGGATTCCAGGTGTTTAACTTTACGATGGTTATGCTCAGCCTTCTAATCATTGCCGTACTCGCAACAGGCATGTACCAGCTTGTAGAGCTGCTCGAACGTAAGCTGTTAAAATACAGAGGTTAACTCTTTTGAGGGGGATCAAGGGACTGTTTTTCCTGATAAATGAGTGTTTTATCCCCAATAGAACACTTTTCCTGATAAATTTCGTTTTATCCTGAAAATCACTATAAATATCAAATAAACCTTCGC
Organism: Alteribacter salitolerans; assembly: GCF_016901055.1. NCBI lineage: Bacteria > Bacillati > Bacillota > Bacilli > Caryophanales > Bacillaceae > Alteribacter > Alteribacter salitolerans. The sequence goes on along the minus strand of NZ_JAFEUX010000005.1, from coordinate 96,426 downwards.
TCAAAACCAGAGTATTGACCACCTTCATAAACAGAAAAATCCCCTGGAGCATCATGCCTGCAGGGGATTTTCAAATTATATCGCTGTAATGAAACGTTTTTTCACTTCATCCAAACTCAATGATAAGACATTGTCTTTCATAATAAAGCTGTATTCATGGTTGGAACGGACATTGTCGGGAAGGGTCTTTAAAAGCTTCGGGCCTTTTGTTTCATGATAATTGCTCCGGGTCACAAGGTCATCCACAACAGCATAATAAACATTTTTAATGACCGTTTCTTTTTTGCCTTTGACACGGTATTGCCCTACATAATGAATGTTCTTAACGATGCCCCCGGTCTCTTCAAATACTTCCCGCTTTGCTGCAGCCACAGCCTCTTCGCCTTCTTCGACTTTCCCTCCCGGAAACTCGAGTCCCCGCGACGGATGAATCGTTAACAGCCAGTTTCCGCGAAACCGGGATACAACCCAGACGTTTTTCGGTTGATGGGAAAAAGGATGGTCCTCTGTTGAAAACTCAACTTCATTATTATAATAATCTTTAAAGGTATGAATGTTGCCCACTATCATCACTCCCAGATGATTCGTCGGCACTGACTGTCTTACAATTTCCGACGTTTATCGTTATTGTATGAAATCACAGGGTCACTGTCTATTATTCTGCATAAGTTTTTTTATCTGGCCGAATCAGAATAATTGTCAGCACAGCGCCAATTAATGAAACTCCGGCGAGAACCGCAAAGAGTACAGGGTGTGATCCTTTCATGAGAATAGCGATCACAGGCGGGGCCAGGGCTATCCCTACAAACCGCATACTCGAATAGATTGATGAGATTGTTCCCCTCTCACTTTTAGCTATCCCTTCTGTTACAAGGGCATCCATACTCGGCAGAGCAACACCAATGCCAATTCCGCTGGCAAACATGGCACTTAAAAGAACGTAAATATCTTTACTGAAAACCACCCAGACATTACAAAGCGTGAGAAGGATCAGTCCTGCAAAGGTCGTCCATTTCATGACACTTTTCTCTTTTCCAATTAACTTCCCTGTTACATAGGATGACAAACACAGGGCTGCCAGAGGAATCGCAAGAACAATTCCTTTTTTAACCCCCTTAATAGCATGCTCTTGCTCAAGGATGGTGGATAAATAAAACAGAACTCCAAAGATCACAAACATGCAGATGCACCCAATCGCAAATATTGCATAAAGCCACGGTCCTTCATTGTGAAAAATCTTCTTTACTGAAGTAAGAAAATCTTTAAATAAAGGAGGCTTCTCCTTTGTTTTCGGCGTCTTTACAAGAAATGTCATCAGTGCCACTGACACAAGACAAAAGACGGGAAAAGCTAAGAAAGGCAAGTACCATATTACCGTTGCCAGGGCAGCACCAAGAATCGGACTAAGCACCTTTCCGAACGTATTGGATGTTTCAATCACACCGAGACCATTGCTTACATCCTGCTCTTTCTTAAAAATGTCACCAATGAGCGGCATGACGATCGGAGCGGCACCGGCGGCTCCTACGCCCTGTAAAAAACGTCCGATGAGGATAACGGCATACGGATCAGGCAGCTGCCAGGCAGCCCATCCTGAAACCGCCCCTCCCAAAGCTGCAATCACAAGGCTTGGGATAATAATTCGTTTTCGTCCATACTGATCAGATAAAAATCCGGCAATAGGAATGAGAATAATTGCCACTACAGAGTACACCGTAATAATCATACTTACCTGAAAAGCCGAGACGTTCATTTCTTTTTCCATTGTAGGCAGAACAGGAATGAGCATCGAATTTCCCAGGGTCATCACTAATGGGATCGATGCTATTGATATTAAGTCCCATGTCTTTTTCTCCTCCATTACCAAAGCCCTCCTGCTCATGCACATCTTGTGTTAGTATGCAAAAACAATAAGCTTTTTATGAGAGGAGAGTTTTTGGTTAAAAAAATATAAAAAGGCTGACTCAGAAATCGCCGTCAGCCAGTATTTTGCAAATATAATCGTATTCTTCAGGGTAATTCATGTTATAAAAACTCCGCCCCCACCCCGATAAACCATATCCCCTTGCCTGTTCTTCTGTTACTTTTGCTACTTGAAGCTGTGAAAAGACTTGCTGTAACTTTAGTTCATTATTTTTAAGAGCTTCACTGATCACAGACAGGCTTCTTTTATTATACACAGCACATAAAGGCTGATCTTTTCCTGCTGGTGCAGGGAGAATGACATCTGCCTCCGGGTGTTCATTTGCCTCTGCAGCTAAAACCTTTATGACAGCCTGGTCGATCAAAGGCATATCGCATGCCGCTACGAGATTCCACTCATTTTTACTTGCACTAAGTCCTGCATGTATGCCGGCAAGAGGACCTTTCCCGGGAAATATGTCGTTCGTTATCGGAACTTGCAGGAAATGATAAAGGGCGGACTCATCAGATACAACCATTACTTCCTCGCATAAAGGCGCCATTATATTCCTGATCCGTTCAATCGTTTTCTTCCCGCCAACATTCAGCAGTGCTTTATTCATTCCCATTCTGGATGACTCCCCGCCTGCGAGAATGATGCCCGTTACATTATCATTCATTTACACTTCACCGTATCCTTCCTCCTGAGCGATATAATCAAGATGCAGGGTGAGAAGATCCAGCATGGCCGCATTATTTTCAGTAACATCAATAATGACCTTCACATAATTTTTGCAGCTGTCGCACACTTCCAGCTCCGAGTGCTTCTCTTCCTGCACAGTTACCCGGTAGACAGCACTCGATTCTTCCTCGCCACAGTGGGCGCAAGCCTTCCTTTTTACCTTCCATAAAGCCTCACAGCGGGGACAAAGAAACATATCGCCTTTTTTCAACCGGACTGGTTCAGCACAGCACGGACAGGCTCCTCCTACATTCATTTCATCTGCAAACGATTGGGATCGTTCGGCAATGAGCTGCAGAAACGGACGCAGCGCCTGTTCCGCAATGTAATGAGGAAACCACGCTGAAATCCGGTGTTCTTCCGCAAACGTTTGAAAGTAGTTTGTATTGTATCGAAGAGCTTCTTTCAACCACCTTAACACTGTCTCATCACCGAGCAGTTTTTTACAGCGATCAAGGTCATCTGCAAACTCGGCTGAGTATGTCTTTACTGCTTCGATGGTACTTTCCAGAGAAAAGGCGTATGCAGGGATTGTCATTGGTGTTTCCTCTAACTGAGGGATAATTGGAAATTCCTTATCAATACTCTCTGCTTTCACCTCTGACCGCCACTCTTTTGCCAGAATCGCTTTTTGTCTCTTCTGAACATCTGTGAGCAGTTGCTGAAGTTCTGTATATTCTTTTGATACAACTGATGGGTCCACTATTTTCACTCCCTTTTCCCGGTTTTCTTTTATCGAATCAGGACTTCTGTTACACTATGAAGAGCTACAGAAACAGGGGGTCTGGTCATGAAAAAGGGGATTGTTGCTGTTTCTTTTCTGCTCGTCGGTTTGACCGTCGGCATTTATTTTTTTAATGAATATGAACGCCATTTTGTGATCCACGATCACAAACAACGAAGCTTCACTCCTCTTTTTTACAGCTCCCCGGAAACAGAGAATGTCGACCGTGTTGAAGAAGTCAGAGATCACTACCGCAATGTAAGCCTTTCTTCCCCCCTTGAATGGGGAGAGAATGTAAGTGGTGTGAAAAACCGCCTGGATACAGATGAAGACGTGATTGCCCTCACCTTTGATGCATGTGGAGGTCCTTTCGGAAGCTCGTATGATCACTCCCTCATTACTTTCCTGCGCGAACATGAAATTCCTGCTACTCTTTTCATTAATCTTCGTTGGATTGATGAAAATGAAGAGATATTTCTCGAGTTAGCTGAAGATCCGTTATTTCGCATCGAAAATCACGGAAGCGAACACCTCCCTCTTTCAGTGAACGGTAATGGTGCCTGGGGAATTAATGGCACGGCGTCTCCTGAGGAAGTCATTGATGAGGTCATGTTAAACCAGGAGCGAATCCTGGAAATGACAGGCCAGGCTCCGCGATACTTCAGGTCGGGAACCGCACACTATGACGAAAAAGCTGTAGAGATTGTTGAAAATCTGGGGCTTACGGTTGTTAACTACGATGTTTTAGGAGATGCGGGAGCTACTTTTTCTGCTTCTGGGGTAGAGGAAGCTCTTCTATCGAGCAGAGCCGGTTCCATTCCTCTCTTACATATGAACCAGCCCTCTTCAGGAACTGCCGAAGGAGTAAAGCAGGCAGTTCCCCAGTTACAGGAAGCAGGCATTACATTCGTCCATCTTGATCAATACGAACTATCAGAATAGTTGTTGGAGGATCCTTAGTCATGAATAAAACAAAAGGTACGATTTTTTACAGTGCCGTCGCTCTTTTCAGCCTTCTTTTTATTGCTGTTGCCGTCTGGATAAATCAATCGTATTTCGCAGGGGTTGTAAACCAGCCGATTATTATTACAATGGGGCTTTGCATCCTCGGGCTTTCGGGGTTTGAACTTTATAAAAAAACCTTTGAACAGCGGCACGCCGTGTCTACCGCTGTCCTTTGTGCCACGTCGATCGTCTTTTTGGTTGTCATTTTCCCAGGCAACAGCTATACAGCTTCCGAAGAGCAGCTCGTTGAGCGCCTTTCGGAAGAACATGGTGAAGAAGCAAGACCATTGGAGGTGTTCACAAGTTCGTTCACCGGAAATGAGCGTCCGAGCGTTTTTGTGACCCGTTATTATGTGCACAGTGTGGAAGCAGGGGGAGAAGAATTGTTTTACTTTGTAAATCCCGCTTCAGGTGAAGCCATTGAACTTGAAACTGCCGACGAAGGCCCGAACGGGGAGTAAGGTGTCATTTTATGCGTGATGATGCACCAGGCAGCCGCTATTCTCGGTTTGCACGCAGGAATTCCGTCTGTAATGAAAAAACCGAACCCCTTTTTGGCGGTTCGGTTTTTTTATGGAGAACTATTAAAGATTTAAGAAGAACTTTCGGCTGTTTATGCAGAGTCCTCAGCCATATATGAAGAATTCACGGCCATTTATGGAGAATTTTGAAGTGTTTAAAGAGAAGACGACATAATTCGACGAACCTGTCCAGACTACCCGCCGATAACGAGCAACCATAAATACAACCCGACAAGGGTAATAAACAGGGTCGGTACAGTGAGAATAACCCCTACTTTAAAGTAATATCCCCACGAAATCTTTACACCTTTTAGTGACAATACATGAAGCCAGAGTAGTGTAGCCAAAGACCCGATCGGTGTGATTTTCGGCCCCAGATCAGACCCGATAATGTTTGCATAGATCAGTGCATCACGCATCGGCCCCGTTACGCTCGCATCCTGGATGGCCAGAGCGTTAATCATGACAGTCGGCATATTGTTCATAACCGAAGACAGAATCGCAGCAATAAAGCCCATGGAAATGGTTGCAACGAACATACCGTTATCCGCAGCCCCCTCCAGAACACCTGCCAGCACTTCTGTAAGTCCTACATTCCGCAGTCCGTACACTACAACGTACATTCCGATGGAGAAGACCACAATGGCCCAAGGTGCACCTTTCATTACCGTGCCCGTATTTACAGCAGGACTTCTGAGCGCCATGATAAGGAAGAAAATAGCAATAATTCCTGCTACAAAGGAAACAGGAAACGTCATCTCATCACCTGAAAACGGTCCGCTGATATAGATGAACTCACTCACAAAGTATCCCACAAGAAGCAGACCGAGAACGTACCAGGATAGACGAAACATTTTCGGATCCTTGATTGCCTCTTTCGGCTCTTTCAGCATGGACATTTCATAATGTTTCGGAATGTTTTTCCTGAAGTACAAATACAAAACCAATATACTTGCACCGAGAGCAAAGAAGTTCGGCACGATCATATACATGGCATATTCCACAAAACCAATTCCGAAGAAGTCCGCAGAAACGATATTAACAAGGTTACTAACGATTAAAGGGAGTGAGGTCGTATCTGCAATAAACCCGCTTGCCATAATAAACGGCAAAATCATTGCCTCTTTAAATTTAAGTGCCCGCACCATCGCGAGGACGATGGGAGTAAGTATAAGTGCCGCACCGTCATTGGCGAAGAAGGCGGCTACCACTGCTCCAAGTAAAGAAACATAAACAAACATTTTCACACCGTTGCCGTCAGCTACTCTGGCCATATGCAGAGCTGACCATTCAAAGAAACCAATCTCATCAAGAATTAATGAGATAATAATAATGGCGATAAATGTAAGCGTGGCGTTCCAGACGATCCCGGTTACTTCTACTACATCAGTCAGGCTTACCACGCCTGCGATCAGGGCCAGAACTGCCCCGATGGACGCTGACCAGCCGATTGACAGCCCTTTTGGCTGCCAGATCACAAGGGTTAATGTAAGGATAAAAATAAGACTTGCTATCATAACCTCAGACATGAAGGATCCTCCTAATATATAAGTGTTTGCCTATATAATAAAATAACAATATACACCCTGTTTTTGCAACCCTTAATTTATATACAGTTAAATTCCGGACCCTCGAAACCTTACTATTCCGATTCAACGTAACCATAGGCTTCCTTAATCCAGCACTACAATTCCATAGAAACAGCACATCTAACCACCATAAAAAGATGCCTGAACAGGGAATCCCCGCTCAAGCACCTTCACATCTTTTCTACTCTTTATTTTGCACTAATATCCAGACGATCTCCTGAATGCGGATAAAAAATGTTCCGCCTTCCTGCTCAACGACTACATGATCGGGTTTCGCGTCAATCAGCGTTCCCCGGACACTTCCCTGTGTTGTCTGAAAGACAAGCTTGCTTCCAATCACAGATTGCGCTGTTTCAAAAACAAATGGATCATAATTGACTACGTACTCAACTTCTCCTTCTTCCTGTCGGACATCTTCCTGCTCATATCCTTGCCCGTAGTGGTTATAAAACCCTTGGTGCTGGTCATACATCCAAGCGTCCCTCCTTTATCTTTCACCACTCACAGTGTATGCCCATAGGCGAGAAACGTGCTTTTACACTTTTCTGAAAGAGGTTGACCCAAAAAGTCGTTTTTTACCTTTAGGATAAAAAAAGACTGGGCAAAGGAACAAATTCCTTTCCACAGTCTCTTTTCGTCAGCTTACTTTTCTCTTTAGTTCCACTTCACTACGTTCATCTCCTGGAATTCCTGCATCACCTTGGTGAAAAACATCGTCAGCCAATTCTGACTGTTCTTCAGTTCCGCTCCTGAAGCGCTGAAGAAGATTCTGCATTTCACCGGCAACAGTTGACAACTGCTCGGAGGAAGCCGTGATCTCTTCCATGGTTGCTGTCTGTTCCTCTGCGGCAGATGCTACGTTCTGTGAATAGCCCGCTGATTCTTTTGAAATACTGGCAGATTCCTGAGCTGCAAGAAGCATTTGTTCTGTCCCTTCCGAAACCCGCTCTACTGCAATGTTCATGGAATGCATTTTGGCTGAGACATCTTCAATTGCCCGGTCCAGCTCGGCAAAAACCTCTCCCGCTTGTTTAACCGAAGTCTGTCCCCCGGCAACAGCCTCATATCCGGCTGTCATGGAAACTGCTGACGCTTGGATATCCGACTGAATATCTGTTATGAGAGACTGAATTTCACTGGAGGAGCTTGTTGTCTGCTCTGCCAGCTTTCTGACTTCATCTGCAACAACAGCAAATCCTCTTCCATGCTCTCCGGCTCTTGCCGCCTCAATCGCTGCATTTAAAGCGAGGAGGTTTGTCTGCTCCGCCACACCTGAGATCATATCTACAATCGAACCGATTTTCGCAGACTTGGTAGCCAACTGCTGAATGGATAAACTCGTACGGTCAGTGATATCCTGAATGCGAATCATCGCTTCAATACTTTCGTCTATGACAGCTTTACCGCTCTCTGCTTTTTTTCTGGAATCAAGAGAGGCTTCATTTACTTCTTCCACATTATCTGTAATTTCCTCTATACTCATCGTAACTTCAGATACGATCTGCTCGTTTTTATCACTTACTTCCGCCTGTGACTCAGCCCCGGCAGCCACTTCCTGGATAGATTCGGTAATCTGTTCTGCCGCCCGGCTCGTTTCCGTTGCACTGGCAGAGAGTTGTTCCGAGGAGGATGCCACATGATCACTCATACTGCCAACCTCGCCGATAAAGCTCTTCAGCTTCTCAATCATCGTGTTGATAGCTACACTCAATTGACCGAGCTCATCTTTCGACTTTACTTCGAGCGGCTCAATCTCTACATTCCCGTTTGAAACACTTTCAGCAGCAGCGACTACTCTGTTCAATGTTCTTGTAATTGCCTGACTAGTGAGAGTGAACAGAATCAAGCCGACCACAAGGGCGACACCAGTTGATATTGCAAAAATGAGACGGGTTTCACTCAATGAGGAGTAAACCTGATCTGACGCCTCATTTGCATCTGCAAAAATAACCTCAGTAAACAAAAGTAGGTTTTGGACAATATCTTCTCTCAAATCTGTCAGCTGAATGGCATCCCGGTTTGATCCGCCGACAGCTGACCCGAGGATTCTTTCTGCGACTTTCTCAAATTCACTGTACTGTACTAAAAATTCCTGAAACAACGCTTCATGCTCAGGGTTATTAAACGATCCATCCAGTGTTTCCACATGGGAACGCAGCAACTCCGTCTGGCGCTCATAATAGGCTTCATTCAGCGATCCTGTTCTGATGCTGTCCGATAGTGCAATGTATTGTGAACGGACAACCGACCCCAGATCTGTTAACACCAGTGATTGCATGTTTGCTTCTTCCGAATACTCCGTTTGGGTCTCAATGTTATACAGAAGTGAAAAGCTGTATGCGAACACAACTGTAAATAAACACATTATAAATGTAAAAACACCCAGTATTTTATGCTTTAATTTCAATTTCCCCCAAAACGCCATGCTGCTACCCCCATCTGGTATGCTCTTACCTTTTTCACAAGGCTCTGTTAAACTCGGATGTTAATTTCCACTCTGCTTTAATCAACTTCTTAAAAACCAACAATGGTCTTTGACACAGCCTTTAACAAAGATAAGACATTATTCGACTTACATCATACCAAAGAGGTGTGTCTAAGGGCATGGTTTTTTCCCATATTTGAGAACTTCGTATTTTTACCCAGAAAAACGCTTAAAAAGCCCTACCTGCTTCGAATACTTTAACGTCAGGTTCTTAATTACCCAGGACTGGCCTATGTTTCTTCGGTGGGTACGGGATAGTCGCCCCTGCCATTATTAAATGCTATGATACATATACTTCCGAAAATCAATAATTCCACTATTTTACTCAGTGCTGAATTCACTTATAATAGAGATTAGTCTGTTTTAAGGATAATATTTGAAATACATACGTTTTCGTCTCGAGGTGACATCATGTCAACAAAGAAGAAAGTTTACTTTTTAATAGGTGCATGCCTGCTCCTTGCTCTCACAATTTTATTATCTTACTTTTATTCTCAGGATGACTTTGCCCAGCCTATGCCTGCCGATCTTTCAAACCCTCCGGGGGAAGAGGGAGATATGGACCAGGCTGAAACAGCAGTAGAAACAGAAGACTCAGACGACCTGAGTGAAGAGGATTCAGACGTCCCTGGAGAATGGACGGAAGAGGAAGATGGCGACAATGAAGAAATTTCAGAAGCCATTCAAAGCGCACTCAGTGAAACTGGATTTTATAATACAAATCCGGATTCACGAAATGAAAACAGCTATTATTATCACTTCCTTCTAAATCAGGATGTACGCCATAACCTTGAAGATTCCGGTACTTCCTCTGATGAGAGAGAAGAAGACGCGCGGTATCAGGCGCGGGAGCTTATGGTGTGGAAAGACATCGCTGCCGAGGAATATGACTGGGAATATAACGAGAATCAATTCATCTCTTTTGTGAATAGCGAAGACCTTATCCAGAATGACTCTCAATTAAACAGACAGATATTGAGGGAACTTAGAGAAGAAGATGAAGATCTCTTTATCCGTCATGCTGAGACAAAATATCTGCGTTCCTTTATCTGGAGTGGCATTCAGGACTCTCTGCAAGAAGAAGAACCCCAGGAAGATGGGGAAGACGATGAGGCGTATGAAAACCGTTTGTACCGCCAGCTGTCCTCAAAGATAATGGACCGCCTGGAATAAATATATAACGCGGCTTCGGGATCGATTAACGTTAATTGTTTTCTCTGTTAAACGAGATCACAGGAGCATCCCTCTCGTCACGGGCTGATTAAAGCTGTAAAGGGTGTCACCAAGGTATTTCTGCCTTGGTGACACCCTTTTTTTTAACGCAGACAAAACAGTTTTTTACGAATGTCAGCCCATTCCTCTCTCAGTACGCCCATACGGATTGAATCATAATATTTTCCGTTATAGTATCGTACTTTCCGTAAACGACCTTCAAGCTTCATCCCTATTTTTTCCCCAACCCTTATGATTCGGGGATTTCCGGACCAGGTTGTAAACCCGACTCTGGGCAGGGAGATCGTGGAGAATAAGTGTTCAATCCAAAGAGCCAGGGCTTCTGTTCCCAAGCCGCGGTTCCAATATTTCGGGTTGTAGACAGCAATGCCTGTTTCAAGCCACTTCGATGGTTTGTGCTCCCAGTAGTACATCACATCGCCGATCGGTTCTCCAGCTGAATCGATAACGAGGCGGTTGTTTTCCATTCCAACCCTTTGCAGTTGCTGTCGCTCAAACGAGTGGTAGTCAGGCCTCTCAAATGGGAAATACGGAGCATCCCACTTTTTCCACTCAGGATCCTTCACTCCATACATCATTTCCCATAAGGGGAGAATATCCGTTGCTCTTACAGAACGCAACGTCACTTGTTCCCCTTTTATTTTCATAAAAATACGCTCCTTAAAGGAAGTGCCCGGTCTGTCTCCCCTATAATACCTTCACTTGCACAGTTCGACAGAAACCATTCACATCCTTCGTGATGTTCATATTTTAAAAAGAAGCCGGCCCGGAAGGTAAGAGACCACCTGCCGGGACAGCTTCTATTAAAAGGAAACAGCATTCTGTTTTCCATCATGTTGAAATTTCTTCCTGATTTCACTCTCATTGCCAAGAACAGGATACACAGAGAATGACTCACTGACCGAGTCATGAAGATCTGACAGGGACTGATCATCGGTTTTAACAGCAGCACCTATATGTTTACCTGAAGGATGATGAAGAATGGCGATCACAGGAATACCCCTTACACGAAGGTGACGTAAAATTCCTTCACTTCCAGTAATGAAGGAAAACTCTCCTGCCGGTTCTGATTCATCATCAAGACTTCCAATTATCCGGTCTTGAATCCCTCTTTCATTTTTTCCTTGAAGAACATTGACAACATCTTCGATTACGGCACTCGCGGTGGGATATTGTCCTGCGCCCGGGCCTTGGAGCAAAAGGTCCCCTGACAGGCTTCCTTTGATATGAACTCCGTTGTCTACACCGTTTACGGAATATAAATGATGATCGCTGAATATAAAACATGGCCTTACCGATGCTTGTATCCCAAATCCGGAGCGTTTCAGTGATGCAACGTGTTTTATTTTACCGGTCGCTTTTTCTGCCAGCAGCAAATCTTCTACCGTAACACTCCGTATACCAGCAGGTGCTCCCTCTTCCCACTCAGGAGCTGCTCCGTAAATCCAGTGACTCAGAATGGATGCTTTGTAATAGGCGTCCCACCCGTCTACATCCTTATCCGGAACAGCTTCGGCGTACCCTTTTTCCTGAGCTTCCTGAAGAGCAGCATCAAAGCTCGTTCCTTCATTTTGCATTTTAGTCAGAACATAATTGGATGTGCCGTTTAATATGCCGTTGATTTGTTCGATATTGTTTGTTTTTAATGTATGGCGAAGGGTATTCAAAAGGGGGATCCCGCCGGCAACTGCCGCTTCAAACAAAAGGTCGGAATCGTTTACTTCAGCAAGTTTGAAAAGTTCCTCTCCTTTTTTCGCGATAAGCTCTTTATTGGCGGTAACTACAGGAATCCCTTTCTTTAAAAAATGAGTTACGTAAGGGTAACCGGTTTCGGCATCGGGGGTCGCTTCAACAACAAGATCTACAGACCCGGCAGAAATTTCTTCCAGCGACGTGGCAACCCGTGTATGATCTTCTAAATCACGGGATTTACCCCGCTCTTTGACAAGAATAGCCGGCACCTTCACTTCTCTTCCCAGAATGGCTGACAGTTTTTCTCTCTTTGATTGGATAGTACGGTATACACCTTCCCCAACCGTACCAAAACCAATAATCAGCAGTTGATATTCCTTACTCACCTCTTCAACGCCTCCTCTTTCTCCAGTTCCCGTGCTTTCAGTTCCCGTCTCAGTATCTTCCCGCTGATTTTAGTTTTAGGAAGTTCTTGGACCACTTCAATTTCACGGGGGGCTGCATGTGCCGACAGTTCTCTTCTTACAAAGTAGCGAATGCTATTGATCAGGGATTCCTCTGCTTTAAAACCGTTCCGCAGGGTCACGAACGCTTTGATAATTTCCCCCCGTACCGGATCGGGTTTTCCGATTACCCCTGCCTCCGCTACTGCCGGATGTTCAATCAGTTTGCTTTCCACTTCAAACGGACCGACCCGTTCGCCGGCTGTATTAATAAGGTCATCATTTCTGCCGCTGAAAAATACATACCCTTCTTCGTCCTGATAGGCCGTATCACCGGACTTGTACCAGCCGTCTTCTGTAAAATAGGAATGATATTTATCTTTGTTCTTCCATATTTCTTTCATCAATCCCGGCCATGGTGCTTTGATGGCCAGTTCTCCTACTTCTCCCGCCGGCAGGGGCTCACCTTTTTCATTCAAAATCCCTGCTTTGACGCCTGGAAACGGTCTCCCCATAGAACCCGGCTTAATTACTGCCGACGGGAAATTCACAATGAGGTGTCCGCCGGTTTCCGTCATCCACCACGTATCGTGTATACGGACATTCAAATGGTTATGAGCCCAGTGAATAACTTCTGGGTTTAAAGGCTCTCCCACACTCAGAAGATGACGAAGAGAAGAGAGGTCGTAGTCTGCATGAAGTCCTCCCTCACTCATCAGGAGACGGAACGCCGTCGGAGCACTGTACCAGACAGTAACCTTGAATTTTTCAATAAGTTCATACCATTGTGAGGCATCATAGCGCCCTCCGTGGATGACAACAGTGGCCCGGTTGAGCCACGGGGCAAATACACCGTACACACTTCCTGTGACCCACCCCGGATGGGAGGTACACCAGTAAACGTCGTCCTCTTTAAGATCAAGCACCCATTTTCCCGTTATGAGCTGATGGGAAATCGCTCTTTGGGCGTGCAGGACTCCTTTGGGTTTCCCTGTTGACCCGGAAGTATAATGAATGAGCATACCATCGTCTTCATCAAGCCAGACGACCGGTTCGGATATCAGGGACAGACCGGCGGCTTTATTCTCCAATTCCGCTACTGTCCATTGTTTCTTTAAGTGAGGCAGCTCCTTTGACGGTACCCGCTTTCCCAGTTCTTCATCTGTAATGAGAAACTCCGCCTCACAATCGTTCATTCTTTCCCTGACGGCATCTTCCATAAATGCTTCGAAAAGAGGCCCGGCAATCGCACCGGCTTTTATCGCTGCCAGAATAGTAAAATAGCAGTCCGGTGATTTTGGCAAAAAGATAAATACACGGCTTCCTTTTTTAACTCCCTCATCTATTAAGACTCTTGCATAACGGTCGGTAATCTCTTTCACCTGTGAAAATGTATAATATTCTTCTCTTTTTCCATCTGTAAATAATAGTGCTGTTTTGCCGCCTAACCCTTCATCAACATGTCTGTCAATACATTCATAAGCTGCATTCCACTGTCCTGTCGGGGCTACAGAAAGATGCTGAAGAGCTTCGGACCAGGAAAAGTGCCGGGCGACTTCTTCATATTCCTGCAGGTTATACTTCTGTCCAGGCTCGGGGGGCAGGACGGTTTGATTTGTTGTATCGCTCATTCTTCTAAGCTCCTTTCACTGTCCGCTTCTCCTCCAATGATTCGAGAATGCTCTCTTTTAGTCTCGCAAGCTCGGGATCTCCTTTGGCCCGTGGTCTTGCTTTCGTAATTTCAATGTTTTTGTACACCTTACCGGGCTGCCCTTTTAATAAAACAATCCGGTCACAGAGGGTGAGGGCTTCATCTATGTCGTGGGTCACGATAATCATCGTTGGCTTTCTGTCCTGCCAGATTTGCAGAAGCAATTCCTGAAGCTGCAGTTTCGTAAAAGCATCAAGGGCACTGAAAGGTTCATCCAGCAGCAGTGTACCCGGCTCCGTTACAAGAGCCCGTGCAATAGCGGTCCGCTGAGCCATTCCGCCGGAAAGCTCTTTCGGATAATATTTTTCAAATCCCCCAAGTCCAACCTGCTGAAGAATCGTTCTTGCCTTTTCTTTCTTTTCCCCTTTCGGACCTTCAAGTCCGAAGCTCACATTATCTATCACGTTAAGCCACGGCATTAACCGTGCTTCCTGAAAAATAATACCCAGATCAGTGTTTACTGACCGGCTCTTTTTATTATTGACTTTCACTGTTCCCTCGTATAGGTCATCAAGTCCTGAAATAGCACGGAGTACCGTACTTTTACCGCACCCGCTTGTGCCAAGCAGCCCGACAATTTCTCCCTTTTCTGCAGTAAAGGAGACATCTTCTACAGCAGGCTGACCATTGAATGTGCGGCTGACATTTTCAATTTGTAAGCTCATCTATGTGCCTCCTCACTATTTCTGAATCACTTTATCCTGCCAGTGCAGGGCTCTTTTCTGCAGTTTTTTCAAAAAGGTGTCTGTTATTTTACCGAGAATCGCAAACAGAATAATGCTGGCCAGAATTGTATCGGGACGAAGCGTATTCTGCCCCATTACAAGAAGGTATCCCAGCCCCTCACTTGCCCCCATTAGTTCTGCTGCTACCACGAACATCCATCCGAGACCGAGACCACTTCTTAATCCCACTAAAAAGGAAGGAAGGGACGCAGGAAGAATGATCCGTTTTACTAGAGCAAAGGTTGAAAGGCCATATGCTCTTCCCACTTCAATCAGTTTTCTGTCCACGCTTTGAATGCCGCCTATTGTATTCAAGTAAACGGGGAAGAATACCCCGACTGCAATCAAGGTGATTTTAGCTCCTTCCCCGATTCCGAGCCATAAAATAAATAGTGGAACCCAGGCAAGGGAAGGAATAGCTCTGATGGCCTGTATCGTCGGATCAAAAAACGTTTCTGCTTTTCTGGACATACCTACTATGGAGCCGAGAACAACAGCGATGATCGTTCCCCATATAAAGCCCCAGAAAATCCGGTATAGGGTGATTCCTGTATGCTGCCAGAGGGAGCCGTCCGCCCCCATAGCCCAGATCGTCTGTAAGATTGCTGATGGAGCCGGCAGGAGGTGGGAATCTGTCCACCCAAATCTGACCGCCGTCTCCCACCCCGTTACAAGCAAGAACGGGAGAAGCAATGAGAGGCTGATCATTCCCAATGGAAACTGCTCTCTGATTCTTATTCTTCTGGCTGTTCGCTTTTCTTCTGACTGAATGACGCCTGATTCTTGTCCATGGGAAATAGCCATTCATTTCTCCTCCTTTTAATCTTCTATTACTTTCTCTGCAAACTCCGGATCAATCAGTTCATTAACAAGCTCTTCTATGTCGTTATTTCCTTCGAGCACTTCTGCATCCTGCAGCACGATGCCTGCTTCGGTAAGAGCTTCAATGTGCTCTTCACCAGGCTGCGGGTTGTCGAATGTATTCCGTTCAAGCTGAAGTGCTGCGACTTCTTCATCAATCTGGGCCTCTCTAGCCATGATTTCAACGGTTTCCTCAGGGTTTTCCAGTACCCATTTGCGGGCTTTTTCATAGACCTCGATCACTTTTTCCACTGCTTCAGGATACTGTTCGGCGAAATCCTCTCTTACATTAAGAAAACCGTATGTGTTGAATGATTCATTTCTGTAGAGAAGTTCTGCTTCCGTTTCAAGCTCCTGTCTCGCCATATGAGGATCAAGTCCGGCCCATGCCTCCACCTGTCCGCTTGATAGAGCATTCGCCCCGTCACTGTGCTGAAGGTTCACAATTTCCACATCGTTTGCTGATAAGCCGTGCTCCCTGAGTGTGCGTATTAAAAAGATATAAGGGTCAGTTCCCAATGTAGCTGCAATTCTTTTTCCTTCTAAATCTTCAACACTTTCAATTCCCGAGCTTTCATTGGCAACGAGTGCCGTCCATTCCGGCTGTGAAAAAATATACACATTTTTTATCGGTGCATTATTGCTTTTTGCCATAAGAGCTGCCGCTCCTGCTGTGGAGCCGAAATCAATGCTTCCTCCGGTCAGAAATTCAAGGGAGCGGTTGCTTCCCTGACTGAACACAAACTCAATGTCTGTTCCTTCTTCTTCAAATGCTTCTTCAAGCCATCCGAACTCTTTCAGCACCAGGCTTGTTGGTGAATAGTATGCGTAGTCGAGTGAAATCTCATCAGGATATGGAGATTCAGAATCTGCATCAGAGGTTGAAGCACAAGCACTGAAGATGGTTAATGTAAAAATAGAGAACAATACGGTTAATGGTTTTCTTAATGAAGTCATTGTGCTTCACACTCCTTTAAGGTAAGTATTCGTATTACAGGGACGGTCCGAAACCGCCCCGTTTGTTGGATGGTCCTCTTATATTTCGCAGGCAAATGTAGAAATCGTTCCTCTCAGGCGCTGGGCCTCTTTATAGGTACAGCGGTTATGCACCACGTCAATGCCCGCATCTTTTGCAATCACAGCTGCTTTTTCAGAAACAACCCCTTCTTGAAGCCAGAACACTTTCGGCTGGATAACGGCTGCTTCTTTAGCCAGTTCCACCGCCGCTTCGGGACTTCTGAATACTTGAACGATATCCACAGGGCCTTCGATGCTTTTCAGGTCCGGATACGCCTTTTCACCTAAAATTTCTGTTTCTCTTGGATTAACCGGAATGATTTTATAGCCAAGACGCTGCATTTTCCTTGCCAGGCGGTGACTCGGACGGTTCTCTTTTCCGCTCAGGCCGACGATCGCGAGTGTCTTCTGGCGATCCCCTTTTTCACCGGTTTCAGAAGCACTGGACAATGCCCATTTGATAACTCCTTCATCATTAATGACCCGGTTGTTTTTGCTCTGCCCTTTTCCTGTCGCAATTTCAAGAGCCTGATCGAGGTCTTTTAACAAGTCATCCACATTCTCAATTCCTACCGACAGGCGGACAAGGTCCGGTGTTACTCCCGTGGAAACGAGCTCGTCATCGGAGAGCTGCTGGTGCGTTGTACTTGCAGGGTGGATGATTAAGCTTTTCGCATCACCGACGTTAGCCAGATGGGACCACAAAGCCACATTGTCTATCAGCTTCCTTCCTGCATCGCGCCCTCCTTTTATTCCGAAGTTAACGACGGCCCCGAACCCTCCTTTTAACAGCTCTGAGGCATGTTCATGTGAAGGATGCTCTTCAAGGCCCGGATAGGCAACCCAGTCGACTGCCGGGTGCTCTTTTAATTTTCTTGCCAGATTCAGCGCGTTATCGTTATGTCTTTCGATTCGCAAATGGAGCGTTTCAAGACCCTGGAGGAGAAGAAATGCGTTGAACGGGCTCAGGCAGGGACCGAAATCTCTCAGGAGCTGTACTCTGAACTTTGTAATAAAGGCAAGGGTTCCGAAATCCTTGGCATAGGTGATGCCGTTGTAGCTGTTATCCGGCTCATTAAATCCGGGATATTTATCAGACTGCCAGTTAAAGCGGCCTCCGTCGATCACAATGCCGCCGATGGACGTTCCGTGTCCCCCAATCCATTTCGTAGCGGAATGAATGACGATATCCGCCCCGTAGTTAATCGGCTTTACGACATAAGGTGTGGCAAATGTGTTATCAATAATTAACGGTATTCCGGCTTCATGGGCAACATCGGCTACTCCTTCGATATCCAGCACGTGCAGACTCGGGTTACCGATGGTTTCAGCAAAGACAGCTTTCGTTTTATCTGTAATCGCTTCTCTAAAGTTTTCAGGGTCTGAAGCATCCACGAACTTTACAGTAATCCCGTAGCGGGGAAGGGTGGTGGAGAACAGATTATAAGTCCCTCCGTAAAGGTTCGTGGCTGCAACGATCTCATCACCGGCTCCCGCAATGTTTAAAATGGAAAGCGTAATCGCTGACATGCCTGATGCTGTTGCAACTGCCGCAACTCCGTCTTCTAAGAGTGCAAGGCGCTTTTCAAGGACATCTACTGTGGGGTTTCCGATACGGCTGTAGATGTTCCCAGGCTCATCAAGACCAAACAGCTGCTCGGCGTGTTCTGTGTCGTGAAAAACATAGGATGTTGTCTGATAGATCGGTACGGCTCTTGCTCCTGTAGTCGGGTCCGGGGACTGTCCTCCGTGAAGTACGACGGTTTCCTGGTTATACGTTTCAAAAGACTGGCTCATTATAAATTCCTCCTTGGATTTTCATTTCAATTTTTATCAGCAGTTTTGC
Source organism: Alteribacter salitolerans (assembly GCF_016901055.1). Lineage (NCBI taxonomy): Bacteria > Bacillati > Bacillota > Bacilli > Caryophanales > Bacillaceae > Alteribacter > Alteribacter salitolerans. Next base: position 77,930 of record NZ_JAFEUX010000005.1, on the reverse strand, counting down.
TTTACAGGTGATAGTGAAAAGCCCCTTCCTCAAATAAGAGAAAGGGGCTTTATGTAAGCACGGCCTCTCTCTTATCTTCCAGAGCGTCCTGTGCTCTGCTGGAATTGGCACCTTTCGTACACGTTCGTACATGGTTGCCGGGCTTCATCGGGCCATTCCCTCCGCCACTCTCGATAAGAGTTAAAATCGTTATTCAGTTTGTTCTTTTGCGCTGTTTTCGTATAGATTGCTAATATGGGTATTTTTTATAAACGCAGTTACTATAGATGAAGCCTGCGTACCCTGCGCTTTCCGCGGGGGTGCCGGTGAGCCTCCTCACCCTTCCCGTTGCGGGGTCTCACCCTGGCGCCCACTCCCGCATGAGTCTCCGGGTACTCCGGCTTCTTCATCCTTCCACGAAAAGCCACAACCTTTGCGAAAACACCTTTCTTTTTTGTAAGAATGCGGGGCCGGCTGCTTTTTTACTGGCTTAATGCCTGTTGAACATACCCTCCCCATTTGGTGTACTCGGTGAGAAATCCGTCATGGCCGAAGATTGTATCAATTTCCAGATAACGGACATCGCCTCCCGCCTCAAGCCAGATCTCCTGCAGTCTTTTAATCTCTTCGGGAGGGTATAGTAAGTCTCCCCGGAAGGCCAGAAGCGTCACTCTTTTTTTATAGCGGGAAAGAAGATTTTCAAGTGACTGGTTACGGTCTCTTTCAATATCATGCTGGTCCATGGCCTTCAGTAAATATAAATAACTGTTCGCATCAAAGCGGGTTGTAAATTTGTCTCCCTGATAGCGGAGGTAGGACTCTACCTGATATGCCACTTCCGTATGGTCTTTTCCCCACGGCGCTTTACCTTCTCTATGAAAACGCTGGTTAAACAAATTTCCTGACCGGTACGTAATCATTCCTGTCATCCTCGCCAGTGAAAGTCCATTTACCGGCGGATCTGTTAACAGATACTTTCCGTCCTTCCACTTTGGGTCATCAGTAATAGCTTTTCTCGCAATGGCATTGTAGGCCATTCCGTAATCACTTAACGAAGGTGTGGCAGCCATGATAATAAGCTGTTCTGTTATATCCGGATAGGAAAGGCCCCATTCCAGAGCCTGCATCCCTCCAAGGGAGCCCCCGATTACCGCCTTGAGTTTTGTAATCCCCATTTGATCCAGTGCAAGCTTTTGGGCATGGACCATATCCCTCACACTTATGAAGGGGAAGTCTGACCTGTAAAGATCATCTGTTTTCGGGTTCACTGATACAGGCCCTGTAGATCCATTACATCCTCCAATCACATTGAAGGTAATCACATCGTGTTCGTAAAGGTCGATATACCCTCCTTCATCAGCCAGTCCCCTCCACCATCCAGGATCCTCTTTGCTTCCTACAGTGTGCTGGTTCCCTGTGAGGGCGTGACAGATAAGCAGAGGTGCTCCGTTTTCTGCTCCTGCTCTCTCGTATGCGAGTGTGACATGTGTTAACGTTTCTCCCGACTCGAGCTGAAGCTCTGGAATAATCACTTCTCCAGTAAGCAAACGGGTCGTTCGTTTTTGATGGACCGACATGATGCACCTCCCTTTTAAGAATAGTCAAATTGGCAAATGAACAACTTTAAGTATGATCGTTGAGAGAAAATAAAAAGTCTCCCTGTCAAAGACAGAGAGACAAAAGCACATTGTCTCTCTCATCTTTACAAGGCATCTGCCTTGCTGGAATTGGCACCTTTTTCTGACGGATAACGTCACAACGGTTGCCGGGTTTCATCGGGCCAGTCCCTCCACCTCTCTGGATAAGAGAATCATGTAATTGTAGGTTTCTTAAACACCAACTATCCCGATCCGGATAGTTAATTAATTATTTTGAATACTAACACCTTTTAACCTGTCAGGTCAACAGCTGAGATAAATCTTTTCTGAAAAACAAAACTCCCCCGGTCATAAGCATGATCGAGGGAGAATAATACGTTTTGAAAACAACCGTAAATATGTTGTTCTAAACCATCTCTCATCTCTCAAAGCTTACCGCTTTGCAGGAATTAGCACCTTGCAGGCAGATCACTGCCATGCTGGTTGCCGGGCTTCATCGGGCCAGTCCCTCTGCCTCTCCGGATAAAAGTCTTTTTAGTTATGAAATTATCGTATGTGATTGTTTGAAATTGTAGCACCCATTTTTCCACTTGTCAAAACATTTCATCATTTCACACAAAATTGTGCGGGGTCAGACCCCGGGAGGTCAGACTGCAACACGTTTTTTCCAGAAGCCGAGCATAAGGGCGGTGACTGCTGTTCCTGCAAGAATTGCGAGTAGATACAGCGGCCAATTCTCTACAAGTAGAAGAACGAAGATTCCTCCGTGCGGGGCCTGGGTGGCTGTGCCGAATAACATGGCGAGACCACCGGCCACTGCAGAACCGGTTATGATGGAAGGGATGACTCTTCCCGGGTCTGCGGCTGCGAATGGAATCGCCCCTTCTGTAATGAAGGACGCACCGAGGACATAGTTTGATTTCCCTGCATCCTGTTCCTGCTTTGTAAATTTTGACTTAAAGAAGGTGGTGGCTACTGCTATTCCAAGGGGCGGAACCATCCCTGCTGCCATAATAGCTGCGTGAGGTGCGTAATTGCCCCCTTCAATCATGGCAATACCGAATGTGAACGCCGCTTTGTTAATAGGACCACCCATGTCTACTGCCATCATGGCACCGAGTAAAATTCCCATAAGAACAATATTTCCTGTTCCAAGACCACCCAGCCAGTTCTCAATCCCAACGGAAAGAGCGTTAAGAGGCGTAACGAGGAAATACATGATTAACCCTGTAAAGAAAACCCCGAACAAAGGAAGGATCAAGATGGTACGGATTCCATCCAGCGAAGGAGGAATGAATGCAAAGACACGTCTGAACAGCAGGACAAGATAACCCGCCAGGAATCCGGCAATAATACCACCCAAGAAGCCTGCTTCAAAGTTCACGGCCATCAAACCGCCCACCATACCTGCGGCAAACCCCGGACGGTCTGCAATGCTTCTTGCGATAAAGGCTGCAAGAACAGGAACCATCAGGAAGAAGCCGTACTCTGACCCAATCATGCTCAAGATATCACCGAACGGATGCGTTTCTTCAGCACCCGGCTCATTAAAGATAAATGAAAGCGCAATTAAAATACCACCAGCGACAACAAACGGAAGCATGTTGGATACACCATTCATCAAATGTCGGTAAAAGCCCGGCCGTTTATCCTGAGTGCCAGACTCTGCCTTTTTCCCACTGCCGTCTCCTTGAAAGATCGGAGTATTTCCGCTCACCGCTTTGTTCAAAAGATCCTCCGGTTTGCGGATGCCATCTTTAACCGGTGCATCCACAAGAGGTTTCCCGGCAAATCGTTCTTTTTCAATTTTTGTATCGGCAGCAATGATAACCCCTGCCGCCCTCTCAATATCACTGTCTGTAAGGCGGTTGCGGACACCGTCAGACCCGTTTGTCTCTACCTTAATATCAATCCCCAGTTCTTTCGCCTTGGCTTTTAATCCGTCTGCCGCCATATAGGTGTGGGCAATCCCTGTTGGGCACCCGGTTACAGCTACAACAAAGGGCTTTTCTGACGGCTCCTGTGTCTCCTGGTCTGCCGCTTCAGCTCCAAGCTTTTCGGTTTCTTTTTCATCAACCGCCCGGAGGATGCGGTCCACTGTATCCGCTTCCATTAATGTTTGACGAAAGTTCTCATCCATAAGCAAGGTCGATAGCCGCGACAGTGTCTGAAGATGTTCGTTGTTGGCTCCTTCAGACGCTGCGATCATAAAAAACAGATGACTCTTTTGTCCGTCCAGTGCATCGTATTCAACTCCGGATGCCGATCGTCCAAAAGCGATAGCCGGTTCTTTTACTGCTTTCGTTTTAGCATGGGGAATGGCCACCCCTTCACCAATTCCTGTAGAACTCTGATTCTCACGATCGTGAATCGCTTGTTTGAAAGACTCCAAATCTGCCAATCTGCCAGCCTCGTTTAACTTTTGGGAGAGTTCATCAATCGCTCCATCTTTATTAATTGCAGTCAGGTCGAGGATAACCGTATCCTTTTTGAGCAAATCCGTAATTCTCATTTTTCTCACCTTCCCTTAAATGGATTGAACAGCGATCGATACCGCCAGTTCATCTGCCTGTTCTTTTGTACAGAACCCCTGTGAAAAAGCTGTTGCACTGCCAGCCGCTACACTATATTGAAAACAACCTTTAAGATCGATTTTATTGGCGTATGCATAAAGAAAGCCCGCTACCATGGAGTCCCCTGCCCCTACAGAATTAATGAGTTTTCCTTTTGGCGCCTTGGCTGTGAAACACTCATCCTTATTGATTAATAAGGCACCTTCTGCCCCCAGAGAGAGGAGGACATTTTCCGCACCGTCTTCTACAGCTTTTTTGCCGAGAGTGATCGCCGCATCCAAGTCATTAACCGGCTGATCATAAAGGGCGCTTAATTCGGCTTTGTTTGGCTTAATTAAAAAGGGATTTGCTTCGATCCCTTTCTTTAACGGCTCTCCACTCGTATCCAGAACCGTTTTAGCACCGCTCTTTAAAACCTGTTCAACTACTTCTTTGTAAAATTCAGCGGGTACACCGGCCGGTACACTTCCTGATAAGACAAGCAGGTCCTCCTCAGTCAGGTTGGAAAGCTTCTGTTTCAGCAGTGCAATTTCACCTTCTGAAATAACCGGCCCCTGACCGTTGATTTCCGTTTCTTCACCGGCTTTTATTTTAACGTTGATCCTGGTCAGACCCTCTGTAAAGATAAAATCCGAGTGTATTCCTTTCCGGCCAACTTCATTTTTTACAAATGACCCGGTAAACCCGGCGAGAAAACCCATAGCAGTTACCGGTTCTTTAAAGTTTGTGAGCACTTCCGCTACGTTAATCCCCTTACCGCCGGAAACCAGATCACTCGAAACTGCTCTGTTCGTTTCACCCGGCTTTAGTGCAGGCAGCTGCATTAAATAATCAGCTGATGGGTTTAAAGTAATCGTATAAATCATGTTTCTTTCACCACCGTAATCGCTGTCTGTTCTTTCAGTTGCTCTACAACCATCTCATCAGCCTTATCTGAAGTAATGAGTGAAGCTTCCTTCAGGTCAGCCACCTTGGCGAACGTCACATCACCCATTTTCGTATGATCCGCAAGAATGTATGTGCTGGCTGCCCGGGCGATTGCCTGTTGTTTGATCAATGCTTCTTCAGGATCCGGAGTTGAATACCCCGTATGTTTATTCACTCCGTTAATACCGAGAAAAGCAAGATCAAATTGATAGGACTGAATGGATTGAAAGGCTCCGCTTCCGACGAAGGCCCGAGTTCCGCTTTTTACATATCCTCCGAGTACGTACGTTTTTATATTGGCATCCACCAGGTCTGTAATAATGTTGAGACCGTTTGTGACTGCAACGATATCCTTACCCCGTAAGTGGGGAATCATTGCCTGTGTTGTTGAACCTGCATCAATGTAGATCGTATCTCCGTCTGATACAAGGCTTGCAGCTTCTTTTGCTATCCGTCGTTTTTCCTCCGAGTACTTTGTGCTCTTCTCCAAAAGTGATGGCTCATCTTTTCTTCTGGTGACAAGAGAGGCTCCCCCGTGAACACGCTTGATCTTCTTTTGCTGTTCGAGGTCTGTTAAATCTCTTCTTATTGTCGACTCCGAAGCGCCGGTAGCTTCAACAAGTTCAGCGAGTTTTACAACTTTGACTTCCTGCAGTCTCGCAAGAATTTCTTCATGCCTTTCAAACGTAAGCAAGTCACACCACTTCCTTTATTTTTTCTAACCTCAGTGTAACTGAAAGTACTTTCAAAATCAATCATATTCATTCAAAAACAATCATATTTTTATAATTTAATAATTAAAACAATCAAAAACATCCAAAAACAACCTACCCCTTACCAAAATTTCACACAACATTGTGCGGGGTCAGACCCCATAGCCATCAAGTTAAGCGATTTAAGAATTTGAAGCAGAAGAAGTCAGGATGTAGCCGGAATGCCCTTCGCTTTCCGCGGGGGCGCCGGTGAGCCTCCGGGTGCTCCGCACTCCGGGGTCTCACCCTGCCACCTGCTCCCGCAGGAGTCTCGAACATTCCGGCTACATCCTCTTTTACATTCTTATTTGAGTGCTTTTAAACATGGAGCAGCTTACAGGTTTCTAAATGCGGGTATTCTCCTTTTTCAAAGTAAAAGAAGGAATTTTTATGGGGAATACTAAACTCCACGAAACCACAAAAGCGTTGAACCTTTCCTAAGCATTCTTTTAACGGAATTGCCAAAGAGAACAAGTTCATTGTAAGAAAGAGGAACCTGGAGGTATTACCTTTTTTACTGCTCTGTGTAAGCAACCAAGTTTCTGTCGGTAACGATACACTAATGATCTATGCAAAAAGTTATCGAAAGAAGGTGTCCATATATCACCTCATGGTCTTAATGAACGATTCAACAAGCATGCAGTAAGCTTCCTTCGAGGTAACAGAACTATTAAGGGTTTAAGAAAGGTGTTGTTTTGTAAGGATCAGTTTTATCAAAAAAGGAAGTGGAGCGAAAGGCGGCGACTCCAGCGGGAATAGCATCAGCTGAAGACCCCGCAGGGCGCTCTTTCCTGAGGAGGCTGAAGCGTTGCCTCGGAAAGCGTCCGCCTGTAGCGGAACTTATTTAAGTTCAAAAAAATCTTCCGAAAGGAAGCTTCTTTGTCATGTCTAAATTACCAGGGGAAAGTAAGTTTAGGAAAGAAAACGAAAGAAACCGCCAAGTTCTGCTTAACTTGACGGCTATGGGGTCAGACCCTTGAATTTATTTGAAAGCGCCTTCTGTATTTGGAAAATAAACACTTTGACGATAGGGGTTTTAGGGTGTTGGGTTGGGTATGGGGCTGTGTTATACTTCAAAACGTCTTAAACAAGGGAAAAAACAGGATTCACAATTAATAAAGGAGGTTTTCTCTCTATGGCTCGTCTTTTTGAAGGAATTCGTATAAAAAACATCGTTATTATTTTGCTTGGTACATTGCTTTTTGGTTTCGGGATTATTCATTTTAATATGCAGAACGGACTTGCCCATGGAGGGTTTACCGGGATCACACTTCTAATCTATTATTTGTTCACGATTGAACCGTCCCTGACCAACCTGCTGCTCAATGTACCGTTATTTTTGATTGGTTATAAGCTGCTGGGCCGTGTAATGCTCATATACAGCATCATTGGAACGCTTGCCCTTTCAGGCTCTCTCCGTTTGTTCGAGCTTTATCCGGTCACGGAGATTCCGTTGCAAAATGATATGATCTTAGTTTCATTGTTTGCCGGTGTGTGTGTCGGTGCAGGCCTTGGTTTTATCTTCCGGGCAGGCGGCACAACAGGCGGTGCGGATATCCTTGCCAGGCTGGCAAACAAATATATAGGCATGAGCCTCGGACGTTTTATGTTTACATTTGACGCATTCGTTATCACAATCTCGATGATTCACTTAAATATGACACAGGCGATGTACACTCTTGTTACCGTGTTTGTAGCCAGCCGTGTAATCGACTTTATTATTGAAGGCGCAAGCGCAGCTAAATCAACTATGATTATCTCATCAAAAACAGAAGAGATCTCTGCAGAAGTAATTAAACGGATGTCCAGAGGATCCACTGTTCTCACAGGAAAAGGCAGTTTCACTCAGGATAATCGTGAAATTATGTACTGTGTAGTAAACCGTAATGAACTTATCCAGCTGAAAGCCATCATCGAAGAAATCGACCCTTATGCTTTCTTCTCCATCAATGATGTAAAGGAAGTATCAGGTGAAGGCTTTACGTTTGATCAGACACAAAGACAAATCAAAGCAGACCAATCTTCAAAAGACGAAAAGTTCGTATCTGAAGATAAACTTGTCAGTCATTAAGAACAAAAGCGTAAGCGCCTTGGTCACGAGCGATAAAGAAAACTTGGCTTTTCGCCATGATGGCCAACTCCTTAGTTGCCCTTATGCTTTAGTACAAGCATTTGAGGCAGGCCATCAAATTGCAGCTGCTATGCAGGCTTCAGATGATGGAATGAAATGACCTCTAGCTCGCAGGCGCTGGAGCTGGACGTGGAAAAGTTTCATCATAAAGTTATCCACATTTTAGAGATGTATAAATTCTTAAACAATAAAGACCAAGCCCCGGAAAGTCACTAAAGACTCCCGGGGCTTTATGAAGTCACTGAAAAAGTTCGGTCTTTAACTTTTTCAGTGACTTCTAAGCAATGAGCGTAACGGTTGCATCTTTCAAAAGCCTGATACGAGTGGGCTTCTCGTAACAGGCGCGCAACCGGGTGGAGCCATTGCCATTCAAATAAAAGGTACTGAAAAAGTTGTTTTGTACTTTTTCAGTGGCCTCCTTTATGTCATGTAAACTTTATTTTTTATTAGTGATTTTCAACCCGCCCGGTTCAGCATATAATCAAAGTACAGAAGTTCATATCCTTGAGAGGGGCGACCAATGATGGTTCGTAGTATTTATTTGTACGCAGTAATGCTGGTCACGTTAATAATGATGATTGGCGGAAGCGTAGCTGCAATCATGAGTTTAAGCGATTATTTTGTACCTTCTCCTTATTATGAATCTTACGCGAACTACATTTCCATGCACGAACACAACGTCAAAGAAGGATTCTCTGAAAAAATGTCTGAAGAAGAACTCCGCAGTAAATACGAAATGGAAAGAAATGATCACCATGAAATGCAAAAAAACTACGCTTTAAACAGCTTTTTTAAAAGTCTGGCATGGATCTTTATACCGCTCCCTGTCTTTCTGGTCGCAATCAGCCGTCTCAGAAAAAACAAACCCGCCTCCTGAAAGGCGGGTTTGTTTTTTTGACTCATGAAATAAGTACTACCTGCTTTTTACAAGCATCTTGATTGCTTCTTCTATGACTTCTTCACGTTCTGCATCCGTCTCAGTGTTTTCCCGCAGGCATTGTTCAAGGTTTTTGGCAACGATATAAGCTGTTGCACGGTCTACCGCTGTCCTTACTGCAGTCATCTGGGTAATGATATCCTTGCAGTCTTTCTCCTGCTCCATCATACGGAGAATCCCCCGCATCTGACCTTCCACTCTCTTCAACCGGTTCTTCATGTCATCTGAATACTTCATATCTCAACCACCTCAATCATTCCCTTTATATGTAACCTGATCAGTCTAATTAACCAGTATAATATAATCATATTATATGTATTTCCTTTTTCAAGGAAAAGAAATCCTGTTTTTATTCTTCTTTATAATATATAAGATAGACCTGCATATCAATGAGGATATTCTTGTATGAAGATGGTGGTATGCGATCTAAATTATGTGAAATTACCCCACATTCTCAAAAACATACAGGTGACTGTGTGAAAAAGTAGAAAATGGTAAATCTCTATTGTTTATCTTAAAAAGCCGGTGTAGTATTTGCTTAGCAAGTAAACAAAACATATCAGGGGGAATTTCAAATGAAAAAATACTTAAAACTTACACTCGCAAGCGTATTGGCTCTTAGCGTACTGGCAGCATGTGGAGACGCTGAAGACACTGACACTGAAGTAGAAGACACTGATGGTGTTGAAGAAACTGAAGTAGACGATGCTGAAGAAACTGATCTTGAAGACGACGCTGAAGGTGAAGATGACCTAGACGCTGAAGAAGACGACATTGAAGGCGAAGACGATCTAGACGCTGAAGAAGACGAAGAAGAAGCTGACGAGTAAGAGAAATCATGAAAGAACCCGGAAATGATCCGGGTTCTTTTTTATGTATTTGTTAGAGTTAAATTTTAACTCGGCAATTACATGAGAATTCTACATACCATTCTCTTACCACGGTAATGCCCGCAATCCTTCTGCCCTTTCTCCTTCACTGCTCTTAAAGCTGTTTTTCATCTGATTTATTCTTTTTTTCATTATGATAAAGCTGCTTATAATACTCCCGCTCAAGTTTATAGATCTGCCGTCTTACTGCATTCCAGTCTTCATTTGTCAGCGGTGTATTGCGAAGGCGGTCAGAAACCTCTGTGATGCTTTCCCAAGTTACTTCTTCTCCATCATCGAACTTCCTCTTCAGCTCCCGAATGTCATCCTCCATATCCTGGATCGTGTCATCCCATGAAAAGTAAAGATTCGCAGGCTCCAGTTCCTCCGACAGCGTATGTTTTATATAATACACCTGTTTCCTGGGACCGATCATGGATATATCCGTGGCGTGAAGGGTAATTTCAACTTCTTTTCCTTCAACCTCAACTGTAATGTACTTCATTTTCTTTGATAATTCCCGGTTATAGATACGCTCGAGCACATAAGACAGCGTAATGAAACACGTCCAGATAAACTTGTTTGGCGAGTGGACCTCTGACTTAATATTATGCTTGTCCAAAATTGACTGAAGATCTTCCAGGACATCTTCGTACTTCCCTTTTCTAATCATTATGGCAAACTGGGCCTGCTCATGAAATTTCAAAAAGTTCGGGATTTTTATGATCGGAATGACAATTACAAGAAGTGTTGAAAGCAGCCCTAAAGTAAAAGCATAAGGATAGCCCATCAGGACCTGTTTTACCAGCATCTTGTCTTCACTTCGATTTTCCATCCTTGTAGAGATAAAGCCGACTACAAGTGGGAGGATGATAAAGATGGCAATGGATGTGATTCTCACGATCGTATCATCGTCCGGGACAAACGGAATAAACATCTCAGCCAGATCAGGAAAAAGAACGGATAAGAATACATACAGCCAATACAACGACAATAGCCCCATAAGACTGACTTTTGAATTATCCTTCGATGGAATACGGCCGAAAAAAGTGAGTGTAGCCATGCTGAATACTTTACTGAGAAGCTTTGCGAATCCTGTAATAATAATTCTGAAATACGGCATAACCTTCACCTTTTCTCTTGTGATATCTTCCTGACTACTCCCTGCCCCGTTCTTTTACCAAAGCCCCTTTTCTTCTATACCAGCGATAGACCAGGTAAATGACCGCGGCAGCAGCAAGAATACTGTAAATCAGCCATTGGGCATTCTGAAACCAATCTGCCATTTTTTCGAGGTTCCCCAGTGAGCCTAGATAAAACATTAAAAAGGCCAGGGGAAAGAACCCCAGGAATGTAAATACGCCAAACGAAACTGGACGGATTTTACTAAAACCTGCGATATAGGCAATATACCCCATGCCAAGCACACGTCCCACTGCAATCATCCACTCGCCGTAATCCTGTATCCACTTCTCAGCCGTTTTTACTTTGTTTTTGGAAACCTTCTTCCTGATGAAAGGTTCATATTTAATACTTAAAAAGTACGGAATATAGCTGAACGCAACGTAAACTGCAGAACTCCCTAAAGAAAGAAGAACCATTTCGGTGAGCGTAGGATCTAAAATATAACCATATACAAGAACAAACAGCGCTGCGGGGAATGGGATTGAAACAGCCTCGATTACAATACCAACCATTAATCCTGCAATACCAATGTTCCTTAACACTTCAAGTATCATCTCAATCATTGTATCCCCTCCGCATACGCTACTACTTTATTTAAATTACCCTGTTTCCTTGACTTAAAACAGAAGAGCTGTGACCGCCTGGGCGTTTATCACATATAGTAATCATGAGAAGGAGGAACAAGACGATGAATCAAACCACAGAGACAGTAAGGCTCGGTGCCTTGATATCCACCTCACAGAAAAAGATACTAAAACAAAAAATGAAATTGGATAAACGTTACAGCTTTCTTGCTGCATTGGCAGCTGAAGCAGCTGAAAGCCCGAACCTGACATTGTACTTTTTTTCACCCGAGGATGTCGATGTGACAAGCGGAGATATTCATAAAGCCCTGTACTGGGATAGAGAAAACAATAAGTGGTATGAATGCTCCGCTCCGTCACCAGAAGTAGTGTATGAGAGAATTTATGTCAAAAATGAGCTCGTCGACCGCGTTCGAACTTTTTTCTCTGACAACAACGTTCCTTTTATTAATGCCCGGGCTAACTTCAACAAACTCATATGTCACCAAAAACTGTCTGAAGACGTAAAAACCTCTCCTTACTTACCACCTGCAATTGAAGTCCGGAAAATAGAAGATATCCACCGTTTTCTAAAGGTACATGACGTTATTTATCTGAAAAAAGTCATCAGCAGTCTGGGAAAAGGTGTTATCAAGCTGGAGAAAACAGCTGAAAACTCGATAAAATACAGTTACTATAAAAGCCGCCTCCGGACACAGACGGTCAAAAGCATCTATGACTTAAAACCGGTCCTGCACCGCTTTTTTCATAATAAAACCTACATTGCACAGAGAGGCATCCCACTCATCAAAATTGGTGATCAGAGCATTGACTTCCGGGCTGAAGTTCAAAGAGGCAAAAACGGAATCATTATCAGCGGTGTATGTGCAAGGGCAGGGTTAAAAAATTCTCCGATCACCGTTCATTCCACCGCCATGCCATATGAGTTGTTCCTGAAAGAGCACCTTCATTATTCCGAGCAGAACATCAAAAACACAGTACTGAAGGTTGAAGAGTTTCTCACCACCATTTACTCCTCACTGGAGGATGCGTATGGTCCTTTTGGAGAAATCGGGATTGACTTTGGTATCGATACGAATAGGGACATCTGGTTCATAGAAGCAAACTCCAAAAGCGCCAAAGTCTCCTTCGAAAAATCCTACGGAGATGCAGGCCTGAGAGAGAATGCTTTCCATCTCCTCGAATATGCCGAATCGTTGCACCAAAAGGAGCCTGCTCAGGAAGGATGATTACCCCTTCCGGGCAGGCTCTGCTTTAATGAAGTAATGTTTTCATAGCCCAAAAGTATATTTTCATTTAACTAAGAAAGTGTCACCACATTTTATATAACAAGCAAATAACCCGTTTAGACAAAAGGTAATAGGGAAACAGTACCAATAGTGATAAAATTATGTACTATTTCCCTTTAGTCAAATCTATAATTGAAGTAACTGGATTACCCGGAAAGTGAGGGATCGCTGTGTTTGTTAAAAGAGAGGTACACGAGCGTTCAAATCGTAAGAATACCATGTTGGAGCAACTGTTTCCTGAGAGTTTTATGAGAAAGTATACTGACTATCGTGACTTTGATGAAATGGTTGAGGCCAGTAATATCTGCCTTGCTTCCGGTAAAGCGCAGCGGGAGATTGAAACCTGCCGTATATGGTCACAGTTTGTCAGAGAGCACACATCTTTTTCCGGCTGGCGGGAAATGAGAAAAACAGCAGCAGAACATTACAGCTACCCTTCAAAAATTCAAGCACCTCACCAAAAAATCTATTGAATATAAAGGATCCACGACCAGAAGCCGGGATCCTTTTTATTATGCTGTTTTTTAAAGATAGCATGTCACTCATCCAGTTTAAGTCGAAGAAGGCGGTCATCACCCGGTCCCGGATTGCCTCTCCCGTCTGTATTGTTAGTAATCAGATACAGACTGTCACCTACTGCGAAAACGTCACGGATCCTCCCCTCCCCTTCAAACAATACTGTCAGCTCCATGGTCTCTTCATTCAGCTGGAACAGGCTTTCACCTCTAAGTCCCGCAACGACTAAAGTCCCTTCCCAATTTTCAATTCCTGACGGTGCCCAGGTATCATCACCGGAATGAACGAGCGGTGTTTCCATCCCCTCTTCTTCTTCATCCCCTTTAATTACCGGCCATCCGTAATTAAGTCCCGGTTCGATAATATTGATCTCGTCGTGGGCTGTCGGTCCATGTTCCGAGCTGTACAGAGTACCATCAATCCATGCAAGACCTTGCGGATTTCTGTGTCCGTAGGAATAAACAAGAGAATCATCCCATGGATTATCGTCAGGTATTTCCCCATCCGTTCCCACCCTCAGGATTTTCCCAGCCAGGCTTTCCTCGTCCTGGCTCAAGTCCACAATGTTGGCATCTCCCGTAGTCACGTATAAGAAGCCGTCCTCTCCCAGTTTGATACGACCCCCATTGTGGATACCGTCTCCTGGAATCCGGTCAACGATGACTTCTTCTTCTGTCCACACACCTTCCTCCTCGGTTACGAGTACAACACGGTTGTAGAGCTCACCTTCACTCTGGTACGTGTAGTATAAGTAGGCCTGTCTTGAAGCGTCAAAGTCTTCAGCCAGGGCCATTCCCAGGAGACCTCCTTCACCCTGTGATAAAACAGGAGCTGACGTTTCCACCTTCTGGCGCTCAACTTTTCCACTTTCATCAATTACAGCAATTTGACCATCCCGTTCCGTAATATAAAAAACGTCTTCAGCGTAGCTTATGTTCCAAGGTGCTTCCAGGTTTTCAGCCACCGTGTCCATCTGTATCCGGTCCGGAGAAATCACCCTCCCCTCCTTTGCATCCGCCTCTTCCGTTTCACCAGACCCACCATGTTCTGACGTTTCTTCTTCCGTTCCGTTCATCTCATTTTCCTCGGTCGTTTCATCTGCCCCGCATGCTGCCAGACAAAGAACAACCGCCCCTGCAATAAGTAATCTCTTCATCCTTCCCCCTCCTATTCTCTTATCTTTTCCCGTTTACGGACCCGCAAAACGGACAGGCTGATTATTCGCTTCTGACCCTGACCCCTTTATATAATGAAATCATCCCATTCATTAAAGGAGGATTACGATGAACACACAGCATCAGATTACATTGGCAAAACGACCAGAAGGACTTCCCGGACAAGAACATTTTTCATTTGAAAAAACAGACGTTCCTTCACCGCAAAAAGGTGAGGTTCTCATTCAAAGTATTTATATCTCGGTAGACCCTTACATGAGGGGCAGGATGGAAGATACAAAATCATACGTAGAACCCTTTCAGGTTGGACGTGTGATTGATGGCGGAGTTGTCGGAAAAGTCGTAGAGTCTGAGAGTGACAAGTTCAGTAAAGGTGATTATGTTATCGGTCATTTGGGATGGAAGGAATACTCCACAGCCAGGGAATCCATCATCAGAAAGGTTGATAAAAACCTTGCACCGCTCTCAGCCTACCTGGGCGTTCTGGGAATGCCGGGCTTGACCGCCTATTTCGGGATGACCGACATTGGCCAGCCTGAAGACGGAGAAACGGTGGTCATTTCAGGTGCTGCCGGTGCAGTAGGCATGATCGCCGGGCAAATTGCAAAGGTCCACGGTGCCAAAGTGATCGGCATAGCCGGTTCGGATGATAAAGTGAGCCTGCTGAAAGAAGACGCAGGATTTGATGAAGCCATAAACTATAAAACGACATCTGATATTCATACTGCTTTAAGAGAAGCGTGTCCAAATGGGGTCGATGTTTACTTTGACAATGTAGGCGGGGAGATCTCCGATGCAGTCTATCCTCTGTTAAACGATTTTGCCCGGATTCCTCAATGCGGAGCAATTTCTTCATATAATAAAGGAGGAGATGATGTGGGCCCCCGTATCCAGACTTACATGATTAAGGCACGGGTACGTCTTCAAGGGTTCATTGTGTCGGATTATGCTGACCGCTTTGATGAAGGGGCCAAACAGCTTGGCATGTGGCTTCAAGAAGGTAAACTCACATACAAGGAGACCATTAACGAAGGGTTTGATAAAATTCCTGACGCCTTTCTCGGATTGTTCAGCGGTGAAAATACAGGAAAACAGCTGATTAAGGTAGCTGAGGAATAGTAAAAGCGCTGCTCTTTAAATCGTGGAGCAGCGCTTTTTTTAGTGTTCCTTCGCTCCACAAGCGCTTCTGGAATTTTTAAATCCAGTTATCAAATTTTTCAAATAACTATGACTGCTCCCTCAATCTCTTCTGCTCAAAGTATTCTTTGTCTTTTTTCACCGCATAAATGTGATGCCCAACGGCAAGGAGAAGTAAAATGACTGTGAGTACAGCAAAGTAGGCATTCCACCCGATTACATAGTAAAAACTGTAATTCCGCAGGTTTTCAATATACACATTTGACGGATCCACAAGGGGACTCACAATAAAATGGTAGATGGCAACGGAAAACAGGAATGAAACGATCATTAAACCGGTGATATACAATGTCGTTTTCAGCTTCGTCATTCTTATTCTTTCGATAATAATAAAGAACAAGTAACCAACACTTGCAAAAATTAATAAAAAAAGAAAGACGAGCGCAACGATTAACGTAGCTTCATTAATCATAAGAGCCCTCCTGAACATTTGGAATTTTCTTTCTCCATTAATTGTAACGTGGTTTATTATATAAGAAAAGTATTATTTGAAATTTTTTGCAGACAGCTATTTTATTACCATAACGGCTTTTCTTTGGAGACGTATCTGTGCAGGAGTGGATCCCGTCATTTCCCCGTCACACTGAATCGTCATCGGCCGGTTGCTCGTAACGCCTATTTTTTCGCCTTTATGAACTGTAACCCCTTTACTTCCCACATGACTTCCCTTCAATGCTTTTGGAAGAACTGTAATCGCCTTCAGTTTATTCACACCGTGTATGACACACACATCTAACTTTCCGTCTGTTTCTGTGGCATCAGGGCAAATCATGATCCCTCCGCCGTAAAAGGGCATGTTTGCAGTAGCGATCAGCCAGACCCGGTTATATGTAAATGATTGTCCATCCACCTTCAGTGTAACCGATGTTGGTTTATAGCCGATCAGCACCCGTATTACACTCACCAGGTAAGACAGGTGTCCAGCATTGATTTTGTTAAACCACTTTTTATACCAAGACCGGTTCGTGATCTTTGCTACTTCTCCGTCAAATCCTGCACCGGCAGCTGTAATAAACAAACGGTCACCCAGGAACCCTGCATCAATGGACACCACATTACCTTCAAGACTTTTGTGTAATGCCTCCCCGGTCTCTGAAGGAATCTTCAACCCTCTTGCGAAGTCATTTCCCGAGCCGGCGGGGATGATACCCACAGGGACCGTTTTTTCAGCCAACGCATTTAAAACTTCGTGCACCGTGCCGTCACCGCCAATAACGATAACCCGGTCCCCTTTCTGAAATTCAATCTCCCGCAGCAATTCTTCACTATGGCCCTGAAACCGGGTCCATAAATCAATATAAGCTTCATCTCTCTTGTCAACCGCATGTTTAATCCCATGCCAGACCCGCTTTCCTTTTCCATTTCCAGCATTCGGATTAATTAAAAAGTACAGCATCCCCCATGCCCCCTTCTCTTTCTGTTTTCATTATACAATGCCACAGAGCTGTACAGTTGAATTAAAGAATCCGACCCTTTACAATGGAGGCAGGAATCCGAACGAAAGAAGGTGCGCCTTGATGAAACAGCCGGTTACCCATACGTATTACAAAGTGCAAAAGGTCGTCAACAGTATCGAACAGAAGACCGTAGAGCATGAAAGAACGATTACGATGGATAAAGAAAAAGTCACCACCGCCCACCGTGAATTCAAATTTGAAAACGTGTTTGACGTCTCTTACCGTTCCATCCAGGGGGAAGAAGGACTCATGTATCTCCATACAAGCCAGGGAGTCTATTCCTATATGGTTAAAGACGATCCGGCCGATTTCATTGCTGCCTTTAAGGAACTCGACAAACAATAATCCCCCGCCAGTTTCTCCCCCGGCTCCTTTTCTGCATTTTCAAAAATTTTGAATTTTTGATACAATGTAAAGAAAAAGGGGTCTGCATATAGTGAAAAATCACCCTGACTTACTTAAACAATTAAAAGAAAATGTGGGAAATGTTCTTGTGGGTAAAGACAATGTTGTTGAACTCCTGGCCATCAGTCTCGTTAGCAGCGGTCACGTCCTTCTTGAAGACGTACCCGGTACAGGAAAAACAATGCTCGCCAAAACCCTTGCCACCCTCATGGACGCCGCGTTTAACAGAATTCAGTTTACCCCGGATGTTCTGCCGAGTGATGTTACCGGGATTCAATTTTTCAATCCAAAGGAACAATCCTTCGAGCTCAGGCCGGGTCCTGTCATGACAAATATTCTGCTGGCTGATGAAATTAACAGAGCCACTCCCAGGACTCAGTCCAGCCTCCTTGAAGTGATGGAAGAATTTCAGGTTACAATTGATGGTCAGACAATGCCTTTACCACAACCATTCATTGTCATCGCCACCCAAAATCCAATCGAATCCCAACAAGGGACATTTGCCCTTCCCGAAGCGCAGATGGACCGTTTTCTCATGCAGATTCCTGTTGGATACCCCACAAAGCAAGAAGAGAAAACGATGCTCAAACTCTATAAAACAAGTAAACCTCTGGACAATCTTACACCACTTATTTCAAATGAAGACATTACAGTGCTTCAGGAAGAACGGGGTAAAATCATGATTAGTGAAGCGGTAGAAGATTACCTTTTGGATATCGTTTCGGCAACACGGGAGTCAGAAGATATTGAAGTCGGTGTCAGCCCCAGGGGAACCCTCGCGTTCATGAGAAGTGTCCAGGCCAGGGCTTTGCTTCACGGACGCTCTTACGTCACTCCCGAAGATGTGAAATTCCTGGCTCCCTGTGTTCTCGGCCACCGCCTCGTCCTCACTCTTGAGAGCACGATGACAAGGACGAAAGAAGACATTATGGACCGGCTCCTCCAAGGCATTGAAGCCCCCGTAGAGCAAGGTTATGTAAAATGAAGCAGCCGTGGACAAGGGATTTCCATTATGCGGCATCCTACACGATTCTGTTAACAACGGTCCCACTCCTTCTTTTATTGGCCGTCATATTCAGGGAAATTCTCCTGCTCGGTCTTGCGCTGTTCTTTACGTTATTTGTTTACGCAAATAAATGGTACATCAATTATGCGGCCGCTCATCTCTTTATCCCCCACGAAGCAAATGCGGTCAGGCTTTTTCCTGAAGATGAAGGCGTTCTTCACGTCCCATTCGAAAACCGGGGCAAAATTCCGATTTTTAACGGAAAATGGGGCTTCCACCTTTTTGACCACGAAGAAGCTGTTTCTGTTTTGGATGATCAGCAGCCGTCATCCTATAAACGCGCCTTTAATGTCCCTTCACAAACAAAGCGTGAGTATAAAACCCACGTAAAAGGTGTGAAGCGCGGGACTTCTCAGGTGCGGTCCATTGAAGTCGTTCTTTACGATGTTTTTAAACTCAGCTCCGTCCGGATGGTTTATCAAGGTACGTACCGGGGTGAAGTCATTGTCTATCCGAAACCGGCTCCTGTTGAAAACCTGGACACGCACCTCCAGCAATCAAGGGGCAGCCACACCAAGCCTCATTCTCTCTACGAAGAGATGACGATGACCAGAGGCTCCCGGGAGTACAGAACAGGTGACCCCTTCAACCGTATCAACTGGAAGACAACCGCAAGATCCGGAGAGCTGCAAACAAATATTTATGAAAAGGTTACTCTGTCAAAATGGACATTGGTTTTAAACCTGCGGGCTGAAAATCCCTTAATACCAACTCTTCAAAATCTTGAAGACGTGTTAAGCCAGGTTGCCTGTGCACTGCAATACGCGACAAAACAAGGAATCACCTATGAGATGTTTATTAATGTAAAGATTCCCGGTTCTTCAACCGGACTTCATGTGGAAGCAGACGAAGGAAAAAAGCATCTGATGACCTGCCTTGAAGTACTTGCTAGACTGCGCCATGGCCAGATCACAATAAACGAACAGCTGATGATGAAGAAGATCTTCGAGCATAATGGTACCTGTGCTGTCTTTCATTTCGGAACGTATGGAAAAACAGAAGAAGACTATTATTCACATGCTTCACAAAAAGGAACCAGTATTTCCATTATTACACCGCCAGGGTTAAAAAGAGGGAGGCAAAAACATGAAGAAGTGGCAACCTGACCTCCCACACTGGCTTCGCCTCTCTCTTGAGATGTGGTTCGTTTATCTATTGCTGTTCCCTGTATATATGGACACTGCAGGGTACACACCGCCGATCCCATTCCTCGCTGTCGTAATAGCAGGGATAATTGTGATTTCCTTTTTTATCAGAAATACAAAGAAGCTGAAATATTCTCTTCTTTCGATTCCAATCGTTATCACCGCAGCACTGCTGGGAGGCTTTCATATCTCCATGGCCATTTTCCTGAGCTTCACCCTGTTTTGGCGGGTGCGGGCGCACTTGACGGGGGATCAGGAAGGAACTGAGATAAAGGTATTATTCCTCTCTCTTTTTACAGGTGTGTTTTATTATCTCCTGTTTCAAAGTGCGCCGTATCACTGGCTTATTCTTATTTTCCTATCACTCCAGTTTTTCGGTTCGCTACTGGTCATTGCTGTCAACAACACCCTCAAAGCAGCAACGAACGGTGAACAAAAAAGACGACATATGCGCTGGACCGTCACGATGTTACTCGGTGTCGGCGGGATGGGTCTCCTCGTGGCTTTATTTACACCGATCATTACAGCTGCGATTTTGTTTATCACACGGACCTTTATTTACGCCGTCGGATGGCTCATGAGCCCGCTCCTTTTTCTCTTTTCAGGGATTGAAGGTGAGGATATTGTCATGGAAGAGGGAGAAGATGAAGGTGACGAAGAAGCCCCATTACTGTTTGAAGAATTGGGTAACGTTGATGTGGACAGTACATTTATCGGGTCCATTACTTTTTACTGGATAGTGGCAGGCATTCTTTTTCTTCTTGCCTTTATCTACTTGATCCGAAAGAAAACATCGCGACCGGCACGGAGTAAAGATGAGTCATTTGAAGAAGAAGCTATACGCCTTGAAGTTGAGCACAGTAACTGGGACTGGCTAAAAAAGCGGGTAACACCAAAACATGATGTCCGCCGTTCATTTTTAAAACTGGAAACAGCGATGGCCAAAAAAGGGCTCGGCCGATCCTTCCCTCAAACCGCAGAAGAATGGTTATTGGAACTGCCCATCGAAGAAGAAGAAAAAGAAAGAATCTACTCAACCTATGAAAGAGTACGTTACGGAGAGGAAGAGGTTTCTTCTTCTGAACAGAAAGCATTTAAACAGACGATTTCAACGGTTATAAAACGGATAAAGAGGCATAAAGAAGACGAGCTGTCCAAGTAGACAGCTCGTTTTTGTATGGCTGTTTTTGTATAAATTGTTGCCAGAGAGGGGTCGAAGATTTCTTCTCCTACGTGAACAGCACCAACCTATCAAACTCAAAAAAAAAGCGGCTGGGACATAAAGAAAGTGTTTAGCAGAGAATCTGAACAATGCGCGAACATAGAGGAGTATATTTCAGAAGCGGTTTGTTTGCACTGCATGTTATTCGTTCAAATTCTCGTTGACTAAAACATTTCTGTCCCAGCTCGTTTTTATCGTGTTTGTCACCAGAAATCCGGAGCAGGCAGAGGGTCACTCAAACAATTTGTTTAATCTGTCCAAAAGAATAGACTCCTGAAGTTACCTTCAAGGAGTCCTTTGTCAACCTATTTCACAAACTGCTCTTCTTCAGTGGAGCCTTTCAATGCTGTTGTAGAAGATGTTCCGCCGGAAATCACATTAGCTACTTCATCAAAGTAGCCTGTTCCTACTTCTCGCTGGTGCTTTGTAGCTGTATAGCCATACTGCTCACTTTCAAATTCAGCCTGCTGGAGTTCAGAGTAGGCAGCCATGCCACGCTGGCTGTATTCGCGTGCAAGTTCAAACATACTGTGATTCAATGCATGGAAGCCTGCAAGGGTAACAAACTGGAACCGGTAACCCATACGCCCAAGCTCTTCCTGAAACTGTGCGATCGTAATATCGTCCAGTTTTTTCTTCCAGTTAAAGGACGGTGAACAGTTATAGGCAAGCATCTTGCCCGGGAATTTTTCATGAATCGCATCTGCAAATTTCTGAGCTTCCTCAAGATTCGGTTCAGATGTTTCACACCAGATCAGATCTGCATAAGGAGCGTAGGAAAGTCCTCTTGCAATCGCCTGGTCGATTCCGGCGCGGGTCCGGTAAAATCCTTCTGCCGTTCTTTCCCCTGTAATGAATTCATGATCTGCAGGATCCACATCACTCGTGATTAAGTTTGCGGCATTCGCATCGGTCCTGGCAATGATCACAGTAGGAACATCCATTACATCAGCAGCCAGTCGAGCTGAAATTAAGTTACGAACCGCCTGCTGTGTTGGAAGAAGCACTTTTCCTCCCAAATGACCGCATTTCTTCTCGGAAGAAAGCTGATCTTCGAAGTGAACTGCCGCTGCCCCTGCTTCAATCATTCCTTTCATAAGCTCAAATACATTCAGCTGCCCGCCAAAGCCCGCTTCCGCATCAGCTACAATCGGAACAAACCAGTCTGTGTCGGTTTTTCCTTCACTGTATTCAATCTGATCTGCACGCTGAAGAGCCTGGTTGATTCGTTTTACAACACTTGGTACACTGTTTGCCGGGTACAGACTCTGGTCCGGATACATCTGTCCGGACAAGTTAGCATCAGCTGCTACCTGCCACCCGCTCAGGTAAATGGCTTTAAGTCCTGCCTTAACCTGCTGAACTGCCTGGTTACCTGTAAGGGCACCAAGGGCACGGGTAAACTCTTCTTCATTCAGCATTTTCCACAGTCTCTCTGCCCCCCGTCTTGCAAGGGTATGCTCAATTGTAATAGATCCTTTCAGTTTATCTACCTCTTCAGCAGTATAAGGACGTTCTACTCCCTGCCATCTTGCATTCGTCTGCCACTCCTGGTTTATTTGCTCTGCTTTTTTGTTCATTTTAAGATCCCCTCCGATTGTTTATCAAGATATGGATAAGCTACAAGTGTTAAAAACTCAGTAAATGTTTTCTGCGTGACAAGCTGCTCAAAAATATTCCGGGCCAGGGGAAACCTTCCCCGTGAAAAAACTTCGTCACCCGAATTTATCTTGATTTTTTCAAGCTCTTCGTCAATAAAGCCGCTCACAAGCTGTTCGGTAATGTCAGTTCCCTCTTCAAGCTTTCCTTCAGGATGCTGGATCCACTGCCAGACCTGTGCCCTTGAAATTTCAGCAGTCGCTACATCCTCCATCAGGTTATGAATCGGTACAGCCCCAAACCCTCTAAGCCACGCTTCAATGTACTGAAGACCGACACTTATGTTGGCACGAAGTCCCTCTTCCGTGATCTGTCCCTTTGGTACACTGAGAAGATCTTCTGCCGTTACATGAACATCATCACGCTGTTTTGAGCGTTGATTTGCCTCTGGCATATACTTATCAAACACTTCTTTTGCAACGGAAACGAGCGCCGGGTGGGCTACCCACGTGCCATCATGCCCGTCTTTTACTTCCCGTTCCTTATCTGCACGCACCTTTTCAAGTGCCCGATTGTTGGCTTCTTCATCGTTTTTAATCGGAATCTGGGCTGCCATACCACCGATGGCATGGGCATTCCGCTTATGACACGTCTTCACAACATACAGTGTATAGGCCCGCATAAAATTAACGGTCATCGTTACCTCTGAACGATCAGGCAGAATGTACTTTTCATGGTTTCTCAGTATTTTAATATAACTGAAAATATAGTCCCACCGGCCGCAGTTGAGTCCTGCACTGTGTTCACGCAGTTCATATAGAATTTCATCTGCCTGAAAAGCGCCGTGAAGGGTCTCAATCAGAACCGTAGCCTTTATCGTTCCCCGTGGAACTCCAAGTTCATCCTGGGCAAAATTAAAGACGTTATTCCACAGCCGGGCTTCTTTATACGACTCCAGCTTCGGAAGGTAAAAATACGGTCCCAGCCCTCGGCTTAGCAGCTCTGTTGCATTATGATAAAAATAAAGACCAAAATCGAATAATGAACCGCTCATTGGCGTTCCGTCAACCTCAACGGACATTTCATTCAAATGCCAGCCCCGTGGGCGGACAATGAGTGTTGCAGTCGTATCGTTAAGCTTATATTCCTTCCCGTTAGGTGCGGTAAAATCAATCGTTTTTCGAATCGCTTCGTACAAATTCACCTGGCCCTGAAGCTGATTTTCCCAGGTTGGCGAGTTTGCATCTTCAAGGTCTGCCATAAATACGTGAGCCCCTGAGTTCAAAGCATTGATTACCATCTTTTTATTCCCGCTCGGACCCGTGATCTCAACCCGACGGTCCTGAAGGGGTTCCGGAACATCATCCACTGTCCAGCCCGAATCTCTCACACTCTTCGTTTCTTCCAAAAACACCGGAAGCTCTCCTTTATCAATCGAACGCTGCGTGTCCTCCCTCTGTTTTAATACAGATTGACGATCACCCTCAAACTTCCGGTGCAGTTTACAAATAAATTCAACTGCACCATCCGATAGAATTTCAGAAAACGTTTCATTTCGCAATGCTGAAAACTGAATATCACCCTTAGACATAATAGCCCTCCTTCGTTACTCGATACTTCCGTTACCAAGACAGAAATGACAGATTACAGCGCCTGTACCACAACAGTCTTCACATTCCAGGTGGTGATCACCTGTTTTATGTTTCGCTGTTGTCTGACACTTCTTACAGCCGATATCACCGTGCCCGTTACATTTGTGACAGTTCATTTTAAAATCCCCTTCCGTTTTTTGTTGTTCCACTGTTATGATACAGTTTTTATTATGTTATGTATTATATAACAGGAGGTTCAGAAAAAACAACCGGTTTATCCAAATTATTCTGATTTTTTTATAAAATGTGTGTATAACCCTATAACAGCAACGTTATCGCTATTAATCTTTATTTCTGTTGTATAGCAGATTGAAGTCTGACTGCCAATTTACAGAAATTTAATAAAAAAGAATTGAACCCCCCGTACCGTTAAACTAGAATGAGAATTGTACATAAATAACATCTTGGGGGTTTTGGCATTATGAAGAAAATATTGATGATGAGCGTCGGGGTTATGGCACTGTCTCTCGCAGCCTGCGGAAACGGGGATGAAGAGGACGCACTGGTAATGGGGTTTGTACCTTCTTCCGACTCAGATAACATTGCTTCTACAGTTGAACCGCTGGCAGACGAGTTATCCGAGATCCTGGGGCGGCCTGTGGAAGGCTCTGTAATGGTTAACTATTCCGGACTGGTTGAAGCCATGGGAAGCGGAAATGTGGACATCGGCTTTCTTCCTGCTCTCGGTTACGTGCAGGGTGAAGAACGCTATGGATTTGAAGTTATTTTGAAATCTGAACGAAACGGGGAAGATTCCTACCGTGCCCAATTTGTCGTTCATGAAGAAAGCGGCATTGACAGTATTGAAGATTTAGAGGGAAAGTCGTGGGTATATCCTGATCCCGCTTCTCCTGCAGGATTTTTGTTCCCGGCTACGCACCTTGCTGAAAACTACGGTGTTGAAGACGTGCAGAGCTTTTTCGGTGAGGAATTCCAGGCCGGTTCCAATGACGGGGCTTTAGTAAGTGTGTATGAAGGGGAAGCAGATGTAGCGACAACATTTGAAGATGCCCGTTCTGTTCTTACTGATGATTATCCGGACATTATGGACACGCTGAGGGTTATTGAATACACAGAAGCGATTCCAAACGACACGATCACTCTGATTGAAGAGCTCGATGAAGACCTTAAAGCAGAAATTAAAGAAGCTTTTCTTTCCTTCAACGAAAATGAAGAAATGATTCAGATTATGAACGATGTTTATCGGTGGGACGGCATCATTGAAGCTGATCCAAGTGACTACGACATCGTCCGTGACGCTTACAATTTGTTCCGTGATGATATTTCACTGGATTAATAATGTTAATAAAAAATATTAAACTAACATCAGCAGCACAGACCAAGGCTATGGTCAGTGCTGCTGATGTTTTTATTTAAAGCACCTCTGCAAAAGAATTGTCACTACAGAAGGTGCTTCATTTCTGCGGACCCGCCTGTCTCATGTATGATACGAAAACAGCGGAATTCATTGTCCGGTTTTCGCTTTGAACAGTTCCATTAAAAGCGTAGTCAGATTTCCCGGGGTCCCCTCCGCAACCTTCCTGTCATCTATCTGTGTTACAGGAAGCACTTCAGACGTGGTACTCGTTAAGAATACTTCGTCAGCGATAAACAGTTCTTCAGTCGTGTACTCCCGTTCCTCAAACCTGATTGCCGCTTTTTCACAAATCTCTTTTACAGCCATGCGGGTAATTCCCGGCAGAATCTGCTTTGACAGCGGTGTCGTAATGACGGTGTCGTTTAATACGATAAAGATAGTAGACGACGAGCATTCTGTTACTTTGCCATCTTTGTACAGAATGGCTTCATAGGCGTGTTTTTCTGCTGCAGCTTGTTTGGCAAGAATATTGGGAAGCAGGTTCAGGGATTTAATATAACAGTTTGCCCATCTCTCATCCGGGTGTGTAATGACAGATACACCATTGTTCAGCATTTCATTACTAAAAGGCGCCATCGGCTTTATGGTCATGGAAACAGATGGGGGAACATCCTTTGGGAAAAGGTGGTTCCGTTCAGCTGCCCCCCGCGTGATCTGCAGATATACACTGCAATCGGGAATTGCCGCTTTCTTTACCCCTTCTTCAATAATGGTGCGAATGGAATCAATCCCCCCTTCAAGATCGATCCTGATCGCCTCTGCACTCTTTTCCAGCCGTTCCAGGTGCTCCTCAAGCATAAATCCTTCTCCGTTGTAATAACGGATTACTTCGTATACACCATCACCAAACTGGTGACCCCTTTCCTCAATAGGGACAGCTTTCTCATCCAGTGCTACGTACTTGCCGTTTATATATCCAATGCTCATGTGTGCCTGCCTCCTTCTTAAGATTACTTCTATTCTAACTTCTTTCCTTTGGAGCGTGAAGACAAAACCCATCAGTTTTGTTGCGGGGGAAGACATATTCCCTATGACCCGGGTCATAAAATGAGGGGTAGGGTGAAATCAACCGGAGAACTTCAGAAGGGATGATGGGATTGGACAATTTACTGTTAAAAAAAGAATTATCTTCCGAACAGCTCAGTATGGTACAGAGTGAATTTGAAAAGAAGCAGAAAAGTAAACTGATTATGTACTTATTATGGTGGTTCACCGGGGTTCTGGGAGGTCACCGCTTTTACCTGGGAGATGTAGGTTACGGAGTAGCTCTTCTTCTCTTCGGCTGGCTTACCTTATTTATCTGGCCCCTGATCGATGTTTTCTTTATCGGGAAACGCCTCGAGCAAATGAATGACCACTTGGAAAATGATATCATACATCAGGTCAAAGGCTATACACAGGAAGTCGCTCATTAGCAGCCGGTTCTAAAGAAGTTTCCTTGAAAAGGTGCGGAAGATTACACCTTTTTAAGGAGGCTTCTTTTTTGCTCTGCTTAACTTTAATGGTGAGTTTCAATTATTCCTTTTCACACGCCACTTCTGCAGCAATAACCTTTAACACATCCCTTATATCATTTTTAGCCGCCCATACCTCCCTTTCCCCATTTTCATAAATATAGGTAATGACCCTGAAATGCGGGAGGAAAACTCATGGCAATTCTCGTTACCGGATGTGCCGGTTTTATCGGTGCCCATGTCGTCAAGCGGTTAACAAAAGAAGGGTACACCGTTGTGGGGCTGGATAATGTAAACAGTTACTACGACCCCCGCTTGAAACAAGCGCGCTTAAAATGGATTAAGCATCCACTGTTTACGTTTTACAAGGTTGCTCTGGAAGACAAAAAGAATATGGAAGACCTTTTTGAAAAAGAAAAGCCTGGCCCCGTTATTCATCTGGCAGCCCAGGCTGGCGTGAGGTACAGCCTTGAAAACCCGGACACGTACATTCAATCAAATGTAACAGGTTTTATGAACCTTCTCGAGTGCTGCCGTCACTATCCTGTAGAGCACCTTATCTTTGCTTCCACCAGTTCTGTTTACGGCCTTAATAAGAAAATGCCGTTCTCGACTGATGATCATACCGATCATCCGGCAAGCTTATATGCAGCAACGAAAAAAGCAAATGAAATGATGGCCCATACGTACAGTCATCTATTTAACATTCCCTCGACAGGCTTGCGGTTTTTTACTGTTTACGGCCCATGGGGACGCCCGGATATGGCTCTTTTTACGTTTACTAAAAACATTCTGGAAGGAAAGCCGATTCAAATATTCAATAACGGAAACATGATGCGTGATTTTACGTATATCGATGATATTGTTGAAGGCATTGTCAGGCTGTTGAGCAATAAGCCGGCAGGTGTAAATGACAGCCTGGATCCACCACCATCGGAGAGCAGTGCTCCTTACAAGCTTTACAATATCGGAAACAACACACCTGTTCCGTTATTGGATATGATTGCCGCACTGGAAAAAAAACTTGGTATCTCCGCTAAAAAAAAGTACCTCCCTCTTCAACCGGGAGATGTGAAAGACACATTTGCTGATGTGAGTGATTTGATGGCAGCAATCGGCTTCAAGCCCTCTACTTCAATTGAGCAAGGTGTTGGAAAGTTTGTGGACTGGTATAAAGATTATCACAATAAGTAAGCCTCCGCGGGCGGTTCGGGAGCCTCCTCAGCGCTGCACGCTTGCGGGGTCTCCCCGGAACTCGCTCCTCCCGCAGGAGTGTCGCGCATTTGCTCCAATCAACACTTTTTTATAATTAAAATGATCTTTAGCACATAAGCAATAAAAACCAAAACCACTTTCGTGCTGCAATCAGAGCCCTATGTGGTGATGTAATTTCCGGACTTTGACTTTTTCAGTGGCATTCTATGTCCTGCGGGGTCTTGCCTGGCCCCCACGGCCACAGGAGTCTCAGGCACTTCGGCTTCATTACCTTTTTCAAAACGGGTCTTGCTCAGCTGAAAGGAATATGTGACTGCGGAAAGGTAGCCAATTCCTTTCAACAAAACTCAACATAGAATCCCTCCCCAACATTGTAAAGTCAGCCTTAATAAAAGAAACCGGCTCACAAGGTTCCACCCTTATAAGCTGGTCTCTCTCTTACACGCTTACCTTGGCAGGGTAAAATTCAACAAGTCAGCCTTAAACAATTCCCGTCCGTCTTCTCCATAGAAAGGACCGTATTCAAGCTCAAAATTCTCGTAGAGCTCAAATTCGTCCTTGTAGAATAAAAACCCTTTCATGTCTTCCGTATCATTTCCAGGTTCAAGCATTGTCTCTGTGCCTGGCTCAAGCATTCCCTCAGGCATATACCTGGCCCGGTTTGTATCTACTGTTAACATAGAACGTGTCGAGAACATGCTGATTGGTGAATCAGACTGGTTGTCCACATGGAAAAGGACTGTTAACGCCACCAGACCATCCCCCGTGTCCGTAAAGGCTTCTTCAAAGGAAGCTGTAGGCTCAAGTTCGGTATACTGAACACCTTTTAACGTCACCCGGACATCGTCAATCATTTCCTCCTGGTTAATAGATGTGTCTTCAAAGATGATCGACTGTTCTGCAATGTTGTCAGTAACAAGTTTACTCTGATAAAGATCCGGTCGAGAGGAGACTTCGTCACCCTGTTCACTCGAATAAATAAAGTCAAACACCCCTTCTTCACGGTAACCTCCGGAGAACTGATCGTTATCCGCGGCTCCTCCTGAAATAATAAACTTCGGATTCGTATTCGTCAGCCTTTCATATTCTTCGTTTGAAAAAGCAAAGGAAACCAATCCGGACACCTTCTCTCCAGCTCCGTATTTTGAAACCTCTTCCTCCATTTCCGATACCACCACATCAGCGTCATCAATAAAAAGTCTTGGCTGTGATACGGAATAGTCATACTGGTCATTCATTTGAATTCTTAACGACATCGGGTAATACATAGCCGTGTCTTTTTGATTATCAACCGTTATCTTAGCTGTGACCAGGTACCCATCAACCTCATCGTTAAAAGGAATCGTCATATTTCGGTTCATATCTTCTATTTTCACAAGCTGGTACTCGTCAACACTTACAACAAACCCGTCCATGTCATGAACAAAGTCTGCATTACTGTTTGTATAAATGACCTCAATATCGCCTTCAGAGAGCTCAGAAATAGAAGGGTTTAACAGACTGTTGTCTGATGCTCCTGTATCTGTTGTTGCTTCCTCCTGCTCTTCTTGTCCGCCTTCTTCTGTATCGCCACTTTCGTCTCCTTCGTCTTCATTGGTTCCTTGTGCCTCTGTCTCTTCAACGCTGTTATCAGCTTCCTGTTCTTCAGAAGGTTCTTCCTGATCCACCTGACCTTCTTGTTCGTCCTCAGTAGCTGGTTCTTCAGGTTCGTTTGCACTTGTAGTGTCATCATCACTGCCGCAACCACCTAACACAAGGGATAAACTCAGTAACACCGCTCCAAACACGATTGTCTTTTTCATCTCGTTCTCCTCCATCAGCCAATATGAAATTTTTAGAATATATTACCTGTTTCTGTATACCCCTTTTCTTATAAAAAAGAAACTTGTTCGAGTAGTGAAATATTAAAAAAGAAAAAGAAGAAGCCTCTAAAGACTTCTTCCTTACATCAGAATACTCTTTTCAATTTCCTTCATCTTATAAAAATACCCTTGCTTCTCCATCAGGTCCCGGTAGGTTCCCGCTTCTTCAATACGGCCATCGTTCATTACAATAATCTGGTCCATACGCTCAAGACCTCTCAGGTTATGACTGATTAAAACGAGGGTATCATTTTTTGCCTGTTCGTAAAGTTCATCAAGAATCTTCTTTTCCGTCACCGAATCCACAGAAGACACCGGTTCATCCATCACCCAAAGTGGTGCTCCTTTAAGCATGGCTCTTGCAATAGCAAGACGCTGCTTTTCTCCGCCGGACAAATTCCCGCCTTTTTCATAAACACGGTCATTCAAGGAGAAATCACTCAGCATTACTTTTTCCAGAGCCCTGGTCATCTCATCATCCGTTACAGCGTCCCGTGCGATACGGAGATTATCGGCAATCGTTCCATAGAAGAAATGGTTTTCCTGCAAAACCACATTGACAGAGCGCCAGATGTCTTCTTTATCCAGCTGTTCAGTATTTTTTCCTGCCAGCCTAACGTCTCCTGAATCCGGAGACAGGACATTCAACATCACTTGCATAAGAGTGGATTTACCGGAGCCGCTTGCTCCTACAATCGCTGTCCTGGAGCCTGCCGGTAATATGAAACTCACGTCTTTGAGAGCCGGTCGCTCATCCGCGGGAAATGTGTAACAGACGTTTTTTCCTGAAATTTCATAAGCTTCCTGAGGCAGTGATGATGTGTTCTCCCGCACTGCGCCTTCTTTTACATCAAGAACGGAAGACAGACGATTCACAGACTGACGGCTTCCTTCGTAATGAGTATGAAACGAAGCCATGGGTGTGGAATTTTCAAATACTGTAAGGGACGTTAACACCAGCATAGCAAGGAACAGCCCGTTTAACTCCCCCGTTGAAGCGAGATAGGCACCTATCCCCAGCACGATCCACGTAACAGTCAAAGCAACAGCCCCGTTAACCGACTCGCTGTAGGCAGATTGAATGTGTTCTTTTTCCTGCTCCTTTACATAAGAGGCGGATGCTTCTGTTAATGCCTTCTCCTGTTCAGAAAGACGCTGGTGTATTTTCAGATCACGAAATCCGTAAAGAAGTTCCGCAGCCTCTGTGGAGAGAGCCCCCCGTTCTTCCCTCACTGTGGCATTCGTCTTTTTCTGCCGGTATGCGAACCAGGCCGGAATCAAAAATCCCGTCAGGATAAGCCCCCCGACAATTGCCAGTGCCACGTAAACGGAGAAAAACAGCGTGAACACTATCGTGCTGAGAAAGATCGTCACCATCACTATCGGGGGATAAAAGACTCGCAGAAAGAAAAACTGCAGATGCTCTACGTCTCCGACTATTCTTGCCAGTAAGTCTCCGCTCCGGTATTTCTGAAAGATTCCCGGGGCCAGCGGTTCAAGCTTATTGTAGAAGTGGACCCTCAGATTGCTGAGAATCGTAAACGTTGCACGGTGAGAGAAATACCTCTCAGCATAGCGGCTTCCCGCTCGTAAAAAGCTGATAAACTTCAAAAACGCTATGGTCATGGTTAACGTGTATAAAGGAGGTACGAGCGCTGCTTTAGAAACCAGATATCCGCTCGATGCAAAAAGAGCCACAGCAGCCACCCCGGCAATAAAGCCAAACAAAATGGAGTAAAGGACGTCCTTTTTTTCTTTTGAAATCAGGGAAAACATGACGGCTAAGTCCTTCATTCTTCCACCCCTTCTTGCTGCAGTTCAACCATGTTGCGATAGTCTGCAGAGTTTTCCATCAGGTCCTCGTGTGTACCCTGGGCAGCCACGGCTCCATCATCCAGCAGTATAATTGTGTCAGCCTGTTTGATCGTATAAAGTCTGTGAGCAACCGTAATTACAGTGGCACGCTGAGACAGTTCTTTTATAGATGTTTGAAGAATCTGCTCGGTTTCAAGGTCGAGTCCGACAGTAGGTTCATCGAAAAGGATGAGCGACGGATTCTTAATAAACGCCCGTGCCAATGCTACACGCTGTTTCTCTCCTCCGCTCAGACCGCGTCCTCCTTCTCCAACCGGAGTGTCGTACCCTTTTTCAAGTCTTGTAACCATGGATGCGATCCCTGCTTTTTCAGCAGCGGCTTCAATCTCTTTTCTCGTAACCTTGTTTTCCATACCGAGAGCAATATTGTCCGCAATCGTTCCGGAAAAAAGATAAGGATGCTGGGAAATATAGCTTAACTGACCAAACCAGTCCTCTTCTTTCAGGATTGAACGGTTCTTGCCGTTTATAAGGATCTCACCGCCGGACGGGGCTGCGAGTCCTGATAGAATATGCAGTAACGTTGTCTTTCCTGAACCGCTCAGGCCAATAACAGCTGCATTAGCATTTGAGGGAATAACCGTGTTCATTTCTTTTAACGCGAACCCTTCAACACCGTATTGGAAACGAACGTTCTTTAAAACGATCTCCGGGGAATTGATGCCTTCGAAAGCCTCGGTCCCCCACTCCACAGGCTGTTCCGGCTTATCAATTTCTTCTTTAATCCGGTTTGCCGCAGCCATACTGCCCCGGCCGGAGTGAAACGCTGTACCGAGGTTTTTAAGAGTGTTGAAGAATTCAGGTGCGATTGTGAGCACAAGAAACGCAGTGAAAAAGGAAATACTCTCGTATATGACCAGGCGCAGACCTACTTCAACTGCAATAAGAGCGATACTCAGCATCGCAATAAATTCAAGCATTAAAGAAGACAGGAATGCGACCTTCAGCACATTCATTGTTGCTTCCCGGAAGCGCAGACTGTTTTCACGTATTTGTTCACGCTGTTCTTTGCCACGACCATACAGCTTTAATGTAGCAAGACCTTGCAGTGTATCTAAAAATTGTCCTGAAAAGCGGGTCAGTTCTTCCACTTGCTCGTCCTGCTTTTTCTGAGTCACCTTTCCGATAAGAATCATGCAAAACGGAATGAACGGTGCCGTAATCAGTATAATAAGACCGGAATAGGGATTTACGATAAAAATCGTAACTAAAAGCATAAGCGGAACCACATATGTGAGAATCATCTGTGGAATATACCTGCTGTAAAAACCGTCCACTTCGTCCACCGCATCGAGCATGACACTGACTTTTTTACCCGACTGCCCCTCCAGGGAAGCCTGGACCGGATTTTTTGTAAATTTCTTCAGAAGTGCTTCGCGAAAATCCTGTTTGACTTTCGAAGCCATCCGGATCCCCGTGCGGGCTGCGAAATAGGAAAGGAGGGAGCGCACAAGTAAGACAACCAAAAGAGCGCCAAGGTAGGGCACTGTCCACGAAAAGGACCGTCCCTGCATGAAGATCCCGTCAACAATGAGCACAATTAAGTACGCCTGGGCGATCATCACCGCTCCTGTGAGAAAGCTTGTTGTATAAAGGGCATTCACCTTACTGCGCTGGGCAAATGCGAGTTTCTTTAATTCTTTCATAGTCTTAAATCCCCCATTTAAGGTGGTTTACATTCAATAATTGCTGTGATTGTGAATATTTTCACAAGTTTATTTTAAAATAAAATCCTTTATGAAGTAAAGGAATTTTAACCGTCCCTTTATTATAAACGATATGATGGTTTTTTACATGTACGGTGCTCACGATTTTTTTGACATGTGTGTGAAGGTAAATGGCGGAAGAAGGTTTAGACAAGTTAGTATGGGGTTTAATCAAGTTAGGCTTTGCTTTAAACAAGTTAGAGCACGATTTAACGATTTAGTCTTCATCTCCCCTTCCCCACTCCCAAAAAAACGAAGGGGTCTCAAAATGTCCCGGTAGATTGGCAATGGCTCCACTCATTGCTTCGAGGTTGACTCAAAAGGTAAAAAAACGACCTTTTGAGTCAACCTCCTCCTCTTATTTTATCACCAGATGATCTTTCAATTGAGCCCTGAGAGCTCTCTTTAAAAACTTCCCGACTGACGTCTTTGGAATTTCATTCAGGAACACAATGTCATCCGGAAGCCACCACTTGGCAAACTGCGGCTTCAGAAAATCCATGAGGTCTTCTTTTCCCACTTCATCCTTATACTCATCTTTCAGCACCACGCACGCCACGGGCCGTTCCTGCCATTCAGGATGGGCAACCGCCACTACACTTGCTTCAAAGACGGCGTCGTGTGCCATAAGAGCATTCTCGATATCTACAGAAGAAATCCACTCCCCGCCGCTTTTAATCATATCCTTGGTCCGGTCGACGATTTTTATGATCCCTTCTTTATCCACCGTTACAACGTCCCCCGTATGAAGCCATCCGTCCCTGAATGCCTCTTCTGTACGATCATCCCGGTAATACTCATTTGCAATCCACGGGCCTCGGAGCATTAATTCACCCATGTCCTCACCGTTCCACTCTACTTCTCCCCGCTCACCAACGACCTTCATCTCAAGTCCTGGAACGAGGAGCCCCTGCTTGGAGCGCACATCCAGCTTTTCTTCTTCACCAAGATCATCCTGATAGCTCTTTAACTTTGAAACGGTCACAAGAGGACTGGTTTCGGTCATACCGTATGCGTGTAAAAACGGAACATTATATTTTGTTTCATAGGCACGGATCATCCCTGATGGTGCCGCAGATCCTCCACATAACACAGCCCGCAGACTCGTTGTATCATAATCGCCGCTCTCAAGTTCGTTCAACAGCCCGAGCCAGATTGTCGGAACGCCTGCAGTAATCGTCACCTTCTCTTTTTCTATGAAATCTGCAAGCAGCTTCGGTGTAAACTGAGGTCCCGGAAGCACCTGCGTTGTTCCGAGCATGGTTGCCGCAAACGGCAGTCCCCAGGCATTCGCATGGAACATCGGAACAACAGGCATACACCGGTCTGCTTCAGAGATGCCGGCAGTGTCGGCCAGACCCAGCGCAAAACTGTGCAAAACGATCCCCCTGTGAGAGTAAACGACACCTTTGGGATTCCCTGTTGTTGCAGACGTGTAGCACATTCCCGCAGGTTCATTTTCATCCAGGTCTTTTATAAAAGCAAAACGTTCATCTCCCTTTTCCAGCAGGTCTTCGTAGGAATACAGAGGGGAAATATCTGACTCGGGGAGTTCCTCTGAATCTGTCATGACAATAAATGCTTCCACCGTTTTCAACTGGTCCTTCACTTTTTCCACTAGAGGCCATACATCTTCGTCTACGAGAAGCACTTTATCCTCTGCATTGTTAATGATGTAGATAATGTGTTCAGGACTCAGACGAATGTTGATTGTATGAAGTACAGCTCCCATCCCCGGAGCTGCGAAGTAAACTTCAAGGTGGCGGTGATGATTCCAGGCCAGCGTAGCTACACGGTCTCCTCGTTCAACCCCAAGCTCCGCAAGAGCTGATGCGAGACGGCGCGTACGTTTTCCGATCTCTCTGTAAGTAAAGGACGAAACCCCGCCGGACGTTCGTGAAATCACCTGTTTTTCAGGAAAAAACTGCTCTGCTCTTTCCATCATGGCTCCTACTGTTAATGGTACATTCATCATCATACATTTCCCCTTCCAGAGTATTATGTGTTCTGATTTTTATCCATTTGACTTAAAAGCTCTCTTGTATGTTCACCTTTCAACGGCGGTCTTGTGCTGATCCTGCTCTTATGCTGCGGAAATGTCGCTGCCTGCCGGGTACCGTCTTCATTATCCCAGACAAGGTTTTTCCCTTGAAAATATGGAGTTTTATTAATCTCACTCGGCTCAAGAACCGGTGTAAGACAGCAGTCATGTTCAAGACCGAATAAAGTCCACTCCTGGAGTGTTTTACCGGCAAACAAAGACTGTATTTCCTTAAAAACCGTATTTGATTCTTCAGTCGTTGACCAGTGAGAGCTGATCCAGTCGGGGCGGTTTACTCCATCGCAAAAATTCGTCCAGAACTTCTTCTCCAGTGCCGCCAGAGCCGCATACCGCCCATCTTTTGTCTCATAAAGACTGTAGCAGACGAGTTCGCCGTCAAGGAGAGAAACACCGGTTTCCCGCCCTGTTTCCTGTTCGTAGATCACGTGATTGGTCATAAGCGAAACCATCGAATCTGCCAGGGAAAGATCCACATACTCACCTTCCCCTGTTCTCTCTTTTTTCACCAGAGCTGCAAGGATCCGTTCATTTGCAGTAACACCCCCGAAAAGGTCGGCAAACGTATTCGTCGGATGAACCGGTGAGCCACCTTTGTCTTTCATCTGAGACAGGGATCCGCTCACAGCCATATAATTCAGATCGTGGCTTCCCAGGTTGCTTGCTGTACCGGCTTGTCCGTACCCGGAAATGGAGCAATAAACAATGCCCGGGTTAACCTCCTTTGCACGTTCGTAATCGATTCCCAGCCTGCTGGTCACCCCCGGTCTGAAACTCTCGATAACAACATCCGCCTCTTCAATTAATAAAAGAGCCGCCGTCTGCCCTTCTTCTGTTTTTAAATCCAGGGTAATGCTTTTTTTATTACGGTTATTGGCTAAAAAAACGAGCCCGTCACCGTTTTTCTTTTCTCCTGTATTTCGAGCCGGGTCACCTTCCGGCGGCTCCACTTTAATTACTTCTGCTCCAAGATCCCCAAGCCGCAGCGTCGCATAAGGGCCGGGCAGATAAAATGAAATATCAATCACACGAATCCCTTTAAGCATGGTTCACCTCATTTTTATACACATTTCAAAACCTGTTTACTTACAGATGCTGCATTTAATAAACATGGCTCACCCAGACGAAGCCTGCCAATACTTCTCTTTCTACTGCGGTGTATCTCTTCCCCGTTTCCATATGCAACAACTCTTACGTCAGAAAAAGTTACCCGTTGCTTTTTACGAGTTCGTTTTTCAGCATGAATTTCTGAATTTTCCCGCTTGCGTTTCTCGGTAGTTCGTCCACGAATAAGTACCTGCGAGGCCTTTTATAATCAGCTAATTTTGTACTCTCCTGACAAAACCGGTCAAGGTCTTGTTCTGATAAAGAGTCGTTCTTCCTCACAATCACAGCCATAACTGATTCTCCCCACTTTTCATCAGGCTCTCCCAAAACAGCTACATCAAGAATACCTGGATGCTCGTAGAGAACATCTTCAATCTCTCTTGGGTAAATATTTTCACCACCGCTGATAATCATGTCATCGACTCTGTCTGCAATCCACAGGTATCCCTCATCATCAAACGATGCTGCATCACCTGAATAATACCACCCTTTATAAATCGCATTTCTCGTTGCTTCTTCCCGGTTAAAATAACCCTGCATCATACACGGACCTTTAACGATTAGTTCTCCTGTTTCTCCAGGATTCATAACATCGTCCGGCTCCGATGGCCGTCCTGCCTCACGGGGCCTTACAATCCGAATCTCGTGGTTCAGACATGCCTTCCCGGCTGATCCCGCTTTCCTGACCTGATCCTTCTCGTTTAAAAACGTCACAGCAGGCCCCATCTCAGTCATTCCATATGCCTGGACAAGTTCACACCCGAAATGTTCCTGTAT
This sequence comes from Alteribacter salitolerans, assembly GCF_016901055.1. Taxonomy (NCBI): domain Bacteria; kingdom Bacillati; phylum Bacillota; class Bacilli; order Caryophanales; family Bacillaceae; genus Alteribacter; species Alteribacter salitolerans. Next base: position 40,239 of record NZ_JAFEUX010000005.1, on the reverse strand, counting down.
GGCGTTAACGAGCGCAGGTGCCATAGGAGCAGCCCCGTACAACCCGAGACGGAGTGTTGTTAAATCGTAATCGTCCAATGACTCCTGGAGCATCATGTTCCACATTGTCGGAGCAGAAAAGAACAGGGATACTTTTTCCTCTTCAATGAGCTCCAACGTTCGTTTAGGTTCAAAATGGTGTGTGATGATATTTAAAGCTCCTACATGTACCCTCGGTAAAAATGCGCAATGAAGTTCAGCACAATGAAACATAGGCGCTGTAACTAACCCCCGGTCATCCTCTGTCAGCTTTGTAGATGCAATAAGGATTAGACTTTGCTCGACCATCTCACGGTGACTGTGCATGACACCTTTTGGCCGCCCTGTCGTACCGCTCGTGTACATAATGGCATACAGATCTTCCTCTTGTACGTTACTATCAGGACGGTCACTTCCGGCTTCATGTACTTTCTCATGAAAATTCTCAGCGTATTCAGGAGTGTCGGAATCTACGTACCAGTATGAAACTTCAGGTATATCTTTTCGAACCTCATTTATCTGCGAGGCCAGCGCCTTTTCAAAAAGGACAATCTTCGGAGACGCATCTTCTACTATGAACAGAAGTTCATCTGCAGCAAGGCGGAAATTAATTGGATTAAAAACAGCTCCTATCTTCGCACAGGCAAAATAGGCAGTTGCCAGCTCTTCCGTATTAAAAAGAAAAGTAGAAACACGGTCGCCTTTCTTTACACCTGCATCAAGAAAGGCATTTGCCGTTTTATTTACTCTGTCATTCCATTCTGCATAGGTGAATCTGAGGTTCTTTTGCACATAAACAATCGCTTCTTTATCCGGAAACTTGGTTACCGTCTGCTCAAATAACGTTCCAATTGTTGTAGACATTTAAGTACCTCCAATAAGGATTTTAAGCAATGGTAAGGACTATTCCATCCGCTCGATGATCGTCGCATTCGCCATCCCGTAACCTTCACACATCGTCTGCAGCCCGTATCTTCCGCCGCTTCGCTCAAGCTCATGAATCATGGAGGTCATGAGGCGGGCTCCGCTCGCCCCCAGCGGATGCCCTAAAGCGATGGCTCCTCCGTTCGGGTTCATCTTCTTCGGATCAGCTCCCGTTTCTTTTAACCAAGCTAACGGCACAGGTGCAAAAGCTTCGTTAACTTCAAAAACGTCAATGTCATCAAGGGTAAGGCCTGATTTTTCAAGCACCTTCTCTGTAGCAGGAATCGGCCCTGTGAGCATCAGTGTCGGATCAGACCCTACAACGACACGGGTGTGAATACGAAACCTTGGTTTTAACCCCAGTTCTTCAGCTTTTTCCCGGCTCATAATAAGAATGGCACCGGCTCCGTCACTGATCTGACTTGAGTTCCCGGGATGAATGGTCCCTCCCTCGATAAAGGAAGGATTCAGCCCTGCCAGCTTTTCTGCTGTTGTTCCTTCCCGTGGGCCTGTGTCGTGCATGACCTCTTCAACCGTTCCGTCCGGGAGAGTAACGGAAACAGGGACAATCTCTTTATCAAAGAAACCCTTTTTTTGCGCAGTCAGGGCTCTCCTGTGGCTTTCTGCTGCATACTCGTCCATCTCTTCCCGGCTAAATCCCCACTTCTGAACAATCTTTTCAGCAGAAATTCCCTGGTGAACGATTTCGTATTTTCCGGTCAGCTGTTCACTTGGTTTAGCTCCCTGGAAGTTTGACCCCATCGGCACCCTGTCCATGTTCTCCACACCTGCAGCAATGACCACATCCATATCCCCGCTCAAAACCGCCTGGCTGGCGAAGTGGACAGCCTGCTGGCTTGATCCGCACTGGCGGTCAATGGTCGTTCCGGGCACGTGCTGAGGGAAGCCTGCGATAAGAGCAGCAACCCTTCCAATATCCCCGGCTTGCTCGCCGGACTGGGTTACACAACCCATAATCACATCCTCTACAATTCCGGGGTCAATTCCGGCTCTCTTTACGACTTCCTTAAGAGCAATCGCAGCAAGATCATCGGGACGGACATGCTGGAGGGTTCCCTTCCGTCTTCCAACCGGCGTTCTGACTGCTTCAACGATGACTGCTTCTCTGTTCATAGCGTATAACCACCCTTCTCTCGTATACTTACAAGCCCATATTTTTCGCAATAATCGTTTTCATAATTTCATTTGTCCCGGCATATATCGCCGATACAGGAATGTCTCTGTAACGTCTGGCAATCTTGTATTCTTCCATATACCCGTATCCGCCATGGAGCTGCATACACGAAGAGGCTGTGTCTTTCGCCATTTCCGTCAGCTTCCACTTGGCCATTGAAACTTCGGTCACGACGTCTTCACCGGCCATATGTCTGGCAATAAGCTGATCGAGGAACGTGCGGCCCATTTCAATTTCTGTCGCCATTTCCACAAGCTTGAACTGGGTGTTCTGAAACTTGCTGACCGGCTGTCCGAATGCTTTTCGGGATTTCACATAGTCGATGGTCGTCTGAAGCATATCCTCAGCTGCCACCTGGGCACCAATTGCAACCAGGAGGCGTTCCTGCTGAAGCTTGTCCATCATATAAAGAAATCCTTTTCCTTCTTCACCGAGCAGGTTTTCCTTTGGCACCCGGCAGTCTTCAAAAATCAGCTCTGCGGTATCCTGGCTGTGCAGGCCGACCTTATCAAGTTTCCGGCCGCGGGAGAAGCCTTCCATTCCCCTTTCCACAACAATCAGACTCACACCTTTGTGCTTTGGTTCTGCTTTTGGGTCAGTCTTGCACGCAACAACAACCAGATCGGAATGGATTCCATTTGTAATAAACGTTTTCTGCCCGTTCAGAACATAATGATCTCCGTCTTTAATGGCCGTGGTCCTGATGTTGGCAAGATCCGATCCTGTCCCCGGTTCAGTCATGGCCAGTGCTGTAATCGTTTCCCCGGTCACACACTTAGGCAGCCAGCGTTCTTTTTGCTCCTTCGTGGCAAAAGCCGTAAGATAAGGAACCACCACATCGTTATGAAGACCAATGCCGATCATGCTTGTTCCGACCTTCTCCAGCTCTTCGTTAATCACAACAGAAAAGCCCCAGTCCACGCCTGAACCACCGTATGCTTCCTCTACATCGGGACACAGGAATCCCTGCTCCCCCATCTTTGTCCAGAATTCCCGGGGAATCATCCGGTCTTTTTCCCATTGATCAAAGTGCGGATAGGCTTCCTTGTCCAAAAATTTCCGTAATGCCTGCCTGAACATCTGATGATCGTCTGTCAGGTATGGATGTTTCATAAATAAACCTCCTCTTTTTACTTTGGCTGCATTCGAATTGCGCCGTCGAGACGGATCACTTCCCCATTCAACATCGGGTTTTCTATAATTGCTCCTGCCAATTTTGCGTACTCTTCCGGCTGTCCGAGTCGCGACGGAAACGGGGTCATTTTTCCAAGAGCATCCCTCGCTTCATCAGGTAAAGATGCAAACATAGGTGTATCAAACAACCCTGGCGCAATGGTCATTACCCGAATACCGGAAGAAGCCAGCTCTCGTGCAATCGGCAGTGTCATTCCAACAACCCCGCCTTTTGATGCACTGTAGGCAGCCTGCCCAATTTGACCGTCGAATGCAGCGACAGAAGCCGTGTTGATGATGACTCCTCTTTCACCATTTTCTCGCAATGTATTCGCTTTCATTTTGTCAGCCGCCAAACGAATGACATTAAACGTCCCTAAAAGATTTACTTCAATTGTCTTCGAAAAACTCTCCAGACTATGGATCCCTTTTCTTCCGTTCACTTTCTCTGCCACACCAATTCCCGCACAATTTACAACTGTATTTATTTCACCGAATACATTACTACCTTTGTCCAATGCGTTGGCAATTCCTTCTTCGTCTGTTACGTCTCCCTTTACAAAAAGTGCATGTTCGCCTAATTCACCGGCTAACTTTTCACCATTTTCACTGGACCGGTCAAAAATGACAGCCTTTCCTCCATGGACAATCGTATATCTGACAACCGCCTCACCGAGGCCGGAAGCTCCACCTGTTACAAATGCTGTTGTCTCCTTTAGATTCACTTTCTGTAACCTCCTTTGTTCTCTCTTCTAGGCTAAATCGTTTAAATCGGGGGCTAACTTGTTTAAAACCCGCTCTAACCTGTTTAAACTTCGTCCTAACCTGTCTATACCTGCTCCTCCACTTACCTATACAAAACAAATGCACTTTCTTCCAGGAAGAAAGTGCATTTATTTGTACGCCTAACTTTTCATTTTCGGATCAAGAGCATCTCTCAGCCCATCCCCGATCATGTTAAACCCGAGAACCACAAGCATAATGGAGAATCCGGGGAATAACACCGTCCACGGAGCACTTTGAATGTACTGCCGTGAATCCGAGAGCATTCTCCCCCACTCCGGTGTCGGCGGCTGAGCACCCAATCCGAGAAAGCCAAGAGCCGCAGCTTCAAGAATTGCCGTACCAAATCCCAGCGTAGCTTGTACAATAATCGGTGCCGTACTGTTCGGCAGCACGTGGTGGAAAAGGATCCGGGTACTTTTCATCCCCTGCGCTTTCGCTGCAAGAATATATTCTTCCTGCCTGATGGAGATTACTTTTGACCGTACGAGACGTCCAAAAATCGGAATGTTAATGATCGCTATGGCGATCAGGGCATTCTGTAATGACGGACCAAGCATGGATACGATAGCAATTGCTAACAGGATACTTGGAAATGCAAGCATTATATCAAATATTCTCGAGATAATCATGTCAACCCATTTACCATAAAACCCTGCAATAATACCGAGTAATGAACCAAAGATCATGGCTCCTGTTACAGCAAAAAATCCAACAAGAAGTGAAATCCTTGCACCGAAAACGATCCTGGCGAATATATCACGGCCCGAGTAGTCTGTACCAAACCAGTGTGCTGCAGACGGCCCCTGAAGTCTGTCTGCTGCATTCATACCGCTTATGGAATGAGTCGTTAACAAAGGTGCAAAAATAGCCATAAAAATGAAGAAAAACACAATACACAGGCCTACGATTGCCAGCTTGTTCTTTCTAAGCTGCCAATAGGCTTCTCTCCATGGCGATATGGATTCAACTCTGGACAGCTGGGGTTTTTCCGGTCCCTGCATCGGCTTTTTCGTTGATTGTTTAGCTGTTTCCATAGTGTATTCCCTCCCCCGTCTAGTATTTGATTCTCGGATCTATATAACTGTAGAGGAGATCCACGACCAGATTGATGACAACGAACATGGTAGCTATTACAAGAATTCCAGACTGAATAACCGGATAATCACGATTGCCGATAGCTTCATACACATACCTGCCGATTCCAGGCCAGCTGAAGATGGTTTCAGTAAGAATTGCTCCTCCTAAAAGAGTCCCCGTTTGAAGACCAACAACCGTTAATACAGGAATGACGGCGTTTTTAAATGCGTGACGGTAAATAACGGTGAATGTCCGGGATCCTTTTGCCTGAATCGTACGGATATAATCATGACGTAAAACCTCAAGCATACTCGAGCGTGTCATCCTGGCAATTATCGCCATCGGAATCGTTCCCAGAGCGATTCCGGGGAGGATTAAATGTTTAAACGATGTCCACCACTGATCGAGTCGTCCATTAATAATAGAGTCAATCAGATAAAAGTGAGTGGTTGTCTCTATCGGATCTCTTGGATTCGCACGGCCAAAAGCAGGCAGCCAGCCCAGTTCCTGAGCAAAGATCCACTGCTGCATTAGACCGAGCCAGAAGATCGGCATCGATACCCCGATAAGAGCGATGATCATCGCCGTGTAATCAAATAATGAGTTTTGTTTCCAGGCACTGATGATTCCTGCGTTTACTCCCACCACAACGGCAAAAATCATTGCAAAGATCGTCAGTTCAACCGTAGCTGCAAGGTAAGGTCTGATTTCAGACGAGATCTCACCTCTTGTACGAAGAGATGTACCCAGATCCCCTTGTACAAGCCCGGCCATATAATTACCGTACTGTACAAAGTAAGGTTCATTAAGGCCAAGCTGTTCTTCAAGGGCTGCAATTGCCTGGGGAGTTGCCTGTTCTCCCAGGATGGTTTGTGCCGGGTTACCCGGAATGAGGTGGATGATCGAAAACGTAATTAATGACATTCCGATCAATACCGGAATGAGCATGAGTAACCTTCTTATTGTATATGAGAGCATCGCATTCACCTGGCTTCCATTTGAACGTTATGTAAGTCTTGTTTTAAAAAAGGATAGAGAGAGAGGATCAAGAACGTCCCCTCTCAGACTCCTTTTCACTATGAAATTAGTTAGTAAGCTCAACCTCTAATAACGCTTCACTTGTAGACGGGTGAGGTACATACCCTTGAACTCTGTCACTTCCTGCCAGTACAGGAGTTGTGTGCACAAGTGGAATTAATGGCGCATCATCATGGACGACTTCCTGTGCTCTTTCATAAAGCTCAGCACGCTCATCTTCATCCACGCTTACTTTCGCCTGGTTAAAGAGATCATCCGCTTCGTCGCTTCGGTAGAATGTACGGTTACCACCTGGAATCGCACTTGAGTGAAGCAGGTTTCCGAAGAAGTAATCCGGATCACCGTTTGTACCGGACCAGCCAAGCATGAACACGTCCTGCTCACCTTGTTCTGTTCTTTCAAGGTACGTTGCCCACTCCATGGAAACGATGTTAGCAGTTACACCGATAGCAGCGAAGTTTTCCTGAAGAACCTCGGCAGCACGCTGTGGATCCGGCATGTACGGACGTGCAACAGGCATTGTCCAAAGGTCGAATTCCATACCATCGGCATACCCTGCTTCTTCAAGAAGTTCCATTGCACGGTCAGGGTCATATTCATACTCTTCGATATTATCGTTGTATCCCAGGTATCCAGGAGGAATAATGTTTTTCGCAGGTTCTGCAAGTCCCGCATAAAGAACAGAGATTAGCGTTTCTTTATCAACAGCATGGTTAAACGCCTGACGTACAAGAACATCATCAAACGGCTCTTTGTCCATGTTAAAGCCCAGGTAACCAATGTTGTTTGTTGTACGTTCAAACACAGTTAATCCATCTTCACTTTCAATTACTTCAACATCATCAGGATCTAGACCGTCCATCATGTCGATCTCGCCTGTTCTAAGAGCTGTAAGTCTTGCAGAGTTATCAGGAATTACAGTAAAGATAACACTGTCAAGCTTAGGAAGACCTTCCTGCCAGTAGTCTTCATTTTTCTCAAGAACAATCTGATCGTCACGAGTCCAGCTTACAAATTTAAACGGACCTGTTCCGACCGGGTTTTCATTAATCGCACTTCCATACTCCTCAAAAGCTGCAGGAGAGGTGATGGAGAAATAGCTCATGCCCATGTTCTGAATGAAAGATCCAAGCTGCTCATTAAGAACAAATTCAACTGTGTAGTCATCTACAACGTTAATTTCTGAGATTACGTGACCGTCATCTCCTGCGAAACCGCCAAACTGAGTTCCATATACACTGTATGTGTATCCTTCGTCAGCAAAGTGGTACTCATGATCAGGGTCAGCCCATCTTTCAAAGTTCAACTTAACAGCATCAGCGTTAAAGTCCGTTCCATCATGGAACGTTACGCCTTCTTCTAAGTAAAATGTGAACGTCAGACCGTCATCGGAAACGTCCCAGTCGTGTGCAAGCCCCGGGCCGATTTCAAACGAGTCATCGTCGAACTTCAATAAACTTTCATAGATTTGCTCGGTTACACGGGAGGATTCCCCGTCAGTTACACTTGCATAGTCAAGACTTACAGAGTCACCGCCGCGGGCGAAGATTAATGTCTGGTCTTCAGCCAAGTCCGAAGATTCTGCACCATCGTCTCCTGCATCCCCATCATCAGTGTCATCATCTGTTGTTTCTCCGCTGTCTTCCCCTGCTTCTCCACCATCAACGTCTTCGTCTCCGCCACATGCAGCCATTACAGCTACAAGAGCAATTGAGAGAAGCAACAACCAAAGACTTTTCTTCCCCATCTTGTTTCCCCCTTCATTTTTTAAGCTTAAATTATAAAACTTGCAGCCTGTCAGTTCTTTACGGTTTCATCGTAGAGATGGCAGGCCACAAAATGGTTAACAGAATGTTCTTTAAATTCCGGGCGTACTTGTTTACACACATCCATTGCTTCCGGACATCGTGTATGAAAAGCGCATCCTGAGGGCGGGTTTGACGGACTTGGCACGTCCCCCTGTAAAATGATGCGTTCCTTTTTCACATCCGGATCCGGGTTCGGTACAGCTGAGAGAAGTGACTTCGTATATGGATGAAGCGGATTGTCATACAAATCTTCATTATCCGACAGTTCTACCATACGTCCGAGATACATCACCCCGATACGGTCACTGATATGTTTAACAACACTGAGATCATGGGCAATAAACAAATAGGTCAGCCCAAACTCCTCCTGCAAGTCTTCCATGAGGTTTAGTATCTGAGATTGAATAGATACATCCAGGGCCGAAACCGGCTCATCACAGACAATGAGTTTTGGGTTTACAATCAATGCCCGGGCAATACCGATCCGCTGACGCTGTCCCCCGCTGAACTGGTGAGGGTATCTCGATGCATGCTCTCCCGGGAGGCCGACAACTTCAAGAATCTCCCGGACTTTTTTTCTCCGTTCCTCTTTATCTCCGATACCGTGAACGATCAATGGTTCACCGAGAATCTTTTCTACTTTATGACGCGGATTGAGTGACGCATAAGGATCCTGGAATATGATCTGCATATCCCTGCGCATCTTCCGCATTGCGTCCTCACTAAGCCCGGTAATGTCTTTTCCCTCAAAGAGGACTTGTCCGTCCGTTGGCTCTGTCAGTCTGAGGAGTGCTTTTCCCGTTGTGGATTTTCCACAGCCGGACTCTCCTACAATCCCGAGGACTTCTTTTTCATATACGGTAAAGGAAACGTCATCAACGGCCTTTACTTCACCGACCTTTTTTGAAAAAACGCCGCCGGTGACGTCGAAATATTTCTTTAAACCTTTGACTTCAAGTAATGGTTTAGACATGAGTCGCTTCCACCTCTTTCTTTTCATAGAGGAAACAGCGGCACGTGTGTGTCTCACTCATTTCAAGGAGTTCAGGGTCTTCTTTAAAGCATCTGTCAAAGGCATGCTCACACCTCGGGGCAAAGCGGCAGCCCGCAGTAATGCTTCCCGGTTTTGGAACGTTACCCGGAATCGAGTACAGGCGCTCGTTACGCTTGTCGATCTTCGGAAGCGATTTAATCAACCCCTGGGTGTAAGGGTGCTTCGGCTCCTTTAAAATCGTTCTTACAGTCCCTTTTTCCACGACTTTTCCTGCGTACATAACAACGACTCTGTCACACATTTCCGCCACTACGCCGAGGTCATGAGTAATGAGCATGATTGCTGTTCCTTTATCCTTGTTGAGTTTTTTCATCAATTCAAGGATCTGAGCCTGAATCGTCACATCAAGTGCTGTTGTGGGCTCATCAGCAATAAGCACTTCAGGATCACATGCCATGGCAATCGCAATCATTACACGCTGACGCATCCCGCCTGACAGCTGGTGTGGATATTCATCCACAATTTCTTCTGCCCTCGGGATTCCTACAAGTTTCAGCATATCAACGGCGATGGATCTGCCTTCTTTTTTTGAAACAGCACGGTGGTTCCTGACCCCTTCAATAATTTGAAATCCAATCGTATACAAGGGATCGAGAGAGGTCATAGGCTCCTGAAAAATCATGGCAATTTGATTTCCCCTGATCTGTCTCATACGCTTTTTGCTTACTTTCACAAGGTTTTCGGTTACTTCCTTGTTGTTTTTTTTCTGCCTGAAAAGGATTTCGCCTCCAACGATTTTTCCTGGAGGCTTAGGAATGAGGCCCATTACAGAAAGTGAGGTAACACTTTTACCGCATCCTGATTCTCCTACAACCCCAAGGACCTCTCCTTCATCAATAGAAAAGCTGACACGGTCAACAGCAGGTATTTCTCCACGATCTGTAAGAAAGTGCGTTTGAAGCTCGTTAATTTCAAGAACTGGTTTTTTCATGGCGATCCTCCGGTTTCTATGTATGAGGAAAGAATGGAATATACGAAATATCAATATCATTATGTAAAATACTTGTTTTTTCTTATTAATGGAAGAATACTATATGTGTAAATATAAATCAATTGAATTTTTATAATTTTAAAATAATTCTGCATTAAAAAAGACCTATTCTATCTTCTGTTACATTGTGAACTTTTCGTGATTTAACAGCAAAAATCAGTGCACATCGCGGACTATCAGGAGATATTTTTACCTTTGATGTCGAAGAGTAAGGATAAATAACTATTTTATAGTAAATAAGATATTTAAATAGTAATTCCAATTTTTAAAAAGGCCGGTGTAGCCCAATGATGTATATTCTTTTAATTGCAGGATTTATTCTCCTGATAAAAGGAGCCGACTATTTTATAAACGGCTCTTCAAATATCGCCAAGCTTCTCAGAGTTTCCCCTCTTGTCATCGGACTGACGATCGTTGCCTTTGGGACCGGTGCTCCGGAAGCAACGGTCAGTATTATTGCAGCTCTTGAAGGAACCGCTGATGTAACAATCGGTAACGTTGTGGGAAGTAACATTATGAACATGTCTATCGTGATTGGAATAACGGCTATGATATCTCAATTGAGTGTCAAAAGTTCCACGATTAAAAAGGAAATTCCTTTTACTTTTCTTGCGAGTGTCGCGTTTCTTGTCCTGATCAGCGACCGTTTTTTACAGGGAACAAGCGAGAACATTATTACACGAAGTGACGGCATCATTTTGCTTTTATTTTTTTCCATCTTTATGTACTACGTTATTGAAGCAGCAAGAAATTCCCGTGACCCTGTCGTTGAAGATCTGGAAGGACAGTCGGGGACCTGGGGGAAAAACATCTTTATTACCGTGGCCGGTCTTGCCGCCATCGTTCTGGGGGGTTATCTCGTTGTTGAAAGCAGTACAGACATTGCTATCTCATTCGGGATGAGTGAAACACTTGCCGGTCTCACGATTGTTGCGATCGGCTCCTCACTTCCTGAACTGATTACTTCTATTACAGCAGCCTTGAAAAAACAAAGTGAAATAGCCATCGGTAATATAGTCGGAAGCTCGATTTTTAACATTCTTTTCGTTTTAGGGGCAGCCTCCCTTATCACCCCTCTCCCCGTGGATCCTAAAATCTTTCTCGATGCCATGGTCATGATTGCATTAACCGTTCTGCTGTTCCGATTCTCAAGAACCTATTCCATTGTGGGCCGCTATGAAGGCTTGACGTTAACCGTTGCCTACGTGGTGTATCTGATTTATATCATTATTAGAAATTGAAGAAGATTTTCTTTTCCCCAGCTTCCCCAATGCAGCAGGGGATGTAAGCGCAACCATCATCTATTTTCGATTCCACTGCTGAAAAAATAAGGAGAAACAGGGTTGTAAAAGAGCTGATTCCCCTCTATAATGTCCTCTATACAAAGACATGTGTCCTCGCACAGAGGACACAACAATTAGGAGGGCAAAGATCATGAACAACTCAATCAATATCGGACTGCTTGGATTAGGTACTGTAGGAAGCGGTGTCGTCCACATTATTGATCAGCATCAGGACAAATTAAAGCACCAGGTGGGTTGTTCTGTGACGATTAGTAAAATCCTCGTAAACGACCTTCATAAAGAAAGAGACGTACATTTAAACGGCTCGCGTCTCACAACAGACGCTGACGACATCTTAAACGACCCTGAAGTAGATGTCATTCTCGAGGTTATGGGCGGGATTGAAGAATCACGTAAATACATCCTTCAGGCTCTTGAAAATAAAAAACATGTTGTAACGGCAAATAAAGACCTCGTGGCCGTTTACGGAAGCGAACTGCTTCAGGCCGCTGCAAAAAATAAATGTGACCTGTTCTATGAAGCCAGTGTTGCGGGCGGGATTCCTATTATCCGTAGTTTAGTAGACGGACTGGCATCAGATAAAATCACAAAAATGATGGGCATTCTTAACGGGACAACAAACTATATTTTAACGAAGATGACGAAAGAAGGAAGAGACTATAATGAAGTGCTGAAAGAGGCTCAGGATCTCGGCTATGCCGAAAGCGATCCGACAGCTGATGTTGAGGGAATTGATGCAGCGAGAAAAACAGCCATCCTGGGCACACTTGGCTTTTCCATGCCAATTGAGCTGGAGGATGTCAATGTTGCAGGGATTTCCAATGTGACTACAGAAGATCTCGATTACAGTCATGAACTTGGACTTACAATGAAACTGATTGGTATTGCGGAACGCACGGGTAATAAAGTGGAAGTGAGTGTTCAGCCGACATTGTTCCCTCATTCCCACCCCCTCGCATCCGTGAACGATGAATTCAACGCTGTCTATGTGTATGGGGAAGCCGTTGGTGAAACGATGTTTTATGGACCGGGAGCAGGAAAGCTTCCAACTGCCACAGCTGTAGTTTCCGACCTTGTTGAAGTAATGAAAAACATGCGGCTCGGCGTGAATGGTAATAAAGTTTCCGAACCTCAATTCGAAAAACAGCTGAAGAGTGATGACGAAATCTTCTCCAAATACTTCCTGCGTATTCATGCAAAAGATCAGGCAGGTACTTTCTCTGAACTCACTTCCGTATTTTCAGAGAATGATGTCAGTCTCGAAAAAATTCTGCAGCGCCCTGTCGAAGGTCAGGAAGTTGCGGAAATCATTGTGACAACACATAAAGTGTCTAAGCAAAACTATGATTCGGTATTAAAAGCGCTGGCTGAACTTGATGTGGTCGATCACGTGAAGAGCAGCTACAGGGTTGAAGGAGGAAAGTAATATGTACTGGAAAGGTCTGCTTCACCACTATCGCGATTTGCTTCCTGTCAGTGAAAAAACGCCATCACTTTCCTTAAACGAGGGGAACACTCCCCTTGTTCCCCTCCCCCACCTGTCAAAGCTGTGGGGAGTGGAGCTCTATGCCAAGTACGAAGGAGCAAACCCAACAGGTTCATTTAAGGATCGCGGAATGGTCATGGCAGTGGCTAAAGCAAAGGAAGAAGGCTATGAAGCCGTAATCTGTGCTTCTACCGGTAATACGTCCGCTGCTGCTGCGGCATATGCTGCCCGGGCGAAAATGCGGTGTATCATTCTGATCCCTGATGGAAAAGTAGCCATGGGGAAACTCGCACAGGCTGTCATGTATGGCGCTGAGATTTATACTATAGAGGGAAATTTCGATCAAGCCCTTAAAATGGTCCAGAGCATCAGCAAGAAAGCACCGATTTCTCTCGTTAACTCAGTAAACCCCCATCGCATCGAGGGCCAGAAAACAGCGGCTTTCGAAGTCTGCGACCAGCTAGGCTCAGCTCCAGACGTTCTGGCCATTCCTGTCGGTAATGCCGGTAATATCACAGCCTACTGGAAAGGCTTTAAAGAGTATCACCAGGCTCATCAGTCAGGCCTTCCCCGCATGCACGGCTTCGAAGCAGAAGGCGCTGCTGCAATTGTACGGGGCCGGGCGATCGAAAACCCTGAAACCATTGCGACTGCCATCCGCATTGGAAACCCGGCAAGCTGGGAACACGCAGTGAATGCCGCTCAGGAATCGGGAGGAGCCATCGACGAGGTAACAGATCGTGAAATCCTATCAGCATATAAACAACTGGCACAGGAAGAAGGCGTCTTTTGCGAGCCTGCATCCGCCGCCTCCCTTGCCGGGGTAAAAAAGCAGGTCGAATCAGGAAAACTTGTAAAGGGAGCCAAGGTTGTTGCCGTACTCACGGGGAACGGATTAAAAGATCCGAATTGTGCAATCGAAAGCTCATCCTTTAAAGCTGAAGTACTCCCTAATAATGAAGAGTCCATCTTTGATCTGATCAAGGAGCGTGTGAAGCAATGAGCCGGGACCAGGTAATCACGATAACCGTTCCCGGCAGTACAGCCAACCTTGGTCCCGGCTTCGACAGCGTAGGGATGGCTGTGAATCGTTATCTGACCCTGACGGCTTCACCTGGAGAACACTGGTCCTTTCATTCCAACTCTTCCTTCTTGAAGGGACTGCCGGAGGGAGAAGATAACCTGATCTTTAGAGTGGCTTCCCAGGTAGCAGAAGGTGTTAAACGCAAGCTGCCTCCATGCCAGGTTGAGCTTACAAGTGACATCCCAATGGCCCGTGGTCTTGGAAGCAGTGCTGCGGCCATTGTGGCAGGAATTGAACTTGCAGATGAACTCCTTGCCCTGAACCTGCCGACACGCGATAAAGTGAGGATAGCAAGCTGTTACGAGGGACACCCCGATAACGTGGCTGCTTCTATATACGGAGGGCTTGTAATCGGAACTCACAATGACAAACAAACGGATGTGCTGTCCGGTATTTACCCGGATGTGGAAATCGTCGCTGTCATACCGGAATATGAGGTTAAGACATCTTCTTCAAGAAGCCGGCTTCCGGACAACCTTCCCTTTGGGGATGCGGTGAAAGCGAGCAGTGTAAGTAACGTGCTTGTGGCTGCTCTAATGCAGAACCGCTGGGACGTTGCCGGTAAAATGATGCAGCAGGACCTTTTCCATCAGCCATACCGTTCTGCTCTTGTTCCGGAACTTGAAAAGGTTGTTACACTTACCGCGTCAATGAATGTTTACGGCGTAGCGCTGAGCGGGGCCGGGCCGATCGTTATGGTATATGTACCGAAGGGGTCCGGAGGGTTTGTAAGGCGAAAACTCGCATCCTCATTCAGAGACTGTGACGTCCAGCACCTTAAGCCGGACCGTGAAGGAGCTCAGGTAAAAAAGAGTTCCATCAAAGCGATTATGTAATAAGAAAGCTGTCCCAAAATGGTGTTTTTGGGACAGCTTTTTTGTCTTCTTTTTTTGTTCATTAGGACATTCATTCAAGGGGTCCAAGAGGGGTTTCCCATATTATGTAATGAAATCTGGGAATATTACCATAAACTCTTCTCCTTGGCATGTGCTTTTTTCTTTTGGAAGAAAGAATTGCATTTTCGATAGAATAAATTGCTTTTTTGACAGAATAAAATTCATTATTGATAGAATAAAGCTTGTTTTTGATAGTATATCTGCTTCTTGGCGCAATAAATCCGGATTTATTGTGCCAACATTATAGACAGAGCTCCAAAAAATCGAAAATTACACTTCTGCTGCAGCCCTACTCTGCAAAAATATGTTTTCCGATTGTTACAACCGGGGATCTGGTGAAGATCCATGAAGAGGTTGCGATATCCGGATTATAATAATATGTAGAACCTTTTGAAGGGTCCCAGCCTGTGTAGGCATCTCTAACGGCACGGTAAGCATCCCGCTCAGGAGTAAGGTTGTACTGCCCGTCTAAAACGGCTGTAAATGCGTTACGCTGGAATACGACACCTTTTACGTCAGACGGAAACTCATTGTCTCCCACGCGATTTAGTACAACAGCTGCAACTGCCACCTTCCCTTCGTATGACTCACCACGGGCTTCTCCGTGAACCACCTTTGCCAAAACTTCCACATTACTTATTTTCTTCATGGTTCCGGGACCTGCAATACCATCCTGGAGTAAGCCAAAGTCCCCCTGAAAGGCTCTTACCGCTTCGGTTGTCTGAGGTCCGTAGTATCCTGTCTGGTTTGAAGAAAAATAACCTAACTGGGTTAACACATGCTGTACGTCTTTTACTTCATCTCCGGCGCTTCCGTTATGTAAAAGTCCGGAGGCACGTTTTTCGTCTGGTAAAACAAATACAGTTGCCAGTGCGATGATAAATACTGCAATGATTTTTTTCAATGTTCATGCTCCTCTTCTAAATGATGTTTTATATAACTACGAAGAAGAGTTTCCCTTTTTGAGCGGTGCGAAACAAGTTTGTGGTAAATTCCTTCTAAGTTCACCGGATTTTTCCTGTTTAAACTACTTGGTTTAAGACCATGGAGCTACTTGTTTCTCCTCGCGAATAGGGACATCTTTGGGATCATAAAAAAACGACGCAACTCCTCGTTAAGACGAGAAACCGCGTCGTTGTTCACAATGTTAGATGAAGCTGTCAAAAAATATGGTGGAGCATAGCGGGCTCGAACCGCTGACCTCTTCGCTGCCAGCGAAGCGCTCTCCCAGCTGAGCTAATGCCCCATACCGTTTGATCTTACAATAATGAATTATAGACGATACCGAAAGTCGAATCAAGCGTTTTTTTAATAAATCGTAAATTTTTTGTTAGAAAATGACGAATAAGATGTACCAGACGATTCCCGCTATAACCCCTGCCGCGGCTCCGGCAAGTACGTTTTCCTTGATAATCTTCTTGTGTTTAATGGCGTCGAATATCACCCATCCGATAAACATTGTAATTGCAAAAACAATTGCCTGTATCATACGTTCTCCCCCCAACCACTACTATCTTACCAAAAGTATGAATGTTTTTCACTTCAAACTGTCAATAATGGAAAGAGGTATGAAGAGGAGGTGGTTCAATGTTCAGGTTTACCAGTGGTCTGATTTCTTCTGCATCTAATCAATTAATGAATATCATTCGGTTATTAACGGCCTTATTTTTAATCATTCTTATTTTTGGAACAACCATTCACTATCTTGAACCCGGCGTTTACCCGGATATGTTTGACGGCTTTTGGTGGGCTATCGTGACCATTTCTACTGTCGGTTACGGGGATTTTGTACCTGAATCCGTTCTTGGCAGAATCACCGGTGTTCTCTTAATCCTGACGGGAGTAGGTATATTTTCTTTTTACCTGACAAACGTGGCTACTTCAGCTATAACAACGAAAGACAACATTGAACGTGGGAAATATAAATTCCATCGAAAAGGACACATCATCATCGTAGGCTGGAATGAACGCACACGGCTCTTACTTAAAGAAATTAAGAAACAAAACGAAAAGGCTCAAGTGGTCCTTGTTGATGAAACGCTCGAGAAAAAACCTTCAGACCTTACCTGGGTACATTTTGTAAGAGGACCTGCAAGCCATGATCAGGTTTTATATAAGGCCAATATACATGAGGCTCATACTGCGATTATCACAGCAGATTCCCACACCGATGAACACTCTGCTGACTCTAAAACCATTCTTTCAATCCTTACAATTAAAGGTGTAAACCCTAAGCTTTATACGATTGCAGAAATCATAACAGAATCTCAAATTATTAATGCCCGGCGAGCCGGTGCCGATGAACTCGTCCAAAGCTCTGTGCTCCTAAGTTCTCTCATGCATAACGGCCCTGAGTGTCACGGCGTAAGTAAATTAATGCTTACTTTGCTTCAAACCGATACGAAAAATAAAATGGAATTAAGAAAACTGCCTGAAGAATGCATTGGGCTTGAGTACGGTGAACTTATTGAGGACTGGAATTTTGACGGAGAACACCTGCTGGGGATCTGGAGAGACGATTCAGCTGAGCTGCTCCCTCCTGACAGTTACGAGCTCAAAGAGGGAGACCACCTGGTTGTACTGGTAAAGAAAAAGAAATAAGATGGCAGCTCATAAGGTCGTTTTTATCCTTACGAGCTGTCATCTTTGCTAATTCCTTGGACTGATTTGCATGTCGTGAAGAATGACCTGCTCCAGTTCTTTGATGTATTCTTTTCCCGTTTTAATCCATTCTTCCGGAAACTCTGCATCCGGATCCTGCGGCTCAGAAAACTGATTCGTAAGAGGGTTAGGGTCCTGGACATTGTCGTCAAGACCGCGCTGGTATTTGTGAGCGAGTAAAAACGGTCGTCCAAGCTGAACCTCCACCCCTTTTCGGTCAAGCTCACCGTCTGTTGCAAAAAACGGAAGCCTTACACATAAGTAGCTTGATTCGTCGTTCATAACATAGTCAAAATAGCCGTGATCATACTCCCATCCCCCGCCAATGACGTAGCCGAGGGGCTTTAATTTTTGTTCAAGCTCAATCAATTCGTATTCTTGGTTTTCTAAGGGAGATTGCACCTCAATCACATCCCCACCTCCAGAACATCGTTTTTGTTAGTATGTTCCGGGGATGGGGTTTTTATTTCAGTTGAGCTGGGTGTTGCTGAACTTGACGAATGGTGTCTAATTCTCTTTATGTGGTGCGAAGTTCTTTATAAATCATTTAAAGTTCTCCATAAAACCCTGTTAACTCTGGATAAAAGGTAAGAAGTTATTTATAAACCGTCCAAAGTTCTCCATAAACCTCTCCAGGGAGTTTTCTCAATTAAAAATCCGCCGGCATATGGACGCACCGGCGGAAGAATCTCATCAAAACTTATTTCAATCGTTTTTCAAGCTCTGCTTTTTCTTCTTCAAACCCTGGTTTACCGAGTAAAGCGAACATGTTTTTCTTGTACGCTTCTACACCAGGCTGGTCGAATGGGTTTACGCCTAACAGGTAGCCGCTCAACGCACATGCTTTTTCAAAGAAGTATACAAGATAGCCGAAGTGATACTCGTTCAACTCAGGAATGTTTAACACAAGGTTAGGAACGTTTCCGTCCGTGTGAGCAAGCATGGTTCCTTCGTATGCCTTTTTGTTAACAAAGTCCATTGTCTGGCCTGCAAGGTAGTTCAGGTTATCAAGATCGTCTTTAGACTCTGTAAGCTTCATCTCTTCCCGGACGTTTTCAACGTTCAGCACTGTTTCGAACAGGTCACGGCGACCGTCCTGAACATACTGTCCAAGAGAGTGAAGGTCAGTGGAAAAGTCAGCTGCAGCCGGGAAGATTCCCTTGCCGTCTTTTCCTTCGCTTTCTCCGTAAAGCTGTTTCCACCACTCGCTTACAAAGTGAAGAGATGGCTCGTAGTTGACCATGAGTTCAACAGTTTTGCCTTTGTTGTAAAGGGCGTTACGAACGGCCGCGTACTGATACGCTTCGTTTTCAGCAAGGTTTTTGCTGCTGTAGGCTTCGCGGGCATCTGCCGCCCCCTTCATCATCGCTTCAATGTCAAGACCGCTTGCTGCAATCGGGAGAAGGCCTACCGCTGTTAGAATGGAGAAACGGCCGCCTACGTCATCAGGGATAACAAAGGACTCGTATCCTTCTTCGTTCGCAAGCTGCTTAAGAGCACCTTTTTCTTTATCCGTAGTAGCGTAGATACGCTTGCGTGCTTCTTCAACCCCGTACTTTTTCTCAACATATTCGCGGAAAATACGGAATGCGATTGCGGGCTCCGTTGTTGTTCCTGATTTTGAAATAACGTTGATTGATACGTCTTTTCCTTCAAGTACATCAAGAAGGTCACGAACATATGTGGAACTGATGTTGTTTCCTACGAAAAACACCTGCGGAGTGTTGCGCTGTTCTTTTGCCAGTACGTTGTAGAAAGAGTGGTTAAGAGCTTCGATCGCCGCTCTCGCACCAAGGTATGAACCTCCGATACCCACTACAAGCAGAACGTCCGTATCGGCTTTGATTTTCTCCGCAGCTTTCTGGATGCGTGTGAATTCTTCTTCGTCGTAGTTTACAGGCAGGTCCATCCAGCCAAGAAAGTCATTACCTGCACCTGTGCCGTTATGTAATGCTTCGTGAGCGGATTCTACTGCTCCGGCCAGGTGATCGACTTCATGCTGGGATAAAAAATCTGATGCTTTTTTGTAATCAAAAGAAAGGGTTTTTGCCATTTCTTATACCTCCATTAAATGAGTATAAAATCACTTATCTTACTCTTCCACGTATCACTTTATTAAAACACGGACAAATAATCAAGCTGATTCACTTTTGTAAGCGCAACCAATAAGAAAAAACGAGACACTCGTCAGGGTGCCCCGTTTTCCTTCCTATAATGCTGCTCTTAGGATCGCAATAACATCTTCTTTTTCCAGCGAATTAAAGTTGCCGAACGGTCCGTTAGCCATTGCTTTATCAGCCATGACTTCAACCTTGCTGTCATCAATGTCGTAATCAGCCAGTCGGCTGGGTGCTCCAAGTTCTGACCAGAACCTTTCCAGACGCTGAATGCCCTCTTCAGCTACTTCAAAATTGGATTTACCTTCTGGGTCGACTCCCCAAACATTCACAGCAAGCTGAACAAGCTTTCGCTCACCTAGGTCAAGGTGGTGTCTGAGCCACTGCGGGAAGAGAATGGCCAGTCCTCCTGCGTGTGGGATGTCATACACAGCGGATACGGCATGCTCAATGTTATGGGATGCCCAGTCACCGCGGGTGCCCATTTGCAGTGAGCCGTTTAAGGCAATTGTACCTGAATAGAGAATCGTTTCACGGAGCTTCACATCATCCAGGTTTTGCACAAGATTCGGACCTGCTTCGATGACAGTATTTAACACAGCTTCACACATCTTTTCCTGAAGAGGAGTGTTTGTCTGCTGGTGAAAATATTGTTCCAGGACGTGACTCATCATATCCACTATACCGTAAATGGTGTGATCTTTCGGCACAGAAAGAGTGTTGGCAGGGTCCAGAATGGAGAATTGAGGGAACGTATGCGGGCTGCCCCAGCCGTACTTCTCCTGTGTTTCCCAGTTAGTAATAACAGATCCTGCATTCATTTCCGATCCCGTTGCAGCAAGCGTAAGAATCGTACCAAATGGCAAAGCCGATTCGGGCACTGCTTTTTTCGTCACGAGATCCCATGCATCACCATCATACTTCGCGCCGGCTGCAATCGCCTTGGTGCAATCAATAACACTTCCCCCTCCGACTGCAAGGAGTACATCGATGTTTTTCTCACGGCAAAGTTCCACACCTTTATGAACCGTGGAGAGTCGAGGATTCGGATCAACCCCTGACTGTTCAGTTACGTTAAATCCCCCTTCGTTTAAAATGCCGGTCACTTCATCATAAATCCCGTTACGTTTAATACTTCCTCCACCGTATACGAGAAGAACATTTTGTCCAAATGGTTTAAGCTGTTCTGCCAGCTGTTCTTTAACTTGACCTTCCCCAAAAATGAGGCGGGTAGGATTCTGATAAATAAAGTTGTCCATTATTGCCACTCCTTTATTGAGCTCAATTTCAATCCCCTTTATTATCTATCACAAAAAGAAGTCATGTAAAGAAATGTGCAATAACCGGTAATTTTATACAGATGTATAGTTCACGTCTCTTTTAATCATTATAAGGAAAGGAGCATTAGCTTCTTGAGTTAAGAATGAACCCCGATAAGGAGGTGAGGAGCGAATGAGCGGTATTCAACGCACAGCTCTTGTTTTGGCGATTATTGGAGCAGTAAACTGGGGACTAATCGGATTCTTCCGGTTTGACCTTGTAGCGGCCATTTTTGGCGGACAAGCTGCTGGTTTTTCACGTTTTATCTATGCACTTGTTGGTTTGGCTGGGCTTTACTGTATCTCCATTCTATTCAAACCGGACGAAGAGTTGGAACGCAGCCCGGAACCTCAGCGGTAATCCAGACCATTCGGTCCCAGACCTTGAGGGATCAAATAAGGAAGTAAAGTACAAAAAAAGGAGGCAACTCTCGGGAGCTGCCTCTTTTTGTCTTTGGAAAGCTGGATTCTGGGAAATCCTTTGCTTTATTTTTTTGCGCGCTTGTTAAGATCTGCTTGAATCTCATTAGACTGTTTTAACCAGCCTTTAAGTTTTTCTTCAAGCGTGTTGAAGCCTTGTGGCTTTTCGTTTGTGTGGCGTTTCGCTCCGCCACCGCCGCCCTGGCCTTGACGCTTTGGACGCTCTGTGCGTGCCGGACGCTCAGGTTTTGGCTGAGTTTCGCGGATAGAAAGAGAGATCTTGCCGGACTCTTCGTCTACGCTTAGAATTTTAACTTTTACTTCGTCGCCAACAGAAAGGTGCTCGTTAATATCTTTAACGAAACCGTGAGCGATGTGTGAGATGTGAACAAGACCTTGTTTTTGATCGTCTAATGCTACGAACGCACCAAAAGGCTTAATCCCAGTAACTTTTCCTTCGACAATGCTGCCTACTTCATATTTACCTGACATGAGAACAACTCCTATAGCTATTTATTAACTGGTTAATTATATCACAGCTTTTCTTTTGTGACAAAAAGGTAAATTTTCCATTGTTCCTAAATTCATACATCACGCTGGAACTAACCTTGTCTTTTATAACATAATCTTACTGATCGGTCAATTGTGGCCGGATCTTAAAAACTCCGTTGTTTCCTTAATAGTGTCTTCTAACGAGGATTAACAGATGAAGCCGGCATACCCTGCGCATTCCACGGGGGCTGGGGGACTTCCTTCTCTTACTTGTCCACATTTACATAATTTGAGATGCGAGTGTTTAACAATGAATGCCAGAGGAAAACTTCCGTTGACATTAGTGATGCAACGCTTTATAGTAGAAAAATATTGCAGAAAAAACGACACTTTTCTGATAAATACATTGCGTTAGAGGAGGTACTGACTATGTCCCAAAAGCAAGATCAGTGGACATCCAAACTTGGATTTATTTTAGCTGCAGCTGGTTCGGCTATCGGACTCGGTGCAATTTGGAAGCTGCCCTATGTGGCAGGTACCAGTGGCGGTGGTGCATTCTTTCTTATCTTCTTATTATTTACGATCTTCTTAGGACTGCCACTATTGCTTACGGAGTTTACGATTGGGCGGAAAACCCAGCACGAAGCAGTTACAGCATACCGGATGCTTGCTCCAGGTACATTCTGGCACTGGATTGGAAAGCTTGGTGTAGCTACATCATTTTTCCTTCTCTCTTTCTACAGTGTAGTAGGGGGTTGGATTGTTGTTTACTTTGCCCGCTCGATTACTGAAGGAATAGGCGGAAGGGGTGCTGAGGAGTTCGAGCAGTTATTCGGGCAGACTATCAGCAGCCCTGTCCTTGCTATTTCCGCTCACTTAATTTTCATGCTCATGACCATCCTTGTCGTTCAAGGCGGTGTGCAAAAAGGAATCGAGCGTGTAAGTAAGCTGATGATGCCGGCTTTGTTTATTCTGTTCATTATTATTGTTATTCGCTCTGTGACGTTGCCCGGGGCAATGGAAGGTGTGGAGTTTTTCCTCCTCCCTGACTTTTCATCTGTTACAGGACAAACCGTACTTTATGCCCTCGGACAGGCATTCTTCAGTTTAAGCCTGGGTGTTTCCATCATGGTGACGTACAGTTCGTACCTGAAGTCAAATGAAAGCCTGCCGCGCTCAGCGGTTTCCATTGTCGGACTGACGATTTTTATTTCTATTCTCGCAGGGCTGGCTATTTTCCCGGCCGTCTTCTCATTCGGGCTCGAGCCTGCAGAAGGACCGCCGCTTATTTTCATCGTACTGCCGACTGTTTTCAGTGAAATCCCACTAGGCGGTGTGTTCTTTGTGGCCTTTATGGCACTCTTGTTGTTCGCAACATTAACATCAGCATTCTCACTGCTTGAAATGGTTGTTGCATCTGTGACGAAAAACGATCCTGCCAAGCGTAAGAAAGCAGCATGGGCCTGCGGACTTCTTATTTTCGTAATGGGGATTCCATCAGCCTTGTCCTACGGGATAATGGACGATGTTCTCATTTTTGGAATGACGTTCTTTGATGCACTCGATTATCTTGTGAGTAATATCATGCTGCCGTTAGGTGCTCTGCTTATTGCTATTTTTGCACCGCTTAAGATTAAGAAAGATGACCTGTATGAAGAAATGCAGAAAGGATCTGCATTCAAGCGAAGCTTATTTAACCTCTGGTACGTCCTGGTTAAATTTGTCGTTCCAATTGCAATCGTACTTGCATTCCTCAATACAATCATTCGCGGCGGCGTTTAAGAGAACTGTTTTGGTGTTTTGGTGTTTTGGTGTTTGGTGTTTTGGGGTCTGTCCCCCGAACAATTGTGTAAATGAGCAGTTTGGGATTGACATGTTAAGAAATTTTGATTTTAATGTATAGACATCAGTAGGCTGGGTACAATGTTTGGTGTATACAATCTTGTATTCCCCCTTTAACGAGGCAGAAGAAGCGGCATTTCGACCGCGCTTCTGCCTCGTTTTTTTGTGTGTAATTATACGGCCAGTGAGGAGATTTTCAATTTCCTCTGCTGGCTTTTTTGCAACTATTTTATTTCCTTTAAGAAAGAATCGATCCGGTCCACTGCCTCCTCAAGCTGGGAAAGCGATGTAGCGTAGGAACAGCGGATGTGTCCTTCTCCGCCTTCCCCGAATACGTTACCTGGGACGACCGCTATCCGCTCGGCAAACAGCAGTTTTTCAGCAAACGCTTCTGAGGACAGCCCTGTTGATTTAATAGAAGGAAATGCGTAGAACGCCCCTCCCGGTGTATGACAGTCGAGACCGATGTCCTTTAACGAGCTCACAAAGAAGTTTCGCCGCTGTCTGTAGCTCTCAACCATTTCGAGCATTTCATCTTTCCCGTTTCTCAGCGCCTCAAGTGCCCCGTACTGTGCCATTGTTGACGCACACATCATGGCATACTGGTGAATTTTCAGCATGCCTGCTGCAATTGGAGCCGGCGCACAGACGTACCCAAGACGCCAGCCGGTCATGGCAAAGGCTTTTGAAAACCCGCTGATTAATACGGTTCGCTCCCTCATTCCTTTAAGGGCAGGAACACTGACATGCCGGCCGTCGTATGTCATCTCTGCATAAATCTCGTCAGAGTAAACAATCAGATCGTGCTTCTCAATAACAGTGGCCACCTGTTCGAGCTCTTCTTTGGTCATCACCGTTCCTGTAGGGTTGTTAGGAAAGCATAACAGGATACCACGTGTGCGATCCGTTACCCGCTCTGCAATCTGGTCTGCCGTAACCTTGAAGCCATTTTCAATCGACGTGGGTACAGAAACCGGCACGCCTCCGATTAACGAAACGAGAGGCGCATACGATACGAAGCTCGGTTCCACTACGAGCACCTCATCACCGGGGTTTACTGTGGAGCGCATAGCAAGATCAATGGCTTCACTTGCCCCGGCTGTAACTATGACTTCATTTTCAGGATCATAAAGAGTATGAAATTCCCGGTTTAAGTAACGGCTGATTTCCTCTCGCAGCTCCAGTATCCCGGCATTGGCCGTGTAGGAAGTCATACCCCGCTCTAATGAGGCTATGCTTGCTTCACGAATATTCCACGGAGTAGCATAATCAGGCTCCCCGACCCCGAGAGAAATAATGTTGTCCATAGAAGAGGCCAGATCGAAAAACTTCCGGATTCCCGACGGTTGTATACGTTCAACGGCTTCGGACAAATAGTGATTGGTCATGGCGATACCACGATGCGGTGATCTTCGTCTCCATCTTCAAAAACAACACCGTCATGCTTGTATTTTTTCAGCTGGAAGTGTGTGGTGGTTGAAAGAACAGATTCCAGTGTAGACAGCTTTTCAGATACAAACTGACCCACTTCGGACATCGTTCTCCCTTCAATGACGACACTTAAGTCATACGTACCTGACATGAGATAAAGAGCTTTTACCTCCTTAAAACGGTAGATACGCTCAGCTACTTCATCAAAGCCGACACCTCTTTTCGGCTGTACTTTTACATCAATCATCGCTGTAATCCCTTCAGGGCTGTCCACCTTTGTCCAGTCAACAATCCCGGAGTAACCAAGGATCACCTTGCGTTTTTCAAGGTCCCTCATCATATCCTCAATTTCCTCTTCAGAAACATCAAGCATTTTAGCAATTGTTTTTACCGGCATACGCCCGTCTTTTTCAAGCAGACGAAGCAGTTCCATTTCCTTATCCAATTGACTGACTCCTTTCGACGACTATGTTTTATCAAACCCATTTATGGGAAAAGTAAGTACCGTTCTTCTCCATTGCTCCAACCCTTTTGCATATCGTCTATTTTAACAGAAAGAGAGGCGTCGTTACTATGGCAACTCCAAACAATAATCCTCATGTAACAGAATATCAGCATGTCGCCCTGTTACTGGTTGATGTGATCAATGACTTTGAATTTGCAGACGGGGAAAAGCTGATCCGCTATGCAAAACCTATGGCCGAGAAGATTGCCCGTCTGAAAAAACAGGCAAAAGAACTCAACATACCCGTACTGTATATAAATGATAATTACGGGCGCTGGCAGTCTGATTTTCAGGCCCTTGTGGACCATTGCATTCAGGAAGACGTACGGGGTCATGAAATTACGAAGCTTCTTGAGCCTGAAGATGACGATTATTTCGTTTTAAAGCCCCAGTTTTCAGCTTTTTTCAACACTCCACTGGATCTTCTCCTTGAATACCTGAACGTCAAATCCCTCATCATTACAGGGGTAGCAGGAAACATGTGCGTGCATTTCACAGCGAATGACGCCTACATGCGGGGCTATAAGCTCTATCTCCCTTCAGACTGTACCGCATCCAATCATGAAGAGGATAACCGTGAAGCCCTCGACCTAATGGAGCATGTGCTCCAAGCCGATACCACCCCATCAGATAAGATCGATCTTGAAGCAATTAAGTATTATTGGAGAGATAAGAAAAAGGATGTTCGATAATTCGAACATCCTCTTCTTTGAGCTTTTATCGGTCCATTTCAACCTTTTGACCGGTCTAATTAAAGGTTTTATCCGTCTAATCCGGCCGGATATCGGTCATTCGACAAATTTCACTATAAACACCCAGCCTAACCAGGTCCGATTACTATCCTCACGCCAGCCTGAAGACAATACCGTGCCCGCCTTTCGGGTATTCCCACTTAATATTGTCAGCAGGACACCCGATCCTGCAGCTGCCGCATTCGTGGCAACCTTCATAGCCCACGTGCATCCGGTCTCCTTCCCACTTATAGACATCTGCCGGGCAAAAAATCGTACAATCTTTATCCGGGCACGATGTAAGACACACATTTTCGTCCTTTACCTCAAGATGTGACTTTGTGTCACAGCGGAAACGGACAAGGTACTGTTTCTCTTCAATCGTTTTAGCCATTATTTCATCACCTTCCATGCTCGGTATAAATCCTTGGCGACGGCGATTTTTCCTTTCCCTTCGGTAATACTTTTAATGATCCTGCTCTGCTTTTCTTTTTTCGGACTTCCGTCCACGGTGAAGAAGGAATTGGCTGCCTTATTCATCATTGGAATGTAGTCGGTAAAATACTGTGGATGTTCTTCAAAGGTATGGGTGACATCTTTATATTTTTTCAGATCTTTTCCAATGAAACTGTTGTACAGCTCTTTTCGATAAGAGTCCAGTGTGCGCTCTGTAAAGTCATCCAGTTCTTTTGCCCTAACGATGGCTTCAGCGGCCATCTTCCCTGAGCTCATTGCCATGTTTGAGCCTTCCCTGTGAATGGCGTTCACAAACTGGGCTGCGTCACCGACAATCATGACACCGTTGCCTACCAGACGGGGAACCGATTTGTAGCCTCCTTCAGGAATGAGGTGGGCAAGATATTCCGATGTCTCTCCCCCTTCAATATAGGGACGGATCATCGGATGTCCCTTTACATACTCGAGGAGGTGATACGGCTTGAGTTTTTTCTTGATCATGCCGGATAACGTCGTGCCCACGCCAATGTTCAGACTGTCTTTATTCGTGTAAAGAAACGCCGTTCCAAGCAGTCCCTGAGTGGAATCCCCGAAAATCTCCACGCTCACACCCTGATCGTCAGCTACATTGAACCGTTCATTGATTGTTTTCTTCGGCAGATTCAAGACTTCCATTACAGTAAGTGCGACTTCATCCGGCTTCCATTCTTTATGAAAACCGATGCTTTTTCCGAGAAGAGAGTTCACCCCGTCAGCTAAAACAACGACGTCTGCATATACCTCTCCGGCGGGCCGGTCAGTTCTGACACCGACAACCCGGTTGTCTTCCACAATACACTCCGTGACGACAGTTTCATTGATAAGAAGGGCTCCCTGCTCAACCGCTTTAGCGGCAAACCAGCGGTCAAATTTAGCCCGGAGAACCGTGAAGTTATTAAACGGTTCTTTTCCCCATTCAAGTCCTTTATAGCTCGTCGTCACCATCGATTCTTTATCCAAAAACCAGAACCGCTGCTCGACGACCGGGCGCTCCAGCGGGGCTTCTTTCCAAAATTCAGGAATAATCTCTTCCATCTGCTTCCGGTAGAGAATCCCGCCCATCACGTTCTTTGATCCCGGGTATTCTCCCCTTTCAATAAGGAGCACATTAAGACCGGCTTTTGCCGCTGTGTACGCACAGCTCGTTCCGGCAGGACCTGCTCCTACAACAATCACATCGAATTTATCAGCCACGAGAAGTCACCCCTTCCTCGGTTTCACTATGAGACAGTGCTTCCTTAAAGGCGGTTGTAAGCATGGGAACAACGGTGAAGGCATCCGCCACGAGGCCGTAGTGGGCTGCCTGGAAAATGGGAGCTTCCCTGTCGTTGTTTATGGCTATGATCAGTTCCGAGTTTTGCATCCCCACAAGGTGCTGGATAGCCCCGGATATGCCTATGGCGATATATACTTTCGGAGTAACCGTCACCCCTGTCTGCCCAACCTGGTGATCATGACCGCAAATACCTGCTTCAACTACATCCCGGCTGGCTCCTAGTGAGGCATTTAACGTTTCAGCCAGTTCCCGGACCATGGCAAATCCTTTTTCATCCTTTATGCCTTTCCCGGCAGCCACTATAACGCTCGCCTCTTCCAGGTTCACTGCTTTTTTTGCATCCTTCACAATTTTGAGCACCTTAGTCTGGAGATCTTCTTCTTTCACATTGATTGTTTCTTCAATGACTTCTCCGGTCCTTCCAGCCTGAAGCGGGAGGCGTTTGATTACTTTCGGTCTTACAGTAGCCATCTGGGGCCTGTGCTTTTTACAGAGGATGGTCGCCATAATGTTCCCTCCAAATGCAGGGCGGCTTGCTTCGAACAGACGCTTTTCCACATCTACATCCATCAGCGTCGTATCTGCAGTAAGACCGCAGAGGACATCTGTAGCTACAGCACTGGCCAGATCCTTCCCGTTGGAAGTCGCGCCGTACAGAAAGATCTCCGGCTTATATTTCCGCACCAGGTCACCGACTGCTGTCATGTACGTTTCTGTCCGGTAATAGTGAAGCACAGTGTCATCGATGAGGTAGACTTTATCAGCACCCGCTTCAAAAACGTCCTTCGTCAGTGAGGTAACCCCTTCACCAAGCAGCACACCGCATAAATCCACTTCAAGTTTATCCGCAAGGTCCCTTCCCGCTGCCAGGAGCTCAAGACCGACATCAAGAAGCTGTCCTTCTTTTTGCTCAATGTACACCCACACTCCGCGGTAGTCATCAATATTAACTTTCATGCCTTCAATCGCCGCCTTTCCCTGCAAACAGTTCACGCTCTTTCAACATTACATCCATCACGTCTTTTACTTGCTGTCCGGCCTCACCTTCAAAGAGTTTTGCACCTTTACTTTTTTCCGGAGGCCACATTTTCCCTACAATTGTCGGTGATCCTTTCAGGCCGAGCTGTTTAATGTCTACATCCTCTAAGTCGTCCACTGTCCAGATCGAAGGCTCATAGCGGGCAGCCCGGATCATGTTAGGAAGAGGAGAGTAGCTTACCTCGTTGATTTCTTTTTCTACTGTTAAAAGACATGGAAGGGCTGATTCAATAAGCTCGTATCCTTCTTCTACTTTTCGATGAACCTGAATGCGCTGTTCTTTTCGATTTACCTCCGCTACTTTGTTTACGCATGTAAGAGGTGGAATCCCAAGTCTTCTGGCAATACCGGGCCCGGTTTGTCCCGTATCACCGTCAATAGCGTGCTTTCCGCATAAAATAAGGTCGACTCCTTCAAGCTTTTGGATTCTCTCAATGGCTTTGTAAAGAGCGTAGCTCGTAGCAAGGGTATCTGCTCCGGCAAAACGCCTGTCAGAGATAAGGATTCCTTCATCTGCGCCGATTTCCACACATTTTCGTATGGCGTTTTTGGCCTGGGGCGGCCCCATGGAAAGAACGGTTACTTTTCCACCGTGTACTTCTCTCAGTCTCACTGCTTCTTCTACAGCGTGGGCATCATATGGATTTAAAATCGCCGGTGCACTGGAGCGGTCGAGAGTATTCGTTTTCGGGTTTACTTTAATGATCTTCGTATCCGGTACCTGCTTAATGCATACGAGGATGTGCAATGGTTTTTTCACCCTTTCTGACATGAAAATGAAAGCATATATGTGCCTGTTCATGGTTGAATATTTAACAGGGGCCCGGCCTTTGTACATCGATTCACGTATAGGCAGAGGCAGCGACTATGCTTTCATATATATGTGACAAAAACAGACTTATTCGGGTGACAAACCCCCCTCCCCAAAAAACCGATTTACACAATTGTTCGGGGGACAGTCCCCCACCGGTTTAAAGTGAAAAAGTCCCCCTCTGCCGCAAGAGGACAAAGGGGGACTTGCTATACATTTGTATTACTTTTCATTCTTATAACGGCTTTGTTTTTTCTTTTTCAGCTGCTGGAGCTTGGATTGAATGGAACTTTGCATCGATGTTGTTTTTTCCTCATCGAGTACCACACTCGATACGGTGTCTTCGACGAAGGTGACAATGAACCAGTCCCCTTCCTTACTTTTAGGAGGCACTTTCTGTATTGGCAGGATTACTTCCTTTTCTTCTTCGCCAACAAGAAGCACTGCCCACTGACCATCTTCAATCCGGTCGAGCACAGCTTGTTTTTTTCCCATTCGATCACGTCCTTACGATGATATGACTTCCTTACGTTTTACACTGTACACACTCAGCGAGATCATACATGCAATGAGAACTGCGGTTACCGTGACGGGAAGCCAGAGCCCGTCACGTGGTTCTCCCGTGATCAACCATTCATAACTGTGTGAGGTAAGCATACCGGGAGACCATTCCATAAATTCAGGTAACACCCCGCTTATCAGGGAAAGTACGATCGCGATACCGAGGGTTAAAAAAGCCACAGCCGCGCTCGATTTAAAAAGACTGCTGAATAACAGTAACAGCGTAATAAGAAACAAAAGCCAGAGCAGAAAAATGAGTGCACCACTTATAACCGGACCAACGGGTACTGATTCTATAAGCAGAACGGTATAATAAATGCCCGCAGCCAGACCCAGCACGTAAGATACTGTTACAATTGTCGCAACACCGGCCCATTTTGCAGTAATAAAGTTAGCATAGGAAACAGGCTTCACGAGGACCATAACCCACGTCCCCTGCACACGCTCATTTACAATGGTCCCCATAAAGGCCAGAACGAGGATTAACGTACCAATCTGACTAAACTGACCGAGAGTTTCTGCAATCACCTGCCCCCCTCCGGGTAACGGAATATCAAAAACCGCTCCTTCAGGAAGCCCGCCAAACTGCTCCATGATCTCCGGCAGATAGAAAGCCGTGACAGGCTGCATCATGCCAAGGAGCATAAACACAAGGGGGACCCACAGCCACTTAAAGCTGCGCCACTGCTCTTTCAGCTCTTTTTTGTATAAAACCGTCCACTGCCTCATGATTTCGTCACCTGCATAAACAAATCCTCCAGACTTGTTTTTACAATTTCAAAACGGACAGGCTGCAGAAGATGAAACGCAGGGTCATTAAGGATTGCAACTCTTGCCTGATGTAAATCACTCACCGTTAATGTAACCGCCTTCTCTTTGATTTCTGCATTTCTTATCCACTCCGCCGTAAGAAGATTTTCGCTCCATTCGTTCAGGTTTTTCTCGGTTTCAATATGTACGGCCGGCTGCTGATATTTTTTCTGAAGCTCCACAAGACTTCCTTCAGCGATCACTTTCCCTTCTTTCATGATATAAATGTCATCACTTATCTCTTCAGCATCATGAAGAACATGCGTCGAAAACAAAATGGTCGTTTTTTTCTTCATTTCCCTCATAAGTTCAAGGACTTCCCTCCTGCCGTGGGGGTCAAGTGCCGACACAGGCTCGTCAAGAATAACCAGTTTCGGATCATGAATCAACGCCTGTGCTATACCGAGCCGCTGTTTCATCCCGCCGGAATAACCGGCAGTCTTTTTCTTCATATCTTTTTCAAGTCCCACAAGGGAAAGAAGCTCCTCCCCTTTACGAACCGCATCTTTTTTCGGCAAGCCCGACAGTTCCCCCAGATAGCTCACATACTCAATCCCGCTCATCCAACCGTAAAATGTCGGGTACTGAGGCAAGTATCCAATATGCCCCCGGTGATCTCCTCCGTCTTTCCCCAGAAACCTCACCTTCCCTGAGGTTGGCTTGCTTAAGCCTGCCAGCATGTTAAGAGTCGTCGTCTTCCCTGCCCCATTCGGGCCAAGCAAGGCTGTACAGGCTCCCTCCCGAATTATAATATCGAGTTCCTTTACTGCCTTCACCCCGCCGAAGGACTTCGTTAATTGCTCTGTACTCATCACACTCATTCGTTAGGTTTCCTTCCGAAAATAAAGTAGAGGACAGGACCGATCATATTAGCGAAAATAATAACAAGAACCCAAAGCCATTTGGGTCCGTTAACCTTATCCTTTTTTATACAATCGA
Organism: Alteribacter salitolerans; assembly: GCF_016901055.1. Taxonomy (NCBI): domain Bacteria; kingdom Bacillati; phylum Bacillota; class Bacilli; order Caryophanales; family Bacillaceae; genus Alteribacter; species Alteribacter salitolerans. The sequence continues at coordinate 7,957 of NZ_JAFEUX010000005.1, read as the reverse complement.
TTAATGCTGCAGTCATTAAAATAAGCTGAATGACAAGTATCGGTGTCACAAGTGTCCAGTTAATGGATTCCATAATAAATTGCCCCCTTCGTTCCATTTTGTCTACTCTACTTGTTTACGAAACATAATCCATGAAAGTTTCAAATCAACCTCACAGTAAATGTGTATGGATTTCCCTGCACATTGATACACTGACAATAAAGCCGGAGAAAAAGTGAGTTGGAACGACAATGAGCAAAAACGTAATCATATTTTTAATCATCCTGACAACAGGTTTTCTGCTGCACCTTTATTCAGAGTTTTCCGTGGTTAGAACAACAGATTCCTTCGACAATGCTACTCAGTCTGTCAGTGTTTCACTGCCTGAACTTACTGGCCTGGAAGAGACCACGGTTTCCTTTGACCAGTTAGGGAAAGACCTCGGCGGTACACCTTATAACGGGAGGGGAAAGTCGCCTGAACAGGGATTTTCCACAGCCACACTGACCCAGTACATGTACGAACAGATTGAGGGAGTACTCCTGTCCCGCCATGCCCGGCTTCAGCAGGAACTCGGAAAAAAAGTGAAGAAATCCGTACTTAAGGAAGGAGATCTCTTGTTCTTTAAAGGGAACAAAAGCACACTCACAGGTATTTACCTTTCTAATCATGATTTTGTTACAGCTACAAAAGACGGCGTTGCCATTCGTAACCTTTCACAGGATGCTTACTGGAAAAAACGCTTTATTGAAGGCAGGCGTCTGACAGATAAGGAAAAAAAGATGCTTACACCTGCAACCCATTTAAAACACAGTCACCCTGCCATAACAGAAGCTATCTCTCTTTTACATCGACCCTACAGACTTACCGGGGATACTCTCGCTGCCTTTGACTGCTCATTTCTTGTTCAGCACGCTTTTGAAGTGATGAATATTCACCTGCCACGCATCACCTATCACCAGTTTGAAGTTGGAGAAACCATTCCTTTGGAAAAGGCAAAACCGGGTGATGTCATCTATTTTTCCGGAACCTGGCAGAAAGGAATATCTCATACGGGAATCTATTTAGGCGAACGTTTTTTTATTCATGCCAGTGGTGAAGAAGGAGAAACAACGATCTCATATCTGGGTGATTCCTGGATGCGCCACTTTACAGGTGTAAAGAGGTTTGACAGGCTTCAGGTTAACCGCAATCATCCGATTGTCGATAAGGCATACGGGCTCCTTAACGTCCCTTATCATCGAAAGGGCAGTTCCCCTGAGAAAGGGTTTAACCGCAGCGGGTTTCTTCATTACCTTTATCACAGGTATGATCGAAATTTTCCCCGTTCCCTGAAAAAGCAGTGGCAGTATGGAGAAACTGTGAAACACGGTGATGAACAACCAGGTGATGTATTCTTTTTCCGCTCAGATAATAACAATCCCCTTCCTGCCATCTACATCGGCAATACGCAGCTGATTGTTGTAAGAGAAGATGACGGGGTTTCCATTGTCGATCCACGGTTCAGCCACTATTGGACCAAAGAAAGGCTGATGGGTATCAAACGTTACGAATTAGAAGAGGAATAAAGATGCAATACGAAACTTTAGTCCCGATTCCATGATTTAATGTAAGAAAAAGCACTTCTTCCGAAACTTTCCTCCCCCCGGAACGTATGGAATAATAGTCCAGATACAATACAACTTTTTTGGGGGTAACGCGATATGAAGAAAGTATTATTGGCAAGCTGCCTATCCGGTGTAATCATCCTCACCGCAGCTTGTTCAGCTGAGAGTGATGACGGATTAACAGCCGAAGAAATCCTGCTCAAGTCAGAAGAAGCCATGGAAGAGCTCACCAGCTACTCTATGAGTATGAAAAGTACGCAGGAAATGAGTGCGGACGGAGATACTCAGGAAATGGATATGGAATCAGAGATTGATGTTCTTATGGAACCATTAACAATGTTCCAGACAACGACAATGGATATGATGGGCATTTCCATGAACTATGATACGTACTTCTCGGAAGAACACGGCTTTTTCATGGAAGACCCAAATGCAGGAGGCTGGTTTAAACTTCCCGACTCTTTTATGGAGGAAATGATGGCACTATCAGATGTTCAGATGAGTCCTGAAGAACAGCTGCAGCCATTTAAAGACAACATCGAAGAACTGACTGTGGAAACAGAGGAAGATCACTATATCGTGACATTGAAAGGGGACGGCCTTGATACGGACGCCCTGAAAGAACAGATTTCATCCATTACAGGCGACGGTATGAGTGAAATGTATGGTGATGCTCTGGACAGCATGGACGTTCACGAACTTGAGTATGAATTGTTTATTGACCGTGAAACGTTCTACAACACAGAAGCGAATATTTATATGGACACTACTGTTGATGACGGAATGTTTGAGCTTGATTTGAAGCAGAACATTCACATCCTTTTTACTAACTTTAACGGAATTGATGATCTGGAAGTACCTGGAGAGGTTATTGAAAATGCAGAGGAAATCTCCGAAGAAGATTTGTTCGGCGGATTCTAAAGTGATAAACGTGAAACGGCTCTCTTAATGAGAGTCGTTTTTTCATACAGAGAAAGGGTACCTTTAGAGTAGTTGCACCAAAGGAGAATCGTTGTATGAACTCAATACTGAAAGATAAACGAAACCTGTTTTATTTCCTTCTGCTCTTTCTTATCATCACCCTTACAACCGTTGCTTTTTACGGTTTATTTAAACCGCTCCCTGAAGGTGTGAGTTTTGAAGGTGAAGAGCATACGATTGCTGATGCACAGTTTTACTATGACCTCACCTACCAGAATGAAGACGGTGAATGGGTTTACGATCAATCTATTTACGATGAGATTATTGAAGTCATCGACAGAGCAGAAAGCCATTTGCTTCTGGATATGTTCCTGTTTAACGCCTACCATGACAGAGACCACGATATGCCCCGGGTAAGCGGGCGTATTACAGAAGCCCTGGTGGCAAAAAAAGAAGCCGATCCTTCCATTGAAGTCATTTTCATTACTGACGAGTTCAATACAGGCTACGGCTCTCACGACTCGATTCATCTTGAGCAACTTGAAAACGCAAGAATACATACTGTCGTAAGCAATCTCACGCCCCTGCGAGATGGAAAGCCGATTTACTCCAGCTTTTACAGGACTTTTTTTCAGTGGTTCGGCCGGGGAAATAACGGCTGGATCTCTCACCCTCTCAGTGATGATGCTCCCTCTTTGACAACCCGTTCTTATTTAAAATTACTTAACCTGAAAGCAAATCACAGAAAAGTCGTTGTGTCTGAAAAAGAGGGGTTTATCACATCGGCCAATCCTCACGATGGGAGTGCCTTATACAGTAACATCGGCTTTCGCGTTACCGGACCGGTTGTTGAAGATATCTGGTCTTCTGAAAAAAGCGTTGCTTCTTTTTCCTCAGACGCAAATCTTCCCTTTCCATCCGCGGAGGACTTTCTCTATGAAGATCGTGCAGAAGAAATTGAAGGATCAGGAGAGCAACAACTTAAGGCTCAGCACCTGACTGAAAGCAAAGTTAAAGATCACCTCATTAAAGTAACAGAATCAGCTGAGAGGGACGACCGGATCTATATAGGAGCTTACTACCTTGCAAAGGATTCTATCGTTGACGCCCTCCTGGATGCTTCCTCAAGGGGGACTGATATCCGGATTGTTCTTGATCCCAACAGTTATTCCTTTTCACAGGAAACACACGGCCTCCCCAATCGTCCCTCTGCCCGGGAGATTTACGAACAATCCGGTGGTGCTATTGATATTCGCTGGTTTAATATTGATAAAGAACAGTACCATACAAAAAAATGATGCTGCTCCAAAAGGAAAATGAATCAGTTATAATTGGAGGCTCTTCTAACTTTACCCGGAGAAACCTCGATGACTTTAACCTTGATGCCAGTATAAAAATTACAGCGTCCAATCAGACAGCTATTGCAGAGGATGTAAACCTGTATTTCGAAATAATTTGGAACAACGAAGACGGTCTGTATACACACCTTCTCGATGAATATGAAGATGACCTTTCTTTTGGAAACCTCTTGTATTCCGGCTGCAGAAATGGTTTTATGTGACTACTTACTAAGTACAAAATAATCCCCCGCCGGTCAGGCAGGGGATTTCATATACCCATTTACATAATTAGAGGTTAATGACTGTAACTTTGTCACGGAGCATAGAATCAATGCTGCGGCCAATTCCCTGTACACCTTGTCCGGAGTTTTTTACCCCCAGGAATGGGAAGTGGTCGGGACCACGGGATGTTTTGCCATTCAACTGAACAGTACCTACTTCCAGTTTGTCCGCAATCTTAAATGCATCGTCCATGTTCTTTGTAAAGATACTTGCCTGAAGACCATAGTCGTTACGTCGTTCCAGGTCAATCGCTTGATATGCGCTGTTGATGCGAATGACAGGAAGGACAGGTCCGAATTGCTCTTCCCATGCTACACGCATGTTCTCAGTAACGTTATCAAGAAGTGTAGGGTGCAGGAGGTTATCCTGACGCTCACCAGTTGTAACCACCTTGGCACCTTTTTCCTTCGCATCTTCGATCAGGGCTTCTACATAGTCTGCTGACTTATCGTTGATCATTGGTACAACACCTGCACCTTCAGATGCTTTTCCTACCTTCAGTCCTTCAATCTTTTCTTTCAGCTTCCCAATAAGATCATCAGCGACACTGTCCATCACAAGAACACGCTTGATCGCTGTACAACGCTGGCCGGAGTAGCTGAATGCTCCGCCAACGATTTCACCGGCTGCTTTATCAAGGTCTGCATCCTCAAGTACAATCGCAGGGTCCTTACCGCCAAGCTCCAGAACCACAGGAATCATGGAAGCTTCTTTTGCAATGTGTTTACCTGTCTTTGTACCCCCTGTGAAGCTGATCATATCCACATCAGGGTGCGTCACGATGAAATCACCGATAACAGAACCACGTCCTGTAACAACGTTTAATACGCCTTTTGGAAGACCTGCTTTTACAAGAGCTTCAATCATTTTAATACCACTGATTGCTCCCTGGGTAGCCGGTTTAAAGAGAACGGCGTTTCCTGTTACCAGAGCCGGTGCAATTTTTGCCGCAGCCAGGTTTACCGGATAGTTAAAAGGAGAAATAGCGAGTACGACACCATGCGGGACTTTTTGGACCATTGCTTTTTTGTTCTTACCGCCTCCGGGGAATCCGTCCCCTGTCATATATTCGCCTTTTACACGAAGGCCCTGTTCAGCTGTGTAGCGGATTAATTCAGATGTTCTTGTTACTTCAGCTTTAGCTGAAGATAAGCCTTTTCCAACTTCACGCTGAATGATGTCACCAATTTCATCTTCCATTTTCTCAAGTTCATCAGCCCAGCGATGAAGCAGAGCAACACGCTCGTCAAGAGGAGTGTCAGCCCACTCAGCCTGAGCCGCTTTACTTGCTCTTGCGGCTTCATCTGTTTCTGCCTGAGTCATGGAAGGAACATGCCCTACCACACTTTTATCATCTGGAGATTGAATCTCAATTGTTTTGCCTGATTCACTTTCTCTCCACTCGTTATTTAGTAAAAATGAATAAGTTTTATTATCTTGTTGAATTGCCATGATTAAATCACTCCAATAGGTTCTAAGATTTAAATTCCTGTATATACAGGCGAGTCTCATTCATCAATGTTTCTCATTAAAACATGTGAAAACCCTTTCGTACAAGGCATTTGCTCAGATTAATAAATCTTTTTTCCTATAATAACAGTGAAAAATCTGCTCTATTCCTTTAGCTTGACCGGATCACAGCGCTTTCATAAATTCGTGAAATTTTTTAAAATTTATATTAAGTGGCTGCTAAAGCATGCTCCAGTTTCTTACTTAAATTCCTGTTGTATGAAATAATTGGAGGTGAAGATGTCTGTTTAGGAGTAATAAGCTCGTTTGTCTATATTGCTGCTATTTGAATTATCTTTAAGACTTGGTAATTATAAATGAAGCCAGCGTACCTTCAGCTTTCCACCACGGTGCCGGCAATCCTGCGCTTGTGCTTCTTTCTTTGCCAGCAAAGCTTCGAATCTGCATGTCGAAGCAGTCGCAATTGGAAAAGGAAGAATCTACTACAGCGAGGTCTTATAACTGTAAGGTCCTCGGATCATACTTTCTGCTTTCGGATAAAAAAGGACATAAAAAAACAAGGCTGCCTGTAAGCACCTTGTTAAACTATGTATAAATGGTGAGCCATGAAGGACTCGAACCTTCGACCCTCTGATTAAAAGTCAGATGCTCTACCAACTGAGCTAATGGCTCCTATTTTAATATCCCTAAGCTGCGATATTCTGGTTAATTAAGATGGTGACCCGTACGGGATTCGAACCCGTGTTACCGCCGTGAAAGGGCGGTGTCTTAACCACTTGACCAACGGGCCATAAAAAATTAATGGCGGAGAAGGGAAGATTTGGACCCTCTCGCAGCTACACGACCTAAACCCTTAGCAGGCCCGCACCTTCAGTCACTTGGGTACTCCTCCAATGGTTCTACAAGCAGAATAGGCAAACTACTGTGGAACTAAAGCAGAATGGTGGGCCTGAGTGGACTCGAACCACCGACCTCACGCTTATCAGGCGTGCGCTCTAACCAGCTGAGCTACAGGCCCAAGTTATTGAAGGTATGTCGTTTTAAGCATAGCAATGGAGCGGGTGATGAGAATCGAACTCACATCATCAGCTTGGAAGGCTGAGGTTTTACCACTAAACTACACCCGCGTGTGTTATTCTTCAATATTAAATTAAGATGGCGCGCCCGAGAGGAGTCGAACCCCTAACCTTCTGATCCGTAGTCAGACGCTCTATCCAATTGAGCTACGGGCGCGTGGAGCGGAAGACGAGATTCGAACTCGCGACCCCCACCTTGGCAAGGTGGTGTTCTACCACTGAACTACTCCCGCAAATAAAAAATGGCAGGGCTAGCAGGATTCGAACCTGCGCATGACGGAATCAAAATCCGTTGCCTTACCGCTTGGCTATAGCCCTAAGTTGTAATTAAAATAATGGGGCGATCAATGGGATTCGAACCCATGCATGCCGGAACCACAATCCGGTGCGTTAACCAGCTTCGCCATGACCGCCACAGTAAATGAAATTGGCAGGGGTAGCAGGAATCGAACCCACATCAAAGGTTTTGGAGACCTTCGTTTTACCGTTAAACTATACCCCTAAACATGGTGGAGGGGGACGGATTCGAACCGCCGAACCCTGAGGGAGCGGATTTACAGTCCGCCGCGTTTAGCCACTTCGCTACCCCTCCATGTTTACTTGCCGATAAGCTGCGAATCTCTTCGTCAACTGCACTCGACTCCTTTTCTCACGTACATCAGTACGCTCGAACGTCATCTCCCTTGTTTACTTGACCTTCTTGCTTCTCGTCAAGTAAAGGGTGTAATATCGATAAGCTGCGAATCTCTTCGTCAACGTAAATAAAATGGCGGTCCCGACCGGGATCGAACCGGCGATCTCCTGCGTGACAGGCAGGCATGTTAACCGCTACACCACGGGACCAGATTATGGCGGAGGAAGAGGGATTCGAACCCCCGCGGGCCGTGAAGCCCCTGTCGGTTTTCAAGACCGATCCCTTCAGCCGGACTTGGGTATTCCTCCGCAAAAGATTATTTGGTAGCGGCGGAGGGGATCGAACCCCCGACCTCACGGGTATGAACCGTACGCTCTAGCCAGCTGAGCTACACCGCCAAATAATTAAAGCATATAAAGTTAATGGTGGAGCCTAGCGGGATCGAACCGCTGACCTCCTGCGTGCAAAGCAGGCGCTCTCCCAGCTGAGCTAAGGCCCCTTTATTAGTACTTGCCCAGCGACGTCCTACTCTCACAGGGGGAGAGCCCCCAACTACCATCGGCGCTGAAGAGCTTAACTTCCGTGTTCGGCATGGGAACGGGTGTGACCTCTTCGCTATCGTCACTGGACAAATCATGAAATTGAGAA